>NZ_CAUSQT010000025.1:0-26197 GCF_963534045.1 uncultured Veillonella sp. | reverse complement strand
GTCCGGTTTTTCTAAAGTAATGGTAGAAACGATGGCTGCACCACTTGAATTCCCCATCAAAATAGATGGAGCAGATGTCCATTTCATTGATACCTTCATAGTCGGAACGGCCGCTACCAAATGGTCATTTTCATCCCTTAATGATACATTTTGCAGTACTACATCCCCATTCCAAGCGATGTGCATAGAATCATACTGAATTGTACCTCTAACTGTATTATGTAGTTGTTCCTGTACCATGGGCGCCACATATCGCTCTGCAATTGGATTGATGGAAGTAGCTATTCCAGCTACACCCAATCCTAAAACTGCTGCACCAATTAGGCACCATTTTTTCCTTGTCATAGGAAACCCCACACCTAAAAAAATTACGCTTATTTATACATCAATATTACCATACTCTATGATATTTCAATAGTATATGATGTATAAATTTTATGAAATCAAAATGTAATACAGTTCATTCAACTATAAAAAAAATGACGACCGCCGAAGCAATCGTCATTTTAAATAGAGTGTATATTATCTCTATGATTATTTTTTTGCAGGTGTAGCTGTCGCTAATGCTGCTAATTGTTCTACAGCACCACTATTAGCAATAATACTTGCCCCTTGACCTACAGGAGTATCCAAAGGAATGCCTGTTGCTTGTTCAAGAGCAGAAATACTTACATTGTAATTATATAAAGCATCTACATAATTATTGCGAGATTCAGTCAATTTAGTTTCTGCATCGAGCACATCAAGGTTTGTGCCTACACCAGCGCGGTAACGAAGTGTTGCAATACGGAAATTTTCTTGACCTTGATTTACTGCCGTTTGTGTACTTTGAATTGTTTGTTCTGCAGAACGCAAGTTAAGATATGCTTGTTGCACAGCAAGGTTTACCTTATCAACAGCTGCTAAATTAGCTTCCTTAGCCTTTTCTAATGTATCTTGAGCAATCTTAATTTTATTTTGTGTTTGGCCCCCATCCCACAAACTCCATGTAGCGGATGCGCCAATATGCCAAGATTTACTGCTTGTACCAAAGTAGCCATCTGGATCAGCATAGCCACGGCCAGCTTCGACACCTACTGTTGGTAAATAGCCAGCTTTCTCAGCTTTTAAACCCTCTTCAGCTTGTTTTACAGCCATCGCAGATTGTACAAGAGCGGAACGATGAAGCATAGCATACGCTTTTGCTTGTTCTAATGTAACAGCATATGGTTTGTATTGCAAATCATGTTCTGCTGTTGTAATAGACGTTTGTGTTGGGTATGCAATCACCAAATTCAAGTTTGCTTCCGCTAAATTCGCTGCATTTTGTGCTTTTACAAGGTTTGTTTGAGAGTCAGCCAAATTAGTATCCGCAGCCAATACATCAGAATTAGCTACAAGACCTACATTATATTGAGCCTTTACATTATCCACATGACCTTGGTAATCCTTAACAGCTTGGTTTGCTACGTCTACCTTGTTACGATACATAATTAATGTGTAGTATCCATTGATAGCATCATATTTAGCTTGTTGTAAAGCTTCTTCATAAGCAGCACCACTACCTTCACGAGCAAAGCGAGACTTATCAATATTAGCATCTAACTCAGGGCTAAATACAGGGGCCTTAATAGTGAAGCTATGTTGACCAGTCTTACTAGTAACAGTTCTCCCCGTCATAGTATTGGCACCGTGATTACGAGTACCTTGCCATGTATAGGATACATTAGGATTTTTTCCTGCTGCTGTAGCACTTACTGTTGCTTTTGCAGCTTGATAATCCCACAAGGATTGTTTTGCAGCGCGGTTATTAGCCAGTGCAAGAGAAACTGTGCTATCTTCATTTAGGTTCAATGCGACTTCATATTGTTGTGCATCTTGAGAAGCTTTTTGAGCTAATTGTTGTTGAGTTAATTGAATAGCTTCTTTTTGAAGTTTTGTGAGTTTGTCACCATTATTGACAGATGTAGAAACAACGTCACTTGCGAATGCACCTGTTGTAGCCATCGATAATATTATGGCTAAAGAAAAGGCCTTCTTATTCATACGTATACCTCCACACGATATGTGTTTTAAAAGACTTGTTTAATACCAAAGTAGGTGCCTCCATTTGAAGAACCAAATGGGCGTGTCATTTGCACAACACCGTACGTATTATTATGTAAGCGTATATCAGAACGCAATCGATATTTAGGATGATTCAAATCATACATAGCTGCAGAAACGCCAAAAGACCCACGTGGATTATAGTCAATGCCAAACCCGAGCTTGCTTTCAAAAATACCACCGCGTACTAACCATTTATTTGCGATAAATTTACCGCCATTCAAATCAAAATCGGTATCATCACCAATATTAGAAAGTCCAAATTCACCCATGCCTTTATCTGTGTAAACGCGAGCACGACCATTGATACGGACCTCTTCTTGATTTGTATTATAAAGTAAATCCACAGAAGGTTCTACTTTAATAGATGACTTTTTTTCAGAACCATTAGCCTCCGAGGAACCATTAACGGTTTCAGATGCATATGGTTTGCCACCTAACAATTTATTGACACGAGCAGAAATTTGCTCCGTATTATGCAATGTTGCTTTAATATTTTCTTGTGCTTTTGGATCCGTTACGGTTCCTTCCATGGAACGCGCCATGTGATCAACACGATCCGTGGTTTGTTTAATATTCGTCAAGATAGCACGCATGTCATTACCAGCATTACCATCGGCATTAAATTGTTGAGCCGCTTGATTTAGCTGAGCCGTCACATCTGCCATATTTTGTGTAACCGCTACCGCATTGTCAGCCATGACAGCCGTAGATTGCAATGAATGTTTTAATGCGTCTTGTGTTTTAGGGTCGCCAATAATAGTATTAATGGATTGCAACATTTGTTCTGTACCAGCCATTAATTTTTGAGCGCTTTGCATGGCTTTATCCATCGCATCGACCCCTTCACCTTTAACGGAATCACCATCATGTAAATATACGGTTGATTTACCAGGTGAAATTTGAATAAATTTATCCCCTAAGAATCCATCAGATCCTAAGGAAAATGTTGAATCGCTTGGTATTTGAGTTTTATCATCGACTTTCATCTTCACCAAAACACCAGATGGTGTAATTTCAATATCAGAAACCGTACCAATTGCGACACCAGAAAATTTAACCTGATTACCATTTTTCAACCCATTAACTTGAGCAAAATCACCGGTAATCGTCATCTGAGGTTTTGCAAATACGTCTATACGCCCCACAAATATGATGCCCAGCACGAACAACACAACACCTACAATTGTGAAAGCCCCTACTTTAGCTTCCGTCGTCCACTTCATTATCTGTCTCTCCTTGTTCCGATATCGATAGCCTCCGCCTCACCATGAATAAATTGTTGTACTTTAGGATTAGGTGAGTTTTTAAAATCCTCTGTTTTAGATACTTCTATAAATTTTCCCTTATCCAGTAATGCAATTCTGTCAGCCACATAAAAAGCAGATTGCATATCATGAGTTACTACGATAGATGTACAGCCCAACCGTTCTTGCATACCTCGGATGAGCATACTAATCGTTCCCGATGTAATGGGGTCTAGACCAGACGAAGGTTCATCGTACAAGATGAGCGTCGGGTCAAGAGCGATAGCCCGAGCAAGACTAACCCTTTTCTTCATCCCCCCAGATAACTCATTAGGCATGTAAGACTCATATCCGCTCAACCCAACCCAACCGAGTCGCTCATCAACAATATGTTGAATTTTATCATCACTCAGATTGGTATGTTCCCTTAGTCCAAAGGCGACATTCTCCCCCACTGACATAGAGTCAAATAATGCGGAGTATTGAAATACCATGCCCATCTTTTGACGTACCTTATTAAATTCTTCTTCAGATAATGTAGTAATATCTACACCATCAACAATAATTTGGCCTGATGTGGGGCGTTGTAAACCTATAATCAAGCGTAATAGCGTACTTTTACCACTACCACTACCACCCAAAATAACAAGCGTCTCCCCATCTTTAATGGTCAGATTAACAGAATCTAATATTACACGCGTGTCATAGGCTACAACCACATCACGTAATTCAATCATAAAGCCCTCGTTCGAGATAATCGATTAAAAGAGTAGAGTTGATAAAAAATAATTAAATACAAATACTAAGATAATACTTGTTACTACAGAACTAGTAGTGGAGAAACCAACAGCTTCGGCCCCCATCTTGGTATGCATTCCCTTATAGCAACCTACAAGAGCGATGACAGCACCAAAAACACTAGACTTAATTAACCCTAATGTAAAATCAGAAATGGTTGAAAACATTTGTATCGAATCTAAATAGGTGGCTGGTGCTAACCCCTTAATAGCAGTAGCTACAAAATAACCACCTGCAATACCAATGGCAACGCCATAAAATGCGAGGATTGGTACCATAATCATGCAGGCTACAACGCGAGGTACAACGAGATAACCGATTGGATTTACAGCCATAACGCGTAATGCATCGATTTGCTCTGTAACCTTCATCGTACCAATTTCAGCCGTAATGGCTGCCCCTACACGGCCTGCTAATACAACGCCTACAAGAATAGGTCCTAATTCACGTCCCATCGCAACGGCCATGAGTCCGCCTACCGTACCTTGTGCACCATAGGTAATTAACACATCTGTTATTTGTAATGTCATTACACCACCTGCAAATAATAGTGTCAGACTAATAATCGGTAGTGAGTCTACGCCAAGATGAGCCATCTGTTGTAGCACATGCCATGCATTGAGCATTTTTAATTGTTTTATGGTCTGCCATAGAAGTAGCATGGCAGTACCCACATTCGATAAGCCGGCCATTACATTGCGACCTATCGTCTCAAGCCAATTCACAACAGCCCCCCTTACTATTTGCTTATATTTCGAATTTTACTCTACTTGATCATTTGAAGGTTTATCATTAGATGGTTTCTCATTCGAAGGTGCATCACCTGCTGGTTTATCCTTGGATGGTTTTTCCTTAGATGGTTTATTAACAGACTTGTCTTTTTTATTTTGAGATGCTTTGGAATCTTTTTTATTACCTTGATCTTCTAATTCCAATTTATGTTCCATCTTAACCTGTTCTTTAGCTTCTTTAGCACGTTTCGCTAATGCTTTGTCACGGTCTTTAACACTCATAACTTGGATTGTAAATTGACCATCCCCTTGAACAATATACTCTGTGTCGATAGCAGTTTTTTCATTTTTCTTTTCATCATCTTTGCCATCGCTAAGGTCTTCACTACCTTTTTTCTTTTTAAGATCTCCAGGGCTAGGTTTATCTTCTACACCTTGAAGTTTTGCCTTTTTCACAGAGCTTGTAGAAGCTTCTTCATTTACAAGACTAACGCCATCTTCTAAGATTTCTACAACAATTTGATTATTCGTATCAGTCTTTTGTAATTCATCAAACAAATCGTTAAAGTCTTTGTAAACTTTTAAACGGCGTAGAACTTCATCAGTCAAATTATATTTTTGTTTTTCCAATACATAAGGCAATGGGATTTCGCCACCACCACGAACCTCTAAGGTGTATTTACCTAAAGGTTGGTCTTTAGGTACTGTGAAGAATACCTCTTTATTGACTTTTTCCCCACGATATGGTTCCAATGTAACGTCAACTACGATTGTATCCCCAGGAGATACAACTGTCGATGATGCAGCTGCATCTACAAGTTTTGCCGTTTTCTTATCTTGTGTTACCTCTGTTTCCACATTGATATCCGTAATTTCATAGTTAATAAAGCGATTGTTCATCAATACATCGATAACATTGTAAAATTCATCAACCGTTTTTTCACTAATGGATTCAGAGCTATAAAACATATTGGTTCGCGTTAATGATTTTTGTTCACCATTACGTGGTGTAATCGTATAGGTAATTTTAGCAGTACCAGCACCACTGCGATCTAATGTCTTATTCAACATATTATACAGTGCTGTAGCCGCCAATGTAGGTGTCATATCCTTATCTTCAATAACCTTTACATTAGACTGCTTATCACGGCCCATATCGATATCTTTTAAATGAAAGCGAACTGGAATCCCACTAGAAATAGTGCCAGAAACACCAGCAATACCTGCGCCACGGTCCTCTGTAACAGTACCGATTTCACGTCCCATAGAACCTAGCTTAAAGGCAGATTCATAACTTTTAACAACCGTAAAAATATTGGCATTATGCATAAAATAATTAGCGGAACCATGTTTCAAGAACGGATGCCCGAAGGCCACCATTTGTTTGCCATCAACATAGGTAACGGTCCCAATAGCACCAAGTTTTAAATCACCATCAACCAACAAAGCCGCTACAGATCCACCAGCCTCTAACGGCTTAGCAATATCATCACTACTAGAACTAGCTGTATCATAGGTTTCATAATTGTATTGTGGTAATTTTGATTTAAAATACTCCATAGATGTACTATCAAATCCATAGGCCATCAAAGGAGTTTTCATTGGAATTAATTGTTTGTCTGACCAAGTATTTGTCAAATTCTTTTCATACGGTATATTCCATAATTTCACCATATCTTCGATAGGCGTTATCATGCCAATCGTGCCATCAGCAAAGCCCCAACCATATGCTACGGCACCTACAAGTTTCCCATTAATATATACAGGACTACCACTCATACCATGCGCAATGCCACCGGTCTGTTCCATAACAGGGCCAGAAAACTTTGCAAGAATTAAATGTCCAGATGGGCCTTTATCCTTCATAACGCCCAATACCTTAACATTAAAATTCGATATCGTATCCCCTACTATTACTGTTTTTGCTATACCTTCCATACCAGTCTGTACATCTTGAACAGGCATAAAATCAACTGCCTGTGCCGATGATAGAGCACTACAGAAGAAAAGCGCCAGTATCGTTTTTCTATACCGACGCCAAGAATGAGAAAACTTCATTCCTATCTCCTTTATTTGCTTTCTACAGTGACAACGACTTGATCACGAGAAATATCCGAACCTACTGTAACATCAACTGCAGTCACAGTGCCATTCACCGTGGATTTAGCTGCCGCCATAGGGCCTGCCAATGTTTCTACAGTCACCAATGTTTGACCTTCTGTAACAGAAGTGCCAACAGCAACAGTAGAAGCAACTTTACCTGTTAATACACTTTGGTATGATACAGGGGCCGCCATTACAGAAGTAATACCTAATGCTGTTAACGCAGCTAAGGCTAAAAATGTCTTTTTCATAACGATCCCTCCTTTTACAATAGAATACATAAAGACATTATACTAAATCTCTAGCTTTTTTTCAAACAAAATTGTATGCAACTCATTACTTGATTATAAGTATTTTTTCATAAGCACTAGGCGTTTCATTACCTTTGTGAGTATAATGGCCATCAACCTCTACATCAACACTACCTTGATTGGATAATTCAAATCCATTGATAGCCCCTAAAGAGGTCAATAGTTTAGCCCCTTCTTCTAGTGTAACACCTACAGATGAAGCATTATGTTTATCTACAGTAGCTACAACGAGCTTTTCATCCTTTGTTGTGCCGATGAAACTTCGACTACGATTCGTAGAATCTTTAGGGCCCACATAAGTACCATTATGTAAAACCAGTGTGCCCCCTTCAACCATAGCACCACCAGCAGTCTCTACCTTCGCAAGCTCCTGACGTGGTTGCAATACAACAGGCGTTCCAACTTTTAACGGTTTTAATGAAGCTATGGCCTCACCATGAGCAGACAATACAAATTGATTAGCCCCTAATGCGGAATTGCCATTCCCTACCTTAATAACCTTCCCATTGCTTACGGTCACTTCATAACCGAATTCATTTGTTTCCGTACTTTTACCAAAACTAGATGTATACAACGTAAGAGCATTATTTCTACGAGGACTATTTACAGCTGTAATCACCAACGTGGATTTAGGTGTCTTAGCCTGTAGCAATGGTTTCTTCTCTTCTATAAAATATCCTCGACTCGGCGTATAGCGAAGAACGCCAACGGATTGAATGCGATTTAAATCCACCTCTCCAGAAGCACTAACAGAATATGGTTTGTCAAAGTTCTTTCCTGGAACGGATAAACCGACAGAGGCAATGTGTTGCTGTGAAATCGAAGACAACGGTTTTCCACCTGGCACACTTGCTAGTACCATTGGTGCATCATTGTTAACTGTCATCGCATAAGCACGAATCAACCCCTCGTTAACTACTGTTTTTATATTAGCAGTCTGAATTGATGCACCTACACTTTTTGTTGTCTTCTGGCTATAATCCGAAAACAAATCAACAACTACACGATTGGGGTTTGATAAAGTAAAAGCATGATAATTAATCGATTGATTTGCAGTTAATCGAACCTGCAAGCCATCATTGATAGGTTGAAAAGACATACCCTTTAACACACCAGTTTTATGTGTGGTACGATCTGCGGCATTGGAAATTTTATTCGTTGTATTGGCTAAGTTTAAGGTAACCGTATTTTGGTTTGTATTATATGACTTAGTCCAAGATAAAGGTAATTCAGTCATATCAAAAACAACACGGCTCGCGCCATCATAATCAGATACTCGCACGGCAGTCAAATCACCAGCATAAGCAGTAACAGTAGTGGTTACCATAATAGATGCCATTATAGCGGCTGTTTTAAGGCGTATCATCATCGAACTCCTTTACAATATATAGAGTTTATAAATTTTGTATGTCAACGTATTCTTTTATAAATCAGAACTAGATATAACAACTTAAACCAGATTATATTTTATTATTAATTTTATACAATCTATTTACTTGTAGTATACACTATTTCTCGTAAGAATTCAAAAAGCTGAGGCAGTTTCCCACCTCAGCTTTTTTTATTCTATTGTAAGTCTTCTAATGTATCTCGCAATGATGACATTTCATCTAATGTTTTTGCTACCCCTTTAATTACCGCATATCTTGGTAATTCGACTAAATAAGCAGCTATACCAACAGACCGAGAAATAACACGATCAAGTCCACTAATCAAAGCCCCACCACCAGTGAGAATGATACCATGATCACATATAGCAGCCACTAATTCAGGTGGCGTTTTCTCCAATATAGACTTGATTGCCTCAAGAATACTCATAACTTGAGACTCTAATGCACGTTGTATCTCTAGCGAATGTAATGTAACCATCTTAGGCAAACCGCTAATAGCATCACGGCCTCGAATTTCTACCTCTCGCTCTTCAGAACGCCGATCGACGGTGCCTACAGATATCTTTATTTCTTCTGCCGTTAAAGGACCAATGACGAGCTTTTTCTTACGCCGTACATATTGAATAATAGCCTCATTAAACGAATCGCCGCCAATACGCAACGATTCACTCACTACTACACCAGTATCGCAAAGAACGGCAATATCGGTAGTGCCACCACCTATATCTACGACCATAGCACCGACCTTGTCAGCTTCATTTAAATTTGTGCCCATAGCCGCCGCTAAAGGTTCTTCAATAAGGACGGTCTTCTTAGCACCAGTTCGTAATAATGCTTCAAGAATAGCACGTTTTTCAACAGGAGTAATTCCCGATGGAACACAAACAACGATACGCGTTTTCATAAGACGCGATGCAGGAACAACAGAACGAATAAAATACTTTAGCATAAATTCCGTCATGTCGTAATCAGCAATAACGCCTGCCTGCACAGGTCGTATAACTTCAATTCCCGTCGGAGTTCGCCCAATCATGCGACGTGCGCTTTCACCTACAGCTAATACATCGCCAGTCCGAGTATCTTTCGCTACACAGGCTGGTTCATCTAGCACAAGGCCCTTGCCCTTAACATAGATCAAAACATTAGCCGTACCTAAATCAATACCCAAATCAAATGTAAGGGAACGACCAAATTTAAATACTGTCTCTCCTACATTCTGAGGGGACACAATACGCTTCAATGTCATAGCTGGAGTGGTCTTTGCTATAGGCTTTGTCCGTTTTTGACGACGTTCTTTACGGCGTAATTCCGTCACCTTAACCATAGCAGCTCGCGAAGTACGCTCTACAACCGACTCTTTTTTAGCATTTACATCATTGTCTTGACTGCGACGCAAAGCCGGCACTTGTTTACGCCGGCTTCGTTTCTTATTATTCTGTTTTGGCCTTTTGTTCTTATTCGTCAACCCGAACAATATCGGCACCTAACCTTTTCAATTTACCCACTAAATCATCATAACCGCGATCGATATGATGCAAACGACCCACTTCTGTTGTACCTTCTGCAGCTAGGCCTGCACAAACTAAAGCCGCCCCAGCGCGTAAATCAGTTGCATTTACAGCAGCGCCATGTAAGGATTGCATACCTTCTACGATAGCTTGTCGATTGTCAATATCGATATGCGCCCCCATCTTACGCAATTCTGCAACATGCATAAAACGATTTTCAAATACAGTTTCCGTTACTGTACTCGTACCTTCCGCAATGGTAGTAAATGCCATGAATTGAGCTTGCATATCTGTAGGAAATCCAGGATATGGTAATGTCTTAATATCTACGGCTTTTAAGCCTTTGCCAGTGCTAATAACTCGAATTCCGTCAATATCTTCTTCTACAGTGACACCGGCTTCTTTCAACTTAGCTACCACTGGTTTTAAATGTTCAGGCAAGGCATTTTCTACGAATACATCACCGCCAGCCATAGCTGCAGCAATTAAATATGTACCAGCTTCAATACGATCTGGAATAACGGTATGGATAGCACCATGTAAGGATTCTACACCTTCAATACGAATTACATTTGTACCTGCACCGCGAATATTAGCCCCCATTGCATTTAAGAATGTAGCTAAATCAACGATTTCTGGTTCTTCTGCAGCATTTTCAATAACCGTTTTACCCTTAGCCATAGAAGCAGCCATGATTACATTTTCGGTAGCCCCTACGCTTGGGAAATCCAAGTAAATTTGTGTGCCTTGTAAACCCTCTGGAGCATGTGCATATACATAATCTTCCGTAATTTCAATCTTAGCACCTAATGCTTCAAACGCTTTTAAATGTAAATCGATAGGACGTGCACCAATAGCACAACCACCAGGCATGGAAATTTTAGCTTCCCCTTTACGAGCCAATAATGGTCCCATCACAAGGAAAGATGCTCTCATTTTTCGAACTAATTCATAAGGAGCTTCGGTAGCCGTCAACATAGATGCATCGAAGATAATTTCATCATCAGCTTCGTTTCGTGTAATCTTAACGCCCAAAGATTCTATAACTTGGGAGATAGTACCAACATCCTCCAAATTTGGAATTTCCAATAATTTACTCGGTGTTGATGCTAATAAAGTAGCTGCAATAATAGGCAACACCGCATTTTTCGCACTACTAACGCGCACGCGACCATTCAGCTGATTACCGCCTTTAATAACGAGTTTTTCCAAAAGAATTCCTCCTACATTTCTTATATTAAAATGGTTATATTCATGTATAACCATATTCGTCACACTGTTATATACTAACGATTATTATACTATTTTTTAGGCTTTCTCATCAAGTAAAAACCCCTAAGATTATCAATCTAATCTTAGGGGTCTACACGGACTATATACTGAAAGCAAAGAAATTAACGAGCTTTCAATGTTGTTAATTTTTCATCTCTATGAATGGTGTCTAGGAATCGTACAGTACCTGTTTTAGAGCGCATTACAATAGTATGAGTACGAGCACCGCCTGGGAAGTATTGAATAGGATTCAATAAATTACCGCGTGTAATCGCTGTAGCAGCAAAGATTACATCATCAGTACGAACTAAATCATCTAGTGTCAATACTTGGTTAACATCTTTAACACCCATTTCATGGCAACGACGAATTTCTTCTTCGTTCCCTGGTTTCAAACGAGCTTGCATATCGCCACCGGCACATTTAAGTGCTGCTGCGGCTAATACGCCTTCTGGTGCACCACCAGTGCCGACTACCATATGCACGCCGGAACCTTCGATACAACATTCCATCGCAGGGTTAACATCACCATCAGAAATAAGCATAATACGAGCGCCTAAATCACGAGCTTCTTTCATTAAGCCATAATGACGTTCGCGATCTAGCATTACCAAGTTGATTTCATCAACCTTACGGCCCATCTTTGCAGCTACGTTTTGAATATTTTCAGTCAAAGATTTTGTAATATCAATAGCGCCTGCACCACGAGGACCTACGCAAATTTTTTCCATGTACATATCAGGTGCATGTAACAAGCCCCCCTTTTCAGCAATGGCCATAACAGCAATAGCACCATTTTGACCTTTTGCAATCAAATTTGTACCTTCGATTGGATCTACTGCAATATCAACTTCTGGACCGCCAGCGCCAACATGTTCGCCAATATACAACATAGGAGCTTCGTCAATTTCGCCTTCACCGATAACAACGGTACCGGAAATACGGACAGAGTCAAATGCTTGACGCATTGCATCAACTGCTAAGCCATCAGCTTCGTCTTTTTGACCACGACCTAACAAACGACCACTACGAAGTGCAGCTGCTTCGACTACACGAGCAAATTCTAAAGATAAAGTACGATCCATTTTAGGGCCTCCTTAAAAAGATGTTTATATTACTTATTGATTAGCTTGTTTCCAATCAGCCATGAATTTTTCTAAACCCGCATCAGTCAATGGGTGTTTCATAGCTTGTAACAACACTTTATATGGCACTGTTGCAATATGGGCACCAGCTTTCGCACATTGTAAAATATGCAATGGTGTACGTACGCTAGCAGCGATAATTTCAGTATTAATACCGTGAATAGCAAAGATATCTGCAATATCTTGAATTAATGTCAATCCATCCATGCTAATATCGTCAATACGGCCTACAAAAGGGCTCACAAATGTGGCACCAGCACGAGCCGCCAATAATGCTTGATTAGCAGAGAAAATCAATGTTACATTTGTCTTAATGCCTTCTTTTGAAAGCACTGCAACGGCTTTTAAACCTTCTGGAGTCATTGGGATTTTAACAACCACATTAGAGCCGAGTTTTACAAGCTCATGCGCTTCTTCAATCATACCCGGTGCATCACTAGCAATAACCTCTGCACTCACAGGACCCTCTACAAGATCAGCAATTTCCTTGATTACTTGTTTTAAATCGCGTTTAGCTTTCACAATTAGGGATGGGTTTGTCGTTACCCCGTCGATAAAGCCATAAGAGTAGGCATCTTTAATTTCACTAAATTCGGCTGTATCAATAAAGAATTTCATGGGACCTCCTTATTTGGCAGGCGTAATTTTTTCTACGCCGCCCATGTATGGAACCAACACCTTAGGAATCACAACGGAACCATCTGGTTGTTGATTATTTTCCAAAATTGCCGCTACGGTACGACCTACTGCAAGGCCAGAACCATTTAATGTATGAACGAATTCAGGTTTGCCTTTAGGACCACGACGGAATTTAATATTTGCACGACGAGCTTGGAAGTCCGTCATATTGGAACAAGAGGAAATTTCTCTATATTTATTTTGTGCAGGCATCCACACTTCTACGTCATACGTTTTAGCAGAACCAAAGCCGATATCACCAGTACACAATGTGATAACACGGAATGGCAATTCTAATAAGCGCAATACTTCCTCTGCATTGTCTGTCAATTTTTCTAATTCATTCCAAGAATCTTCTGGTTTTGAAAGTTTTACCATTTCTACCTTGTTAAATTGATGTTGACGAATCAAGCCACGTGTATCACGGCCAGCAGAGCCCGCTTCAGCACGGAAACATGCAGTAAACGCAGTGTAATATTTAGGTAATTCGTCTTCGCTCAAGATTTCACCGCTGTGATAATTTGTCAATGTAACCTCTGCAGTAGGAATCAAGAAGTATTCTGTATCCTCAACGTGGTACATATCTTCAGCAAATTTAGGCAATTGACCTGTACCTGTCAAGGTTTCACGAGTCACCATGTATGGTGTCATCATTTCTGTATAGCCTTGCTTATCAACATGAAGATCAACCATGAAGTTAATAAGAGCACGTTCTAAACGAGCTCCTAAGCCTTTATATACGGTAAAGCGAGCACCGGACATTTTTACAGCACGGTTAAAATCAAGAATATCTAAGTCTTCGCCGATATCCCAATGCGCTTTTGGTTCAAAATCAAATTGACGAGGTTCGCCCCATTTGCGTTGTTCTACATTTTCGTCTTCATCAGCGCCAACAGGAACAGATTCGTCACACATATTTGGCAACATCAATGCAGCATTGCGCAAAGATTCTTCTACTTCGCGAATGCGACCATCTAACTCAGAAATTTCGTCGCCAACGCGTTTCATTTCTGCAATTTTATCATCTGCATTTTCTTTATTGCGTTTTAATTGGCTGATTTCTTCTGTTACAGAATTACGTAATGCCTTTAATTCTTCAACCTTTTGAATCAATTGTTTTCGTTCATCATACGCAGCAACAAATGTGTCAAGATCACCCTTTGTATGACGATTATCCAAATTTTGTTTTACTAATTCGAGATTTTCTCGGACAAATTTCAAATCTAACATAGTATCAGCCTCTTCTATTATGTCGTACAATTTAGTATTTTAATACACTTAAGTATACCATAAAATATAGCATTATTCATCATCTTCTTCATCGAGAAGATAATCCTTAGCCATCCATTTACGGGTCGCAGTGAAGGAAATGGTGACCCATTTCTCTGTAGGATTACCACCGATTTCTTCATCGATTTCATTTCGAATACGATCGAGTTCCGCTATTGTTTGATAAGGAAACTTCTTTGGCACTAGAATATCAATCTCTATGATGCGCGAGTTACCATAAGCTTGTACACTCGTCACATAATCCTTAAATGAATATTTTTCCATAAAACGATCCATGATTTCTTGTACCTCATCATGTAAAGACGAAGGTGCCCAGCCTAATATCTGTTTCGTAGAAGGCACAAGGATCTTAATAACCGATGGAATCATTTGCAATGATAATACAATTAAAACAATAGGGTCAATATAGACAGCCAAATAATTATACGATGTATTCTCTAAAAAAATAGCAACTACAAAACTAATAAGGATAGCCGCCTCAAGCCATGCATCGACGGACCAACTTACATTATCAAACTTGATTAGATTCGATTGTAAGCTTTTATTAATGCGATGTACATAAAAATAATATGCTGTATCGGCTATAGTAAAGAAAATAGCATAGTAAATAGCTATACCGAAATCAACATGGCGACCTCCATTTAATAAATCCCCTATACCACTAATCAATGCGTATAATACGATCAATAGAATGAAGAATCCTTCAACGACGAGCACAAGAGGCTCAAATTGCCAATATCCAAACTGGAACCGTTTACTTGTTTCGCGCGCTACCAATTTGGCCGTCATAAGCATCATAATCTTAATGATTACATCGATGAATGAAAATATACCATCTAATAATACGGCACTAGAACCAGTAATTACACCCATAATAGTACCACTAACGGCCACCAACGACATTAATGCAACGGATTGCTTTAATAATCGTTGTTCTATGGAACGCCTTGCAGCTAATATATCCATAATTACCCCCTTTTATACCTATATTATTTTATTATACCCTAATATTGAGTATTTTTAAAATCACACAGAAAAAGCCCTCTGCTATCAGAATTCTATACTTCTAATAGCAGAGGGCTATTCAAAGGAGATAGTATCGCTAAAGTTCTTATAACAATAGTTTAATTATACTATTTACCAATATTATGTTCTAAATCAAAGCGATCAGATACGAAACCGTATAATGTCCAACCTGCAAAGGTTACAATAGAACCGTATGTCATAGCTTCAAAACCGGACGCATATAGTGCATATAAGCTATATAAGGAACCGATAAAGGCAATGAATGTCGTACCTTTAAGTTCACTACCAGCACGTTTTGCAGCTTTCATCAATACGATAACGGCACCCATGGATAATAGATAAGGAATAATATTCGTTACAACGGCCAAGTTAACCAATGTTTCGAATTGTTCGCTTAAGGAAGGACTGATTGTCATCAAACTCATTAGAGATTGCAAGATAGTAATTGTTACCATACCAACTACTGGAGCATCTTTAGATGTAATTTTACTGAACAATTTAGGGAAGTAACCTTCGTCAGCGGCGCCTTTAAATACGTTCGCAATCGTGAACTGCCAACCAAGCAAGGAACCGAAGCAAGACATAACCATAAGGCCCATTACAATCTTACCAACTGTACCATTGAACATGGAAGCAAATGCTAAACCGAATGGTGCATTACTATTAACAAGTTCGCTAGCTGGTACGATACCAAACATCATGTTAGTGGAAATGATATAAATAGCAGCAGCGCCTAATGTGCCACCAAGAACGGCTTTTGGTACATTCTTTTCTGGATTATCTACAGCATCAGCGTTAGCACATGCAGATTCTAGACCAAGGAAAGCCCATAATGTCATGGCGATGGAGTTTGTAGCAGCTTCACCAAATGGCATGTTGTTGACATTCCAGTTTGCCACATACATATCTGCGGAGAAATATGCCCAGCCTACAGTACTAATTACAAGTACTGGTGCGATAACGCCCCATACGGTAAAGCTAGATACACGACCGGTAATACTAGCACCACCAAAGTTCAATACTGTTGCAAGCCATAATGTGAAAATTGTATAAATACCAGTCATTAATGGTGTTAATGTTGCATCAGCAAAAGTTGCTGCATAGCCTACAGCGGAAATGGCAATCGCAATATTAGCAATCAAAAGAGATACACCATAGGTATAGTTTGCCATAAAGTTCCCCGCTTTACCGAAGGAATATTCAGCATAACCACCCATGCCGCCCCCCTTGCGTCCATACATACCACATTTAGCAAATGCGTATGCCAAACACATGGAGCCTACGGCTGTGATCAACCAAGATACGATTGAAAGAGCACCTACCTGCGCCAACTTTGTTGGCAACATGATAATACCGGAGCCCATCATATTGACAGCTGTTAAAATTGTCAGCTGCAATACGGACATTTTATTTTTGCCTGTACTCATAGTTTTACCACCTTTTTATTGATTGTGACGCCGTCAGAGAAACTCTGACGGCACACAATAGTGTTATTTTTCAAATTCTTTTTTCAATACATAGCCATATGCTTTTTTAGTTCCATCTGGTTGTGGTGTAATGTATACGCCTTGAATTTCAGGAGCAAAGCCAGGTAACTTGTTGATGCCTTCTTGCAATGCTAAGAAGTAATCACAAGCAGTCTTGGACCAACGTTCACCAGGTTGTACACACAATACTCCAGGAGGATAAGGAAGAGCACCTTCAAGAGCAATGCGGCCTTCAGCTTCATCTAATGGTACAAGTTCGCCTTTACCACGTTGGAATTCAAAGTTCGCTTCTTGAGGATTCAATACATATTCTGGGAAGTAGTCATGTAAGAACAAGCGTTCTTGTAATGTACTAACTTGTCTATCTTTGTAGAAATCATGCATTTCTTGGCATAATTGACGGATATGATAGCCTTTATACTTATCGATATTAGCATAGTAAATCGATGGTAAAACATCTTGCATAGGCGCATCGGCTTCAATTAATTCTTCAAAACGAATCAATTGTGCAACCAAATCATCCATCTTAGTTTTGGATTCTGCTGGTGTCATCAAGAATAGAATTGTGTTCAAGTCACATTTTTCAGGAATGATACCATTTTCGCGCAAGTAGTTTGCAAGAATATTGGCAGGAATACCGAAATCTTCGTATTCACCAGTTTCTACATTGATACCAGGTGTAATCAATTGGAATTTGCAAGGATCGATAAAGTATTGGCCTTTACCATAACCTTTGAAGGAATGCCATTTAGCATTAGGTTCGAATGCGAAGTATTCCACATCTTGAGCCATTGCTTTTGTATCCCCATCTTCCCATTTTTTACCATGTACAACAGGAGGTACTAATGGACGAAGGTATTTACAATGTTTCAATACAGATTTACGAGCATCAATAACTGTTTCTACACAGTCAATCCAAAGTTTTTTACCAGCTTCGCCTTCATGCATCTTAGCATTTACGTCAAGTGCTGCAAATAATGGATAGAATGGAGATGTAGACGCATGCATCATAAATGCATTGTTAAGACGTTTATGGTTTACATAACGATCTTGACCTTTAACGTGCTTATCTTTTTTGTGGATTTGAGATGTTTGAGAGAAACCAGCTTGTTGTTTATGAACGGATTGAGTTACCAATACGCCTGGGTCATTAGGACCTAATTCTAAAAGTAATGGACTGCAATCTTTCATCATAGGGATAAATTGTTCGTAACCAACCCATGCGGAGTCAAAGAAGATGTAATCGCAAAGGTGACCGATTTTATCAACAACTTGACGAGCATTGTAAATAGTACCATCGTATGTACCTAATTGGATAACAGCCAAGCGAATAGGACGTTCAGCTTTTGCTTTTTCTGGATCCTTTTCAGCAATCAAATCACGAATGTATTTTTCGTCAAAGCAATGTTCCAAAATACCGCCGATGGAACCGAATGGATTACGTGCTGTTTCAAGGTATACAGGTGTTGCACCAGCCATAACAAGAGCACCATGGCAAATGGATTTATGGTTGTTACGGTCATATAAAACGATATCGCCAGGTGTTAATAGAGCATTCAATACAACCTTATTGGATGAAGATGTACCATTTAATACGAAATAAGTTTTATCTGCATTATATACTTGCGCTGCATGTTGTTGAGCTGCGCATGCTGGGCCTTCATGGATTAAAAGGTCGCCTAACGCAACGTCCGCATTACAAAGGTCAGAGCGGAATACGTTTTCACCGTAGAAATCATAGAATGCGCGACCAGCTGGATGTTTACAATAGAATTGACCACCTTGGTGACCTGGACAATCAAATTGAGAGTTACCTTCTTCTACATAATCAGCCAACGCTCTAAAGAATGGAGGCAACATAGATTCTTCATATTTGTCAGCAGCAGCTTCGATTTGACGTTTATATAAGTCGAAGTTTGTACTAGAACCATCAATTACACGTTCCACTTTCCCCATGAATTGATCAATATCAACAGAATTATCAAAAACAACTAAGAATACAGGGATGCCAAAAGATTTTACAGTTTCATTATCTAAGATAGCTGTATCATTTTCACTAATAACGATGGCTCCTATATCAGTAAAATCGGTTTGACTTAAATCTACACTTTCATGGCCGTCTAAAGGTCCAAAGTAATATTGTGCCTTATGAGAAAATGCAACCTTCATGTGTTTCATAATATGATCCTCCTACAATGACAAATGTAATTTAAATAAATGTGAATCATATACATAAATATAAGATGTATACCCCTTTAGTAATTGATAGCTATCTCATTTAGTTAGGTGTATTCTTTATCTATATGTATATTCTAACATTTATACAATTTAATTTATAGCGGTTAATTATACCCATTATACATGTAATCGTCTTAATTATGAGTTTTATGCAAAATGAATATTACGTTAAATTATAGAATATAGTTGTATAAACTTTTTCATATGTTGATAACCATTATTAATATATAAAGTGATTTATACCCAACACTTCATGTATATCTACTTACTGGTACACAAAAAAAGGCTGTAATAGAACACAGTTTCACCGCATTCTATTACAGCCTTTAATTTAAAAATTATTCAGTTATTTCTTCTTCTTGAACTTGAGATATTTCAGGTTTCATTAATGGGAACAACAATACATCACGAATAGATGCAGAGTCTGTCAAGAACATAACAAGACGGTCGATACCAACGCCCAAACCTGCTGTTGGTGGTAAACCATATTCAAGAGCATTAACGAAGTCTTCATCCATACGGTGAGCTTCATCATCACCAGCTTCACGTTCTTTCAATTGATCCAAGAAACGTTGTTTTTGGTCAATTGGGTCATTCAATTCAGAGAAGCCATTTGCCAATTCGCGGCCATAGATGAACGCTTCAAAACGTTCTGTAGCCAATGGGTTTTCACGACTTGCTTTGGCAAGTGGAGAAATTTCTTTTGGATGACCATATACGATAGTTGGTTGAATCAAGTTTTCTTCTACATAATCTTCGAAGCAAGCATTCAAGATTTTACCAATACCATCATTATCTGTGTATTCTACATTCAAACGATCTGCAATAGCACGCGCTTCTTCTACAGTAGTTACTGCATCAAAGTCTTCGCCAGTGTATTTTTTTACACCTTCTGCCATTGTGATGCGGTTCCAAGGTGGAGTTAAATTGATTTCAGTACCTTGGTATGTAATTTCTTGTGTACCTAGAACTTCTTGAGCACAATAGGATACAAGATTTTCTGTTAAACGAATTGCATCTTCTACATCACCATATGCTTGGTAGGATTCGATAGTTGTGAATTCTGGATTATGGCGATTATCGATGCCTTCATTACGGAAACAACGGTTCATTTCGAATACGCGTTCCATACCGCCAACGATTAAGCGTTTTAAGTATAATTCAGGAGCAATACGCATGTAGATATCGATATCAAGCGCATTGTGATGAGTAATGAATGGTCGAGCAGCTGCACCGCCTGGAATTGGATGCATCATAGGTGTTTCCACTTCCATAAAACCATCGTTCATCATGTATTCGCGAATCTTCGCAACGATTTTAGAACGTTTAATAAATGTATCGCGTACTTCTGGGTTTACGATTAAATCTACATAACGTTGACGGTAGCGAAGCTCAGTATCCTTTAAGCCGTGCCATTTTTCAGGTAATGGACGCAATGCTTTGGATAACAAAGTCAATTTATTAACTTTAATTGTAACTTCACCGCTGTGGGTTCTAAATACATGACCTTCAATACCAACAATATCGCCAATATCAAGCATTTTTACATATTTGTAATTATCTTCGCCCAATACATCCTTACGGAAATATACTTGGATATCGCCAGTTAAATCGCGAATATTAGCAAACGCAGTTTTACCATGGGAACGCATCGTCATCAAACGGCCTGCAATGACAGTAGGTTGGTCTTCATAGTTCAAGAAGTCATCTTTAATATCTTTTGCATGATCTTTAACGACAAATCGTTGACCAAATGGATAGATACCATCAGCTTCATATTCAGCCAATTTGTCGCGGCGAATTTGCATTTGATCATTTAATTCTTCTTGTACATTTTTAATTTCTTCACTCATGTTATCGCCTCTTTTTTGAAATAAAAATTATTGAATTGCTAACACTTTGAAAGTAACAGGACCATCTGGTGTGGATACCTCTACTTCATCGCCCTTACGTTTACCTAAAATAGCTTTACCTACAGGTGATTCATTGGAAATACGATTGTTGAATGGATCTGCTTCAGAAGAACCAACAATAACATATTCCAATTCATCATTGTACATTGTATCTAACACGGTAACTTTACTACCTACGGATACAACATCACCTTTTGTGGATTCATCAATAATTTTAGCTGTATTAATTTTATTTTCTAACTCAGAAATATAACCTTCGATGAAAGCTTGTTCATTTTTAGCATCATCGTATTCAGAGTTTTCGCTGATATCCCCATATTCAATAGCTGTTTTAATACGTTGTGACACCTCAATACGGCGCACAGATTTATAATATGCTAATTCATCCTCAAGTTTTTTCAAACCTTCGGCTGTAAGTAATGTTTCTTTTACGTCTGCCATAAATTCTCCTAGTCTTTCTACATATAAATAATAGAAAAAGTGTCACAGTACGATGACACCTTATCTTTCATCTTTAATTTTTAATCAATTATACTAAGAACCCCAGTATTTGTCAATGTGAGCCCCAGTTTTCCAAAACGGCTCTATATGTTGAAAGCTCAGTTTTAAAGCTTTCAACAGTGTGAATTGTATTGACACGATTACGCCAATAAGCTGCTTCAGGCATCTCCTTCATATACCACCCAGCATGTGTTCGGATTTCTCTTACTCCTAAAGAATCCCCTTTATACTGACAGAGTAGTTCAAAATGTTTGAGCAGCATATCTAATCGCTCTAAATAAGTGGGTTCTGGACTTAATTCACCTGTAGTTAAATAGTGATTAGTGCGCTCAAAAATCCATGGGTTACCTTGTGCACCACGGCCAATCATGACCGCATCACACCCGGTTTCTTGCATCATACGAAGAGCATCTTCAGGCGTCCATACATCACCATTACCTATTACGGGAATGGATAAGGAATCTTTGACCGCTTTTATATAAGACCAATTAGCTCGCCCCATATACATCTGTTCCCGTGTACGTCCGTGAACAGCAACAGCGGCAACACCGGTACTTTCAATACGTTTGGCAAAATCGACCACATTGATATGATCATCGTCCCAACCAATACGCATTTTTACCGTCACCGGCACGTCAACAGCTTTTACTGCCGCTTCTGCTACGCGAGCCGCTAAGTCAGGTGTTTTCATCAACGCCGAGCCGTCACCGCTGGAGACGACCTTTTTAACAGGGCATCCCATGTTAATATCCACAATATCTGCACCGGCATCTGCTACCACCTTCGCGCCCAAAGCTATTGCTTCTGGATTGGAGCCAAAAATTTGCATCGACACAGGATGCTCGACATCTTCCATACGCAATAACTCATGAGTGCGCTCATTTTTATATTTGATACCCATGGCACTGACCATTTCGGTACAAACCATGGATGCGCCATGTTCTTTGGCTAACAGTCGATATGCTATATCACTTACCCCTGCCATAGGAGCTAAAATAGCCTTGCCATGAAGGGATACATTCCCAATGGCCCATGTTTCTTTCATTATAATTCACCTAATAAAACAGGTACAGCCTAAGCCGTACCTGTTGTTATACATTCATACTATAATTACAACCAACTCTATTATAGTACCATTATTTATTTCGTTCGTAAATGAGGCGGAGACCTTCCAATGTAAGCATTGGCTCTACATGGTCGATACAATCGGTAGCACTACTGATGAGCTGTGCCAAACCACCTGTTGCCACCACGGTTACATCGCCACCCATTTCAGCTTTCATACGTGCCACTAGGCCCTCTACTTGCCCTACATAACCATAGAACATACCAGATTGCATAGATGATACGGTATTACGATTAATAACTTGACCCGGGTCCTTTACCTCAATACGTGGCAATTTAGCAGCTCGTTGGAATAGAGCCTCTGCTGAAATCGTTACACCTGGCGTAATAACCCCACCAATATAATCACCATTGCCAAGGACTGCGCAATAGGTTGTAGCAGTACCAAAATCAATGATAATCAACGGTCCCTTATATACAGCATTAGCCGCTACTGCATTGACAATACGGTCAGCACCTACCTCGCGAGGATTATCATATTTAATAGCAATACCTGTTTTTGTCCCTGGGCCTACAATGAGAGGATTAACATTAAAATAACGCAAGCATACACGTTCTAATGTTGGCATCAATGGCGGCACTACAGAGGAAATAATGATAGCCTTAATATCCTTTGCATTAACCTTGCGATCATGAAAAAACAAATTCATCATCAACATGCCATATTCGTCCGTAGTACGTACACGATCTGTAGAAATTCTCCAGTGTCCCACTAAATTTTTCTTATCGTAAACACCAAGAACAATATTCGTGTTTCCCACATCAATTACTAATAACATGCATTCCTCCTATTTTCGTGGACGTATAGAAACATCGCCAGCAACAATTCGTTTAATTTCTCCATTGGTCGTTTTTACCAATAAATTTCCATCGTCATCGATATCAGTAGCCACACCTTCATAGGTATTTCCTGGAGCTCTAACCTCAATTTCTTGATTTAAAGTAACGCTCAATTTACGCCATTCATTTAGGGTATCCTCAAATCCACTATCTAAAACATCGTAATATTGGTGTTCTAATTCTTCTAAGATGATTTTGAAAGCTTCTGTCCGTTCAATATCAACGCCTTCCATCAATAGAGATGTAGCAATTTGTTTTATTTCTTCTGGTAATTCTTCTTGTTTCGTCTTAACATTAACGCCTATGCCCATAACAATATAGGAAATTTCCTCCATCGACCCAGACATTTCCGTCAATATACCAACAAGCTTGCGACCATTTACCAAAATATCATTTGGCCATTTTATCCCCGCATCTGTAAGCCCCATTTTGTGAAACGCCTTAGTGAGTGCCACAGCAGCCATCAATGTACATTTAGGAGCCTCCGCAGGTGGAAAATCAGGACGGAGAATAAGGCTAAACCACAAGCCTTTTCCAAATGGAGAATACCAACCGCGGGACAAGCGTCCTCTACCAGCAGCCTGCTCCTCTGTAACAACTACGGTGCCTTCCTCAGCGCCTTGTTGCGCCAATCTACGAGCTTCTAAATTCGTTGATTCAGTTGTATCCATATATACATATCGTTTACCAAAAACATCGGTATTCAATATTTGTTTCATTGCTAATGGGCTTAACAAATCCGGTTCCTCCAACAAACGATAACCACGCTTTGTATAGGACTCAATTTTATAGCCCTTTTGTCTTAGTGCTTTTATATGCTTCCAAATGGCAGTCCGTGATACATGACATGCTTCAGACATATCTTGACCTGAAACAAAGCCACCTTGATTCTGTCTTAAGAATTCTAGTACTTCATCACGCATAATAAGGCCCCTTTCTCATGTCGGTTTACAATTCGATTGTACAAGTGGCCCCTTGAAAAAGCAAGTGTTATTTATCAATTTAATAAATAATCATTCAATAAAATGCAAAGAATCTAGATTTTTTATACCCCATTAGGTAGACAAATAGATTAATGAATGATATTAGAGATCATTAATAGTATAATGAGTAAAGGATGATGAAATTAAGGAGTATCAATGAAACAATTTACATTAGAAGAAAAAAATGAGGTCCTGGAGACCCCCTTTATCCATATTCATCGAAAATTGGATGTATTATTAAATATTGCCAAGCTCCTGATGGAATGTGGTGCTGACACGGTACGAATGGTATCCGAAATCCAACAAGCCGCTACATTTATGGGAATTCCACACAATTATTTGAATATCCATATTAGTTATACAACGATTATGATTAATATATTTCATGAAGAACGTTCTATAACAGTATTCAGAAAAACACCGATTCACGTACCTAATATGGCTATGATCAATGCCGTATCAAAACTAACATGGCGAGCTTTTGAGCGCCATTATTCTTTAACTACCTATGAACGATTAGTTGGAAAACTACAACAAACGATTCCCGTCTATCCAATCTGGGCAAAAGGTATTGCTTGCGCATTAGGATCTGCTGGTTTAGCTTACTTATACAGTGCGGATATTATTGCATTAGTCGTAACATTCATCTGTTCATTATGTGGCTATTTTATGAGGGTCGTATCTCAGCGCCTTGGATTTAATGAATATTTAGGCAATGCTATCTGTGCCTTTACGGCCATGTTTATTGCCTATGGTTTCTATACATTTATTGAACTAGGATCACTTGTTTACGTACTCGTTTGTTGTACCCTCTTTATGATTCCAGGTGTACCACTTATCAACTCTGTCATCGATACAATTAATAACCACATTTTATCCGGTATTACACGAGCCATCCGAACATTACTTATCGTAGGCAGCATGACACTCGGCATGGCGATGGCTCTTTATTTCAGTCCATTGCCTGCCTTTAACTTTGTAGATATTAAGCCTCACATTTTCTCTATAGCACAAATTATTGGCTCCTTTGTTTCCGCCGCATCATTTGCTGTACTATTTAACTCACCAGCTCGTCTATTACCCTTTATAGGGCTAGGCGGTGTCGTTTGCGTAGCAATTCGTAACTTGATGCTGTTAGAATATGGATTTGCTTTACCTGGTGCTACATTCATTGGTGCAGCCGTTATGAGCGTCATCTTTGTCAAACTTTCCACATGGCTACGAACATCTGGCCCCGTGCTAGTCGTACCTTCAGCCATTGCACTGATGCCAGGTATTTTACTCTATCGTTTTCTATTTGATATATTACACATAAACTCACTGAATGAATCAGGTTTACTGTACATGGCACAAAACGGAACTACTGGTATTCTATCTATTGTGGGCATCGCAGTCGGCGTAGCTGTGCCAAATGTACTAGCCCAACGGTACCTTCAAAATCGCAAAAATCAACGTACACAAGAGTTGATGGCTACGAGACATGCTAGCGATGGACAATAGCAAGGAAAACAACTATATATACAAC
>NZ_CAUSQT010000024.1:0-26221 GCF_963534045.1 uncultured Veillonella sp. | reverse complement strand
ATTTTGGGCAAGGTGCGATTCAAGAGATTGTAAACGAAATTAAGAATCGCCATTTTAAAAAGGTCCTCGTTACATCTACGCCTGATTTGTTTGAGTTTAAGGTGGCTACGAAGGTAACGGATTTGCTTGATGCGGCAGGTATTGATTACGATATCTATGACAATATTAAGCCGAATCCAACCATTGAAAATGTAACATCTGGTGTGGCTGCTTGTAAGGCGGCTGGTGCTGATGTAATTGTTGCTGTAGGCGGTGGCAGTGCTATCGACACGAGTAAGGCTATTGCTACGATTATGACGAATCCTGAATTTAGCGATGTGCGTAGTCTTGAAGGTTTGGCACCTACGAAACATCCATGCTTGCCGATTATTGCTGTATCTACTACATCTGGTACGGCTGCAGAGGTTACCATCAACTACGTTATCACTGACGTAGAAAAGAATCGCAAATTCGTTTGTGTAGACCCTCATGATATTCCAATCATAGCCATTATTGATCCTGATATGTCCGCGTCCATGCCAACTGGCCTATGTGCTTCGACGGGGATGGATGCTCTCGTTCACGCCGTAGAAGGTTATATTACGAAGGGCGCTTGGGAACTAACGGATATGCTTCATTTGAAAGCTATCGAAATCATTGGCCGTTCCTTACGTAGCGCTGTGGCTGGCGAATATGCAGGTCGTGAAGCGATGTCCATAGGTCAATATATTGCTGGCATGGGCTTCTCTAACGTAGGTCTTGGCATCGTTCACTCCATGGCTCATCCATTGAGTGCTGTGTATGACATTCCTCATGGTAAAGCGTGTGCTATGCTTTTAACAGCAGTCTTGAAATTCAACGCACCTGCAACAGGCGAAAAATACCGTGAAATCGCTCGTGTTATGGGCGTGCCTAATGTGGATGCTATGGATGAAAGCACCTACCGTCAGGCTGCCATCGATGTTATCCAAAAACTAGCCGACGACGTAGGTATTCCTAAATCCCTCAGCGAAGCTGGCGTGAAACGGGAAGACATTCCGTTCCTTGCAGAGTCTGCTTTCAACGACGCATGTACACCTGGTAATCCACGAGATGTGACCGTTGATGAAATCATTGGTATTTATGAATCTATATTCTAATTAAGTGTAATCAATAACAATCTTGTACAGCATCTGTATGGTAAATCATTGCTCATATAGATGCTGTTTCTTATTTTATGAAATTCTTCTACAAGGGCATTCTTGAAAAAGTGGGAAACGGCAAGTATACTAGTTATAAATATACTGATGTTCGATATGCTTTCCACGAGGAGGAGAATGCATGAAACTTTGGAAAATGAATAAACGCAGCTCTACCTTAGCGGATATGTCGATGAATCGCATATTACTATCTGAACTCATTGCTAAAGGGGCCTTAGTAGGGATTATCGCTGGATTCTTTGGGGCAGCCTATCGATATTTAATCCTTGAGTCTGAACATATCCGATGGCATCTAATGGGCGATATTTCATTGGAATGGGCCATTGGTTGGCTTATCGCTATGGTCGTATTTGCCTTTATTGTTGATCGATTGTTAACGTGGGCCCCATTATCAGGCGGTTCCGGTATCCCTCAAATTGAAGGGGAAATGCTTGGCTTATTCGACATGAAGCCGTATCGTACGCTCATTTCCAAGATGATTGGCGGCGTACTCACGGGCTTTGCAGGGTTTTCTGTAGGTCGTGAAGGGCCAGCCGTACAAATCGGTGGCTCTGCCGGTAAAATTGTGTCGTATTGGATGAATTCTGGCCTTCGTGAACAGCGCATCCTTACATCGGCTGGTGCTGGAGCGGGCTTAACCGCTGCCTTTAGCGCGCCTGTGTCGGGGGCCATGTTCGTATTTGAAGAGGTGCACAAAAGCTTTTATCCGTACCTCGTCATTCCTACTTTTGTGGCTACGCTTATATCGAACTACATTACGGTAACCATTTTTGGCCTTACGCCGGCCCTCGGATTTTCCGTCACCTCGGGGATGCCGCTCGATTATTTTCCCGTTCTCCTCGGCGTTGGCGTTTTGATGGGCCTCTGCGGTGTATTGTTTTGTCGCATGATATTCGCCTTTAAGCGCTTTTTCGAGTGGCTCAAATGCTCTCGCTTTCTAAAGCTAGTGCTTACCTTTGTAACCGTTGCCGTTATCGGCTTTGACTCGCAGCTCTTGTTGGGCGGCGGTAATGATTTGGTAGGCCAACTGGCCTTTCAGTCACACGGCGTGATGCTCCTCGGCGGCATTGTGCTGGGCAAAATTTTGCTCACCACCTTCTGCTATGGCAGTGGCGCTCAAGGTGGCATTTTCTTGCCTATGCTCGTCATCGGTGCATCGGCTGGTGCTTTTTGTGAAAGCCTGCTTTCATCGGTAGGGTTAATATCCCCTGATTTTGTGCCACAATTTGTTATCTGCGCTATGGGCGGTATGCTAGCGGCCGCTATGCGAACACCGATTTTAGCCATTCTGCTCGTCCTTGAAATGACGAATAGTTTTTCTAATATTTATGCTATCGGTATCGTTACCATCGTGGCTTACCTAGTAGCAGAACTCTTAAAAGAACCGCCAATTTACGATTCCTTATTACAAGCCATGACAGGTCAAAGCAATTTGGAAAATGTACAAACCTTCTTCCAAACCAAGGTTCCCGTAGTTGCATCCTATGTTGATACACAATTACAAGACCTTAACCTGCCAGATGGAACCTTAATCGTCAGCATTCGCCGTAATGGTACATACATCGTACCTTTAAATGATGTAAAACTACAACCGGGCGATGAACTACAAGTATCGTGTGAACGAGGACGATTAAAAGCAGCGAAATCTTATTTCCAATCTAATTAGTTTTAAATACGTTTGGGATGCGAGGTCCCTCTAAAGAAATCTCCACCGGCCGGGTCTGACTTCGGCCTGCGGCCTTCGCAGGGCCAAAGTCGATTTCTTCAGAGGGACCTCGCGTTTTCGTCTTAAATCTAACATAGATTTGAAATAGGATTTAGCTGCATTGCCATAGGCTATGTGGAAAGGGCCAAAGTCGTTTTTTAGTAGGGTCTCAGCCCTTTATCCTTTAGAACCATATAGATTGGAAATACGATTTAGCTGCATTGCCAGGGGCTATATGGAAAAGTCCCGAAGTCGTTTTTTTGAGGTAGCTCACCTTTTTCGCATCTTCAACTATAGATTGAAAATAAGATTTGGCTGCATTGCCAGGGCTATATGGGAAAGACTCGAAGTCATTTTTTTGAGGGGGCGCACCTTTTTCTCATCTTCAACTATAGATTGGAAATATGATTTCTCTGTTCTATGGTGGAAAAGAGTAAGGGGTCGCTAAAAGCGACTTTGGCCCTGCGGAGCCCGAAGGGCGTAGTCAGACCCGGCCGGTGGAGCTTTTAGCGGCCCCTTACTCTTACCGCTCTCTATTATTTCTGTTATACTTAGTGTATATACAACAGGAGGTACTGGTATGAAGACGTATTCTTTTCCTTATGATTATAAAAGTGTAGATGTGTCTATTGATGAACGGTTCGTGCAAGGGGTTCTTGTGTCTAATGCGGCGGCGTATAAGGCGGAGAAGAGTCCGGCCGAGCTTGTTGAGGAGGCGCTTGATCATCCGATTAATAGTCCGTCTCTTGAAGCATTGGTTGAGGGCAAACGAAATATGGTTATTATAACCAGTGACCATACGCGCCCTATGCCTAGTAAGGTGACGTTGCCAATTTTGCTCCGTCGCATTCGCGCGGTGAATCCGACTATTGATATTACGATTTTGATTGCCACTGGCTTTCACCGTGCTATGACGCACGAAGAGATGGTGCATCGGTTCGGCGAGGATATCGTGAATAACGAAAAACTCATCAATCATGATTCTGAGGATGCTGCGAATATGGTGGAAATCGGCACGTTGCCATCTGGCGGCAAGTGCGTCATTAATCGCTTGGCGGTGGAAACGGAATTGCTCATCGCCGAAGGGCTTATCAATCCTCATTTCTTTGCGGGCTTCTCGGGTGGTCGTAAATCCGTGTTGCCTGGTGTTGCATCCAAGGTGACTGTGTTGGCTAATCATTGTGCTGAATTTATTGAAAGCGAGCATTCCCGGACTGGTAAAATCGATGAAAATCCGATTCACAAGGATATGTTGTACGCTGCACGAAAAGCGAATTTGCAGTTTATCTTGAATGTTATCATCGATAGCAAAAAGGAAATTATCAAGGCTGTGGCTGGCGATTGTGTGGATGCGCATAAGGAAGGGTATGAGTTTATTCGCTCCTTGTCTTCTGTGAAAGCTATCCCTGCAGATATCGTTATCACAAGTAATGGTGGCTACCCATCTGATCAAAATCTATATCAATCTGTAAAGGGTATGACAGCTGGCGAAGCCTCTTGTAAGGATGGCGGTGTTATCATTATCGCTGCTTCCTGTAAAGAAGGACATGGGGGACAAGCATTATATGAAGCTTTCAAAAATATGGAAAGCCCTCAAAAAATCTTAGATGATATTCACGGTGTACCTCGTAATGAAACAAAACCTTACCAATGGAAAATTCAAATTTTAGCGCGTATCTTGAATCACTATAAGGTCATCGTTGTGACTCAAGATTGCGACCACCAAGTCATTCGCGATATGCATATGACGCCGGCGTCTACATTAGATGAAGCATTGAGCATCGCTCGTGGTATTATGGGCGAGGATGCATCGATTACTATTATTCCTAATGGATCTACAGTGATTGTAGAGTAGAGGTATCCATATGAGTGATAATATCATTTTATTCTATCTATTTTTTATCGTAGTCGGATTTTTTACGGCTATGTTAGGTACTATTATTGGTGCCGGAGGTGGCATCATATTTGTGCCTTTGTTCATGTACTGGTTTCCAGAGTGGTCGCCATCCATGATTGTTGGTACATCGTTATTTTCTGTTATGTGTAATGCTATTTCAGGATCACTGGCGTATCTTAAACAGAAAAAGGTATATATTAGTGCCGCTTTAATCTTTAGTATAGCCACATTCCCAGGGGCCATTATAGGGGCTCAAATGTCTGATGCATTTTCTGGACCAGGATTTAAATTTGCTTTTGGATGTTTTATGCTATGTGCATCATTTTTAATTGGATTTAAGAATTTTGGTAAAAAGGGCGAGCGTAAGGAAGAATCTCTTACGATGGACCAAGTAACCTATAATAAACCTATAGGCATTGGTATTAGTATTATTGTTGGTTTTATTTCCAGTATATTAGGTATTGGTGGTGGCCTTATACATGTGCCTGCTCTTATTTACATCATGGGATTTCCAACCCATTTAGCGACGGCTACAAGCCATGCTATTTTGGCTGTATCTACGGCGGTTGGTGTTATTACCCATCTTGTGGAGAATCACATCGTATTTAACATTGCTATCCCTGCTAGTATCGGCGCCATATTTGGGGCTCAAGCAGGCGCTCAAATAGCAAAACGACTCAGGGCCAAGGCTATCTTAGCACTTATGAGTATTGGTGTATTTGCATTGGCTATTAAATTGATTATTGGATCTGGGATATTGTTTTAGGCATTATAGCTATAGATATACATTGCTGTTTAAAATTAGAACAGGCCTGTTCTAATTTATATGGAGGCCTATATGTGAGGCTTTTAGAATTAGAACACGCCTGTACTAATTTATAAGAGCACTTAAATATGATGCTTTTACAAATAGAACACGCCTGTACTAATTTATAAGAGCACTTAAAAATATGATGCTTTTACAAATAGAACACGCCTGTACTAATTTATAAGAGTACCTATATAGTAAACATAAGAAAAATATATATAAGGGCTGTAACAGAAATGAGATTACCTCATTTTTGCTATAGCCCTTTTTGTCTGTGCTTTTTAGCATCTATTCCTAAAACGCATAACTAATTTATATTGATAATTCCTAATGTGTAATATACAGGATAGTAGGAAAATTCACATAAATATTCATATATTGGTGTAGATCTGTATTCGTGTTATAGAGCGGTTGATTCCCATGGATACGCATATTGATAGGGGATACCCATATGGGCTTTCATAAGTAGTTATCATATATTTTTATTGATGTGTATTCCTAGGGAAACTACTTATTTTTTGGGTAAATGAAATCAACTTTCAACTAAAGTGTTTTTTGTATTATGTATCTATAGAATTTATATTTCATATACAATTTATGCATAATGGTAGCGACCGAAATGAGAACGGCGTATACTAGTTATAAAAGAAATTTTCCTAAGGATAGGATTGGAGGCTTTTCAAGTGAGTACATTAGTTAAAGATTATGATCGTTTTGCCAAAGAGGCGCAAGCGATTTGTAAGGATCGTGTTTATACAGACCGTCTGCGCCGTTATGCGTATGGTGTAGATGCATCTTGTTACAGTTATTTACCAAAAGTAGTGGTAAAAGCAGAAAACGAATCCGAAGTACGTCGTCTTATTCGTTTGTGTCAACAATGCGGTACACCATTTACATTCCGTGCAGCTGGTTCTTCTTTGTCTGGTCAATGTTCCAGTGAAGACGTGCTTATCGTTTGTAATGATGGCTTCAAAAAAATGGAAGTTATCGACGATGGCAAAGCATTGCGTTGTGAATGTGGTGTTATCGGTTCCGATGCGAATGATTTGTTGAAACCATATAACCGTAAAATTGGTCCAGACCCTGCAACGCTTGCAACAGCATTGGTAGGCGGTATTTTAAACAATAACTCCTCCGGTATGTGCTGCGGTACTGCACAAAACTCTTATAAAACAATTCGCTCTATTCGCGTTGTTTTATTAGATGGTTCTATTTTGGATACATCCGATAAAAAGAGCATCGATCAATTCCTCAAAGAAAAACCACAAATGGTTGAAGATATTTTGCAATTGCGCAAAGAAATCTTGGCTGATGAAGAGTTGACTCATTTGATTCATCACAAATATAAAATCAAAAATACTACAGGTTACGGCTTGAACTCCCTTGTAGATTTTGAAGATATCATCGATATTATCAATCACTTGTTCATCGGTTCTGAAGGTACATTGGGCTTCGTATCTGAAATCGTGTACAACACTGTTGAAGATGTACCTCATAAAGGTTGCGGTCTCATGTTCTTCAGCACATTGAACGATGCATCTCTTGCCGTTGTAGCCTTGGCTAATATGGGCCGTGAAAAGGTTGTTGCTGCTGAAATGATGGACTATCAATCCCTTAAAGCAGTTCAAACTCTAGATAATGTACCTGACTTCGTTCGTGAAGTGCCAGAAGGTACAAGTGCTATCTTGTTCCAAACTGAAAGCTACTCCAAAGAAACTGTTGATAAAAACTTGGCTTTCATTAAAGAACAATTGAAAGATATTCCAACAGCTATTCCAAGTCTTTATTCTCAAGATCCTAAAGAATACGATTCCTGGTGGGCAATCCGTAAAGGTATCTTGCCAATCGTTGGTGGTCAACGTAGAAAAGGTACTACTGTTATCACAGAAGACGTTTGCTTCCAAATCGAAGACTTCACTAAGGGCATCGAAATGCTTACCGAATTATTCCACAAATACGACTTCGTTGATGGTGGCGTAATCTTCGGTCATGCGTTGTCCGGTAACGTTCACTTTAACATTACACCTGATTTCAGCGACCCTAAAGATACTAAGAACTTCGGTGATTTGGTGAAAGAAATGTCCGAACGCGTATCTGGTTTCGGTGGTTCTTTGAAAGCCGAACATGGTACAGGCCGTATGGTGGCACCTTTCATCGAAATGGAATGGGGCCGCAAAGCGTACGAAATCAACCGTCGCATCAAAGCAATCTTTGACCCTACTCGCATCTTGAACCCTGATGTTATGATTACTGATGATCCAGATGTGTACAAGAAAAACCTTAAAGCTCAATGCGTTATCGATGATGCTTTCACAATCTGTATGGAATGTGGTTTCTGTGAAAAGAACTGCCCTAGCCGTAATTTGACATTGACACCACGCCAACGTATCGCATTGTTGCGCGAAACTAAACGCCTTGAAAATGAAGGCAATTTCGCTGTTGCAAATGAACTTAAAAAAGGTTACGAATATTTCGGTGTTGAAACTTGTGCTGCATGCTCCATGTGTAAAGGCCTTTGCCCACTTAGCATCGATACTGCACAAATCGCATTGTCCATGCGTCGTATCGATCCACCAGCACCTGGTTTGGCTAAGAAAATTTACGACAACTTCTCTAGTACTCTTGAAATGTGCCGTGCCGGCGTAAGCCTTGAAGGTATTGCAGGTGCTATTATCACACAAAAAGCTATCTCCAAAATTACGGAAGGTTTACATGGCGTAACTGGCGTAACACCTTATGTACCTAAAACAACACCTAAGGCTAACCGCTATAAATTGAAAAACCGCATTAAACCTACTAACTTTGAAAAGGTTGTATACTTCAGTACTTGTGCGAACCGTGCGTTCCGTCAAAACCAAGGTTATGATGATCAACGTAGCTTGCAACAAGTTGTTGAAAGCCTCTGCAATAAGGCTCAAATCGATATTATCTATCCTGAACATATCGAAAACCTCTGCTGCGGCTTGAGCTTTGAAAACTACGATGACGTACATGAACGTGCTGTAAAAGATTTACACGATGCGTTGATGAAAGCATCTCAAAATGGTAAATACCCAATCGTTATCGACCATAGTGCATGCTTCAACCATGCATTCAAACATATGCCAGATTTAGAAATCAATGATATTTCTGAATTCTTATGCAAATTCGTAGTACCTCGTCTTGACATTACAAAATGCGATGAACGCGTTATTGTTCATAAACAATGTAAAATCAAAGTATTGGGCAAATCTCAATACATCGAAGACTTGGCACGTCTATGCTCTGACCATGTATTCAATATTAAATCCTTCGCATGCGATGGCTTTGCTGGTCAAAAAGGTTTCTTCACACCAGAACTTAATAAATGTGCTACAAAAGACCTTGCTAGTGAAGTTGCCGAATACGGTGCTACACTTGGCGTAAGTTCCAGTTCTACATGTGAAATTGGTCTTGGTGAAAGCGGCGGCATTCCATTCGTAAGCGTTGCGTACTTGTTGGATCGTTGCTCTAAGGCTAAAAAATAATTGTACTAGAAAATCTAATAGACTAAATTAAAACAAAGTGCTAACATCGTAGTAAGATGTTAGCACTTTGTTTTGTTTGCGTGTTTGTATTTATTGTTAGATGTTTATTTTTCTAATAAATATGGTATACTATATGTAGGTAGTAGAGTGTATGAAATTACCTACAATATAACAAAAAAAGGACGAGTGGCAGCTCGTCCTTTTTCTTGCTTATTTTTTATTCTTATTGTTGAGCCAATAGCTGTAGGTAGTTACTGCTAGGGCAACAATAAGAGGGGCAAGCAAGGTACCCCAGAGTGTATGAAACAACTCCTCCAATATAACACCTCCTTTCTGGAGGTATTTTTATTATATCATTATATTATGTACATCGTAGATAATTTAAGAATGGAACATATATTATGAAGAAAATTTTATCCATACTTGCCCTAATTATAATTATTAGTGGCTGTGGGCTAAATCAGGATGCAAATAATAGTAATACCGAAAGCAATACTAAGAGTTCTAGTGAATCCACTCAAGACAGTAGCAAAATGACTAATCTAGATAGTCACTTAACTGTCGCTAAACAGGCTTTATCTGCTGGTGATTATGCACAAGCCATCGAGGAGGCAACAGCTTCTATTAAGGATAATCCAAATAATGCAGACGCTTATTCGGTTCGTGGTTTTGCTATGGCTTTAAATGGAGATACTACTAAAGGCATAGCAGATACTAAAAAGGCTTATGATTTAGATCCTAATAATGTGGCTAATTACTACAATATGGCCATGGTCTATAAGTTACAAGGTCAATTACCCGAGTCTAAACGATGGTTCGAAAAGGTATTAGAAAAGGACCCTAGTAATACTTGGTCTGTGTATGGTATTGCTACCATTTATGCAGACCAAGGGGATGATACTAAGGCCCTTGATTGGCTTGAAAAAGCAATTAACATTGATGCCTCTGTAAAGGCTGTTGCTGCTGAACAAGATCATTTTGAACGCTTTCACAATAATGAGAGATTTAAAACATTAGTAGGATTATAGTCTTATAAAACTCGAAAAGACTAGATTATTGATAGTAATGGGATTGTCACAATGGATAGTAAACAGATGATTCGCCTTATTTTAAAAGTGGTAGGATTTATATATTGGTTTGTTTTTCTATACCTTGGTGGTCTAATGGTCATGGACTGGTCAGGGTTTATGTCACAACATAATATAGAAACACCTCTATTCCTTACATACTTAGTGTTTGTAGGTTGTTTTGTAACGCCGTATATTATGCTGTACTGGAAGAAGCTGAATCCTAATGCGAAAGCTCCATTTTTGGTGCGCCATCTCTCCGAATATATGGCGCGATTAGAGGATCGTCATAGTATATGGTTTGATGTATTATATGTGCTAAAATTAATGCTCTATTTCGTAATAATTCTGTGGATGCTTTGTATCATATTACTCACCTTAGCAGTTATTGCGTGGACAGTACTCCTAATTTTGCTGAGCAATTAATGATGTGAATTTACATTGTTTTCTCCACCAATGTTTCTTGTAAAAGCTGAGAAAAATTAATCCCTTTTGCTAGGGCTCTATCGTTAAGCCACGCAGGAATGGTTAAGGTTTTCTTTACGGATTTACTATTTTTAGCTAAATCAATATCTGTTTGCACTAATGTAGGATAGGTTGTATCTGTACACGTATAAAACCATTGTTAGGAGTTATTTCTTATTATTTATACTAGGTATATAATTAGAATATATAAACTAAGCTGTATATTGATGAAAGGAGAGAATTCATCATGAAACCACTTGGCAAAAGGATGGCAATGGCTGTGTTGTGTGCACTAACGCTGACATCACCTTTGTTTTTGAGCGGTTGTAGTATGTCAGAACTATGGCAGGGCACTGAGCAGAGCCGCAAGGAGATTGCACAGCGGTCGGAACAGAATCAGGTACAATTATTTAATCAATATGTGAAAGCCATAAGTCGATATAATCGCATGGCTGTTATGTTTGATTATGCGAATACACCGACGATTAATGATTTAAAAGCAGGTAATCATTTAACTGTATTTAATACACCGAACTTTAAACAGTTACAAAAAGAATTAGAAGAAGCTAAGCAAGCCGGTATTCCTTATGATGAAATGAAGGAGCCCCTAGATAAGCTGCTTTCAAAATTGAATGAAATTACACCGGTAGCCGAAGAACTCGATGCATACTATAAATCTAAAGGATACACCACAGATAACTATGCTAAGGAACAGCAATTAGGTCCAAAGTATGTACAGTTGTATGAGCAATTTGTGCCTATCTATGCAGATTTTGATAATTTGATGCATAAAATCAACCTCGATCGATTGCAACAACGGTTACAAGAATTGCGCGATGCAGGTAAGAAAAACGCAGCCGCAGCACAAGAGGTTCATTTGAGACTTACCGCTGTTCTTGAAAAGTTAGATAGTGAAAAACAACCGGATGTGAATGCCATGAATCAAGAGTTACAAGCTATTGGTGATTTGTCTAATGGCATTACTAACTCTAACTATGACACTGTTAAGACCTCTGTAAACTCTACAATTGGTGCTATTCGCACTTATATGGGTTCAAAACAAGATAAGGACTATACTCGTATGATTGAGGCTTATAACCATTATATTTCTAATATGAATACGACCAATATGAATGAATTAGATTAATAAAGATCTGAGTTTATTTACGTTAGACACGTGTAAAACGAATACATAAAAAGCTGTATTAAATGAGAATTTCATTTGCTACAGCTTTTTTGTAATGTATTCTATTTTTTTATCTTAATACGTGTCGTCATTTGATTAGATAGGGTGAACAATACGAGTGCCACCCAGATGCAGCCGAAGGCTATGAGTTGTGCTGTACCAAAGCTTTCACCAAAGTAGAAGATGGCCAAGAAGAAGCCCATGGTAGGAGATAGGTATTGTAAAAAGCCGAGTATATTTAGTGGCAATAGGCGGGCACCGTATGAAAAGAGGATGAGTGGAATCGATGTGGTAAGGCCAGCGCCGATGAGGAGGAGACCGGTCGGCGTTAGGTTTTCGATAAAGGTCCACGAGGTGGTGTCTATAGTCGCTAAATACCATAATGCTATCGGTGTGACGAGCCATGCCTCGAAGGCGATGCTCGAAAATGGATGGATGGTGAGACGTTTTTTTACGGCCCCGTATAGGCTAAAGGATACGGCTAGGATGATAGAGACGATGGGCAATGTACCTAGTTGAACAGTCATGATGGCCACACCTAAGAATGCGATGGCAATACTTAGCTTTTGTGGCCAAAGTAATCTTTCTTTATAGATTAGGATGCCCAACAATACGTTGAGCAATGGATTGATATAATAGCCAAGGCTCGTGTCGAGTACGTGTTGGTTTGTAACGGCCCAAATGTAGGTGAACCAGTTGATGCTAATAAGTATAGCAGCCAGTAATAGTAGGCCTAATTGCGTAAGATGGGTGCGTAAAAGTTGTATGTCCATACGCAGTTGTTGGCGCCCTGTGGCGATGACGAGGAAGAACATCCAAAATCCGGACCAGATGATGCGGTGCGATAATACGGAAAAGGATGATACTTGGTTTAAAAGCGCCCAATAGAGGGGCAGCAAACCCCAAATTAAACAGCACAACAATGTAGTGCTGAGACCTTTTTTGTTTATTTCGTTCATAATACGACCTCCCACTAGTAGAATTATTATAACATGGTGGTAGTATAGCGGTAGCGAATTATAGAGGTGATTTCTCTAAATTGCACCTATGCATTTTTATCATTCTATATATGCGTTAGTTATAACTTGAAATTTGCTACTTATGATTAACTGTTATGTTCATTGACTTTGTGCATATTTTTACACTATATTGGACTTAGAACAACGAATATAGAGAATAGGTGTCGCAAGACTTAATAGAGAAATCGGTACAAGCCGATGCGGTCCCGCCACTGTAAGGACGAGCCTGCTTTCATACATGTCACTGGAGCAATCTGGGAAGGCGAAAGCAAGGTGTTGAGCCCGAGCCAGGAGAACTGCCTATTTGATAATCACCGTTATGTACCTACGAGCGATAGGAAGGGGATTGAGGTATACTTTTTACAATAGTTTTAGTGTACCATTCAATATGTAACCTAACGTGTCACTCTCGGGTGGCACGTTTTTTTATTTGCCACGCTAGAGGGTCGTTCATATATGGCATAGGCTTAATAGTTTGACTGGAGATCCATCATCATGATGGACATATATTTGGCACCTATGGAACTCATATACGAAGCAACTCACTGGTACGGTGCGCTGTTCCCCTGTATGGTTTCAAGTTGAAAAGGAGGCACATATATGTCTGACAAAAAGACTTCAAAGGACACTGAACGCGATTTACTGGCGCCTGTATCCTTTGATGAATTTGAGAAACCTACGTATGAACGATGGCAGGCTGAAGTTGAAAAGGCGTTAAAAGGTGGCGATTTCCATAAAAAAATGTTCACCAAAACCTATGAAGGTATTACGTTACAACCTATCTATACACCTGCATTGCATCAGGAAAAGATTCCAAAGGGCGTTTATCCTGGCGCTGGCGAGTTCCTACGTGGCACGAAAGCAAGCGGCTATATCAAAGATTCTTGGGGTGTATCTCAATATGTTGATGAATCCTTACCGAAGGATGCCAATCATGCAAGTTTATACGAAATTGTGAAAGGCGGAACCATTCACAACATTCGTCTTGATGAAGCAACACGCCATGATCAAGATGTGCAAGTAGGCGCATCTGTTGGTGTAGGCGGCACATCCTTGTATACGATGGCCGATTGCAGTCAATTAATTGAACGATTTAATCTTAAGGAAAATCCTTTATACATTGAAACTGGCGCATCTGCAGCGATTTTGCTCGGTATGTTGTCGGCTACTGTGAAAGCTTCTAAAAAGCAAACATCCGATTTGAAAGGTCTCGTTGGTGCAGATCCTATCGGCGTGTGGGCTAAAGACGGTGCATTGCATATGTCTTTAGATACTGCTTTTGATGAAATGGCACATACTGTTGTATGGGCCAAGGATCAAGCACCTGAGCTTAAAACAGTGCTCGTATCCGGTGATGTATACGCTAATGGCGGTGCCAACGATGTGCAAGAGGTTGCCTATGCATTGGCAACAGCTGTTTGCTACGTGCGGCAATTGGCACAACGCAACATCGATATTCATACCATTGCTAAGAGCATGATGTTTACATTCTCCTTGGGTGCAAACTTCTTCATGGAAATTGCTAAATTGCGTGCGTTGCGCGTGCTTTGGGCTCGCATTATGGAGGCCTTCGGCGCTGGTGAAAGCGACCGTGCCGTTCATGTACACGGTAGAACATCTGCTTTTACAAAAACCGTATACGACCCATATGTAAACTTGTTGCGTAATACAACACAAGCATTCTCTGGTGTTGTAGGTGGTCTCAATAGTCTTGAAGTTTCTCCATTTGATCAACCAATTCGCAAATCCGATGAATTCTCTCGTCGTATTGCCCGTAACATTCAAGTCATGTTGCAAACTGAATTCGAATTGCGTCAACCAGTTGACCCTGTAGGTGGTTCTTGGTATGTAGAAACATTGGCAGCTGAACTATGCGAAAAAATTTGGGATGAATTCCAAACTATCGAGTCTAAAGGTGGCATTATCGCTGCCTTGAAGGAAGGTTATCCTCAAGCGCAAGTTAAAACAATTCTTAATGAACGTTTTAAAAACCTTGCATTCCGTAAGGATGTAGCGGTTGGTAATAACATGTACGCTAACATGACGGAAGAATTGCTTGATCCAAAACCTGAAAATCAAGAAACATTACGTCAAAAACGTGTAGCTCATCTTGAAGAATACTTGGCTGGTGCAGATCAAGATGCTCTTGTAAAAGCACAAGCTACGTTAGAAGCAAGCACAACAGAACCAGGTGCGTTGATTGGCCTTATCGAATTGGGTGCATTACACAAAATGACAATTCGCCAAATTCGCAGTGCTTTAGAGGCGGGCGATATTTCCTCTGAAACTATCGAACCAATTACGGCTCATCGCTGGACGGAACAATTTGAAGCCCTTCGTATGCGTACGGAAAATTATAAACAACGCACAAAAGATAATGTGAAGGTATTCTTGGCTAATATGGGCCCTATTCCTCAACATAAACCTCGTGCGGACTTCTCCACAGGCTTCTTTGAAGTAGCGGCATTCGAAGTAATCAAAAATGATGGTCATGAAACAACGGCTGATGCGGCTAAAGCGGCTCGTGAAAGTGGCGCCGATGTGGTAGTTATCTGTTCTACAGATGATACGTATCCTGAATTGGTTCCACCACTTGCGAAAGAATTGAAAGAAACTATGCCGAATGTAACGGTTATTTTGGCAGGGGCACCTTCTAAGGACCTAGAGCCTGTATATCGTGAAGCCGGTGTAGATGATTTCATCTCTGTTCGCGCAAACTGCTACGCTATTTTAAATACGTTACAAGATAAGAAAGGGATGTGAGCTCATGTTTAAAAATCCAGACTTCTCCTCTCTTGGCTTGGGATCTCAGTCTGCCACATCGCGCGATGCATGGCTTGCTGAACTTAAAAAAGAAACAGGAAAAAGCTTTGAAGACTTATATAACACGACAATGGAGCAAATCCAATTAAAACCTCTCTATACAGAGATGGATTATGAAGGGATGACACACCTTGACTATATGGCTGGTGTACCTCCATTCTTGCGTGGACCTTATTCCACAATGTACGTAACTCGTCCTTGGACAGTTCGTCAGTACGCTGGTTTCTCTACAGCCGAAGAATCCAATGCGTTCTATCGTCGTAACTTGGCAGCAGGCCAAAAAGGCTTGTCTATTGCCTTTGACCTTGCTACTCACCGTGGTTATGACTCCGACCATCCTCGCGTAGTGGGCGACGTTGGTAAAGCGGGCGTTGCAGTTGACTCTATCCTCGATATGGAAATTCTATTCTCCGGTATCCCTCTTGACCAAATGTCCGTATCCATGACAATGAACGGCGCCGTATTGCCTGTTATGGCGTTCTACATCCTAGCTGGTGAAGAACAGGGCGTTGATAAAAAGGTTATGGCTGGTACAATCCAAAATGATATCTTGAAAGAGTTCATGGTACGTAATACCTATATTTACCCTCCAGCTACGTCCATGCGCATCATCGGTGATATCTTTGCGTATACATCCCAGAACATGCCTAAATTTAACAGTATCTCTATTTCTGGCTACCATATGCAAGAAGCGGGTGCAACGGCGGATATCGAATTAGGTTATACATTGGCCGATGGTCTTGAATACATCCGTACCGGTGTAAATGCAGGCCTTCATGTTGACCAATTCGCACCTCGTTTGTCCTTCTTCTGGGCTATCGGCAAAAACTACTTTATGGAAGTGGCTAAAATGCGTGCGGCTCGTATGTTATGGGCTAAGATTATTAAGAGCTTCGGTTCTGAAAATCCTAAATCTATGGCTCTTCGTACACATAGCCAAACATCTGGTTGGTCTCTTACAGAACAAGATCCATTCAACAACGTGGCTCGTACATGTATGGAAGCGATGGGCGCCGCATTGGGCCATACGCAATCCCTACATACGAATGCGCTTGATGAAGCCATCGCATTACCTACAGACTTCTCTGCACGTATTGCGCGTAATACACAACTTTACATCCAAGATGAAACTAAGGTATGTAAGGTTATCGATCCATGGGGCGGTTCCTACTATGTAGAAGCATTGACTGACGAATTGATCCGTCGTGCTTGGGGCCATATCCAAGAAATCGAATCCCTTGGTGGTATGGCGAAAGCGATTGACACGGGTCTTCCTAAGATGCGTATCGAAGAGGCGGCAGCTCGTCGCCAAGCTCGTATCGACTCTGGCCGTGAAGCTATCGTTGGTATCAATAAATACCGTCTAGATAAAGAAGATCCATTAGATATCCTCGACGTAGATAATACAGCTGTACGGGAAGCGCAAATCCGTCGTCTCGAACAATTGCGTGCTAACCGTGACGAAGATAAGGTTCAATCCTGCCTCGAAGCGATTACAAATGCTACAGAATCCGGCGAAGGTAACTTGCTTGCTCTTGCACTTGAAGCAGCTCGTGCGCGTGCATCCTTGGGCGAAATTTCCTTTGCTGTTGAAAAAGTTTGCGGCCGTCATAAAGCGGTTATCCGCTCTATCTCTGGCGTATACTCCAGCGAATATGAAGATGACGATGTTATCAAAGAAGTACGTCAAATGGCGGATGACTTCGAAGAACTCGAAGGTCGTCGTCCTCGTATCATGATTGCTAAGATGGGCCAAGACGGTCATGACCGCGGTGCCAAAGTTATCGCTACATCCTTCGCGGATATGGGCTTTGACGTGGATATCGGACCTTTGTTCCAAACTCCAGAAGAAACAGCGCAAGATGCTGTGGATAATGACGTTCACATCGTCGGATTCAGTTCTTTGGCAGCAGGTCACAAAACATTGTTACCTCAACTTGTAGAAGAACTTAAGAAACGCGGTCGCGGAGATATTTTGGTTGCCATCGGTGGCGTAATCCCTGCTCAGGACTATGAATTCCTACGCGAACATGGCGCAGTGGCTATCTTTGGCCCTGGTACAGTTTTGCCAGTAGCGGCGAAAAAATTACTAGAAACATTGACTAGTCACGTTCAAGAAGAAGAGTCTAATGACTGATACCTACCGTCCCGATTGGGTGCCAGAAGATGCGAAAAAAGAGGATACCTTTGCGTGTCACGTCATGAAAGGTGTCAAAGAAATGCACGATGGCCTTTTATCTAGTTCTGCTCATCTGGCTCCATCGGTACGTCCCGTACAGCGGCGCAAGAAATTAACTGTCGCTGATTATGTACGCGGTATCGAGCAGGGGGACCGCGTTATACTTTCACGGGCTATTACATTAGTAGAAAGTAATAATAAGGAACACTTTAAATTAGCTCAACAAGTGTTACAAGCCATATTGCCTCGTACAGGTAAGGCATTGCGCATCGGTATCACCGGTGTGCCTGGGGCCGGTAAAAGTACATTTATCGAAGCCTTTGGGAACATGCTCATTGAAGCAGGTTACAAGGTGGCCGTACTTGCTGTAGACCCTACGAGCCAAGTCACCAAGGGCAGTATCTTGGGCGATAAGACGCGGATGGAAACGTTGACGAAACATCCAGAGGCGTATATCCGTCCATCGCCGGCTGGTGGTACACTAGGCGGTGTAGCTCGTAAAAGTAGAGAAACCATGCTGCTTTGCGAGGCTGCTGGGTATGATATTATTCTCGTCGAAACCGTTGGGGTTGGGCAAAGTGAGGTTACTGTGCGTTCCATGGTCGACTTCTTTATGCTCATCGTATTGACCGGTGCTGGCGATGAACTACAAGGCATCAAAAAAGGCGTTATGGAATTGGCCGATGCCATTGTGGTCAACAAGGCGGATGGGGATAACCTCAAACGAGCTCTCATTGCCCGTAGTGATTATGATCGGATGTTGCATTATATCCGCCCTGCTACGGAAAAATGGAAAACTCAAGCCTACACATGTTCTGCCGTTACAAAGGACGGCCTCGACGAATTATGGGATGTGATTCAAGAATTTACGGAACAAGGTAAAGAAAATGGCGTATTCCTCAAACGTCGTCAAGAACAATCCCTTCGTTGGGTACGCGATATGATTGACGAACACTTGCACAACCTATTCTTTAATAATATAGTCATTCAAGGTCGTATGGGCGAAGTCGAAGCGGCCGTTTTAGATGGTGAAATGAGTGAATCACAAGCCGTCGAAGAACTCATAGGCGTCTTTGACAAGTCCTTAAAATAATCTCTATACATATAGGCATAGTATCTATACTGCTATCAGTTTGTATTCGATAGAAAATGTTAGGTACTATGCCTTTTTTGTTTCATGAAATGCATAAATATAGCTTTCACAAAAATCATATATAGTATATAATTTAGTTATAGATGTATACTTTATGGGTTATTTTAAAAGGAGAGATTTATTTTGAATCCATTAGTAAAAAAACTGACAACAGCAGTATTGTGTGTAACTGCTCTTACATCCCCATTGTTCATGAGTGGCTGTAGTTTTTCTAAGATTGCCAATGGGGTGCAACAAGGCGCTCAAAAGGCATCGCAACAGGACATTAAAGTGTTCAATAACTATATCGAAGCGATTGGCGATTTTAATAGTTGGTCCGTACGCTTTGGATATGCTATCAATCCGTCCGTTCAAAAACTAAAAGAGGGGCAACATTTAACAAGCTTCATGGCACCACACTTTGATACCTTACAACAAAAGTTGCAAGCTGCTAAAGACGCTGGCGTACCATATGATGATATGAAGGAACCTTTAGACAACGTATTGGCTGTATTAAAGGATATTGTACCAGTAGCCAGTGAATTGGATACGTACTACCAAACTAATTCATATCAAGCAGATAATTATGCTAAGGAACAACAATTAGGACCTAAATACGTTCAACTATATGATCAATTCTATGCAGCATATAATCAGTTAGATGCAGTAGTTCACAAACACAACACGGAAAACCAACAAGAACAGTTAAAAGAACTTAAAGATTCTGGTAAGAAAAACGCAGCTGCAGTTCAAGAAGTTCATTTACGCTTAACGGCTCTATTAGATGGCTTTGAAGAAGGTAAACAAATCGATGTAAATGCAGCTAACCAAGAGTTACAAGGCATCATGGATGTAGCTAGCACCGTTACTAGTCCAGAATATAATACTGCTAAGTCTCAATTAAATACAACTATCGGTAGAATTCGTACATTCTTAGGTGATCAATCAAATGATCATTATAATGATATGATTGAATCTTACAATCGCTTCATTGGCAGTATGAATCGTTTGGATATTAACAAACTTGATAAATAATATCTAGCTATGTACGAATCGATTCTGTGCCATTTATGAAAGCCTGCGCTTCATAGCGTGCACAATATAAATAGTACATATAAAAAATTCATACAAAGGTACATAAAATTGTACGTACAAGGGCTACATCAATTAGCATGTCTATTGATGTAGCCCTTTTTCTGTATTTTCTTATCCTAGTTAAGATCTTTGTCAGATTGTATGCATCAACTAGTATATTTTTACTCATCTATCGTAAGCCCTATATGTTTTGATGTGTAAAAACGTGGTATAATTATTAGATAAGAGCCTAAATCGGTGTGGGTTTTGGAGGTTAGTATGAGTAGTATTACACATTTATTTGTAGCTGGTGGTTTCGTTATGTATCCACTCGTTATTTTCCTTGTGGTGACACTAATGATTGGTATAGAACGATTTTTTCTATACCGTAAATTCCGTAAGGACATGCGCCAATTTACTGCTGTTCTAAATAATCATCCAGGTTGGATTATGCTGCCAACCGTATTGGAACGAGATACACAAAATCTAGGCACTCTCTTTGCAAAGGCCTTGCGTAGCGCAAAAAACTACAATGGTTTAGAAAACCGCTTGCAAGATTTGGTAGGCTATACAGATGAACGATTAAAACGCGGCCTTGGCTGGCTCAGCATGATTGTTACGATGGCGCCATTGCTCGGTTTGCTCGGAACCGTTCTCGGTATGATTCGCGCCTTTGCCGTTGTAGGCGGCGATATTGGGGCCCCTACCATCATTACAGGCGGTGTATCCGAAGCCTTGGTAGCAACTGCTACAGGTCTTACGGTGGCTATCATTGCCCTCGCTTTTCATAGTTATTGTGCAGCGAAGGTGAATGATTTCGTCGTAGCCTTAGAACATGAATGTGGCAGCATCCTCGATGCGTACAACGAGGAACATGACCTATGAGACGCCGTACATTAGGAGTGAAAAAAGAACCGACCATCATGATCATTCCGATGATTGATATCGTATTTTTCCTATTGGTATTCTTCATGGTCGGCACCTTATACATGAATACGGAGCAACAAATCCCGTTAAATCTACCATCCACATCGACTTCGACGGCTAAATCTATTGAGCCGATCATCATTACCCTTACTACATCGCATAAACTTTATATCGATAACCGCGAAATTTCTGCGGACAATCTCTCTCAAGAGGTGCAGGATATCGTGCGGACCACGCCGCGTCAGGCGTTTGTCATCCGCGCGTCTAAGGATGTGTATTACAACGAGGTCATCGCCCTTCTTGATATGCTGAAAGTAAACGGCGCTAAGTACATTAGTGTCGCTACGGATCGGAAGTGATTCTATGTTTGAATCCCATTATTTTCGACCGTTTTTGATATCCCTGTGTATCAGCATCCTCATGATAACGGGGATGGGGCTTTCACTAAAGGGCATGGGCGGTACTGGTGCAGGCCAAGAGGCGGCTGAAATTAGCTTTGACTTGGCTGATGCTGGTGAAAGCGAACACGCCGAGGAGCATCCAACGGTAACGCCACCGTCAGAGGAGGCAAAACCTCCTGCCGATGCACCTGCGTCGGTAGCTCAGAAACAAGAAACTAAACCGCCTGTCAACACCGTAGAACCACAGAAAAAGATAGACACAGAACAACCAGCACCGACTACAAAACGGGAATGGGCTGTTCCAAAGGCTATTGAATCTGAGGCTACTGGCGGTGAGACCGGTGTTGTAACCCATCAAAAACAGGAACAACAAAAGAAATTAGTAGGCAATGATGTATCGACGGACCCTAATGCAGAAGGCAATGGTCTCGACAATACAGATAAAGACCTGTCCTTTTTTGCAGATGCACTTAATTTGCTGACGCCGGGCCAACGAGCATGGCTTGAACAATCGGATATTAATCCTACGGAATATTTGCGCCAAGTGAAAGAACAAGGCCAAGCATCATCCGTGCGTGGCGAAGCCGTTGTGCGCGTTAACTTTGATGCCAATGGCAATGTCATCGTCGGCGTTAATACACCGCGTATCGTAGAGGATTCCGTTCCTCCCGATGTACGAGATGAAGCCATCCGTATCATCAAGACTAGCGGTAGCATTGTCAATAAACGAGGACAAGTTGTATCCCTTGCCATTCCTGTCGTACTCGGACAATAAAGAGGCATACCTCACATACAAGAACGTATGTAAGATATGCCTCTTTTGTTATGCATATTACTTACTATTTTAGAAATTCGTTGTTCGACTACGTGCTATATTATTAATCCGCTGTTCAACTACTTACTTTTTTAAAGCCGTTTTCGTGCTATTGAACACCGCATAGTAAATGATGACGCCACCGATGAATAATGTCACTTGCATTTGTGTAGTATATTGATCGACGCGCCACAATGCAAAGGCGTAGAAGAACATGGTGATGAGCATAATCAAGAAAGCCACGATGCGACGTACATTCGTGTGCACCACATCGGATGTGGTGATGCGGTTTCTGTTGAAAGCCACATATACGAGCGACACTAAGATATCGATTACATATACACCTAAAATCCAGTTGATAGGCATATCGTTAAACACGAATAGGCCGAGGACGACAAAACTGATGAGGAAAAATAATTTCATCAAAGTCCCCGCTGTTTGCGATTCTTTAGGTTGTTGTATCCGTTCTTTGCGTTGTTTCTTCGCCATGATGTACTCCTATATGTGTGTATTACTAGTATGTTGATACGAGATATAACTTATTTATACATTACTATTATATATTATAATAACAAATTACAAATCAATCTATATATAAATACAATACCGAAACAAAATGCCGAAAGAGAAATACAATACAAAAAATGCCGAAGGAGAAATACAATGCCAGATAGAAATAATATGTCGAAGTGTATGTGCGGTATGGAATTATTAGTACAATTTCAACTTAATTACAGAGAATGCCGAACATTAAGAAATGCTAATATATATATTATTCGGAAAATTACATAAGATTTATTGAACCCAGCTTTCACATATGGTACAATTATTATATAAAAAATCTAGCTTTCACCATGCAAAGGAGACATCATGATACCACGTTATACACGAGAAGAAATGGGCCATATTTGGAGCGAACGCAACGAGTTCGACACAATGTTATTGGTTGAAACATTGGCATCTGAAGCGCAAGCTGAGCTTGGCGTTATTCCGAAGGAAGCGGCAAAAATCATTCGGGAAAAGGGTAATTTTGATGTTGAAAGAATTCACGAAATCGAACGTGAAACAAATCATGACATCATTTCCTTTGTGACTGCTGTAGGCGAATATGTAGGCCCAGAAGCAGCTAAATACATTCATCTTGGCTTGACATCCACAGACGTTAAGGATACTGCACTTGGCTATATGATGAAACAATCTTGCGATATTTTGATCGAAGATTTGAAACAATTACACGCTGTATTGCGCCGTCGCGCTGCAGAATTTAAACATACGCCTATGATTGGCCGTACTCACGGTATTCATGGCGAACCTACTACATTCGGTTTAAAACTTTGCCTTTGGATGGCAGAGGTAGAACGCGATATCGAACGTATGGAACATGCTCGCAAAAGCGTTGCCGTTGGTAAATTGTCCGGCGCCGTTGGTACATATTCCAACATCGATCCATTCGTAGAACAATACGTATGTGAAAAACTCGGTCTTGAACCTGTTAAAATTGCGACTCAAGTCGTACAACGTGACCGTCATGCTGAATTATTGTCCACTATCGCTGTTGTAGGCGGTACGTTGGATAAAATCGCATTAGAAATCCGTCACTTGCAACGTACCGAAGTGCGCGAAGCCGAAGAATACTTCAGCCCTAAACAAAAAGGTTCTTCCGCTATGCCTCATAAACGCAATCCTATTACATGTGAAAGAATTTGCGGCATGGCTCGTTTGTTGCGCGGTTACGCACAATCTGCGTACGAAGACCAAGCATTGTGGCATGAACGCGACATCTCCCATAGCTCTGTAGAACGCGTTATCTTACCAGATGCAACCATCGCGTTGAACTATATGCTTCACCTAACAATCCGTACCATCGATAAATTGTTGGTATACTCTGAAACAATGCTTAAAAACCTTAACCTTACAGGTGGCCTTGTATTCAGCCAAACAATCTTGACACACCTCGTAGACAAAGGTGCTGTACGTGATGAAGCATACCGTTGGGTACAAAAACACGCTATGGAACGCTGGCTCGAAGGCAAAGACTTCGCTACAGGTCTAAAATCCGATGAAAATATCAAAAAATACATGACCGACGAAGAAATCGATGCATGCTTCGATCCTTATAAACTATTGAAACACGTAGATACAATAATGGCTCGTTTCGGCCTATAATTCTACCGGTACAGGACGGGCACCCTCCTCAAAGCCTCCACCGCCTTAATCTGTCCCCTTCGGGGACAGGGCAAAGTCGTTTTGAGAAGGGTACCCGTCCTTTTTCGCTATAGATTCTATGCTGAAATGAGCCATTGGGACGAGGAAAAGTCGACACGCTATCGCGCTAAAGCGAGACCTGAAGTCGTTTTGAGGAAGGTATCCGTCCTTTTCGCTATAAGTTCTATGCCGAAACGGGCCATAGGGACAGACTCTTATTTTATTTACAGCAAGTGCCGTATTTTCATATGGCGCTTTTATTAGATAACGTACATAGGAAAGGTGATGGTATCGATAAAAACATGACTTTGGCCCTGCGAAGCCCGAAAGGGCGAAGCATACCCGGCCGGTGGAGGCTTTTATTACAGTGAGTGCCGTATTTTCTTACGGTGCTTCACAATTATAGTTGGTTAGAAAGGGGATAGGCTAAGTAAAAAAACGACTTTGGCCCTGCGAAGCCCGAAGGGCGAAGTCAGACCTGGCCGGTGGAGGCTTTTTTACTTAGCCTATCCCCTACTTACGGAGGATACATGAAAAGCACCATAAGAAAATACGCACCGCCTATCTTTCATTGCATTAACGACTTTGGTCAAGGTTCTCTCGCTGCATTGATACCATTTTTTATTGCTAATTTTAATCTCAATTATTATCAATCGGCGGCGATTATTTTCTGTAATACCATTGTGGCGTCTATTGCGCAGCCTGTGCTTGGATATGTGGCTGATCGGTGGCGTGTGCCGTGGTTTATTCCTGTAGGTTTTGCGGTGACACTTGTATCGATTAGTGCCATTGCATTGGCTACGAGTTACGAAATGATTTTGGCCTTGGCGCTTATGTCTGGGGTCGGGGCTGCACTATTTCATCCTGAGGCGGCTCTACTTGTGAATCGTACACAATCTCATGAGATTGGCAATGCCATGGGGCGCTTTGCGGTTGGTGGCAGCGCTGGGTTTGCCTTAGGACCGCTCATTGCTGGTGGCGTCTATGTCTTTGGCGCTCAATTCCTCTGGGTGTTTACGGCTATTGCCGCGCTCGGTGTGTTGCTATATCTATATGCTTTCACAGGTAATACGACTGAGACCGGTGATGTGCGTGAATGTGAAAGCCCAATTAAAGGTGAAAATACGGGCATAAACGATTGGGTGAGTTTTACGAAGTTATTTTTCGTTATCGCATCTCGATCAATTTTGTTCTCCGTATTATCGATTTTTATTCCGATTTTGTACATTACCGTTATCAATGGCGAAGCCAGTGCATCGAGTTTGGCACTTACCATGTATTTTGCGATGGGTGCTGTTCTCACCTACATGGGTGGTGCACTATCGGATAAGCTAGGCTTTCTAAAAACAGTGCGCTTAGGTAATATTATATTTTTACCATCCGTATTAGTTTTTATCTTTGTACCAAATGAATGGGGATTCTTTGGCGCCATGATACCAATGGCCTTTGGCGTATTCTCGCAATATGGACCTATAACTGTGTTAGGTCAAAAATACCTTGCTAAAAATGCAGGCTTTGCATCAGGCATTACCTTGGGGCTTGGCATTACATTAGGTGGTCTCGTAGCACCTTATATTGGACATTTAGCAGATATTTATGATGTACCAACAGCATTAATGACATTGATACCTGTTGGCGCAATCGGGTTATTAATGAGCTTCTGGTTGAAAGAACCAAAATAAAATAATTGTTATACAGTACAGGCTTGTGCTAATTCTTGGGGATGTATAATATACGTCTTTAAAATTAGAACAGGCCTGTTCTAATTTTTAGGGGCCCCTATAACCCTGTTTGTAGAATTAGAACAGGCGTGTACTAATTTGTAGGTGGGGCCC
>NZ_CAUSQT010000023.1:0-29082 GCF_963534045.1 uncultured Veillonella sp. | reverse complement strand
GGATGAAGAAAGTAGATATCATTGCTCGGGCAGAGCAATTAGAAGATTTAAAAGAAGCCTTGAATCGCATTGGCATTCAAGGGATGACGGTTTCCCAAGTATTTGGCTGTGGATTGCAAAAAGGGCATACCGAAGTCTATCGTGGGCAAGAGTATGCGGTCAATCTTGTGCCAATGGTGAAGGTTGAAACCGTTGTATGTGACGTGCCTGTTGATCTTGTAATGGATACGGCACGCGATACCTTGCAAACTGGCGAGGTAGGGGACGGCAAGATTTTCGTGTACGATGTAGAAGATTCTATGCGGATTAGAACCGGTACACGCGGTACGAAGGCCGTTACTGATGATGAAGCTTAATTAATTATATATAATACGTGAGCTGCTACATACTTTGGTGTGTAGTAGCTCTTTGCGTTTATACATGTATGGGTGATTGGTTTTGTAAAATTTAATGCTATAATAATTGTATGATTAGACGATTACGCTCGTATTGGAGCAAATATATACAACTATATAAGCGAGGTATACTAGGCATCATTACATTTATTGGAATTACGGTAGTCATTATTTCCATCTTAGCTACTATTGCGAGTCGAGGCATGGGTGTTATTTTTAATGAGGTAATAGCACGTCAGACCATGATGCGAGGGACTATTACCGTCGCTAGTCTGAGCGCCACTCCATGGGGGACCATATCCTTTGAGGATTTGCAATGGTCTGATGACGATGGACATCAGTTGATGACCGTACCTTCTGGTAAGATACGCGTTAATATGTGGGATGTGATTACTCGTAATTTTAAGGCATCTGCCATACGAGGCATAGAATTAAATGATGCAGTCATTGTAGTAGATTTAGATGATGATAACCGAGTCGATTTTGTGCCTGCTTCTCCTGATATTAATAAACCCTTATCTGAAGTAGAACAGAGACCTAAAGCACCGAAAAAAACGACCCTAGAACGTCAAGAAGAGCTAGGGAAAAAGGTGCGTAACTTTAACTGGAATGGTCAACATATCGATGCGATTGTGAAGCTTTCAGACTGCCAATTGGAAATATTCCAAAAGAATCGACATTATGTGATGAATAATGTTAATGCTCGATTTGATATCGATACGAATCGTGCCATTCGCATGAATCTAACAACTGGTAAATTCGGAGGCACCGCCATTGGGGATGGCCTCACATTGGAAGGCCGCATCGATCTAAAGGATGTGCTCAAGCATCGTATGCCTACACTCGATATGAAGTTAAATATTTATGGCGTAGATCCGGCGTCCCTGGGATTTGGTGATAGTATTCACGATAAGATGACATTGCTCACAGCAGTGACGGGGGAAATTAATCGGCCCTTTGCATCGGGACGTGTTACCATGCCAATCCTTAGAATCCCTGCACTAACCTTTGAAAATGTGGTAGGCGATGTGACCTATCAAGATGGCATATTGGATTTTAAAGAGGTATATGCGAATGTATTTGGCGGTAAGTTAAAGGCTAAAGGTGTATATAATCTAGATACGCGGGCCTATGAATTAGTGGGGGTCGCCACAGATCTAGATAGTAGCATGGCCTTAAAAACACCGGATTTTGCTGTTCCTGTATCGGCGAACCTTAACTTCTCAAGTAAGGGACAGCCTAAAGATATGGTGGTGTGGGGCGATTTTACATCTGGTGCAGGTCGTTACATACTCATTCCTATACAATCTATTACGGGACGCTTTCACAATCAAGGACGTCATTTATCGTTCTTTGATGTGAAAGTACATACATCGGTAACAACTATCTCAACGGATGCATTGTATATCGATAATGGCGAATTAACATTAGGGCCATTAAATATTACCTCCAATGGGGGGAGTAATTTTGCCATTTATGATGAAAGTACATTTGGCGAGCTTGGGCATACAATGGATGGTATAAAAAATGACATGGCGCAGGCAAATCAAAATATGAAACGTGTGCAAGGTAATAGCCAATCACTAAATCAAGAAAATATCAAACCACCAAGTGATGGTAAAGGAGTGTTAGATGAGGCAAAGGAATCAATCAAAGGTTTATCAGATAGCTTGAAATCGATTAAGATTCGATGAAGTTTGGAAATTTTCATGTTTAGTTTATCTCCTAAGTATACAATGCGAACTGTTATCAAAACATTTGATGACATAGTGGATTATATATGTGTTTTATTAGGAGGTTTCTTATGAGAAAAGCTAAAAAATTATCTATAACACTTATGGCGTCTGTTATGGCTTTAGGCGTTGTAGCATTTACAGCACAACCAGCTAACGCATCTTATGGCTATAAATATACTGATTCCATTCGCCCACCAGTTTTGACACCTACACCATCTACTGGTAGAGCACCTGTGGAACCTGTAGCCACTACAGTTACACCAGCTCCTGCTGACAAAACTACAACAACAGTAGAGCCAACTAAAACGGCTGGTTCTGTAACAACAGCTAATACTACAAATAATACAGATAAAACAGCACAAGATATTCTTAGCTCTTTGCTTTCCTTGTTGCAAAACTTGTTTAACACTCTATTTAAATAATAGGGGATAACAAAACGGCGGTCCTTATTGGAACCGCCGTTGTTGCATATACAAAAGCCCTTCGGTTGCGTCCGAAGGGCTTTACTATTTGTATTATTATTTTGTGTTTTTGTTAGTTGTTTGTGTATGTTTAACCTTGATAAGCGGTTCGTCCTTTGTAGTGGATTTTGTGTTGGATTCCACTTTAGAACTCGTTTCTACCTTGGCAGGTGTAGTGTCTGATGGTGGCAAGAATGTACTGATTTCGTTTTTGTGAGGCCCGTTCGTATTGGTTGTGGATGCTAGCTGAGCGCGTTGTGGGGCGATGAAAATTTCATCCTTCGTGATTTTTACGTCATTCAATAGCAATTTGAATGCGCTAGGGCTCACGAATAATTGACCATCTATCATGCGTGGTGTAGGTAGCATAGATTCAGATGTATCAAGGTTGATGATTTGCAATTTACCTTTCCGTACGATTTGCGCTTGATCTGGTTGGATGGCTAGCGTAGCAATGCTCATGTCTACCAATGCAGTTTTTGTTGGTGCGTCCCACGCCACCTTATAGCCTAAGGCTTCCGATACTTGGCGTAATGCTACAAGCGGTTGGCCATCTACATAGGCCACATTTTGATGATCTTTCACCGGCTCTAATACCTTGCCATCTACATTGATGTGATGTTGTGTCGTTACAGATGCAGGTTTTTCTAAATTTTGAGCTGGTGCTGGTGTTTCCATGCCGATTGCTGCATGTGCTGGTTGTGCCATGCCTACTGTGAAAGCTAACGCACCTAGAGCGATGCTAGATAAAATAAGCTGTTTTAGTTTCATAAGGGACCTCCATAAGGTGTTATATTGTTTTGAATATATTAATATTACCAGATGTATATGAATATTTTATTATAAACTTTAATTTCATGCAATTAAAATAGAACGTACAGTATATGATATAATTAAGTATTAATTAAATTATTTAGTATGATTATATATAGAAAGAGGTTTCCCATGGCTAGTGGCAGATCCCAAGAAGAATTACAAGGCGTAACGATGTTAGGTCACAAGACCGATTACCCTACTGATTATGCACCACAGGTGTTAGAGGCGTTTGATAACAAACACCCTGATAATGATTATTTCGTTAAGTTTAATTGTCCTGAGTTTACAAGCTTGTGTCCTATGACAGGGCAACCAGACTTTGCGACCATCTACATTTCGTATGTACCAGATAAGAAAATGGTTGAGTCCAAATCTTTAAAATTGTACTTATTTAGCTTCCGTAACCATGGGGACTTTCACGAGGATTGCATTAACATCATCATGAAAGATCTCATCAAGTTGATGGACCCTAAGTACATCGAAGTATGGGGCAAGTTTACGCCGCGCGGTGGTTTGTCTATTGATCCTTACGCAAACTACGGCAAACCCGGTACAGAATGGGAAAAGACGGCAAAAGAACGTCTTCATTTCCACGATATGCAGCCTGAACGCGTAGCGTACCGTTAAGATGAATTACGAATTTATAGCTGTCATCTCGGCAATCATATTTTGCTTTGTATTTGGCCTATTATTGTCATTGCATCCAGCAGCGCTCGTCGTTGGTAGTCATAGTTCACTACATACATATAGCCGATGGACACGGTGGAGCGCTTACATAGCATTGATATTATTAGTACTGCGTATTGACATGGCTATTACAGACTGTATGGTACCGTCTAGCTTGATGTTTAGTGAATGGTTTCAGATTGTCACCATTGCTATATTTGCTCTAGTCCTATTACAAATACTAGGCTTTGTAGATTTTACACATGGGGAACGAAATGTACAGTTTCACTATTGGCAAATTGAGCAAGGTTATTGTTCAGCATCTCGTATAGAACGATATTTACAACAGCATCATGGTCAAGTGGCAGGAGCGTTGGTAAATTATGGCTATGTTTTATGGATGACATGGTGTTCTATGTGGCCTTCTATATTGGTGCTATTCTGGTATAAGCTATGGGCCGTTGAAGTAAATGGCTTGCTGTCACCAATTATATCTAGAAAAGAGCATATGCCAGATGTGGTTTCTTATTTGATAGTAGATCCGCATATTTTAACGTATACCTTGGCGGGTTTCTTATGGGGACATATTGTATTGCATGACCGAAAGAACATCATCTTATATGGCAATAGTAGGGCTTTTCAGTTTGTGTTCTCTAGGCTTATAGTCATCATCGGCAGTCTTTTATGGATAGGAATTGCCGTTGCCATTGTGACGGTGCCAATTACGTGGGATTCGGTGATTAGCACGCTTGGCAAAATACGATAAACTCAGTTATTTCCTATAAACTGCGGACTTTAAAGACCCTCAAAATTCTTGACAGATATATTCCTAGGTGTTAGAGTAGGAATATATTTATAGAGTGTACAAATGATTATACCCAGTGTATAGTTTGGTGATCGTTAAAACCGTGACTTACGCCCTTGGGAGTATCCAAGGGCGTTATATTTTTGATAGACACACTGTTCGTGTAATGAACGTAGATATGGAGTACTTATGATGCAAGGTTTGCGCGAATTATGGGGCAAAATTCAATACAATATTAAACGCGTCATGGATTCTGACCCGGCTGCCACTAATGTGTGGATGGTTATATGGACGTATCCTCATATTACGGCCTTGTTTTGGCATTTCTTTGCGCATCGCCTCTATAAGGCGGGATGGCCTACATTGGCACGCCGTATAGCACTTCATTCTCGCCATGTAACAGGCATTGAGATTCATCCAGGTGCTACCATAGGTCGAGGTTTATTTATTGACCATGGTATGGGTGTTGTTATCGGTGAAACGGCCATCGTAGGTGATAATGTAACATTATTCCACCAAGTAACATTGGGCGGTATGTCCTCTAAGAAAACAAAACGCCATCCCACTATTGAAGATGATGTACTCATTGGTACAGGTACAAAAATTTTAGGCGATATTACGATTGGAGCGCGCACTAAAATCGGTTGTAATCTAGTTATAAAACACGATATTCCGAAAGATATGGTTATCTTTGAAACAGATCCAGAAAATATGTACGTTCGGAAACCTAGAAGAAAGAATAAAAATGGAGCATCTAATGATAGCCCATATCCTGAAAATTACATAGAATACTATATATAAATAGACTGGCTTAGACCTCTTGCTGTTAGATGCATATCTGATGGTAAGAGGTTTTTTGTTTCATAAAAATTTCATTGAAAAAAATCGATAAAGTTATTGACAAGGAAAATCATTATTGTTAATATAGTCGTGTAATCAATATTGATTACAAATTACAGAGATGAATAACAGGCATAAAAGCCAACTAGATTTGTCCTATGTTAGGATAAATTGTAATTGAGAATTAAATGAAAAAGGAGTAATTATTATGAAAAATGTACAACAAGTAAATCAATATTTAGCAGATCTTTCCGCATGGAATGTAAAATTACACAACCTTCATTTCAATGTAACTGGTCCACAATTCAAATCTATCCATGAATACTTGGAATCCATTTATGATGAAGCATTTGAATATTTTGATGCAGTAGCTGAACATGTAAAAATGCAAGGTGAATTCCCATTGGTAAATTCTGTTGAATATGCAAAATTAGCAAAAATCGGTGAACTAGGTCAAGAAGATATTCCTCAACATAAAGTTATCGAAATTTTACTTCATGACTTCAAATATATGAAGGATCAAGCTGCTGCTATTCGTGAAGCAGCTAGTGAAGAAGATAATTTCTTGCTTTCCAACATGATGGAAGATCACATTGAATATTATGTAAAACAAATTTGGTTCATTGAATCTATGTTGAAATAATTCAATTGACAACGCCTTATTGGGTATGATATGATTACCCAGTAAAGCATGGAGGATTACTCAAGAGGCTGAAGAGGACGGTTTGCTAAATCGTTAGGGCGGGTTACCGTCGCTAGGGTTCGAATCCCTAATCCTCCGCCATGCTGAGACCTCACATCGTCTGATGTGAGGTCTTTTTTATTAACCATACAGTGTAAGAAATGGGGATAGAGTTGACGTATTCATATCTGATTGCTTATAATGAATTGTATAAAATTTAATTTAAGGAGACTTTTATGAATACACAATATACACGTCGTTTGTCGATGATTCGTCGCGTCCTTAGTATTGGGACCCTTTGTTTGGTGGCATCCTTTGGTGTGGCCCATGCAGAAGACTTCGCAATTCCTAGTGCCCGTCCCGTGGTAGATGGTATGAGTACTGATGATGTTAAAGTAGTATCTGCTGCACATCCTGGCAATGCCAATCTTATTACACCAAATGATTGGACCTACAAAGCATTAAAGACTCTGGTAAAACATGGGGCTATTACGGACACACATGGATTTACATTCGATGATAGCACTAGCTATACAAAGGATGAATTGATGCCGTTACTTGACGAAGTCGTAGAAAAACGGGAACAAATGAACGACAATGATCGTCAATTTGCATTGCGTATCTACCAAGAAAACATGCGTGATGTCATGGATTATCGTATTGAACGAGATAAGAAAATCACTGAAGAACGCCGTCAAAAATTAGATGAAAAACGAGTTAAGAAATCTGGTAAAGCTGTTAAAGTATCTGAAGCACAACAAGAATCTCTTGATGCGGCTACTGATGAAGTAGCTAAGCCAAAAGAACGAGCGTTAACAGATGAACAAATCAAGGAAAAAATGAAGAAATTCAAGATTGATGATTCTCGTGTAAAGACTAACGGTGATGTTCGTATTCGCTATACAGGTTCCAAGAATGGTAAATCTAAAGCAGATGCGCGTGTACAAACAGAAATGACGTTCACTCTATAATCCCTGTAAGGGAACAACATGATTAATTTTCTTAAAAATAAGTTGTTTACCGTCCATCAGAATGGCAAACAACATGTTAGTGAAGTATTTAAATATATCGGACCGGGTATTATTGTAACCGTCGGATTTATCGATCCTGGCAACTGGGCTGCCAACTTAGCAGCCGGTGCTAGTTATGGTTATGAATTATTATGGGTTGTAACATTATCTACGCTTATGCTCATCTTATTGCAGCATAATGTGGCCCATTTGGGGATTGTCAGGGGGCAATGCCTAGCAGAATGTGCTTATGAATTCCTACCGAAATGGTTATCTCGTACGGTGCTCAGTACAGCAGGAATTGCGGCCGTAGCAACGGCGCTGGCAGAATTTATTGGCGCTGCTATCGCATTAAAGATGCTCTTCGGCATTCCTCTCGTTATCGGTAGCGTATTAACAGCTATCGTATGCACAATTATGCTCATTACAAACTCCTATAGCAAATTAGAACGCATCATAGCTGGGTTTGTATCTCTTATCGCATTGGCCTACCTCGTGGAGGTCAATATGGTCGATGTCAATTGGGCTGCAGCGGGTATTGGCTGGGTCAATCCGAGCATACCTAACGAATCGATGCTCGTTATCTTGAGTATCTTAGGGGCTGTCGTTATGCCTCATAATTTGTTTTTGCATTCCGAGGTCATTCAAAGTCGTCAGTTTAATCGACAAGATAAGGAGATTATGCATCGACAATTGCGATATGAATTCGCAGATACATTGTTGTCTATGGGCATTGGTTGGATGATTAACTCCGCTATGATTCTATTGGCAGCGGCCGTATTTTTTAGTCATGGCATTACTGTTACCGAATTAGAACAGGCAGAGGAATTGTTGAGACCTTTAATTGGACCTGCTGCAGGTACCATCTTTGCGTTGGCCTTGCTATTTGCAGGCCTTGCATCATCGGCGACGGCTGGTATGGCTGGGGCGAGCATATTTGCCGGTATGTTTGGCGAGTCCTATGAGATGAAGGACTTTCATAGTCGCTTGGGATTGGGGTTAACATATATTCCAGCACTATTATTGATCCTGTTTATTACGGATTCCTTTCAAGCATTGCTCGTTTCGCAAATGTTTTTGAGCTTACAATTGCCGATTACTATATTCTTACAATTATATATGACGAGTAGCCGTCGTGTGATGGGTGCTTATACGAACCGTCGATTTACAGGGGTTGTCCTTTGGGGCATTGGTATTATCGTAACATTGATGAATATTTACTTATTGGTTATAGGCTAATATATACCGCTTGTTTTTGTGAAAGCTTTCACAGAAATAGGCGGTGTTTTATTTATATGGAATACAGACAAAATAGATTGAAGAAATGTAGTTGTAGTAACGTATAAGACTGTGAAATATGGTACAATAAAGAATAGAATTTAATTTGCTAGTATAGCAGTTTATATATGTTTTCGGGAGGATTTCATGGCAACAGAAAAAGAAATGAATGAATTAAATGCACCTTTACAATCTGATTATAAAGAGGTCGTTCACGACATTGCAGAAGAATTATTGGCGCGCCTTAATATTGAAGAGGATGGCGCTATTATCGATATGTTTCAAACAGGATCATTAGATCCTTGGCAATTATTCGTATTTTTCTCTGCATTAGAACATGCGCTCATGGAGTTTAGAACGGACAAACGCAAGAAAACCGTTATCGTTCATGCTCAACCAGAGGCCCTCGTTGGTACAGGCCCTGTTGTAACACCTGTATCTACTATGCTTGAGCATATTTTAATGTCTCGCGTAAATGATATGAGTGAAGGTCGTTTGGAAACCGGTTTGCTTACGGTGTCTGGTGAAAGCATCGATTATGAAGGGGTTAATCTTAAGGGGCGCCATGTAGTTATCATCTGCGATATTCACGATAATGAATCTCCTTATTTGGCGGAATGCGTTAAATTATGTAAAGAAATGAAAGCCAGTCACGTTGTGGCAGTTCCTCTCATGTTGTGGAACCCAGATCTTATCGATAATTTGACAGAGGAAAGTATCAAGGCGGAATTATCCAATGAAAATCGTCCTCTCTCCTAGTAAGACAAAAACGATTCCTGATACTGCAGTTGCGGTCCGTGATGGTCAATTCCAGCCTCATATTACTCAAGAGATTGTAAAACATGTACAATCTCTCGACGTAGTAGCACTTGGCAAGGCCTTAAAATTAAAGGAAGATAAAGCACAAGCGCTCTTTGATTTTTATCAAGAGTTTGAGTCTCATCCTGTAGGTTTTGCTTGTGAAAGCTACGATGGTATTGCCTTTAAATACTTGGATTGGACAGGACTATCTGATGAGGCGAAGAACTTTGGCAAAAATCATCTCGTTATAATGTCTGCGTTATATGGCGTTGTAGAGCCTACAATGGGCGTTAGAGATTATCGATTAGATATGGTCGATAAGGTGGGCATTAATCTATATGAAACTTGGCGTGAAGCGGTGGATGCATACTTTCACAAGGAAGATTGGATTCTAAACCTAGCGTCTAAAGAATATGCGAAAATGGTGAACCATCCGAAGGTGGTAACCGTTGAGTTTTGGGAATTACGAGGAGACACATATAAACAGATGAGTACGTCCTCTAAAATGAGTCGTGGCATGATGGCTCATGCATGTTTGACGGAGCAAGTGAAACATGTGCGGGATTTGCCACGTGAAATTAATGGATTTATCTGCGTTACAGATATTGAATCCATTACCATACCAAGCGAATCGATGACGGTTCGTTATGAAAGGAAGTGATTGTTTGCAAGTGCAAGATATTCTCGCAAAAGACCTCGTTGGCGATGAATGGCTAACAGAGGATGAGCTAAGATTTCTCATGTCTGTAACTGATGAAGAACAGTTGCAGTTAATCTATAAAAAGGCTTACGAAGTGAAGGCGAGATATGTACAGCCTGTGGCGTACTATCGTGGCCTCATCGAGTTCTCGAACCGATGTATTAAAAACTGTAATTACTGTGGTATTCGCCGCGAAAATGATAAGACGGAACGTTTTGATATGAATCGTGAAGATATTATCAAGATGGCGCAGTGGGCTTATGACCATGAATATGGTTCTATTACGCTTCAATCTGGGGAACGATGTGATGACGTATTTGTTGATTATGTGGTAGATCTTATCCGCGATATTAAAGCTATCGGCGATGGTTCTCTAGGCATTACGATGTGCGTAGGGGAGCAAAGTGAAGAAGCGTACCGTCGTATGCGTGAAGCCGGTGCTAGCCGTTATCTATTGCGCATTGAAACGACGAATAAAGAGCTATATCACAAAATTCATCCTCGCGATGAACTACATTCCTTTGAAACTCGCGTTGAATGTTTGCGCCGCTTGCGCCGCGTAGGCTTCCAAGTGGGTACAGGTGTTATGATTGGTCTGCCTGGACAAACCGAAGAAGACCTTGTAAACGATATCTTGTTCTATCGTGATATGGATATCGATATGATCGGTATGGGACCGTATGTAGTACATCATGATACGCCATTAGGCCAAGAGGCGTTAGCAATGGGCATCGATGATGAAGAAGGTAAATTGCGTCGCATTCAATTGGGGCTCAAGATGATTGCCTTAACGCGTCTATTCTTAAAAGACGTAAATATAGCAGCTACCACGGCGTTACAAGCATTGGATCCATTGGGTCGTGAAAAAGGACTCGCTGCAGGTGCTAATATTTTGATGCCTATCATTACCATCCCTGAACACCGTGCCAAATATTTGCTATATGATAATAAACCATGCGTGGATGATAATGCCGATAAATGTAAAGACTGCTTGACCCGTCGCGTTATGTCCATCGGCGATACCGTTGGGTGGAAGCAAAATGGGGATTCCAAGCATTACGGTAAACGGACAGGGTCGTTTTAATCACACTAACATAGATTATCGATTAAATTGTTTATAATTGTTATATTTATGTAGAAAGATAAATAAAATCCATATATAATAAAAACATAGTTTATTTTGTTTTATTATATGAGGTGATTTTATGGAAACAAAATGGTATTCCGATTTTTGGAATCTACTGACCCAACCATTTAAGGGCGGTATCGATCAAGTTGTACAGCATGGTACCTTGAAAAAGGGCTTCTTAGGAACGGCGCTCTTATGGGCTATTCCTTACATCTTGATGGGCTTATTCGGGGCTTTATTACTCCCGTTGCTTCCTAGAAGCGAATTTTCTGTTATGGGCATGCTCCTTGGGGCTGGCGTAGGTTTCTTTTTCATTTTAGCCTATATTGCTAGTATCATTTGGTCCTTTGTTATGGTGGCTGTCGGCTCCTATGTATTTAACTGGGTGGCTGTAAAAATGGGCGGTACTGACGATGTACAATCTGTTATGAAGGTTCAATGGTATCTACAAGGTTATGAAGTATTATTATGTACCTGTGTGTATACAATTGTTTTCATTTTAATGGCTATCTTCGGTGGTTTGTTCGGCAGTTCTACATTATCCAATCTTATTTCTAGCTTAGGTTCTCTAGTAATTTTTGTTTTATCTATTTGGGTTGGCTTAGAATTGATGGCAAGACAAACTATGCTGACTAAGATGAAAGTATTCATTGCCGGCATCGTAACATCTGTTATCTTCATCGTTATCTCGCTTATTTTCATGGCTCTTTTTGGTGGCTGTGCAGCCTTGGTAGGTCGATAATTTCATTATTATAAAAAATCCTCTTTTTTCGATAAATATTTTTTCGGAAAAAGAGGATTTTTATATTATTACGTCGAAATCATATATCAAGAACTCAAAGTTTCACATAAGGAGGCGATTCCGATGAAAGAATATAGTAGTGATCAGATTCGTAATGTAGCTGTGGTGTCCCATGATGGGGCAGGGAAAACTGCTTTAGTAGAATCCTTGTTATTAACCTCTGGTGCTGTTGATTTTGTTGGCCGTGGTCAAGATAACAAACATATTATGGACTTTGAGCCAGAAGAGATTAAACGGAATGTAACGATTCAATTGGGTATGGCCCCTTGTGAATGGCATGACCATAAGGTTAACTTTATTGATACACCGGGCTACAATGAATTCCATGGTGAAGTTCGTGCCGCATTGCGTGCTTGTGATGGCATGCTTATGGTATTATCTGCAACGACTGGCGTTGAAACAGATACGGTGCGCGCTTGGGATTATGCTGTTGAATTACAAATGCCACGTATGGCATTTATCAATAAAATGGACGTTGATGGTGCTGACTTCTTTGGTACTATTGAACGTATGCGTGAACTATTTGGTAAGGCGATTATGCCACTCCAAATTCCGATTGGCGAAGGTGCCAATTTTGAAGGCGTAATAGACGTAGCCAAAATGACTGCGTTTACTTACAAAGACGGCCAACCAACAGAGATTGCTGTACCGGCTCATCTTATCGAAAAGGCCCAAGAAATACGGGAAATGACCGTAGAGGCCGCGGCTGAAGGTAGCGATGAATTGTTGGAAAAATATTTAGAAGGCGAAGAACTTTCATTAGAAGAAATTCGTCAAGGTCTACGCGAAGGGATGATTACAGGCCGTGTGTGTCCAATCATGTGTGGTAGTGCCACATCCCGTATTGGCTTAGATCAAGTATTAGACAGAATGATTCGGTATATGCCAGATGCAGCTAAAAAAGTAATGACTGCTGAATCAGCAGACACTGGTGAACCAGTTGTAGTGCATGTGGATAAACCCCTAACCGCATTCGTGTTTAAAACATTGCTTGACCCATTCGCAGGCAAACAAAGCTTTGTACGCATCTTCTCTGGTGAACTCAAAGAAGGTGATAAGCTGTTCAACGTTAATCAAGGAACTGAGGAAAAATGGAATAAGATGGTTACCCTTATCGGGAAGCAACAAATTCCAGTGACTGCTGCAAAAGCTGGCGATATCGTAGTGATACCGAAATTGGCCAATGCAAAAACAGGTGATACCTTAACAGCTCCTGATTTTAAGGTGAAGTACGATGCGATTCGTTTCCCTCAACCTCTATATACAGTAGCTATGGAAGCTATGAAGAAAGGTGAAGAGGAAAAATTAGCTAGTGCTGTGTTAAAAGTAGCCGAAGAAGATCCAACTTGTGTAGTTGTGAAAAATCCGGAAGCTCGCCAATTGCAAATTGACTGCATGGGCGAAGTGCACTTAGAACATATCCTTAACAAGATGGACCGTAAATACGGCGTACAAGCGAAACTTGTAAAACCATATATTCCATACCGTGAAACAATTAAAGGATCTGCAGAAACAGAATCGAAATATAAAAAACAAAGTGGCGGTCATGGTCAGTATGGACATGTTAAAATTCAAGTTGATCCATTATATGATGGTCAAGAATTTGCCTTTGTAGACAAGATTTTTGGTGGTGCTGTACCAAGACAATATATACCAGCAGTGGAAAAGGGTGCCAGAGAAACCCTAGAAAAAGGCTTAATTGCGGGATATCCTATGATTGGCGTGCAAGTGACACTCTTGGATGGATCTTACCATAGTGTAGACTCCTCAGAGTTAGCATTTAAAGTAGCTACGTCACAGGCTATCAAGGATGTAATTCCAAAGGCGAAACCAGTCCTATTAGAACCAATCTATGAAGTTAACGTGTTTGCACCAGATGCTTTCATGGGTGACATCATGGGCGATTTAAATAGTCGTCGAGGTCGTGTATTAGGCATGGAACAAAGTGAAAGAACTGGTATATCCGTTGTTAAAGCGCAAGTACCGTTGGCAGAAATGTCAGATTATGTTACTGTTTTGCGCTCTATGACACAAGGACAAGGCGTATTTAATCGTCAGTTCTATAGTTATGAAGAGGTTCCTCATAAGCAAGCTGATGAAATCATCGCTGCTTTTAAGGACAAAGAGTAATGTAAAATTGTCCACGTAGTTAATTCGAATAAGAGTTAACATGTAAGTAACAACTAAATATACAATTTCATATGTATAACAGTCTTGACGTAAGTCATAAAACTGAATAGTATTTTACTGACCCTCCATATATGTAGCGTATGGAGGGTTTGTATTTATATAATCATGTGTGGAAGCTAAGCTTTTTATATGCTACGATAGAGGTATATAGATCGTATTAATATTGTATTTTAGTATAGTATGTCTATGCAGTATGGTTCCTATAGAAAGGATATAGTTATGTTTTTCTCCAGTATACATGCAGATTATACAAAGATGGGGTATCCTGCGGCCATCGTTCGCGCTCTTGATTTCTTAAAAAATACCGATTTACAAGCATTACCTGGTGGTCGTCATGCCATCGAAGGGGATATGATGTACGCCAATGTGGATGATGTAGAAACAAAATTGTTTGAAACTACGAAACCTGAATCACATAAAAACTATGTAGATATTCAGTTTATGGTGAAGGGTCAAGAGAATATGGGCTTTTTTGTAGATCATGGTCGCGTAAAACCAATTGAATCTTATCCTGAACGAGATTGTTATTTCTATCCTAATGAATCGATAGATGAAGGGCAAATCTACTGTCCAGAAGGGTACTATACGGTATTCTTTCCAGCGGATATCCATCGTCCGTTATTGGCAGTTGATGATAAGCCTATTAAAATTCGTAAGGTTGTTGTAAAGGTGCATGTGTCTTTATTAGGTGAGTAGCATCATGAAACGATATGAAATTATCGGCATTATATTAACATTATTAGGGGCCACCTTATGGGGCGTGTCAGGTACGTCTGTACAATTCGTAGGTAATTTTCGTAATATGAACCTAGAATGGCTCTTGACGATGCGCCTTATCACAGCTGGACTTTTAACCGTATTATATGAATGGATTCGTCAAGGCAATGCGATTTTTAATGTATTTCGCAATTGGCGAGATACGCTTGGCCTCGTTGTATTCGGCGTATTTGGTATGGCTTTATGCCAATATACCTATTTTCGTTCCATCGTCATCGCTGGTGCAGGCATTGCAACGGTGCTACAATACCTGGCACCGTCCATGATTATCATTTATTTGCTGGTGCGTTATGGCAAACGGCCTTCGACTGGAGAAATCATATCCGTTATCCTTGCCTTAGCAGGCACCATTTGCTTGATGGGTAATAATGGCTTTTCTTTTGAAAGTTTCCGCAGTGACGTGTTATTCTGGGGCTTACTATCTGCTGTGGGTGTTGCCGTATATAGTGTTTCCCCAGTGCGATTATTAGCAACCTATGGGACGATTCCCATCGTAGGTTTTGGTATGCTTCTCAGTGGTCTCGTGGCAGCTGTGCTTTTCCATCAGCCACATTCGTATGCGACGTGGGATGCATGGACTGTAGTAGGCTGTTTTAATGTAGTTTTTCTTGGCACCATCGTGTCATTTAATGCGTACCTTGAAGGAGTTAAACGCATTGGTGCCGTCCCAGGATCGATTTTGTCATCCATCGAACCGATTTCGGCAGCTTTCTTTGGATGGGCTTTGTTAGGCAATCAATTTAACTGGGTTGGTATTCTAGGAATGGCTATGATTATTGCTACTGTTATTATTATTGCCTTAGAAAAACGAGGCCAATCATCTTAAGGCCTAACTCTTTGTAATACTCATCAATCCTTATGTGGAGGGCGTATGGACGAAAAACAGTGGATAGGCATGGGCCTCGCCATTATGGGGGCCCTATTATGGGGGCTTTCAGGTACATCAGTACAATTTCTTGAAAATGCCAAGCATTTAAACGTAGAGTGGCTATTAGAGGTGCGCTTGCTGGTAGCCGGTTTATTGACGATTCTACTCGCTTATGTGCAGGATGGAATGCGTATTTTTAATATATTTAAAAATCCAAAAGACTTCGGTAAGTTACTCATATTTGGCATACTCGGTATTGCTTTAGCACAATATACTTACTTTAGAGCTATCGCCATTTCAGGTGTAGGTGTTGCTACTGTTCTTCAATATGTAGCGCCAACAATGCTGATTGTTTATCTATTTATAAGATATTTTAAAAAGCCATCGCTTCCAGAACTATGTTGCGTGGCCCTCGCTATGATTGGTACGGTGTGTATTATCATGCAAAAGGGATTGGATCTATCTGCCTTTAATGCAGATGCTTTATTTTGGGGACTCATTTCGGCGGCTAGTATTTGTGTTTATACATTGGAACCCGTTGAACTCTTAAAGAAATACAGTACATCATCTATCGTTGGCTTTGGTATGTTTATATCCGGTATTTTGGCGTGTATCGTATTTCGCCAAGTGGCATCAGAAGCCATTTGGGACGGTATGATTTGGATCGGGTTATTTACGATTATCATACTTGGTACAGTTGTATCCTTTAATGCGTATATCGAAGGTGTGCGCCGTATCGGTGCCGTACAAGGATCGATTCTTTCATCATTAGAACCAATCTCGGCCGCATTATTTGGGTGGGCTCTTTTAGGCAATGAATTCACCTTGGTGGGCATCTTTGGTATGATTTGTATCATTGCCACAGTGTTTATCATTGCCTGGGATAGACAACGACAAATTAAGAGAGAAGTATTAGAGAAATTGAATAAGGAAGAAGTAATATAAGCATAGAAAAACACATATGCTCGATAGTTAAGTATCGTGACATATGTGTTTTGTTGTTATAGCGGTAATATATTATATTTTTTCTAATATTAATTCAAATAAATTCTCTAGTTTTTGTAAGTCTCCATATACCGTACCATCCATATAGGTATTATATATGATATCATCATCGGAAACACGGATTTGTGCTCGGTACCCTTTTGATATAGCCAATACTCGAATTACTTCACGTTGTGTTCGACCATTCCCTTCTCTGAAAGGGTGGAAGAAGTTTAGAGAATCTAAAATTTTAGCCAGTGAGCGAATAATACATTCTTTTGTGTTGACCTTTTGATGATATGTATTGAGTAAATCATTTATGTATTCCTCGGCAGAGTTAAATGATTGAATCGACATAAAAGGATTTCCGCTTTTAGAGATATTAACTCTTCTATATTGGCCTGCCCAAGAATAAACGTCTTGAAAAAGATATTTATGAATTTTTTGTATATCATCAGTGGAATATACTAAAATCGGCTGTATGTATAAATCTGTAAGCCGCTTTGATACATGTAGATGCTCATTATTTTTAGCTGAGTTAGGGTCTAGAATATTTTGTTTATTTATTAAAACCGTTGAGTTTTCATAGGTATAGAGATTATCTAAATCTATATATTGGTAACCTTCGTATTGGTTTTTAGCCAAATTGTAGTTCCTTTCTTCTATTTACAACATAGTTTTTTAATTCTAGAACAGATTCAGTAGTAGGTATAAAGTCCTCAATCATAGATGAACCTATGGCATACCAAACTGCATCAAAGTCTTCAAAGTTGTCAAATTGTACATCTAAAATAGTGAGTTTTTCTTTGCTTACATTTAATGTCATAGGAACCTCCTTTATTATTACTATTATATCATAGTCAGTCTTTTAATTCTGTGTATATCTATCATTTGGTTGACTATTTACATATCTATTCCTATAGTAAATGTATATGAACAGATAATAAGATATATGATGTTATTCAGTATATGAGGCTACAGATGATACAAAAAGAACGCTTACAAAAAGATTTTGATGCTATGGCACGATTAACTGGACTTGGGGAAGGTATTAATCGCCTTGCTTTCACCGATGCAGATTGGGAAGGGCGTCAATATATTATAGATCGCATGACTGATGCGGGCCTTGATGTAGAGTTAGATGGATTTGGTAATGTTATTGGTTATAAGGTTGGTACGAATCCTGATTTACCAGTCGTAATGGTTGGCTCTCATACAGATAGTGTACCTAATGGGGGCGATTATGATGGTGTAGCTGGTGTTTTATCAGCCATTGAGGTAGTACGTAGCATAATAGATGATGGTTTTGAACATGACCATACTATTGCTGTAGTGGATTTTATGTGTGAAGAGTCTAGCCGCTTTGGTGCTGCTACATTGGGGAGCAAGGCTATGCGCGGCAAATTGACATTAAATGATTTACACCGATTAGTCGATAAACAAGGCATATCCTTATACGATGCGTTGAAAGAGCGTAAATTGCATCCTGATGATATTGAAAGTATGGCATATAATCAGCCTGTAAAAGCTTTTATAGAAATGCATATTGAACAAGGTAAAGTGTTGGAACATGAACAGAAACAGATTGGTATTGTATCTGGCATTGCCGCACCTGAACGATTCTATGTGACCATTTGCGGTAATGCAGATCATAGCGGTGCCACGCCGATGAATTTGCGTCATGATGCATTGTGTGGAGCCTCAAAAATTATCCTCGGTATTGAAGAGGTAACATCGATGCAAGAGGAACCGCCTGTAGTAGGCACCGTCGGTATTGCTGAAGTTGTGCCAGGTGCTATGAATGTAATTCCTGGTTCTGTAAAACTCGGTGTAGATATTCGAAGTATATCAAAGGTAGCTCGAGATTCTGTGGTATTTCTTATTAAAGAGTTAATTGAAGTTATTGCAGAAAAAAGAGGCTTATCTTATACAATTGAGCCTATTGCACAGGATCATCCTGTAGCGATGCATCCGGCCATGATACGAGAAATTGAAGAGGCAGTTAAGTCTGTAGGTATAGACTATATGACTATGCCAAGTGGAGCCGGTCATGATGCCATGCATTGGACTGAGGTAGCGCCTACAGGGATGATATTTATTCCTTGTCGTGATGGCATCAGTCATAATCCGGCAGAGTTTGCTGCTATGAATGACATAGTAGTAGGCGCGGAAGTATTAGAAAATGTCATAAAGAATATAAGTCTAGTTAGCAATACATTAGATTAATATAAAAACCTTCAACCATGATGGCAGATGTATGGAGAACATTTATTACCATAGGTTGAAGGTTTTTGTTATAGTATTTTATTTTAGTTTAAAGGCAATCCATAGGGCACTGAGGATGAATAATCCACCACTTACCCAGAATAGTGTAGTAAAGCCTAGTAGAGCCATAAGACTAGAACCGCCTATGGCACCAAGGAAATATCCAAAGAACAAACAAGATTGATTATAGGAGAAAACCTGTCCCGTAAATTCTCTAGGCGTTTTGGAGGATAGATATGTATTTAATGCAGGAAGCATACCGCCTAACCCAAAGCCTTGTAGGAATCTAATGAGCGCTAGTTGGTAAACGTCTGTAACATACGCTTGAGGAATATTGAATAATCCCACATAAATAAGCGAAACTACCAACACTTTACGAGGGCCAATTTTATCAACCAATTTACCTAGTGGAGAGCTACTCATAAGTTGAGCAATACCCATAGCGGAGAAAACGGCGCCTGCAATAAATGCTAAATTTTCGGTATTGCTCGGTACAATGCCCTTGATATATACAGAAATAACAGGTTGTAAGGACATGATGCAGATAGCATAGATAAAGGAGGCCACACATAGTGCTACAATACTACTAAATTCAGGAATTTGTTCCTTTAATTTACTGATAGACAATTTTTCTATATTAGGCTTTGGTACATAATTTTCATGGATGAATGCCGTGGCTAATACACCGGCTAAGCCCATGAGGATGCCGACGATAATAAAATCATTACGAATGCCCACAGTATCTGCGATGTATCCACCTAATAATGGTCCAATGAGCGACCCTGCTAGGTTGGCCGATGCCAATAGACCTAAGGCCCAGCCAGTCCGTTCAATGGGAGATTCTGAGGCTATTAAGGTAATGCTTGCTGAGTAAAAACCACTGACTAAACCTTGGATTAAGCGAATGAGAACAACCCCTTCTGGCGTTGTTTGAAAGGCGATTAATACATTACAGAGAGCCATACCAAAGCTAGATCGAATTAATGTTATTTTGCGCCCTTTTCTATCGGCAAGACGACCCCAAAATGGAGCAGCCAAGCAAACAATAAGAAATGTAATCCCTGTAGCTAAGCCAGACCATAAGGACATCCCTTCTGGCGTGTTTACACCCAAATCATGAAAATAGAGGGGCAGGATTGGGCCTAATTGGCTAACCCCAAAGGATGTACAGAATACACAGACTAAACTGATGTATACCGTTCGTTTCCATGTTTCCAAAATATCCCTCCTTAATTTTGAATGATTGATATTCTACTTTGGCCTTGTTCTAATAGGCTAAGTTGATAAGCTTAATAATTTCAGTATACTATTTATAAATAGAGGAAAACAATATAAATAATTTGATGTACCATGAATTAGGGCCTAGTATATTCAATTTTAAGTATTCATATTAAAATAGATAGAAAACTTGGTATGATAGAACAATAAAAGGGGCAAATATGGAAACTGTTAATTTTGATATGATAATTGCAGTCTCAGTTATGCTAGTTCTTAATTGTAGAGGTTATTATAAGTGTGTTATGGGGCAAGCAACTCTCTGAGTGTGAAGTAGTTAGGAGAAAATTATTTTGATATGGTTAGATAATGAACTTTCACTATTTAAACAAAATATAGAAATATTGCGAGTAAATCAACGTATAGGCCGATTGGCATTTTTATGGGCTGTGCTTGGTTTAATGTGCAGTAAATTTTTAGCATACTTTCTAATTGTTGTATTGGAAGAATTTGTTCACGATGTTCCCTTTCAAGGTAGTACATATTTGTCATATATTTATTTTGGGAGTTTGCAGATTATACATATAGTTGTAACTATTTTTTTACTCAAACGTAGATTGAATGACTGTGGTTCATCCTTGTGGTATATGATCTTGGTTCCCATAGCATACCTAAGTTTGTGGGTATATTGGGGGATGAGTTTCAGTTGGGAATCTATATCCGAAACCTTTATAAATGCAAGCTTTTATTGGGACGGATTTTTCTGGCAGTATTTTATCTTGGCTTGCTTTGCGTTGCCTCTTAGTGTACCGGATTCTAATAAGTATGGCTTAGATGAAGGGCGAGATAGATATAATAACTATATTATTTCTTATGCTCGAAGCTCAACTATTAGTAAAGATAAGAAAGCGGGTACATTAGACTATGTTTGTAGCTGTATATGGGAAGTTTTGTTTGCTAAGCTCTTTGATGTTAAGGGCAGGACGTCCATATCGGCTTTTGGAGTTGGCCTTGTAGGAACTCGCATATTTATGGATATTATTATGAATATGGCTATAGCCGTAGTATCGTTAATTGTTCAGTGTGGTATACCTCTTTATATACCACGTTGGGGATTTATGGCTATCCTGATATGGCCAGCTTTAGCGATGATTACACTAGGTATACGTAGACTTCACGATTCTCTATTAAGCGGTTTATGGATAATTGGACTTTGCATTCCGTATATCAATATTTTTGTCAGTTATCATCTTTTGTTAAAAAAATCTTGGCATATTGAAAGTTAAGAAATCTCCTTGACTTTTATTCTATAGAAACATTATAATCAGATTATAATTTTATACTCGCCTGAAAGAAACCGATGAGGTGGAGATAAAAATAGGAAATGCACTCACAGAGAGCGGGATTAGCTGAGAACCCGTAGTACGCAGCTTATTAAATGGACCACCGAGGGCGCATGGAACAGAATGAACCTTCATTCCTAGTATGGTGCGACGTCACACGAGCGTTAGTCGTGAGGGATATGTTAGTATCCTGCGAAAGGGGAATGCATTGCATTCAAACAAGGTGGTACCGCGATTTATAGCACATACAATCACATTGTAATAATAGAACTATAAACTCGTCCTTGACGTTATATTGTCATGGGCGAGTTTTTTTATTGGCAAACGCCAGATGGAGGTTCTCATGATTTTTCCTAGTTTAGACCGTGTGAAAGCTATCGCACCGGGCTACGATATCGTACCTGTATATATGGAAATCTTATCCGATGTACGCACACCGATTAGCGTGTTGAAAGCGTTAAAACAAGTGAGCAGTCATACGTACTTGCTTGAAAGTGCGGATAATAGTAATCATTGGGGCCGTTACTCCTTCTTAGGCTACGATCCTAAGATTGAGCTATTCTGCAAAAATCATAAAATGACTATTAAAGATGGTACAACACGTACCTTTGAGTGCTCTGATCCTGCTGCAGAGATTCGCAATATTTTGAGCCAATATAAAAGCCCTCGCTTAGAAGAGTTGCCAACCTTCACAGGCGGCTTTGTAGGTTACTTTGCTTGCGAATACATTCGCTACATTGAGCCAACATTGGACTTCCCAACACCAGATGATGACTCTGCCATGGTAAACGATGTTGACCTTATGCTTTTTGATAAGGTTATCGCTTTCGACCATTATAAAAATAAAATCTACTTGATTGCTAACATCAGCACAAACGATTTAGAACGTAACTACAACAAGGCTGAGCTTGAGTTAAAAGCATTAGCTGATCTTGTTATAAACGGCAAAGAGGCGAATGTACCAAAAGGCGTTCTTAAAACAGAGTTTACCTCTGAGTTCACAAAGGATGAGTTTGAAGCCGTTGTTAAAAAGACACAGCACTACATCAAGGAAGGGGATATCTTCCAATGTGTTGTATCTAACCGCCGCGAAGCTGAGTTCGATGGTAGCTTGTTAAATGCGTACCGCGTATTGCGTACGTTGAACCCATCTCCATACATGTTCTACCTATCTGGTGGCGATGTAGAGCTTACAGGTGCTTCTCCAGAAACATTGGTAAAATTGACGGATGGCAAGATGTACACATTCCCAATTGCGGGCACTATGCGACGCGGTAAAACGGAAGCGGAGGACCATGCCATAGAGGAAAAACTCATCAACGACGAAAAAGAATTGGCTGAACATAATATGCTTGTTGACCTTGGTCGTAACGATTTGGGTAAAATTGCTAAATTTGGCTCTGTAAAAGTTGAGGCGTTACATATGTTGCAACGTTTCTCTCACGTAATTCATATTACATCTACTGTAAGCGGTGACATTCAAGACGGTAAAGATGCACTGGATGCCATCGGTGCTACATTGCCAGCAGGCACATTATCTGGGGCGCCTAAAATCCGTGCTATCGAGATTTTACATGAGCTTGAAAAAAGTCCACGCGGCGTATACGGCGGTGCTGTAGGCTACATCGATTTCTCCGGTAACATGGACGTATGTATCGGTATTCGCATGGCTATGAATAAAGGTGGCAAGGTTTATGTTCGCGCTGGTGCTGGTATTGTTCGCGATAGCGTACCTGCTAGTGAATACAATGAAACTTTGATCAAAGGCCAATCCATGATTTCCGCAATTACAGATGCACAGGAGGTAGAATAATGGTACTCCTTATAGATAATTACGATAGCTTCTCCTTCAATTTATACCAATTGGTAGGCTCTATCGATCCAGATATTAAAGTCATCCGCAGTGATGAATTAACAGTTGAAGAAATTCGTGCTTTGAAACCCGATTACGTGATACTTTCACCAGGACCTGGCAGACCAGCTGATGCGGGCGTATACGAAGACCTATTGCGCGAATGCAAAGGTGAATTTCCAATCCTCGGCGTATGCCTTGGTCACCAAGCCATCGGCGAAGTATTCGGCGGCACCGTTTCTTACGCAAAAAAAGTTATGCACGGCAAACAAAGCGTAGCCAAACAAGTACACCCATCTAAAATTCTCAAAGGTATACCAGAACAATTTGAAGTGGCTCGCTACCACTCCTTGGCTATCATTGACGAAACTATGCCAAGCGAACTTATCGTTACATCCATTACCGATGACGGCGAAGTAATGAGCGTAGAACATAAAGACTACCCAATCTATGGCGTGCAATTCCATCCGGAATCTATCATGACACCAAATGGGGAACAAATGATTCGCAATTTCTTATCTAAGTAGTACCAGGACCGGTATTGTCTTATATACGTTTGTAGTCGAGATGGAGGCCCTAAAGCCTCCACCGGCCAGATCTGTCCCTTCGGGACAGGGCCAAAGTCGTTTTAGAACCACCATCTCGACTACTATCTTGATTTAAGTCCAAATCCGGTCCCATAACCACTTTTAATAAAAATTGCGAATTATTTGTTTCCCTAAACGTAAAGGGAAGAGAACGGCATAGCCGTTCTCCTTCCCAGCGCTGCAGAAACATTTTTAAATATTTAATTGTTGTTCATTTTGATAGTGGTTTTAGCGGGTAGTAGGGCATATAGAGAACTAAATGTAGTAACGTTATTGTGGATTCACAGGGTTCTAGTCCCGACTTTGGCCCTGCGAAGGCCGCAGGCCGTAGTCAGACCCGGCCGGTGGAGGGAATAGGTTCCTGTGAATCCACAAGCGATATGAATGAGAGTCTATGCCCTATTATCGTTGAACAGAGGCAAAATGAACAACAAGTAAGGAGTTATAAATGATCCAAGAAGCATTATATAAAGTAACCCATGGTCAAGATTTATCTTATGACCTTGCTAAAGATACAATGAATAAAATTATGAGCGGAGACGTAGCTGAGGTTCCTATGGCTGGTTTCTTGTGCGCTCTTGCAGCGAAAGGCCCTACTGTAGATGAGGTTACGGCTTTCGCTGAGGTTATGCGCGAGAAGGCTGGTTCTGTGCCTCATGAAGGTACTGTTGTGGAAATCGTAGGTACTGGTGGAGACGAGGCTAATACGTTCAACATTTCTACTACATCTGGTTTTATCATTTCTGCCGCAGGTATTCCTGTAGCGAAACATGGTAACCGCAGTGTATCTAGTAAATGTGGCGCGGCTGACTTGATTGAAGCATTGGGCGCTAAATTAGAGCTTAACGGCGAACAAAACGAAGCAGTTCTTAATAAAGCGAATATGTGCTTCATGTTTGCTCCTGTATACCACCAAGCTATGAAATATGCAGGCCCTGTACGTAAAGCATTAGGCGTTCGTACCGTATTCAACATCCTTGGACCTTTGGCGAACCCAGCCGGTGCTACTGTAGAGTTGATGGGCGTGTACGATAAATCTTTGGTAGAGCCATTGGCTCATGTATTGGCTAACCTTGGCGTTAAACGCGGTGCTGTGGTGCACGGCTTCGACGGCCTTGATGAGATTACGGCAACTAACAAAACATACGTATGCGAAATTAACAATGGTACTTTCACAAGCTACGAATTCGATCCTAAAGAATATGGTTTCGAATATGCTGATAAAACTGAGCTTGAAGGTGGCGATGCTACTGTAAATGCTGAGATTACACGCCGTGTTCTAGGTGGTGAGCAAGGTGGTAAACGCACAGCCGTTCTTCTTAACGCTGGTATGGCGATTTACCTTGCAAAAGATGGCATTACATTAGCAGAGGGCATTGAAGAGGCGAAAAACATGATTGACTCTGGCAAGGCTCTTGCTACAATGGAACAGTTTGTGAAAGCAACACAAGAGGTGTAACCATTGATTTTAGACACGATTGTAGAGGCTACCAAGGTTCGGGTAGCTCAAGAAAAAAAGGTGGAAACGCCTGAGGCTGTGAAAGCAGCGGCTTTGGCGTTACCATCTGATACAGGCTTTCCTTTTGAAGCAGCCCTTCGTCAACAAGACTTTAACTTTATTTGTGAAGTAAAGAAGGCGTCCCCTTCAAAAGGTATTATCGCTGAACATTTTCCATATTTAGACATCGCCAAAGAATATGAAGTAGCAGGGGCAGCAGCCATCTCTGTATTGACGGAGCCAGACTTCTTTAAAGGGGATAAAAAATATTTACAAGAAATCGCTAGTACCGTAAAAATTCCTGTACTTCGTAAGGACTTCATCATCGATGAATACCAAATCTACCAAGCGAAGGTGTGGGGCGCTAGTGCAATCCTATTAATTTGTGCATGCCTCGATGTGCCTACATTGACAACGTTCCGTGAGTTAGCTGATTCTCTTGGCTTGTCCTCTTTAGTAGAGGCTCATGACGAACAGGAAGTACAAATGGCCATCGATTGTGGGGCTCGCATTATTGGTGTTAATAACCGTAATTTGAAAGACTTTACGGTAGATGTACAAAACAGTGTACGCTTGCGCAATCTCGTTCAAGACGATGTAATCTTCGTATCTGAAAGCGGTCTAGAAACACCAGAGGATATCCAAGTATTGCGCGATAACAACATCGGCGTAGCCTTGATGGGGGAAACCTTTATGCGCTCTCCTAATAAGATTGAGAAATTGGCATATCTCTATGGCCCCACCTACTACACACCGAAGGTTAAGATGTGTGGTATCTCCAAGGTGGACACAATCCCTGCTGTAGTAGAAGCAAAACCAGATTACATGGGTATTGTCTTTGCACCGAGCAAACGACAAGTTACTGTTGAGCCAGCTAAGAGGCTCGTTGAAGCATTACATAATCAATGCAAAGAACAAAATAACACGGTATCCATTAAAACGGTCGGCGTTTTTGTAAATGAAACAATAGACAATCTCGTTACCATTGCTAATGAAGCCAATCTAGATGTTGTGCAATTGCATGGCGATGAAGATGAAGCTTTCATCCAATCCTTAAAAGAACGTACTAATGTAGAGGTTTGGAAGGCTGTCCAAATCCGACGTGCGGCAGATGCAGAGGCGTGGATTGATAGCAGTGCAGATATGCTGTTGTTTGATGCGTATCATAAAAACGAGCGAGGCGGAACAGGAGATGTTTTCGACTGGTCTTGCTTAGATACATTTGAACGTCCATTTATGCTGGCTGGTGGTATCGACAGTACCAATGTGGCCCGTGCCATTCGTACGGTTCGCCCATATGGTATCGATATTAGTAGTGGTATTGAAACAAATGGTGTGAAGGACGATGAGAAGATTACAGCTTTCACCAAGATTGTGAATAGTATAGGAAGGTAAGTTATATGAGTGAACAAAGACATGGTTATTTTGGCGCCTTTGGTGGTCAATTTATGCCAGAAACATTGATGAATGTAGTCATCGAATTGGAAGAGGCGTACAACAAGTACAAAGATGATCCAGAATTCGTACGCGAACTTGAGGATTTACATAAAAAATATACAGGTCGTCCGTCACTTTTGTATTATGCGGACCGCATGACAAAGGACCTCGGCGGTGCCAAAATTTATTTGAAACGTGAAGATTTGAACCATACTGGTTCACACAAATTGAATAATGTAATCGGCCAAATGTTGTTGGCAAAACGAATGGGTAAAACACGCGTTATCGCTGAAACTGGGGCTGGTCAACACGGTGTAGCAACAGCTACTGTGGCTGCGTTGATGGGCATGGAATGCGAAGTATTCATGGGCGCTGAGGACTGCGAACGTCAAGCGCTCAACGTATATCGTATGGAGTTATTAGGTGCAAAGGTACATCCTGTAACAACAGGCACTAGTACGTTGAAAGATGCTGTATCCGAAGCTATGCGCGAATGGACAAACCGTATGTCCGATACTCACTATGTATTGGGCTCTGTTATGGGCGCACATCCATTCCCTATGATTGTCCGCGATTTTCAATCCATTATCAGCCGTGAAGCGCGTGAGCAAATCCTAGAAGTAGAAGGTAAATTGCCAACAGCTGTTATGGCTTGCGTTGGTGGTGGATCCAATGCGATGGGCATGTTCTATAACTTCATCCCTGATGAAGGTGTATGCCTCATCGGTTGTGAAGCTGCTGGTCATGGTGTAGATACAGATATGAACGCGGCTACGATGGCGAATGGTACGGTAGGTATCTTCCATGGCATGAAATCTTATTTCTGTCAAGACGAAGATGGTCAAATCGCACCGGTATATTCCATTTCTGCAGGCCTTGATTATCCTGGCATTGGTCCTGAACATGCGTATTTGCGCGACAGTGGCCGTGCTGAATACGTACCTGTTACAGATGATGAAGCCGTAGATGCATTTGAATACTTATCTCGCTTAGAAGGTATTATTCCTGCTATTGAAAGTGCGCATGCGGTGGCACATGCACGTAAAATCGCTCCTACAATGAGTAAGGACGATATCATTATTATTTGTTTATCTGGTCGTGGCGATAAGGACGTAGCGGCTATGGCGAAATACAGAGGGGTGGATCTTCATGAGTAAAATTAAAGACGCTTTCACAAAGGGCAAGGCATTCATCCCGTTTATCAGTGCTGGTGACCATGGTATTGAGAATACAGAACGGTATATTCGCGTTATGGTGAAAGCCGGCGCTGACATGGTGGAAATCGGTATTCCGTTTTCGGACCCAACAGCGGAAGGCCCAGTTATCCAAGAAGCCAGCACACGGGCTCTATCTACAGGTGTAAAAATTCACGACATCTTTGATATGGTACGCCGTTTGCGTACTGGCGAAGATGCAGTGACTATTCCATTCGTGTTCATGACCTACTTGAACCCAATCTATGTATTCGGTCGTGAAAAATTCTTTACCCTCTGCGAAGAGGTTGGCATCTCCGGTGTTATCGTGCCAGATATGCCATTTGAAGAAAAAGGGGAACTTGCTAGCATCGCTAATAAACACGGTGTTGAAGTAGTATCCTTGATCGCTCCAACATCTGAAAACCGTATTGAAATGATTGCAAAAGATGCTGAAGGCTTTGTGTACTGCGTTTCTTCCCTTGGTGTTACAGGCATGCGTAGCGAAATCAAGACGGATATTAAGTCCATCGTTGAAACGATTCGCAAATACACGGATATTCCTGTAGCCGTTGGTTTCGGTATTTCCAAACCAGAACAAGCGGAAGCTATGGCTCGCGTATCCGATGGTGCTATCGTAGGTTCTGCTATTGTAAAAATCGTGGCAGAACATGGTGAACATGCAGACCAAGCATTGTTTGATTATGTACAATCTATGAAGCAAGCCGTTTTAAAGGCTGGTGCATAATACA
>NZ_CAUSQT010000022.1:0-29707 GCF_963534045.1 uncultured Veillonella sp. | reverse complement strand
GTTCCATCAGATACATAATCCTCTTCGCCCGTTGCTACTACAGGACAGTTAATAAGACGCGCTAAACGATATGCGATAATGGCACTATCCGCTACCTGCGCTCCATCAACGCCCTTACCTAACGGAGAGATTTCATCCTTATTATCAGAACTCAGTGCATCATAAACAGCCTTAACTTCGCTTTGATTGCCTCGTAATAACGAAATAGAACCAGTCTTAATCAAATCTAAGACCACCGACAATCGGTAAGCTCCTGCATGACAGCCCACAGGATCAAGAATAATTGGTACATCATATTCCTTCGCTAGTTTAATAGCCTCTTTATAGTAACCAACCTTCTCAGGTGTAAGTGTCCCAATATTGATGAGCAGTGCTGATGCATACACAATAAGATTCTTTAAATCTTCACTACATTCGCTCATGATGGGCGATGCCCCAATAGCTAGTAGTCCATTAGCTGTAAAGGTTCGTACCACATCATTGGTAATACAAATAACGAGAGGATTTCGATGACGCAATGTTTCTAATATATTAAGTTCTGTCCCTGTTTGGCCAGTCATATATGGATTCTCATGAGTCATATTACAGTCTCCTCTCATCGCTTTTCAAAAGCTTATTCATTGTTTCAGGTCCATTAGATAGCAGTCCATAAGCCATATGATTAACGGGGCCACAGCCATTTCCTAGGGCTGGATTGTACTTAATAGCAAGAGCAATATAGTCCTTGGCAATACCAATAGCATCCATTACATCACGCCCTTTAGCAAGCTCCGCTGTAATAACCGCTGAGAAGGTACAGCCCGTACCATGAGTATGCACCGTATCATATTTGGGGCTCGTCCACGTACGAATATTACCATCTTTAGTGAAAGCATAATCTGTTGCATCTTCACCGATGTGCCCGCCTTTAATGATGACCACTTGAGGACCTAAGTCTTGTAAGATACGATTGGCCGCCGTTGTTATGTCACTTTCACAATTAACAGACATGTCCGCTAAGACCTCAGCCTCACTGCGATTAGGTGTGATAACCGTTGCGGTAGGAATCAGTTTAGATTTCAAGAAATGTACCGCCTCATCTGATACGAGTCGGTCACCGCTAGTGGCAATCATAACGGGGTCCATTACATACGGAATTCCCTTACTCACATAAGGATAGATAAGGTCCATCATCTCCGGCAAGGCAATCATGCCCGTCTTAACGGCTTGAGGTTCAATGTCAAAATACACATCGTGTAATTGTTGCGCAATACTCTCTAGCGATAAATGTTCTACATGATGTACGCCCGTTGTATTTTGAGCTACCACGGACGTAACCACGGCCATGCCGTATACGTTACGGCTTTGAAAGGATTTTAAATCAGCCATAATGCCAGCGCCACCGCTTGGGTCAGTACCGGCAATTGTTAATGCAGTATGTAATTTCATAATACCTCCAAACATATAAAAACGAGACCACTCCCAATGGAATGATCTCGTAATAGGTTAGTATTATGTTGCACTCCACTTTCCTACGCCAGTATTATCTGGATCAGGTCTAGGGTTTTGAATGGTCAATCTCAGCAAAAGCACCCCTAGTGGCAATATATTTTTATACTCTAGTTATAACATCATTATACAATCTATGCAAGAAAATAATTGACGGGGTTCTCTTAACAGCCTATAATGAAGCCATAACGGGGTGCTCACAAGAGTGGGCTGAGAGTAAGCTATCGCTTTAACCCATAACCTGATTTGGATAATGCCAACGTAGGGAACATAGAGGATTAAAAGCCGAGTTCCTGTGAACTCGGCTTTTTCTATGACTCCCTGGCAAGGAGGACGTATGAAAGATACACACATTACACAACCACAGTTCGCCATGATATGGTTTGGTGCCGCTCTATCTATAGCGGAAATTATGACAGGAACCTATCTGGCCCCCTTAGGACTCACCCAAGGTCTATATGCCATTATACTAGGGCATATTATCGGCGGTGTATTGCTCTTTGGGGCTGGCCTTATTGGTGGACGTTTACGGCAAGGCAGTATGAATACTACCGCCTTCAGCTTTGGCCCACTAGGGGCTAAAGGCTTTGCCTTTTTAAATATGCTTCAACTTATCGGCTGGACTAGCATCATGATCTACGATGCTATGCTAGCCTTACAAGAACTAGCACCTCTATCTCCTATAATTTGGACGATAGCTATTGGCGCGCTTGTCATCTTGTGGCTTTTCATCGGCCTCCACAATACGGGCTATATTCAAGCCATCGTGTCTGTTCTATTGCTAGGTCTCACCCTTTACATGGGTGCTCACATGATATCGCAGTGGCCTAGTGAAGGTATCATTCTAACTAGCGGAAACATGAGTTTCATCGCTGCCCTTGAATTATCTATCGCCATGCCACTATCTTGGCTACCTCTCATCAGTGATTACACCCGTGAAAGTAAAAAACCTTTCTCCGCATCACTTACAAGTGCTACAGTCTACACTGTAACAAGTATCGTTATGTACACCTTAGGTCTTAGTGCCGCTATCTTTGGCGGCGGCGACTCCATCATTACGATCATGATGAATGCGGGCCTCGGTCTTGCGGGCCTCATCGTTATTATTTTCTCTACCGTAACTACAACCTTTATGGACGCTTACTCTGCAGGCGTATCTAGTACGACTATCTACAAGAGTGCTTCTAGTAAAGGCATAGCCGTTGTAGTTACTATCGTTGGTACAATCGCTGCCATCCTATATCCGATGGACGATATTACAGACTTCCTATACCTCATCGGCTCTGTATTTGCGCCAATGATAGCCATTCTTTTGGCGGACTATTTTATCAATCGCCAACAAGTACAAACGATTTCAGCATATCTCGTGCGCGGTTTAATTTGGGTAGTTTCCGTTGGACTCTATCACTATATGTTACATAGTGAAAGTACTATTGGGGCTACGCTGCCAGCCTTTACAACGGCATTCTTCGTAACAGCTATCGTTGGCTTCATAAGTCATACAGAAAACTCATCTGCCGAAATAAAACAACACTAAAACAAAAACACCTTCATAAGCAATCATGCTTATGAAGGTGTTTTACTATTCAGGTATAATAATTTGTCCGTCTTCACAGATCCAGTGTCTATCACCAACTGCATCAGCTTCGCTTTCATCATGGGTCACCCATACACAAGGTACGTCCCATTCACGAATGATGGAAACAAGATCCTCACGTACTTGTTTACGCAAATTCCAATCAAGCGCAGACAGAGGCTCATCAAGAAGCAATATAGTTGGTTTTGAATAGAGTGCACGACCTAAAGCCACACGTTGTTGTTCACCACCAGATAAGCGCCCAGCCTTAGTGTTACGGTATTTTTCTAATCCTAAACGTTTTAATAGAGAATCACACATATCAGGTGTGCCTCGTTTACTATATGTAATATTGTGTTCCACGGATAAATGAGGAAATACGATATTGCCTTGTGGCATATATCCTACCTGACGCTCTTGAGCTGGCACCCATATATTTTGATCTCGGTCAACCCATGTTCGTTCATCGCATCGAATGATACCAGTTGTAGGTTTCACTAACCCTGCAATACATTTAATAAACGTACTTTTACCACTTCCAGATGAACCGGTTAACACCGTAATTCCTGAAGCTAAAGTACCATCGGCTTTCACAATCATAGAAGGTCTTGCTATGGTAAAAGAAAATGTAATCATAGTCCCTCCTAATTACGCCCTAAATTACGGAACAAGGATCCTTTTGTAAGGATGTGAATACCGCTCAATAGCGCTAATGTAAGCACACAAATGTAAATAACGAGTTCAAAGGCATCCATGTACTGTCCTGCCTCTACATAGGAATAGATAGCAAGTGGCATGGTACGCGTAATTTTAGGAATATTACCTGCGATTAATATGGTAGCACCGAACTCACCCATAGCACGACAAAATGCCAATATGCTGCCCGTTAAAATCCCCTTCCATGCCAATGGTACAGAGATTGTAAAAAATATGCGCAGCTCTGAAGCGCCTAATGTACGTGCTACGTCCTCCATATTATGGTCTACAGACTGCAATGCGGACCGCACCGTTTGATAAAACAAAGGAAAGGCAATAACAGAAGAGGCCACAACGGCACCTGCTGCAGTAAATACAACGCCTAAACCATGTGATTCTAACCAAGCGCCGAATGCATAGCCCGGTGTAAATACCATAAGCAAAGCAAAGCCAACTACTACGGGAGGCAACACGAGTGGCAATGTTATTAGGGCATCTAGAATAGCGATACCACTCCACTTACATCGATTCATCCAGTAACAAGCAGCTAAGCCCGTCAATATAACAATAACTAGAGCTAAACTCGCCACCCACAATGACAACCAAAATGGACTCATATTGTGCCTCCTTTCTTTACCGAATCTCTGCCGGATAATAAATTATAACTCTATTGTATCATAAGAAAACGCTAGCCCTAAAAGCTAGCGTTAAATTCTTATTTAGACGTAGAGAACCCATATTTTTCCAATACTTTTTGGCCCTCTGGGCTCATTACGTATGTATAGAAATCTTGAGCCAAAGCATTATCATATTTCTTAATAATACCGATAGGGTATATAACAGGATCATGAGAATCTCCAGGTGTTACTGCAGCAATTTCAACTGCATCACCGGCTGCAATAGCATCTGTCTTATAGATAAAGCCCGCATCACCAGCTGCTTGGCTAATGGAAGCCGTTACAGCTTTAACATCTTTAGCATATACCACATTAGGTTCCACTTGGTCCCATACACCTAATTTTGTTAGTACTTGCTTACCATAGTTACCAGCGGGTACGGTATCTGGATTACCTAAAACAATACGTTTTACAGATGCGATTTGATCTAACTCAATTTTAGGTTGTCCTTTAGGAACTACAAGAACGAGTTCATTTGTTACAAATGGTTTTACATCTGTTACTAAATCTTTATCTTGTAACATCTTCATATTTTTTTCGTCTGCAGAAATGAATAAGCTTGCAGGTGCACCTTGTTCAATCTGTTGACGCAATGTGCCAGAGCCAGCAAAGTTAATTATGATTTGATCATCTGCTAAGTTATGCTCTTTCTTATACGCATCTGCTAATTCAGTAAGAGCCCCCTTAAGGCTAGCAGCCGCTTGAATTGTAATCTTTTCAGACGTACTTGGCTTTGCGCTATCCGTAGTTTTACTTGCATCATTACCACAGCCTACTACAAAGACAAGCATACAAATACTCATTAAAACTAATAGAATTTTTCTCATACAACATCCTGCTCCCTACGGAATTAATACATATAAATGCTTAAAAATATAAACCTAAACACTACATCCTATGGTATGATACTATTATAAAGAAATCAGGTATAAGCTATATATAAAATGTATGATATATATAACATAGTATATTGATTATAACCGAAGTATGCCATGATTGTAATCACAATTATACATATTATAGAACTCTAGGTGAGACCATGAATTTATTAACATTAATAGGCCATATCTTCATGAATTCCATGATTCCTATATTTATGCTTATAGGCGTTGGATTTGTATTAGATAAAAAATTTAAACTTGACTTATATACACTGAGCAAACTTAATTTCTATATATTATTGCCCACCTTCGTATTTAGGGCGATGTATGAGGCTAAATTCACTTCAAGTACATTGGAAATTGTTTTCTGTGCACTGTGTGTACTCATACTAAACTCTATTATTTCTGAAATTATTGGGCGCATACGGGGCTACGATGTAGCTAAAATCGCAACATTAAAAAACTGTGTCATGTTCAATAATGTAGGTAATATGGGGGTGGCCCTTGCCATCTTTGTATTTGCTAATGTACCATATGTCATCGATGGGGCTACACCCTATGCTAACTTAGGACTCGTGAGTGTAGTATCTATCATGATTATTCAAACCATTACGAGCAATACTTATGGATTCTATCAAGCAGGTGCAGGTCGATTAAGTACGAAAGATGCACTAAATGTCGTATTCCACATGCCCATGGTATACGCCATTCCACTAGCCTTACTATGCCAATTATTGCCATTTGATCTTCATAGTCTCTTCTTCTTTGCTCCCCTCAACATCTTCGCTAACGCCTTTGTTGGTGTAGCCATGATAGCCTTAGGGGTACAAATTAACCGGACCCCATTGAATTTCTTTAAAGCTGACATCATGTTAGCTAGTGCATTACGACTTATCATAAGTCCCCTATTAGCCGCTGTTATGACCATACTATTTATTATCTTCTATGGTCCTATGCATCCAATTGCGGCACAAACAATCGTCATTACCTATAGCGTACCAACGGCTATCAACATGGCCCTCATCGCCATCGAAATGAAAAACAACCCAGAATACGCTACGCAAATCGTAATGGGTACCACCATATTATCGGCAGTGACCATGCCACTCTTTATCACATTCGCTTATTATTTATTTCCATTATACTAAAAATATATACATCAAAAGGGAGCCCCGAGAGGCTCCCCTTTCTTGTATCTAATTCATATAATGCAATGTGATAGACCAGGCACAGCACTCTATTGATGTGATACGTGATCCATACCCATTCGCACAAGGCCTTCTACATGATTATCATTTAAAGAATAATATGCAGTTTTCCCTTCCTTGCGATATGTTACAAGACGAGCTTGTCGCAATACTCGCAACTGATGTGAAATAGCAGATTGTCCCATGCCCATTGTCTCTGCAATATGATTAACACACATCTCATTTTCTAGCAGTATCTCAACAATCTTTAGGCGCGTTGGATCACCAAGAATCTTAAACAATTCTGCTAACTTTAACAATGATTCGTTCCCGTCGATCATAGGGATCCTTTCTTCTAAACTAACACTAATAATCTATCTAAATTTAAATACTATCTCTATGATATCTATTATATACAAAAAAAGGCTTTGTACACAATGACAAAGCCTTTAAATTGTATGATATTATTTAACGACCAATACTGGGCAAGAGGAATGACTAGTTACATAGCTACTTACACTACCCATGAATAAACCTTTCAAAGGTCCAAGACCACGGCTACCCATTACGATAAGATCAGCATTGTATTTTTTAGCAACGGCTAACAATGCTGGGCCTGGGGAACCAACTTCAAATACAGATTTAACTTTAACGCCTGTAGGAATTTCTTTCACTACATCGTTCAAAATTTCTTTACCTGTTTCTTCCATGTCTTCTGCAATTTGTTCAGACACATAGCCACCAGAAATTGGTGTTTGATCAAAGTTGGAAATAGCAGAAACAATATTTGCTACATGAACAACAATCAATTCTGCTTTGTTACGATCTGCTACTGCAAGTGCATGTTCTAGTGCACGTTTAGCATTTTCAGAACCATCAGTAGGTACGACAATAGTTTTGTAGGTAACCATATTAACCCCTCCTATTTCTAATCCCCATGAAGGGATATGATTAAAAATCATTTAGTCTATTTATAATATTCTAGACAGATTAGGAAAAATCCTCTTTTTTTGATTAGGATTTATATACATTATAGCACATTTTTTTGCAGATTAAAGAACTTGGGACGAATTATTGATATTTAAAGAATTCGTTAACTTAAATCCATCTAAAATATCGATAAATTCAGGTGTCGTCAACACAGTATCGATTGGTGCTATCATACGAGCAACACCGACATTACCATTATTTCCAAGAATAATCGTAGCTCCGAATGTAACAGTTTCCGCCGTATTCGTATCTGCTACTTCAGGATTTTTCATTGTCCCTGCTACATAAAACATAACAGCACCATCAATAATATGAGTTTCATATCGCTCAATGGTGGCCTTATTTACATCCACCAGAGATTTCACGTACTGATCACCTAGCATTTGCTTACCCATCATCGTAGGCATAGCACTGCTTACCGCTTGCACAGGAACGGAAAAACTTTCTACATCGAGACGAATCTTATCCTTTGTGAAAGCAATCTTTTTAGGATCATTAATGCGTGTGAATCCTTTAGGGCTAATGAATTTCAAGCCTTCTGCTACGTTGATATCACTAGATCCAGTCAATAATTTCTTAACATTATTTAATGTAGAGCCAGTCTTCTTAGTATCTAACAAAGTAAATGAAGGAACTGTCGTTTCCATAAGACCTTGTTCCATAAATTTAGCCTGAATAGGTGGATACGTACTTACAAGATTATAGCGATGAGTTGGATCTTTTTCCATAATAAATTCAGCTTCAAAAACAGAGTGAACCTGTTCCGTAGATGTCATCTCTGCATAGGACTTCGGTGTCGTACGACTCCAACGTGCGGCTTGTGCCCCTTTCTTAGGGAAGAATCCGCCCACTATATCATTAGTGTCAAATACATTGCTATGTTGTCGCCAAATGCGAAGATATTCCTCATCCGTCATGCCCTTAATAGGTACATCGTACCACGTTGTATTCCACACTTTTTGCGATACATTGCCTTGCGGTGTATTATTTCTCTTTGTAAAGGATACAGTATATGCATCATTCTGATTTGGGCCAGACAAATTAAAGGAATAGCCCTGTATATGTTCACTTTCACTACGTACATCCATGTCGATCATAACGCCATCATTTACACGCCAAGGAATGGTGAAAGTATAACCATTTTTCGTATCCTTTACAACCGTATTCATCTTTGTAGCATATGATTTATATTGCTCTGGCAATACAGACATTGCATCTTGTTGAGAGGCTTCAATAGCCTTTGGTGTAGCATGATCAGGAGATGCACCATAAGCAACGCCAGATACAATGGACAAACCAGCTAATGCTAATGCGATAGGTAATTTCATAAAATTCCTTTCATATATGCGAAGGTACCACCTATGATTACATAGGTGGTAAGGATTATAACATATTTTCCAAAAAAGCTTTAGTTCTAGGGGATTGTGGATTGGTAAACAATTGTTCCGGTTCCCCTTCTTCTTGAATGATACCATCTGCCATAAAGATGATACGATCTGAAACTTCTCGAGCAAAGTTCATTTCATGGGTAACAATAATCATAGTCATCCGATCATCGGCTAGTTGTTTAATCGTTTTTAATACCTCTCCAGTCAATTCTGGATCAAGGGCAGACGTCGGTTCATCAAAGAGCATAATTTCTGGGTTCATGGCTAATGCACGAGCAATCGCCACACGCTGTTGTTGACCGCCAGACAATCTAGAGGGATACATATCTCGTTTATCCCAAAGACCTACTTTATTAAGTAAGCGTTCTGCGATTGGCATAATATCGGTATCTTTCATACCTTTCACCATACGCGGTGCTACCATAATATTTTCAAGAACAGTCATATGGGGGAACAAATTGAAGGATTGGAATACCATACCCATGCGAAGTAATAAATCATGCATCGTATGTTTATCAGCATAGGTAACGATGCCGCTAGCATCTGTAGATGCCAACGTTACACCATCAACAGTGATAGTACCACCATCAATGGTTTCTAACTGGCCTAAGCAACGCAAAAACGTAGATTTACCGGAACCAGATGGACCGATAATAGATACGATTTCACCTTTATTCATTTGCAAGGAAACATCTTTTAATACCACATTATTATTAAAGTGTTTCTCTATGCATTCCATATTTACAAAAGTCATAATTACCTCTTACTCATCATATACAGAGAAACGTTTTTCTAAATAATTAAAGATATTCGTCAAAATGAACGTGAATATTAGATAGAAAATAGCGGCCACAAGGAACGCGGAAATATCAAAATCACGTTGTACAATGGATTTTGTGATACGCAAGATATCATTCATAGCTAATACATATACGAGAGATGTATCTTTTAATAAGTTAATTGTTTCATTCGCAAGTGGAGGTAATACGCGCTTAAACATTTGCGGCAAAATGATGGTACGCATCGTTTGACCATAGGTAAAACCAAGTACTTTTGCCCCTTCGTATTGACCGCGTGGAATCGATTGGATACCGCCACGGAAAATTTCACATAGGTACGCTGCATAGTTGAGTACAAATGTAACCACAGCAGCCGTTGCATCATCCATTTGGATAGCCCCATCCGTCATGATTGGCAATGCAAAGTACATGAATAAAATTTGTAACATCAATGGCGTACCACGCATTAGATATACAAAGGCTTCAACAATTTTATCGACTACAGGAAGCTTAGATAGTCGCAGTAAAGCTAATATGATACCACCAGGTATAGATAGTACCCATACGACACAGAACAGTGCAATGGTGACCTTGAGCCCATCCGCAATGGTCGGGATAATCTGCAATAAATAATCTAACATGAAATACTCCTTCAAAACACGAATAGAGAAGAGGCATATGGCCTCTTCTCTAGTGTACATTTCGTTCTTTAATTATCAGTTGTACATACTGACCACAGTACTATTAGTATATCACGAATCGTACTATTTAGCATCGCTCTTATCTAGGTCTGCGCTAGAGCCCAACCATTTTTCAACGATTTTATCAGCAGTACCATCTTTTTTCATTTCGGCTAAGATACCATTGATTTTATCGCGTAATGCGGTATCATCTTTGCGGAACCCTACAGCAAAGTTATCTACGCCGTAATCAGTGCCTTCTACAATTTTGTATTTGCCAGGTTCTTTTGTCATGAGGTAACGAGCAATAACACCATCAGCGATAACTGCATCGACACGACCAATGCCAAGATCCATGAATGCACTTACGAAATCAGCATAGGATTTAATTTCTTTAACGGTTTTGCCACTAGGATCGTTTTGTAATGCAGATTCACCAGTACTAGCTTGTTGCACACCTACAACCTTGCCAGCAAGATCAGATTTGCCCTTGATAGCATTATCATCGTTACGAACAACGATGTATTGTTTATCTTTCATATATGTATCGGAGAACAAGATATTTTTCTCACGTTCAGGAGAAACAGTTAAACCATTCCACAATACGTCGATTTTCTTAGATTTTAACTCCGCTTCTTTGCTGGACCAGTCAATCGCTTTAAACTCAACATCCATACCAGCGCGCTTAGCAGCCTCTTTAGCCAAGTCGATATCTAAACCTACGATTTCACCTTTATCATCTTTAAAGCCCATTGGTGGGAAGCTATCATCTAGGCCAATAACAATTTTCTTAGGTAATTGAGTATCAGCCTTCTTTGTATCACTACCACAACCGCTTACAAAAGCCATCATAGAAACTGCAGCCAAACCTACAGCCATAATCTTTTTCCAGTTCATAATATCCTCCACACAATATGTTATAGGTCATGTTTTAACTTATGAACCTATTATACTTTAGCGTGTTAAAGTTGTAAATAGTTAAATCAATAAATTTACAAAATTATATATCATGTGTATCTCTATAATGTTTTATGGCGGCTTGAAGGCGCATTTTATCCTTATACGGTGCAAGTTGCAGATCTAAAGGTACTACATAAATGCCACCATGAGTATTAACGGCTTGTAGTTCTTTCCAATCAGGCGTAAACCCAACTACGCTTTCAAAAGGAACATACACATAGTAATCATCTAAATTAATGGCACTACGAAAATAGTCACGTAAATTTGTCGGTCTCTGTTTGATAACAAAGCCTTTTTCACAAATATATACGAGCACTACATCGAGCCCGTGTACCCACCATAACAAGCAAACGACCAATGCATAACAAAGCATGCGATTACCTATATCATGTGGGGCCCATTTAATGAGGGCAACACAAATTACAATGCCTAGAATCCGTCCTAGCCACTGTACGGCCTTATGTGTGGTGACCATGTGCTTTACACGGCCACCCGAAAATCGTTCGCTTACCTCTTGTTTTGTCATAATTGACCTCAAAAGCGTATGTAAATACTTATTTACGGCAAAGCCCCATCGCTTGTTCAACCTTGCGATACATCATAGATGCTTTTGCATGTGCTTTTGCAGCACCTTCATCTAAAATGACATCTAGTTCAGGGCTTGTTATGAGTTCATTGTATCGTTGTTGAATTGGTTCAAGTGTTGCTACAAGCAAATCAGCAATATCCGATTTAAATGCGCCATACCCTTTGCCAGCATACATTTCTTCAATTTTTTCATAGCTATCTTTTGTAATGGCACGATAAATGCCCATCAAGTTAGAAATGCCAGGTTTGTTTTCTTTATCGTAACGCACCGCGTTATCAGAGTCAGTTTGAGCGCGTTTCAATTTTTTCACGATTAAGTCTGGCGCATCCAAAAGACGAATTGTAGCATTTTGGTTATCGTCAGATTTACTCATTTTCTTAGTTGGCTCTTGTAAGCTCATAACGCGAGCACCACCTTCACCTACCTTGATATCAGGTACTACGAAAGTTTCGCCAAATCTACGGTTAAAACGCTCTGCCAAATTACGAGTCAATTCAAGATGTTGTTTTTGGTCTTCCCCTACTGGAACATAGTTAGTACCATATAACAAAATATCTGCCGCCATCAATGGTGGATACGTAAGCAACGCTGTAGGAATAGAGTCACCTTGCTTTTGAGACTTATCCTTATATTGTGTCATACGTTCTAATTCGCCTACATAGCTAATAGATTGCATAACCCAACCAAGTTTTACATGTTCAGGTACTTCGGATTGAACAAATAATGTTACCTTTTTAGGATCTAGGCCAACAGCAAGATATAACGCTGCCAAATTACGAGTATTTTGAAATAACTCTTTTGGATCTTGCGGTACTGTAATCGCATGTTGATTAACGATACAATAGTAACATTCATCAGTATCTTGATAGTCTAAGAAATTACGTAAAGCTCCCAAATAGTTACCAAGTGTTAATTCCCCACTTGGTTGGATGCCGGAAAATATAACTGCCATAATAGTCTCCCTATATTGAAATAAACCAACAGTGCCGAAGCACTGTTGGTTATATATATTATTCTACGGTTACAGATTTAGCCAAGTTACGTGGTTTATCTACATCTGCGCCGCGTGTAATCGCTGCGTAGTACGCCAATAATTGCAATGGTACAACCGCAAGGATTGGAGCGATGAATTTATTTGCACGAGGCACATAGATTGTATGGTCTACGTGTTTAGATAATTCTTCGTCACCTTTCATGCCAATACCGATTACAACAGCTTCACGAGCTTTTACTTCACGGATGTTGCTAATCATCTTATCGTACACATCTTCTTGTGTAGCCAATGCGATAACAGGTACGCCTTCTTCAATAAGAGCCAATGTACCATGTTTCAACTCGCCACCAGCATATGCTTCAGCATGGATGTAAGAAATTTCTTTCAATTTCAAAGCACCTTCCATCGCTACTGCGTAGTCGATAGCACGACCCAAGAAGAACGCATCAGATTTGAAGCCGTAATGTTTTGCAAAGGCTTTCATATCTTCGTCTACTTCAAAGATTTCATGAATCAATGTAGGCAAGTTTTTAACACCGCAAAGGATTTCTTCGCCTAAAGCCGGATCCATTTTACCATTTAATTGGCCAAGGTATACAGCGAACAACAAGCCTGCTACTAATTGAGTAGTATACGCTTTTGTAGACGCTACAGAGATTTCAGGACCTGCCCATGTGTACACAGTGTTATCTGCTTCACGGGAAATACTGGAACCTACTACGTTTGTAATTGCCAAGGATTTAGCGCCATGACGTTTAGCCTCTTTCAAAGCAGCCAATGTATCGGATGTTTCACCGGATTGACTGATAACGATACATAATGTTTTATCATCAGTCAACGGATTGCTATAACGGTACTCAGATGCAATTTCCACATTTACAGGAATGCGCGCCAAGTTTTCAATATATTGTTTTGTTACAAGACCTGCATGGTATGCTGTACCACATGCAACGATGAGGATTTTATTGAAAGCTGCTACATCATCAGCAGTCCAATTTAACTCATCAAAAACAGCAGTTTTGCCATCTTCAGAGATGTGTGTACCAAATGTATCGCGCACAGCTTTTGGTTGGTCATGAATTTCTTTCAACATGAAATGTTCATAACCGCCCTTTTCTGCAGCTTCTGCATTCCAGTTAACATGGAATACTTCTTTATCGATAGGATTGCCTTTACGGTCAAATACGGATACATTATCACGCGTTACGATAGCTAGTTCACCATCGTTCAAGATATATGTATCACGTGTATAGTTAATGATTGCTGGAATATCGGAAGCAACGAAGTTTTCCCCTTTGCCAAGGCCGATAACCAATGGGTTTTCTTTTTTAGTACAAATGATTTTGTCTGGCTCATCAGCACAGATAATTTCAAGAGCGTATGCACCGTCAACACGATTGAGCATGCGGCGTACAGTGCCCACAAAATCACCATCGTACATATCTTCTAATAGATGAGCGACTACTTCTGTATCAGTTTCAGATTTGAAATGGTACCCTTTTTCGATAAGCTCTTCTTTCAACGGCATATAGTTTTCAATAATGCCGTTGTGAACAACAGCAAATTTACCATCTTCAGATGCATGAGGATGGGCGTTCATATCGGATGGACGACCATGTGTAGCCCAACGTGTATGACCAATACCTACAGTCCCTTCGTTAGGGTCTGCTTTCACGATTGCTTCTAAGTTAGCAAGACGGCCAACCTTTTTTTGAATTTTGATGACATTTTCAGGTCCGATAACGGCAATACCTGCAGAGTCATAACCACGGTATTCTAATTTCGCCATACCGTCCAACAAGAAATCAGATGCTTGATTAAAGCCAATGTATCCTACGATACCGCACATAAGTATATCCTCCTATAACTGGGGGCGTTCATAGCCCCAGCCATTCACTAAGGCTAACAAATTAATGTTCTATGTAATATGTTAATTACTATTCTAAAATTGTTCAATCAAATACCCTTTGTCCCCATCGTTACCGACGGGATTTTTAGTACTTGTTACGACATGAACATGCCGGAAGAGCATCCGCTGATGATTCGATAACCCTTCCCCTCGTCTACCCTAATGGCTGCCTCCATGGGTACATGCGCTATTCGCCTTTACGAATTTGGAACTCCTTTCACTAATATGTGGCAGAACTAGTACAATTGTAATCATACTAAATTATATTATACTAAATCGATGTAATGAATGTAAAGAATCTAGGCCTTGTTAAAGTATTAAACACGAGATATAGCGCTTATTCTCACAAGGCTCCATAGAACCAAATAATTTCATAGATTACTCATACACCATCATTATACTATTTATTATAAAAATTTTATACAATCATATTTATTAAAATTTACATGATAAATATTTATTGTCTAAAAGGAGAGATTAAAATGAATATACAAAATAACAAAACACATAAAAAGACAACAGCCCTTCACCATAAACATTCATATAGAAAATTACGCCGTTGGGTGCTACCTGCAGTATTAGGTGCCGCCCTTTCTACATTGGCATTCCTTCCAACCTTTGCAGAAGACATACCAAATACTCCGCCAGCAGGAAATCCACCGATGAGTGCACCTAATGGTCCAGCTCCAAAAGCCGAAGCGAATCCTAATACTTTCACAGGTACTACTGTTGTAACAGAAAATAAATCTATTGCCCATGAATTGATGTCCAATACAACATCCGATCAAAATGCGTTCATCGGCAAACATAAAGCAGTCGTAAACATCGAAAACAGTGTATTCGATAAAACCGGCAATACGACAAGCGATGACAACAGTAATTTCCGTGGTCAAAACGCAGTAATCCTTGGCATCGATGGTAGTCAAATCAACATAAAGGGCAGCAATATTACATCCAATTCCAATGGTTCAAATGCAGTGTTTGCCACTGGTGAAGGTTCTATCATCAACGTAGAGAACACTAACATTCATACAAAAAGCGATTCCTCTCGCGGTTTAGACGCCACCTATAAAGGCACTGTGAATGGTAAAAACCTTACCATTACAACCGAAGGTGCTCACTCCGCTACGCTTGCCACAGACCGCGGCGAAGGCACAATCACAGCAGAGGCTGCAAAATTGATGACATCCGGCGAAGGTAGTCCTATCATTTACTCCACTGGGAACATCACAGCAGACTACATTACAGGTGAAGCTAAGAATAGTGAAATCGGCGTCGTAGAAGGTAAAAACTCTATTACCCTTACAAATTCTAATGTAACGGGGAATAAAGATAACGGATTCATGCTCTACCAAAGCTTCTCTGGCGATGCTGAAAGCGGTATTGCACGCCTCAAAGCCGAAAATAATACGCTCACATCTCACGCTACAGGCGCGTTCCTCTATGTAAACAACACTACTGCAGAGGTGGACCTTACTGGTAACTCCATTTCCACACCAAATACCACTACCTTAGTGAAAGCAGCGGCAGACAGCCGTTGGGGAAAAACTGGTGAAAACGGTGGTCACCTTACACTCCGTGCATCCAACCAAGCCTTAAACGGTAATATCGTAGCAGATGCCATCAGCACCATTGCACTAGACATGACAAATGGATCCAGCCTCGTTGGTGCTGTAAACACTGACAATACAGCAAAAGAAGTTACACTAAAACTCAGCAAAGACTCCTCTTGGACACTTACGGGCGACAGCTATGTAAAATCCTTAACAAACGAAGATATAACGGGCAGTAATATTCACTTGAATGGATATAAACTTGTTGTGGCTGATAAATAATATATAACATAAAAATAGTAAGGTAGAACTCGATAAACTAACTTCTACCTTACTATTTTTTATTATAACAACATTCTTAATTTTTTATAATACATATTATTAATCAAAAACATTCAAATAAATAATCTATCTCATCTAACTCCTTCTGTAAACTATTAGAAATCTCACTTTCTATAAACTCTTCTTTGATTCTAAAGATAAATCTAATATCTGTAAAAAGGTTTCCTATAGTATTTAGCAAACTACCAATATCAAGTTTGCAAAAATCTTTTGTTATTAATGTATTAATAACAGTACTAGAAGATGCAATCGAATTAGATATAAGAAGAATTTTTCGTGTCCGTACTTCATATAAGTCTTTAGATACTTCATCAGTATAAAATAAGCCATGTGTAAGTGTAATAATTATATCTATCACTTTAGAAATAACAAACGAAGCACCAATAATCTTCATATCGCGAGCTAAGCATAATGCATCATAATGTTCATCATATAATTTACTAGCAAAATTCTCATTAAAACTTGACAATAATGGAACTGGTAATCCCATTTTCGTAAAAATATCAGACTTATAATGTAGTGCTTGAGCAAAAATAGCTGCTGGCAAATTTAACTTATTTGCAAGGCACATATCATAGCACTCTTTAAACATCATTGTTAATGGAACCTGCTCAGCTGTAATTCTCATCTTCTTTTTAGAAGTTAATGGGTCCACTCTTGAAACTCGATGATTTGCAAACGAATTAAATGTAATACAATCAGTCAATATATTAGCTGTACCAAATAGCCACCCTAAAACAGGGTCATGACCCAAAGTATACATTCTATGCGCCTTCCCGCCCATATTTATTCCCAAATCTTTTGAACCAGCAGTTATATCGTATGGAGGTGTCTGATATAACATATTAATCCAATAGCCCGATTTATACCGTTTCTGAAATTTATCTCTAAAATTATTATTGGCTTCTCTATGTTCTGCTTCAATAGATTTATCATTATGAGCTAATCTATCATCAGGATTGAAACTATCACCATAACCAAATTTTTTTGAAACATATGGAAAAAGTAGTGTTTTTAATACCTGTAAAGCGGTTGCAATAACTAAAAATGATAAATCCGTTTTATTAAAAATACCAGTTTTATCTGAAAATTGTGCCTCAATCTTATTATATTCATTAAAAGACTGATTTATCTCAATATCAGACATAATATCTTCTAATACAATCTGCTTAGGGTCTCTAATATTTGCTTCAGCAAGAAGACTTTCCCAATCCTGAATTATGGGCCTATGATTTAATCTTCTATTATCCTTCTTATTATCAACTTCAATTGATAATTTCTTAATATCTTTCTTTTTTCCTAACTTTATTAATAATTCTTTCGTAGATTCTATATTTGAATCCGCTTTATTCCTTTGTTCAAAAAGTTCATGATTTTTAGATATAGTTTTTGATATATCTTGATTTAGTTTCAAAATACGATTTATAGCATACTCATCATCCGAATATCTAAATTGACTCAAATATAAACGTCTCCCTATTCCACATCAATTCCCAAATCATAACCCAAATCTTTAATAGCAGCTTTTAACAATTCATTTAATCCATTTAAATATTTAAGTCGCTCCTTATCGGCATCAGCTTCTTCTTTTAATGCTTTCATAATAGCTGTTTGCTTTGCTAAAGCATTTTTATAAACAATACTCTTTGCATCTCTTAATTTTTTATTTTTAATATGTGATGCTACCCCTACACCAATACCACCAAGAATTACAGCGGGTGCAGCCAGTACTGCTACTCCTGCAGCCATACCGCCGCCAACCAATGTCCCCGCGGCAGCTAGTCCACTAGTAATTCCAGCTGCACTTAGTCCAGCTACAGATCCACCAAAATATAATCCAGCAAAGCCTACCCCTGCACCAGCTCCAACACCCAATGCTCCAGCTGCTGTTTCCCCCAATGGAGAATTATTAATTGTCATGCTTTTATCATCAATTGCAGCTGAGGCTTCATTGATAACATTTTCTACAAATTTTAATGCATCTTGACTCTGAAATTTCATTTTATTTTTATCAGTAATATATTCACCCATAATATTTTGCTCCTCATCTGAACTAAACTTCCACAAAAGCAATATACAATTTATACAAAAGAGGTATCCTCAACATTAAATCTATTAAATAATATTATTGTTTACTAAGTTCCATTTTTCTATAGGCTGCGATGAGAATAGTACAAGGAATAATAACTCTATATGCTGGTCCTGCTATATCGTAAATAGACCATAATGCAGTTAATATTATACCTATCGGCCCCACTAAAATAGATAAACCTCTAGTAATCCCCGCATTTACAGCCAGACTTAACCCTCGACCTAAAATTGTTTTTGCAATTGCATTCACAATAATTAATGTAATTTTATAGGATGCAAACCCACCAGCTCTAAATACTTGAATTAACATAGAAGAGGTTATACCTCCAATAGAATTAAAATCGATATTATTAACATCATCCTTCAAGTCCGATAACAATGCAATTCGTTCAGATGGAGATAGTTTTTCCCACATATCTTTTATTATCGATTCCAATAATAATTCTTCCATAGTCTCAATTGAATCAGAAGAATAAAAATTAACTTTACATTGTTTTAATACTTTTTCTAAAATTTCTCTATATGTATTGGGGCCAGAAAAAATGCTAGTGATTGTATTACTACCAAAAGCTCGATATTCTTCTTCAATTCTATGCCAATATTTAGCATAATTTTTACCATACTGCTTATAATCTTCTGATACAGATAAAGTTTCTGTAATTCCACCCTTTTCAATCAACGTATCAACGAATACTTGTAATTGTTCCTCGGGCATTTGGGCCATAAATTCAAGATTTTGATCCATAAGAGCTCCTTTTACTTTAACAATCAGCTCTCTCTTAATTTAATCATGAATAATTCATGATTTACTCATGAACAAATTATAAATTATATCAAATTCTTAGTCAATGTCCACCTATTAAAACGTGTCAATTCTTCCACATATTTAAAGTACATATTTATTCTCATCAATTCTGAATTGAATAAAAAAATCCCCTATATACGCCAATAGCAACTCAACAAAAGAGGTTCAAAGAGGCATATATAGGAGATTTTTCTATATCTATATGAATTTGTAGAATGGATTCACTATTATCAGATCCATAGAATTAATCTTAGTAAAAATGGTTTCTCACTTTGGATTTCGCTACGCAAAATCTTATGCTCGGAACAAAGGGATGTGCGGACTTCATCCTCGCAAGTTTCTCTGCCGCCTCACACCCTACTTTTATTCCGCAAGTCCTTGTTCTCTTCCAATAATATCGGCAATTTCTTGACATAAGGATTGTAATTCTTCTTGATTAGGCCCTTCAGCCATAACGCGGATGAGTGGTTCTGTACCGGATGCACGTACGAGTACGCGACCTTCGTCACCAAGTTCACCTTCAGCTGTTACGATAGCAGCTTTGATGATATCGTTTTCTTCCCAACCTGTTTTTGTAGCAACGCGTACGTTTACAAGAACTTGTGGGTATTTTGTCATGATGCCAGCCAATTCAGAAAGTGGTTGGCCTTTTTCTTTTACAAGAGCTGCCACTTGAACCGCTGTTAACATGCCATCACCAGTTGTATTGTGATCAAGGAAGATAACATGGCCGGATTGTTCGCCACCAATGGAGAGGTCATGTTCACGCATGTATTCTAATACATAACGGTCACCAACGGCAGTGGAAACGGTTTTCATACCAAGTTCTTCAGCTGCTTTATGGAAGCCAATATTACTCATAACAGTACCAACTACAGTATCGCCTTTAAGTTTGCCCCCTTCTTTCAATTTAAGAGCACATAAAAGCATGATTTGGTCGCCATCGAGGACTTGACCTTTTTCGTCTACTAACAAGCAACGGTCTGCATCACCATCATTGGCAATGCCTAAATCAGCATGGTGTTGTTGAACAGCCACTTGCAATCCTTCAATATGGGTAGAACCACAATGATGATTGATGTTCAAACCATCTGGATTAACATTGATATTGATAACCTTTGCACCAAGGCCAGACAAGATTTCAGGACCTACGCTAGAAGCAGCGCCATTGGCACCATCATAAACGATAGTCATACCTTCGAGAGATGTATCGATTGTATGGCGAACAAAGTGCGCATAGTGGTGTGCAAGATTTGCATTATATTCTACACGACCAATGCCAGCGCCTGTAGGGCGAGGTAACTCATTATCTGCACTTTGACGTACATATACTTCTAATTGATCTTCTACTTCGTCTGGTAATTTAAAGCCACTACCATCAAAGAATTTAATACCATTATCTGGGAAGGGGTTATGAGATGCAGAAATAACAGCGCCCGCATCAAAGCCTTGTTGTTTTACTAGGTAGGCTACAGCAGGTGTAGGAATAACGCCAGCCATAACTACATTGCCGCCTACAGAACAAATACCAGATGCCAATGCACATTCCAACATGGAACCAGAGATACGCGTATCTCTACCGATTAAAAATGTAGGATGTTCTTTTACTTTACCAAAATGTGTTGCCGCTGCACGTCCCAAATGATATGCCAATTCAGGTGTTAAAAATTCATTAACAACGCCACGTACACCATCGGTACCAAATAATCGAGCCATATTTTCCTCCGTCTACAAACGAATGTATTTCAATCTATGTTGTGTGTATTATATCACACGAGTTTGTACAATTTATAAAATCCAGGTTGAAATTTCACCATAACACGTAAATTTATAAATCTATTGGTGAAAGTATCATTTATTAGGTCTTGCATACATACTCATGCACGCAATCGCTGTTTCTGCACCATCTAAGGCAGCACTCATGATACCGCCTGCATAACCAGCACCTTCCCCCATCGGATAGAAGCCGCCCACTGTAGTAGATACGCGATTATCGTCACGGCCCATACGAAGCGGTGAAGATGTGCGCGTTTCAACGCCGGTCATACAAATTTCAGGGTTATCAAAGCCTTTGATACGGCGTCCCCAATACGGTAAGGCCCGTTCTAAAACGGACGATACATAATCAGGCAAGCACTGGTGCAAATCGCAATCTACGATACGAGGTTCATAACTATGTATACTGCTTTCAACAGACGGCGCATCAGCCTGCCCTAAGAAAGAACCTACTGTTTGAGCCGGTGCATTAAAGTTTGACCCACCTAGTTCATAAGCCTTGCGTTCCCATTCTCGTTGAAAGGCCACGCCATCTAGAGGGTGTGTGCCAAAATCATCAGGGCCTACGTTCACGACGATAGCACTATTTGCAACGCCACTATCACGAGCATACAAGCTCATACCATTGGTTACAACACCGCCCGGTTCGGACGCAGATGCGACCACTTGCCCACCAGGACACATACAGAAGCTATAGGCCGTACGCCCCGATTCTTTATCATGATATACCAAGGAATACTCAGCAGCACCTAAACCTAGACTTCTTGGATCCACACCGTACTGAGATTGATCGATGACATCTTGAGGATGCTCAATGCGAACACCGATAGCAAATGGTTTAGCTATCATATCGATACCGCGTTTAAATAACATTTCATACGTATCTCGTGCACTATGACCTACACCAGATAAAACTAGAGTCGTATCAATACGTTCCGCACCATTCACCTCGATACCGACCACACGGTCCTGATCAACAAATACATCGGTTACCTTAGCTCCAAAGCGGACTTCGCCGCCCCATTCGATAATGCGCTCACGCATGGCTTTTACCATATGACGTAATTTATCTGTTCCTACGTGAGGTTTATGCTTGTATAGGATTTCTTCCGGTGCCCCGAATTCTACAAAGTATTTTGAAATTTCATGCAACCGCGGATGTGTGACGCGCGTAGTCAATTTACCATCAGAAAATGTACCGGCCCCACCTTCACCGAATTGAACATTCGATTCCGGTTTAAAGGTTCCCGTTTTCCAAAATGTTTCTACATCCTTCGCACGAGTATCTACATCTTGTCCCCGTTCTAACACGATAGGGCAATAGCCTTCACGGGCTAAGTAAAAGGCCGCCATCATACCTGCGGGACCAAAGCCCATCACAACAGGCCTATGTGCTAAAGGTCTGTCACCAATTACAATCGGTTCTGGATCCTCAGGTGTAAATAAGGTAACATCCTTTTGCTTGCCTAGTTTCTTGATGATTTTTTCTTCATGTTGAGCCTCTACAAATAGGGTGTACACAAATACAATATTAGGTTTCTTACGAGCATCAACAGCACGTCTTACCACATGAATTTTCTGTATATATCCCTTTAGTTGAGGGTATTTCTTTTCTACTATTTCCTCAATCGTAGCCTTTACGGTAACGGCTACGCGAAGATTTATTATTCTTATCATATCTATGCTTTTCTTTGTATATCCACTGTTACATGAACCGTAGTCATCTTACTAGTAAGGCCATCAGGAATTACTATATTATAGGTACCATCAATAGGTGCCGTAGCATTACTTATATCAATAGATTCCGTTTTAAGATCCGAAACAGAATCCACCATTTCTTCACGGCCTGTAATTGTTACTTGTACAGGCTTAATCGTAATACCTTTGACTTCATAGCCATCCGCTACTTGACCTACGGTTATTGCCGAAATAGGTACGGCTTTATCTTTTCTAAGTAAATTTAATTCATACTGTGCTTGACCTTGTGTTGGGCTAATATTTACATCGAGCACATTGCCCGCATTATCCCAAGCTTCTAAATCAGCAACAGCACTAAAGTTTTTAGTTTGTCCAGCCACATTAACCTTCATGACAACTCGTGTAGCAGCCATTACTTGTTGTTTGCGACCGGATACGGTAACTTCTTTTGGAATGACTGTGACCGATTTTAATGCTACATTATCCGGAATTTGTCCGATTGGCACAATTTCAACAGGTAATTTCTTTGACGCAAATTCATCAACATTAATCGTTACCGTATCAGGTTTAATCTCAACTATGTTCATCCCCGATGGTGGATTAAAATGGATAGTCACATTATTTTGACCCGTTGAAACCCCTGACGCATCTATATAGGCCTTAAGGTTTTCAGACTTCAAATTAATAATCGTATCGCGTGGCCCACTAAGCGTAACGCGTACATATTGAGGTGCATCCTCTATGATGTAATTAGCTGCCAAATTTTGCACCTGTACAGGCACCGTATAGGAAACCTCCATCACAGGATTTTGGTCGCGCATAATAAAAAACCACATGACGATGGCTGCCAACAATGAAAGTATTTTTGCAGGCCAGTTGCGTTTCAAATGAATCATCATTTCTTGCCACCCCATTTCCACATACTCGTAATATTTTGACGAGGTCTTTCCATAAATGTACGAAGGGCCTCTTTAATTTGATCTTCTGGTAAGTGACGATAAATATGTCCACCATAGGTATAAGAAATGACACCCGTTTCTTCGCTGACAACAACGACAACTGCATCTGTTTGTTCAGACAGACCGATAGCCGCGCGATGACGTGTACCAAGTTCGGTACTCAATGTACGGTCCTCGGTAAGCGGCAATAGACAACCTGCAGCCTGAATGCGGCCATTACGGATAATCATAGCCCCATCATGAAGAGGTGTACTAGGAACGAAAATATTTTTAATCAATTCCCGACTGAGTACAGCATCAACAATAATGCCTGTATCAATAAAGTCGTTTAAGCCTACCTCGCGTTCAAATACGATGAGGGCCCCTGTATGTTCACGAGACATAACGCGTGCAGCAGCCATCACTTCATTGATAGCCATGTCCATTTCTTCTTCGTTTACATTCTGTGCTTTACTAAAAATACGGCCACGCCCAAGTTGTTCTAAGGCACGACGTAGTTCCGGTTGGAACACGACAGGTAACGCAAAGAGGATAACGGTCATCCCTTGTTGGAGAATCCAGTTAATAACATACAGATTCATTACATGGCTTAAAACATTCAAAATAGCCAAAAATAATAACCCTTTCAACAAGGCTACAGCGCGTGTATCCTTTAAGAGTTTATACATATAATAAATACCGATAGCAACCGTCAAGATATCGATGAGATCAAGGATTCTAAAGGTATGTATGAGGGCTTCAAAATGCATATGTGCAACTCCTTATACAAAATAATAAGGTACAGCCATTACATTAGCTGTACCTTATATTTTATCGCATTTTATGAGCACTGTAAATTTAAAACGAAGTCATACATTCTGCGTTTTAATCCATACATCCATGCAACCGCCACAGACCATGCCTTCTTTTACGGCTATATCATCATTTAATTTTACTTCAATACGTCGATGTTGCTCCTTCTTCTTCATGGAATCAATAGCACTGAGGCGTATTTCATTTTCTGCGCGGCCACCGCCAATAGTGCCAAAAATAGATCCATCAGGAAATACAACCATCGAGGTACCTGCTTTACGAGGCGTAGAACCAGCCGTATGAAGAATTGTTGCCACTGCTAGTGTTTCATCTGTGCGTTGACTTAAATATTCTACAAACTCACGATTCATGACTTACAACTCTCTTTCTGCGTAAAAACTGACCTTGTTTACCTCGTACAACAGCAAGGTACTCACTGACGATAGATAAAGCAATTTCCTCTGGTGTTTGAGCACCTAAATCTAGACCAATAGGAGCATAGATCATATCGAGTTCCTCTTGCGTCCAACCTTTGGCTTTCAAATTTTCTAATGCATAATGAATGCGTTGTTGACTGCCCATAACACCCATATAAGTAGGCAGTTGATTTCTCAATTGTTCAAGGCATGTGTTATCGAATTCATGGGCTCTCGTAACGATAATAAATCCATTATATTCATCAAGAGGTAACTTATCTCTAAAATCATCCAAAGGCAAACATTTTCTTATTACACGCTCATCAAAGAATTCAGGCACCACATATTCAGGTCGATCATCAACAACAGTAGCACGACATCCGATAAATAATAATAAATCCGTAATGGCACGGCTTACATGGCCTGCCCCAAGGACAAGTACAGATGGATCCTTTTCAACAGGTTCAACAAAACATTCAGTGCTACCAAATACACATAAAGCATTCGGCTTGACTCTATTTAGTGTAAAGCCTTCTATAGCGTCACCATATAATATATCCCCATCCTGATTATAGATAGTTCTATCCCCTTGACGAGGCCCCGATAGGATGGTCACCAAAAATGTTGGCTCCGTCACCTGTAATCGGTCTTTCATAATATCATAAATGCTTTCCATCTTTATTCCTTTCATAGTCCCATGCAGTAACGGCCTCTAAGACACCGCCGCCAACAGCGAGGGATTTGTCAGAAATACTATAACAATGCGATTCCTCACAACGAGCATCCACATCAGCCAATTTAAAATGATCAGATACGATAAGTCCCGTTTTTAAAATGCCCCGTAATGTACCGGTAATCTTAGCCCGCACTGGTTCTTCATCAACATAACCAATCACTTCGTTAGCTTGTACCTCGTCACCAATATGACGTTTAGCTGTAAATACTCCTGCCTTTGGCGAATGAATCACCCGTTCATGTGTATAACCACCCACATTGCCAGGAATCCCCGTATTCGGTTGCGCTTCACCATCATAAATGCAGCGTCCTAAATTATGGCCACGCATAGTTTCGATGACTACATTCACATCGCGGCCAGCGCTAAATCCAGGACCTACACCAATAACAAAGGGTGCATCGAGTCTAGTAGTTCCTACATTCTTTTTAGCCAAAATGGCATCTACAACAACATCCGGATGCAGTTGATCTAATAACTCTTCATAGGACGATGTTACAACAGGAATCACACCTTGTGATAACGTATCCTGAATTTCACCGATACACACATGACGTGCAACCAACCGTTCAAGAATCATTTCACCGCAATGAACAGCATTACCATAACTCACCTCTCTGCGAATCATAGTAGGTATAGCAATTTCATTAACTACTACAGGGTACCCTGCACGTCTCAATCTATAAATTGCACCGGAAGCGATATCGCCGCCTCCGCGCACAAGTATTAAAGGCTTCATACACCCTCACTTTCACGATGTTGCAAATCGTTATAATCCTCTGGCGTATCTATATCAAATCCCCATTCAGGAATAATACTTACATATTCTACAAAATTTTGCCCCACACCACGAATGATCGTTCGTCCACCTTGATCACCCTCGATGTGTTGCAAGTCCTCAAACCAATGGGCACCAAATAAAACTGGATTACCAGGATGTTGAGTTGTTCCATATTTAGGTACTACGATTGTCCTATTTGTTTCATCCCTATGCTGTTGAAAGCTAGTAATGAGTTGTTCAACAACCATTGGATTCAATAACGGTTGATCAGACACAGAGCAAATAATACCATCTAAAGCTCGTGTGCCAAATTCATTCATCAAGTATTTCACGCCTAATGCGATGGATGTACCTTGACCTAAATCAGAACATTCGTTATGAATAATGAAAAATCCATAACTGCTAGCAATATGGTCAATATCATGGTTCCCACCTGTAACGACAACCAGGGGATAGGTTTCTAAACTCCAAGAAGGATTAGTTCGTTTCCATCCAATTTGTAATGCATGACATACAGCATCAAGAATCGTCTTTCCGCGCCACGGAAGTAATTGCTTATTTGTTCCCATTCGTCGAGACTGACCTGCGGCTAACAAAACAAGGCCAATACGAGGTATTTCTCGTGAAAGGGCGCCCCCTAAGGGAGCGCTTTCACCTGTCTTATATTCCATTTTGCTACCTAGCGACATTGAATAATACGACGAATTTCACAACTAGCCTTATACCCATCAGCCAACACAATGGCCGTGATATCACTATCTACCACATGACTTATGAAATCATCAATAATACGGTGTTGTACCGTGTCATAACCCGTGCAGAACAAGATTTTCTTGCCCTTACTATATTGGAATAGCCCTTGTTTATGAAGCACGATTTGAGCAAGCATATGAGGTGTTACAATGGCACCTTCTTCGCGATGTACAATGGATTGAACTAATTCTAAATTATGTACATGATCTTCATCAAGGGATGCGCCCAGCATTTGAAGGTTCACCACCCCTATAGTCGTCTTTGTTTGACTTGGGATAACAGGTTCCGTATGTTTTGGTGCCTTAAGCCATTTCTCTTTGGCTCCATCCGCTTCAACAACGATTTGCCAGTTTGGATGTAACGCACTAAGGCCATCTATGCTTTCACAATCTACAGCATCAACCTTAGTTCGTGTAATACCATTAAACCAGGCACCACAATAACCTTGTTGAATACGTTTTGTACAATATTCATCAACATCGTTGATATCCTTTGTATAAATAGGTTCATATTGAGCCACTTGTGATTCATACAACTGTGTTGTAGTCGTCACTACGATAGGTTGTCCTTGCAACCGACCATACTCGACTAGCTTAGATAAGACCGTTGTTTTGCCGCCAGCCCCAACCAATGCGACAATGCCAGGTTGGATAAGACGATTCCAGTACTGCGTTTGTGATGTCATAGCACGAGGCCCCCTTTAGGAATGTAGAAATAGTTATACTTTATATTTCTCGTCCATCCCCATAAATACCTTCTCTGGTGTCATAGGTAATGTACGAATATCCGCACCAACTGCATTTTTTACAGCATGTTGTATTGCGGGACAAGCTGTATTAATAACAATTTCACCGATGGATTTAACACCATATGCACCACTTTCCTCATATGATTCAACAAAGGCTGTATGTAATTCACCAATATCTTGACGTGTAGGAATTTTATAGGTCATAAAATTATTAGTTTCTAAACGACCATTACTAGAGTATCTAACGTCTTCATACAAAGCCATACCAATAGCTTGTACTGCGCCGCCTTCAACCTGTACACGCGCTAATTTAGGATTCACAACGGTTCCACAGTCTACACAATTATACATATGTAACGGTATAATTTGTCCCGTTTGTTTATCTACCTTAACTTCAGCGATAGAAGCCATGAATGGTGGTGGCGATGTATGACTACCCCATGTTGCGAACCCCGTTAATTGTTCGGATGTAGTTCCGACTAATAGCTTAGGCGCTAATTCTTGAACGGACATTTTCTTTGTACCGTCCTTAGTCGTACCTACTAAGCCATCAAAATCAATATCTTCTGGTTTAACATCCATAAATTGGGCTAGTTTATTGATTATCTTTTCTCGCAATTCTTCAGCCGCCATCTTCGCAGCTGTACCCGTTACATAAGTCGTACTCGATGCGTATGAACCTGGATCAAATGGTACGATATCCGTATCAGATTCGACAACCGTCATAGATTCCATCGGACAACCAAGAGCTTCACAAGCCATTTGTGTAAGAATTGTATTAGCCCCCATCCCCATATCGGAAGAGCCCGTATACAATGTGTAGTTACCATCATCGCCAAGACGAATTTCTACGGATGCTACATCGATATTAGCAACACCGGACCCTTGTAAAGCAAGAGCCATCCCCAAACCGCCGCGATAGCGCTCATCAATGTCCCAACTATGAGGACGCTCATCCCAACGAGCCATTTCCTTAACCTTATTTACAGTTTCTTGGAATAGGCCAGAATCCATGATTTCATCAGAATCATATACTAAACTGCGTTCACCGGCAGCAATCAAATTCTTTTGACGAAGTTCCGCTGGGTCGATTCCCATTTCGTCCGCCAAACGGTTTACTGCACATTCTAAAGGCCACAAAGCCTCTGTAGCGCCATAACCACGGAAGGCTCCGCCCGGCGTATGGTTCATGTAAACCCCTTCGGTGCCATAGTGTACTGCTTTTGCCTTGTTATACAATGGAACAGACTTATGTTCCCCCGCTGTGGTTGTCGTAAAGCAGTGAGTTGCATGGGCACCTGCATCGGTAATGGAATCCATGTCAATAACTTGGATAATGCCATCCTTGGTAGCCCCTACGCGGATATACCATTCACGAGCATGACGTGTAGTAGAACAAGTTTGTGCTTCCGTTCTATCATATAGTAAATAACATGGCTTTTGTAATTTCCATGTTACAAATGCTG
>NZ_CAUSQT010000021.1:0-30930 GCF_963534045.1 uncultured Veillonella sp. | reverse complement strand
AAAGTTTTAGTGATTGGTCCCGTGTTCATGTTGTCGTAGAAGGTTTGATGGGAACTGGTTTTCAAGGTGAATTACGTGAATCTATAACCTCTGTGCTACATGACATCGATGTGGAACGCAACCAATATGGATTTTCCCTATGGGCTATCGATGTGCCAGCCGGTGTTGATGCCACTACCGGACAGGCTTCTGATTATACATTATCCTATGATACGACAGTAACCTTTGGATCTATTAAAGAAGGTCTATTGTTATATCCTGGTAAATCCTTAGCCGGTACCGTAATAATTGCACCATTGGGTGTGCCTTGGGAATTAGCATTAGGAGCAGAGGCGCCATTTAACACATCCCATTATGTTTTGTATGACCGTTTAGCTTCACTAGAACTCAGTGATCGTATGCCACAGGCCCATAAGGGTGTTAATGGTAACGCTTTGATTGTCGGTGGTTCTGAATCAATGGTAGGAGCACCTATCATAAGCGCAGAGGCGGCCGTACATGGTGGAGCCGGTAAGGTTTCATTAGCCGTTCTTAATAGTGTGCGATCTATCGTACAGTCTAAATGCATACCAGAAGTCATGGTATTGCCATTAGAAAATATAGGTTCCACCAATTTACAATCCTATGATGTCGTTGCCGTTGGCCCTGGATTAGGACGCACAGATGAAGCCAAAGTATTGGTAAATTCTTTGTTAGAACGACAATCGGGACATATGGTTATCGATGCTGATGGATTATATGCTCTTGGCACCATAGGACATGTTTATGCACATGGGGATAAGACTATTACTTATGAAGGCAATATGCAGTTTAAAAATTGCATTATGACACCTCATTTAGGCGAGTTTAGCCGTCTTATTGATACATCCATTAATTTTATAGAGAAGCATTATGTAGAGTTAGCGATTCAATTTGCTGTAGCTCATAATGTAGTGCTCGTTTTAAAAGGAATTCCTAGTTTAGTTGCCTTTCCTACCGGTGAAGTATATATCAATATGATAGGCAATCCTGGTATGGGAACAGGAGGAATGGGTGATAGTTTAACGGGGATTATAGCCGCCTTTGTAGCACAAGGTTATTCTTTACAGTCTGCGGCCTTATTAGGTGTCTATGTACATAGTCGAAGCGCTGATATATTGGCTAAAGAAAAACCTTGGGGCTATACACCAAGTGATGTAAGCCAATCCGTTGGTTTGGTACTACAAGAGTTATTGAAAGGATAGGTATATGACGCGATTACAACGAATACTACTCTGCTTCATAGCTTTATTAGTGCCACTGTTTGTGCTAGCAGGTTGTTCGAATTCAGATGTATCCAAAGCGGCTACACAAGCCGTGTCGGCATCATCCAATTATTCTATTGATACAAAGCAGACTAATGCAGAAGGGCATGTTGATATCTATATGCTAGATATCGGCCAAGGGGATGCAATACTTCTTAAAGTTGGTGATGAGTATAGCATGATTGATACGGGAGATATAGAACATCGTGAAAATATTGTAGCCCAACTACATAACCTCGGTGTTACAAAGCTTAAAAATGTCATCATCACACATCCTCATGCAGATCATATGGGTGGTTTTTTAGCTATTGCAAAAGCAATGCCTATAGAACATGTATATGATGATGGTATTTCTGTTGACAATAATATGTATAAAACATATGAAAAATGGATTGAGAAAAAGAATATTCAACGCACTACGTTAAAAAAAGGTGGTACTGTTGATTTTGGTCATGGTGCAGTATTTGTAGTATATGCGCCTTGGGATGATATATTAGTAGATAAAAAAGGGCAACCGGATTTAAATAATAATTCTATTGTTGGTAAATTTATATTTGGTAAATTTTCTATGCTCTTTACAGGGGATGCAGAATTACAAGAAGAACAACGGCTTATAAAAGAGCAAAATAGTAAGCTCTTTGCTCGTATTTTGAAGGTGGGGCATCACGGATCACGAACAAGTAGTTCTGAAGATTTCCTAAAATCCGTCAAACCAGAGAGTGCATTAATCTCTTGTGGGTTATATAATAAATATGGTCATCCTCATGATGTGACATTACGTCATTTGAATGAACACAATATCGCCATTTATCGTACAGATACGATGGGACGTATTCACATTAGTACGGATGGGAATGAATGGCAAATTTCTACAGAACGATGATAGATATGTATAATCCGTATACCTATCTTCATGTTTGTATGAAATAATCTATCTATAATCTAACATTAGTTTATGGATAGATTGGAACGATGAGACGAAACATTAGTATCATCGGCTCATCTCTATGGTTTGGACAAAAAGTATGTCAGTTAGATTGGAGTGAATGTATTGCGTAAACTATTTTTAATTTGCTTTGCTTTTCTCATGGCTGTACCACTGATGTTAAGTCAAGCAAAGGCTGCTAATTTACAGGATGCTCGTTGGGTAACGAGAACTGATGCACCTGTTCCATATGTACGTATGGTTATGGATTTATCTACTCCTGTAAAAGCGGCAGCATCCATCAGTAAAGATGGAAAAACGACAACGGTTACTTTGAAGAATACGAAGCTAAAAACGACGAAGAATACTATTTATATGGATTCTTCCATTGCTAGCGTAGCTCAACTTTCACAAGTAGGCAACGATGTGGCAGTTACGATTAAAACTCCATCCGCATTGGATACTAATGATGTGAAGGTTTTCTCTTTGAAGAAGGATACAGTTAATCAAAAGCCGTATCGAATTGTTGTAGATGTACAGAAAAAAGGCGTGGCTCCAAAACCTATCAATTATGGTAAGAAACCATCCCCAGCTACAGCGCCAGCAAGTAGCAAAGGGTCCGGTAAATACTCTGTATCAGGAGGCTTATCCGGTAAGGTGATTACTATTGATCCAGGTCATGGTGGTAGCGACCCAGGTGCTATCGGCCCTACAGGGTTCCAAGAAAAAAGTGCAACATTACCGATTTCTAAATATTTGAAATCAGCTTTAGAAGCTCGCGGTGCTAAGGTGTTCATGACTCGTACTACAGATGTCGATGTATATGGTCCTAATGCGAGTGGTGTTGATGAGTTGGGTGCTCGCGTTAATATAGCAAACTCCCACAATTCAGATGCCTTTGTAAGTGTTCATATTAACTCTTTCAACAACCCAAGTGTAGGTGGCATTGCTACATACTACTATTCTAAAACTGGTAATGACGCTCGCTTAGCACAAAAAGTACAAAATCAAATTGCTAATGTACCAGGTTTCAATGGTGACAGAGGTATCCAAGAAGGTAATTTGTATGTATTGAGACATACAAATATGCCGGCTATTCTCGTAGAATTAGGCTTTATTTCTAACCCTAATGAAGAACGTGCATTGAAGAGCGAACAAACAGAACAAGACTTTGCTAATCGCATTGCTGCTGGTATTGCTAGTTACTTTGGAGGCTAAGGATGAATATTCGAAATCAAATAACAGTGATTGCTTGTATCGGCATCCTAGCTTTTACAGCGGGCTGTAATTCCAATCAAATGCAAAACACAGGTTCTACAAACGTAAGCCAAGAGGTTAAGGTCAATAAAGATGCTGAAACTGCTAAGGCTTCTAGTGAATCCGTTAAAATGGTATTCTTTGTTCCTACTGAAGATGGTTCCGGTGTTAAACAACAATCCGTGGATATTGCAGCAGATAAGGTGACGCCGAAGGCGGCATTGCTTGCCATGTTAAAAGCTGATCGCCAACAAAAGTATCCTATCTTTGATAAAGCGATAAAAATCAACTCTGTAACAGTTAAAGATGGAGTTGCTTCTGTAGAGGTGAATAAAGCTTTTGTTGATGGTAAAGGTGGCGACTTAACTGTTAAGTTGCAAATGGCTGCTATTGTTAATACATTGACCTCTTTTGATAATATCAATGGAGTGCTCTTTGTATGTGATGGCAAAAAGGTTCCTGTTGTAGGCGCATTCGATACGAAGAGCCCTGTTAAACGGATGGAACAACTCATAAAAAAATAATGTACGAATCGACCTCATCGGTATGATGAGGTCGATTTTTTTTGCATTCCTATATATGTTACAATACATATAGTGTATAAGATAAAAAAGGTGATATTGTGGAACTTAAAACTCTTGGTGAATTTAATTTCATACATAGTATTGAATCGGATACAATATATGACAATAAGACAGTGGTGCAAGGTATTGGCGATGATTGTGCCGTTTATAAAGCTAGTGAAGGGTATGATCAGCTCATAAGTACAGATACCATGGTGGAAGGTGTTCATTTTAGCTTTCATTATATGGCGCCCTATGATGTAGGATATCGTTTGATGACGGCTAATTTGAGTGATATTGCTGCTATGGGAGGTATACCACGTCAGGTTGTATTATCTGTATCTGCACCAGGTCATATTGACACGCGAATTTTAGATGAAATTTATAGAGGGATTAAGGATCAGTGCCAACAATATCATGTAAATCTTATTGGCGGTGACACGGTCAGTATAGATGGCCCTATGGTGTGGACCATTACTATCATAGGCGAAGTGCCTAAAGGTAAAGCGATACTACGAAGTGGTGCTCGACCTGGGGATGTGGTGGGCGTTACTAATTATATTGGTTATGCTGCCACAGGATTAGGCTCTTTATCGTATAATCTAGATGGCTATCCAATGACGAGAATTGGACATCAGCGTCCAGAACCACAGATTGAATTAGGCCAAAAATTGCGAGATCTAGGCATTCATAGTATGAATGATATCAGCGATGGCCTTAGTAGTGAGTTGAATGAAATTGCAAAGGCATCACATGTTTCAATCGTCATTGATGAAGCACTTATCCCATTGCATGAAGAAACATATAAACTAGCTGCTGTATTACATACTAATCCTGTTGATTATGCCTTGTTGGGCGGTGAAGATTTTCAGCTCGTATTTACAGCGCCTAAGGAGCTTTCACAGGCATTAGAACAGTTAGGTTCTATCACGCTTATTGGTGAGGTTATAGAGGGAAAACCGATGGTACAATCGGTGACTAAGGATAAAGAGATACGCTTATTAGAAGCGAAAGGATATAATCATTTTCATGAGTAAAAATAAAGTTACATTAGAAACATATTCTGTAGAGGATACGCAATGTTTTGGCGAACGCCTAGGTCAGTGGGTCAAAGAGTCTGCTAGTCCACTATGCATGGCATTAATAGGTGATTTAGGGACTGGTAAGACTCATATGTCTCAGGGCATAGCAAAGGGTCTTGGCGTGTCGGAGGATATTACAAGTCCTACATTTTCTCTTATGAATACCTATATGACATTGGCCGGTGAAATATACCATTTTGATTTATATCGCATGGATGATGTAAGTGAATTAGAAAATATTGGGTTTTATGAATTTACAGAGGATCAAGTTGCCATTGTAGAGTGGGCGGATAAGTTTGAAGATGAATTGCCCGATGAAACGTTATGGATACATATTGATTCGATTGATACTCACTCTAGACGGATTACATTAGAGAGCGATGTACTTGACGCTGAAACATTGAATACTTTAGGAGGTATGTATGTGGTTGGGAATTGAAACGAGTTCTGTCGTTTCTAGTGTTGCTGTGATGAATGAAAGTCAGTTACTTGGTGAAATTACCATACAAGCAGGATTGACTCATTCTGAGCAGTTGGTACCACATATTCAATCATTGCTAGAGATGACGAGGGTAGAAAAATCTGATTTAAAAGGAATCGTTGTTGCTAGTGGTCCCGGTTCCTTTACGGGTTTGCGCATAGGAATGGGGACGGCAAAGGCTATGGCTTATGCATTACAAATACCTTTATACGGCGTTATGACTATGGATGGATTAGCACGTAATATTCCATACACTACTGATACGATTTGCACGGTTATTGATGCGCAAAAGAAACATGTCTATGCGGCTCTGTATACATATGATGGAGAGCATTTACGGGTTAAAGAGGAGCCATTTGTAGTGGAGGCTGCTTCATTAGTAGAACGATTACGAAACCAACATAAACGCGTCGTATTTGTGGGTGATGGTATTAAGCGGATTGCTCCACTAGTAGAAGATGATGAGTTATTAATCATTGGTAATCCTATCTATCGCATACCTAAGGCTAGCTCTTTATTATTAAGTGCCCGCCCTATGATTGAACGAGGTGAAAGTGCTGATCCTATGGATATGGTACCGTACTATATTAGACGGTCTGAAGCAGAAGTATTGTGGGAAGAAAAGCATAAAGATAATCCTGCTATGTTAAAGGAGAATCCTACAGTCACTGTAATCGAAGCGGCAGGTGAAAAATAGACATGACAGTCCGTAGAGCAACGATTGAGGATGCAAAGGAAATTTTTGCTATTGAAATGGAATGCTTTTCTGTTCCTTGGAGTTTAGATTCCATAGAAACAGAATTACTGAATGAAGATAAGAAACTCTATTATGTCATAGAAGATGCCAATGGTGTTGTAGGTTATGCAGGAGCGTGGCTCGTATATGATGAAGGGCAAATTACGAATATTGCGATACGTCCATCTGCAAGACGCCAAGGCTTTGGTGCTAAACTTACGAGTGCATTAATAGAGGAATGTTTTAAACGAGGCATGCATGAAATCTTTTTAGAAGTTCGTATATCTAATTTATCTGCTTTATCCCTATACCGACAATTGGGGTTTACTGTAAAAGGTATACGAAAAAATTATTACTCGGAGCCTAAAGAAGATGCGTATATCATGTCTCTTGTTAAAGAGGAAGGAAAATGAGTGTATATACATTAGCATTAGAAAGTAGCTGTGATGAAACATCGGCAGCTGTACTTAAGGATGGCCGTACAGTACTTTCTAATGTCATATCGAGTCAGGTGCCAATTCACCGAAAATTTGGTGGTGTAGTGCCAGAAATTGCATCCCGTCATCATATAGAACAAGTTATCCCTGTAATTGATAAGGCTTTAGCGGATGCTCATGTCACATTGGATGACATTGATCATATAGGGGTTACCTATGGTCCTGGATTAGTAGGGGCCCTATTAGTTGGTGTAGCGGCTGCGAAAGGATTATCCTTTGCTACGGGGATTCCTTTAGTACCTGTTCATCATATGGAAGGTCATATTTTTGCTAATTTCTTAGCTAATCCTACATTAGAGCCACCATTTTTAAGTCTTGTTGTATCCGGTGGTCATACTATGCTAGTTCATGTGAAAGGCTATGAAGAATTCGAGATTTTAGGACAAACACGGGATGATGCGGCAGGAGAAGCCTTTGACAAAATTGCCCGCGTTATGGGGTTTCCATATCCTGGAGGACCTCATATTGATGCATTAGCAACAGAGGGCAATCCAAATGCTATTGAGTTTCCGAAGGCCCTTAGTGAGCCGGGGAATTTTGAATTTAGCTTTAGTGGCTTAAAATCAGCTGTTCTAAATTATTTAAATAGTAAATCCCAAAAGGGTGAAGACATACATAAGGCTGATGTGGCGGCCTCCTTTCAAAAGGCTATCGTAGAGGTTCTAGTAGAAAAAACTAAGGATGCAGCTCATACACTAGGGGAAACTAAAATAACCATTGCTGGTGGTGTATCTGCTAACCAAGGCTTACAAGTAGCATTAGAGAATATGTGTAATGAAGAAGGATTTACGTACTATAAACCAGGTAAAATTTTAGCTACTGATAATGCGGCTATGATTGGATGCCGTGCTTACTATATGGCACAAGCCGGAAAATTCTGCGATTTACATTTAAATGCTAAGCCTAGTGTGCCAATTGGTACCGTTGCATGGGTAGAAGGTAACTAGTATGACTGTACATATATATGATGAACTTGTTAAGGAAACAAATCTATCTAGTTTGCAAGCAGCCCTACTAGTTCATATTAGTCATATGATTCGCTTTGGCCAATCGGTGAGTAAACATAAGATTGTTTTGTTTACAGAGATTGCGAATGATGACATGATGTGTATATATGAGTCTAATGACTCATTAGTTACATCACGCATACCTAGTTCTGATATGTGGAAAAAACTAATCACCACTGGTGAAAGCTTTCAACAATCCACACAAAATGGATTTGAATATCTATTTCCTATTGTCGATAATGGCGGTAAGACTATAGGAGGCATTTCCTTCTCTTATATAGCGCCTGCCAATGGTATGGAAGGTAAACGAGGATTTATCGTAGCCGATACGATGCAACGATTGATGTTGACGGCCACAGATGAACAAATTAAAGAATATGAGCCTATATCGTATTTGGATGGGCTCATCATTTTTGACCAAAATGGGACTATCCTGTACGGCAATGATACGGCGTTACACTTGGCGGATATTGTCGGTGTTGATCGGCGGTTGGTGGGCACATCTATTTTTGGTAGTTCTTTAAAAATATCTGCTATTCATCGTGTCATAGATGAACGAAATGATTTTGTATCCGAAGAAATCTATCATAATATGGTACTAAGACAGCATTTGATTCCTATTCCGATGGGACGCAATGAATGTCGTTGCTTTTTAATACTTCACGATTGTACCCGTGAAAGTAAACAGCAACAAGAACTACTAGTTAAAAATTCCATTATTAAAGAGATACATCACCGTGTTAAAAATAACTTACAAACAGTAGCAGGTTTACTACGGATGGAAGCGAGGCGCTCTGATTTACCAGAGGTAAAATCGGCATTACAAGAGGGTATTTCCCGTATTGAAAGTATGGCCCTTGTCCATGATTTAGTATCTCACTATGATGAAGACTATATTTCTATACGATCTATATATGATGAATTGTGCCGATTATTACGCCAGAGCATGGTAAATAGTAATCAACATGTAGAATTTCGCTATCATGGAGACGATTGTATCATTTCATCTCATCAAGCCAGTTATATTTCTCTTGTATTCAATGAACTGATTTCTAATAGTATTGTGCATGGGTTGGATGGGACTGATGGTGTAATTTCATTATCTGTATCCAGTATGAATGATACTATTGCACTAGTATTTACAGATTCAGGTAAAGGTTTGCCTCGTGATTTTGATATGGCTAAAAGTAAGCGATTAGGCATGCAAATTATTAATAATTTGGTGACTCACGAGCTACAAGGTCATATGACGATTGAAAATGGTGATGTTGGGGTTATTGTTACAATTCGTATTCATAAGGAGCAATAAATGCGTATTTTAATCGTTGATGATGAATCTTTAATCCGCATGGATTTGCGAGATATTCTAGAATCTGAACAACATGAAGTGGTTGGGGAAGCATCGAATGGTGTTGAAGCTATTACGATGTGTAAAGAACTAAAACCTGATGCGGTGTTAATGGATGTGAAAATGCCTGAGCTAGATGGTATAGAAGCAGCTCGTCAAATTGGATTTAACCACTTGGCACCTGTTGTACTTCTAACTAGTTATAGTCAACAGGATTTAGTGACAAAAGCTCGTGAATCTGGTGTATATGGATATTTAATAAAACCTGTCAGAGAAGAGCAGCTGATTCCAACATTAGAAATGGCATGTGGTCGATTTTTAGATGATTTAGAATCACGTCAACAAATGGCTGATTTAGAGAAAACTCTAGAAGAACGAAAAATAATACAAAAAGCGACAGGCATTCTTATGGATTTATATAAAATTACGGAGGACGAATCATATAATCGAATTCGGCAATTAAGTATGAAGAAACGAGAGTCTATTGTCAGCATATGTAAGCTAATCATTCAACAAGCATCGTCTAGTTAAAAAAACTATAGGTCAATATATATAGCCTTCTATATAAGATATAAAAGCTTATATAGAAGGTTATTTTATATGAATTAGTACTTGTAAAAACTAAAAAGTCAAAAAATCAAAATTAATACTTGCAATTATTTTGACATAGGTTATAATAATACATGTGATTAGCACTCGATAAGTTAGAGTGCTAATGAATTATGAATAATACATAGTAAATAAGGAGTGACATCATATGTTAAAACCATTAGCTGACCGCGTTCTTATCCGTTTAGAAGCAAAAGAAGAAAAAACTAAAAGTGGTATCTTCCTTCCTGATACAGCAAAAGAAAAACCTCAAGAAGGTGTTGTTGTAGCAGTAGGTGCTGGTAAAGTATATGACAATGGTCAACGTGTAGCTCCAGAAGTTAAAGTTGGCGATACTGTTATGTTTGCAAAATACGCTGGTAGCGAATTAGAAATCGATGGCGCTACTCACTTGATTATTAGCGAACGCGATATTTTAGCAGTATTATAATAGCTTTCAAGGCTATACATGTTAATGATACATTCTATATTGCCTTAGGGCATATATTTCTTTACATTGGATAGTGTTACTATCTAGGAGGTAATACATATGGCAAAAGAAATCTTGTTTAATGAAGAAGCTCGTCGTGCATTAGGTCGTGGCGTTGATCAATTGGCAAATGCTGTAAAAGTTACATTAGGACCAAAAGGCCGTAATGTTGTATTGGATAAAAAATTCGGTTCCCCAACAATCACAAATGATGGTGTAACTATTGCTCGTGATATCGAACTTCCAGATCCATTTGAAAACATGGGCGCTCAATTGGTAAAAGAAGTTGCTACTAAAACTAACGACGTAGCAGGTGATGGTACTACTACTGCAACAGTATTGGCACAAGCTATGATCCAAGAAGGTATGCGCAACGTCGCAGCTGGTGCTAACCCAATGATCTTGAAAAAAGGTATTGAAACAGCAGTTAAAACTTTGGTTGAAGAAATTAAAAAACGTTCCATTAAAGTTTCTGGTAAATCTGAAATCGCTCAAGTTGCAAGTGTATCTGCTGCTGACGAAGAAATTGGTGGCTTAATTGCTGAAGCTATGGAAAAAGTAGGTAACGATGGCGTTATCACTGTAGAAGAATCTAAAGGCTTGCAAACTGCATTAAACGTAGTAGAAGGTATGCAATTTGACCGTGGTTACATTTCCCCTTACATGGTAACTGATCCTGACCGTATGGAAGCTGTTATGGATAATCCATACATCTTGATTACTGACCGTAAAATCAGTGCTATCGCTGATATGTTACCAACACTTGAAAAAGTGGTAAAAGTAGGCAAAGAACTTCTTATCATCGCTGAAGATGTAGAAGGCGAAGCATTGGCTACATTGGTAGTTAACCGTTTGCGTGGTACATTCAAAGCTGTAGCTGTTAAAGCTCCTGGTTTCGGCGACCGTCGTAAAGCTATGCTTGAAGATATCGCAATCTTAACTGGTGGTACTGTAATTACCGAAGATATGGGCCGTAAACTTGATTCTGTAGAACTTACTGATCTTGGTACAGCTCGTCAAGTTCGCATCACTAAAGATGAAACTACAATCATCGATGGTGTAGGCGATAAAGACGTAATCGCTAAACGCGTTAGCCAAATTCGTGCACAAGTAGAAGAAACAACTTCTGAATTCGACCGTGAAAAATTACAAGAACGTCTTGCAAAATTATCTGGTGGTGTTGCAGTTATCGAAGTAGGTGCTGCTACAGAAGTTGAAATGAAAGATAAAAAACTTCGTATCGAAGACGCATTGAACGCAACTCGTGCTGCTGTTGAAGAAGGTATCGTAGCTGGTGGTGGTACTACATTCATCGATATCATCCCTGCATTAAACACATTGGAAGCTACTGGTGATGTTCAAACTGGTATTAACCTTGTAAAACGTGCAGTAGAAGAACCACTTCGTCAAATCGCTTACAATGCTGGCCTTGAAGGCTCCGTTGTAGTAGAAAAAGTTAAAAATACTGAAGCTGGCGTAGGTTTCAATGCTTTGACTGAAGAATACATGGACATGGTAAAAGCTGGTATCGTGGATCCTGCAAAAGTAACACGTTCTGCTCTTCAAAATGCTGCATCCATCGCTTCTCTTGTATTGACTACTGAAACAATCGTAGCTGATAAAGTAGAAGAAAATGCTGCTGCTCCTGCAATGCCTCCAATGGGTGGCATGGGCGGTATGATGTAATCAACTGCTTTAGCGATACATAGATAATATATTAAAATCCTAATGAATGTAGATTGCTACATTCATTAGGATTTTTTATTCTTAGAATGAGTCTTGATAAATTGATTTCATAAGTAATTTATGATATAATTCTATAGAATTTCATATAAGAGTCTTTGTTTGACAGACACTATTATATAGCATATAATTTTTATATCTAAAAATATCTATATAATAAAGAGGTGTTACTATGTTGAACTTTTTATTTAAAAGTAAACCTGATTATATTAATTTTGGGCTTTTATTCTATCGCCTTGCATTAGGTATTTCCATGTTCTATCATGGATACTTAAAATATGTAAGTGGTGAACAAGGTCTTTATAAGGTAGGGGCCATGTTGTCCGCCTTAGGTGTGCCAAGTGGCTTTGAGGTTATATTAGGTACCATCGCATCTTATGCAGAAATGGTCGGCGGTATTCTTCTTATTATAGGCCTGTTTACACGTATTGGCACGCTTCTAGTTGTAGGTACCTTGGCGGTAGCGACCATATTGAATCTTAACGGCAATTTCTTTAGTTGGGATTATCCATCGCAAATGGGCTTTGGTGCTGTCATGCTGTTCTTTGCTGGTGCAGGTCGATATAGTTTAGATAAGGCATTATTTAAATAATCAGTTGATTAGAAGACTCATCATAGATGAGTCTTTTACTATGTAGAGAGGTTATTATGAATCAAAAAACAGTTCCATTTACATCTGAACAATTAGAAGCAATTATTGCTAACTATCCGACTCCGTTTCATATTTATGACGAAGAAGGTATCGTTAATAATATGAAGAGATTTATCTCTGCATTCTCTTGGAATAAGGGATTTAAACAATATTTTGCTGTGAAAGCTACTCCAAATCCATATATTATGCGTGTATTGCAAAAACTAGGGGTAGGCGCTGATTGTTCTTCCTTAGCCGAATTACTTCTATGCGAAAAGGTAGGTATCACTGGACATGACATTATGTTCACATCCAATGACACACCTTATGTAGAGTATAAAAAGGCGTTAGATATGGGGGCTATCATCAATTTAGATGATATTACTCATATTGAATACTTAGAAAAACATCACGGATCTCTACCAGATACATTCTGCGTACGTTATAATCCAGGTCCTTTGAAAGAAGGGGGCAATACGATTATCGGCCTTCCAGAGGAAGCAAAATACGGTATGACTCGTGAGCAAGTATTTGAGGCATATAAGCAATTACAAGCAAAGGGTGTAAAACATTTTGGTTTACATACTATGGTTGTATCCAATGAACTTGATATTGATGGATTGGTAGGTACAGCTGAAATCTGCTTTAACCTTGCTGTAGAAATTAAAGAAAAATTAGGCATCGATGTTGCATTTATCGATCTTGGTGGTGGTGTAGGCGTAGCATATAAGCCAGAACAAACACCTGTTGACTTTGAAAAATTGGGCGAACGTGTTCATGAAGCTTATGATCGAATCATTAAAGGCAATGGTCTTAAGGATATTGCTTTGGCCTACGAATGTGGTCGTATGGTAACAGGCCCATTTGGATATCTTGTTTCCACAGCTATTCACAAAAAGGATATCTATCGTCATTACATCGGTTTAGATTCTTGCATGGCGAATTTAATGCGTCCAGCATTGTATGGTTCTTACCATCATATTACGGTAATGGGTAAAGAAAATGCTCCTAAAGATTATGTGTATGATGTAACTGGTTCCTTGTGTGAAAATAATGATAAATTTGCTATTCAACGAGAATTGCCAAAAATTGATATTGGTGACCGTATCATCATTCATGATGCAGGTGCACATGGTCATTCGATGGGCTTTAACTACAATGGTAAATTACGTTCTGCTGAATTGTTGTTGCACAAAGATGGTTCCGTTACACAAATTCGTCGCGCTGAAACATACGATGACTTGTTTGGCACATTGGATTTCTCCGATTTATAATATTGAGAATTAAATAGAGTTGAGAACTACTATTAATAAACTATAAGATATATGGATATATAGGGATTTTTTCTAATTCCTGTATATTTTAGTAGGAATATCTTGCTATCATTTAGATAAGAATGTATAATGAGTATAGATTGTTATGCACATACTTGCTAAAGTGGCGAGAGAATACGGCGGTATCACCCTTGTGCGTACCGCCGTTTTTCTATGTGACTATAAAGTTTTAATCATATAATCAGATTATCTGATACGAAGGAGTGAAATATTTTGGCTGAATTACTTCAGATTAAAGATTTGGAAGTGTCTGTAGAAGAGAAGAAAATTCTTAAAGGCATTAATTTAACAATAAATAAAGGTGAGATTCACGTCGTAATGGGTACGAATGGTGCAGGTAAATCCACATTGGCAAATGCTATTATGGGTAACCCATTGTACACAGTCGATAAAGGTTCTATCGTATTTGATGGCAAGGATATCACAGAAGATGCTGTAAATGATCGTGCAAAAGCAGGCATCTTTATGTCATTCCAAAGCCCGATTTCCGTTCCTGGTATTACTGTAGAAAACTTCATCCGTACTGCAAAATCTACAATTACAGGTGAAAATGTACGCGCGTTGGCTTTCAAAAAAGAATTGAAAGAAAAAATGGATGAATTGTCCTTTGACACATCCTATGCACAACGTTATGTAAACGAAGGTTTCTCCGGTGGGGAACGCAAGAAAAATGAAATTCTTCAAATGTCTATTTTAAATCCTAAATTGGCTATTCTTGATGAAACTGACTCTGGTCTTGACGTTGATGCTGTTCGCATTGTATCCGAAGGTGTTAATCGTTTCCACAATGAAGATAATGCAGTATTAATCATTACTCACCACAATCAAATTTTACAAAAATTAAAACCTGATTTTGTACATGTTTTGATCAACGGTAAAATCGTTAAGACTGGTGATGCTTCATTGGTTCGTGAAATTGAAGAAAAAGGTTACGACGCATACAAAGCATTAGCATAGGAGGCAACATGGAAGAAAGAAAGAAAACCCAAGTTGCGGATATGGACCGTGGTGTCTATGATATAAAGAATAATTTTGAGTATTCCTATATTGCTGATGCTGGGTTAACAGAAGATATTATCCGTGAAATTTGGTCTAATAAAAATGAACCGGAATGGATGCTTGACTTCCGTTTGAAATCCTTAGAGATTTACAATCGTATGGAAATTCCTAATTGGATTCCTGATATTTCTGGCTTAGATATGGAACATATTTACACATATGTAAAGCCTAAAGTAGATATGAAGGGCGATTGGAATGAAGTACCTGACGATATTAAGAGCACATTTGATCGCCTCGGTATTCCAGAAGCAGAAAAAACATCTCTTGCAGGTGTAGGTGCCCAATATGACTCCGAAGTCGTATATCACAGCATTCAAGAAGATCTTGTAAAACAAGGCGTAATTTATACTGATATTGAAACAGCGCTTCATGAACATGAAGAAATCGTAAAAAAATACTGGATGACATTAATTCCTCCTACAGATCATAAATGGGCAGCTCTTCATGGTGCCGTTTGGTCTGGCGGTTCCTTTGTATATGTTCCTGCAGGCGTGCAAGTGGATATTCCATTGCAATCCTATTTCCGTTTGAATGCACCAGGTGCTGGTCAGTTCGAACATACGATGATCATCGTAGAAGAAGGTGCTAAGGTACACTTTATCGAAGGTTGTTCTGCTCCTAAATACGATGTATCCAATCTTCATGCAGGCGCAGTAGAATTGTTCGTTAAGGATAACGCTACATTGCGTTATTCCACAATTGAAAACTGGTCTAAGAATATGTACAACCTCAATACAAAACGTTGTGTTGTAGGTAAAGGCGGTACTATTGAATGGGTATCTGGTTCCTTTGGTTCTCACGTATCCTGTTTGTACCCAATGAGTATTCTTAATGGCGAAGGTGCTCATGCTGAGTTTACAGGCGTAACATTTGCCGGTGAAGGTCAATTCCTTGATACTGGTTGTAAGGTGGTTCACAATGCACCATATACGACAAGTAATGTAAACTCTAAATCTATCTCCAAATCCGGTGGTGCTGCTATTTATCGTGGCCTGTTGAAAATTGGTCCTAATGCAGAACATGCAAAAGCAACTGTATCCTGTGAATCCTTGATGTTGGATGAAATTTCTCAATCCGATACAATTCCAGCTATTATTGTAGAAAATGATAATGTCGATTTAGGTCATGAAGCTAAGATTGGCCGTATTTCTGATGAAGCTATTTTCTACCTTATGACGCGTGGTATTAGTGAAGAAGAAGCTCGCGCAATGCTTGTTCGTGGTTTCGTAGAACCAATTTCTAAAGAATTGCCATTGGAATATGCTGTTGAAATGAATAATCTAATCAATCTTGAATTAGAAGGTTCTATCGGTTAAGGAGGTACTATGAGCGAATTACTATTTAATGAACTTCCTAGACCTACCTTTAGATGGTTGCGTGTTAACCATACTCCAGCAAGTCTTTGGGGAGAATCAGAAACAACTACATCTGTATTGGTAAAAGGTAATGATGCCATTATAAGCCCATTGCCAGCTGGTACAGCTTTGATGAATACAAACTATAAAGGTGCTAATGGTGAGGCTGTAGCTAAGCTTGTAAGCGAAGCTGAAGGCTATCGTATCCATGTGCCTGCTAAGGTAAAAGAAGTGGTAGGTATTCGCATTGATGCGAGCGCACGTATTGCCAGTCGTTTCCAATTTATCGTCGAAGAAGATGCGCAAGTAGAAGTACAATTCTTCTTAGATGGCGGTACAAAAGAGGCGACTAATATTCAATATCTTAATGAATACGATGTAAAATCTAATGCCAAGATTGTCGTTAAAAAAGTAAATCTTTTAGACGAAACTGTACAGCATATCGAACATCGCTATACAAAACTAGAGGATAATGCCGATGTGGAATACATCAATGTAGAAATTGGTGGCAAAGAAAACTTCCTAAACTATGAACATGATTTACAAGGTGAATCTAGTAAAATCGTTCACGATATTGCTTATTTAGGCAATAAGGAACAAAAATTTGATATTGCTATGCTCATGACACATGGTGGTAAAAAATCTTTTAGTGATATTCATACATTAGGTGCCTTAAGCGATACATCTAAAAAATCCTTCCGTGGTACATTGGATTTCCTTCGCGGTGCTGTTGCCTCTGAAGGTGCTGAAGAAGATACATGTTTATTGTTAGATCCTACTGTTAAATCTATTTCTCTACCATTGTTATTGTGTAAAGAAGATAATGTAGTAGGTAATCATGCAGCTAGTGCAGGACAAATTGATCAAAATAAATTGTTCTACCTCATGAGCCGTGGTTTTAGTGAAGTAGAAGCTAAACATATTATTGTAGAATCAATGATTCGACCAATCATCGATCGCATTGGTGATGACGTGATTGAAGAAGCTGCTTTGACTGCAGTACGTAATAAGATTTAAGAGGATTGACTATGAGACCTATTACAGAAGCATATAAGGATTTTCCTATTTTACATAAAGAACATAATGGTCATCGCCTTATCTACTTAGATAGTGGTGCAACGGCGCAAATTCCTCAAATGGTAATGGATCGCCTTACAGACCATATGCTTCATCACAATGGTAATCCACATCGCGGTTCTCATATCCTCGCTATTGAAGCGTCGGAAGCGTATGAAAATGCACGTGACCGCGTTGTTGAGTTTATCAATGCCCGTGAGCGAGAAGAGGTTGTCTTTACCCGTAATAGTACGGAATCGATGAATCTAATCGCTCATAGCTATGGCGCTAATTTTGTTACAAAAGGTGATAAGATTGTCATTACTGTTGCAGAACATCATGCCAATCTTGTTACATGGCAATATGTTGCTGAGAAAACAGGTGCTATATTAGAGTATATGTACTTAGATGAATCGGGCCATTTGAAAGATGGTGAAATCAATAAGATTGATGAAAGTACTAAAATTGTGGCATTTGCCCATGTGAGCAATGTTCTTGGCATGGAATTTCCTGTGAAAGAATTGACTGAAAAAGCTCATTCTGTAGGGGCTATTGTCGTTCTTGACGGAGCTCAGTCTACACCTCATATGAAGGTGGATGTACAAGCCTTGGACTGTGATTTCTTCGTATTCTCTGGTCATAAAATGTGCGCTTCTCAAGGTATTGGTGTGCTCTATGGGAAACGAAAATTACTCGAAAAAATGCCACCATTTTTACTCGGTGGTGATATGATTGAATATGTAAAAGAACAATCTACTACATTCAATGAACTACCATATAAATTCGAAGCTGGTACACCAAATGCTCACGGTGCTGTAACATTACATGCCGCTATTGATTATCTCGAATCTTTCGGCATGGATGCTATTGAGGCACATGAAGAAGAATTGGTATCCTATATATTGCCTAAGATGCTTGAAATCCCTCATGTTCACGTATTGGGATCTCAAAACCCTCGTGAAAAACATGGCGTTATCGCTTTTACAATAGATGATGTACATCCTCATGATGTAGCGACTATCCTTGATTCTAAAGGTATCTGTGTACGCTCTGGACATCATTGTGCACAACCTTTGGGCGCATTCTTTCACGTAGCTGCATCTACACGCCTCAGCATGTATTTATACACGCGTAAAGAAGATTTAGATGCATTCTTAGAAGTATTAAAAACTGTCCGTTCGGTAATGGGCTTTAAAGATTAGGAGACATTCACATGGAAATGGATCAATTGTATACGGAACTTATTTTGGAACATAATCAAGATAAGCGTAATAAACGTGAGTTAAGTGAATTTACTGCTTCCGAACATGGCCACAATCCAAGTTGTGGTGATGATTTGACGCTACAAATTGATGTACAAGATGGCATTATTAAAGATGCAGCTTACACAGGCTCTGGTTGTGCTATCAGCCAAGCTTCAGCATCCATGATGATTGATATTATCAAGGGTAAATCTGTAGAAGAAGCATTGCGTTTGGTAGAATTATTCTTGGGTATGATAAAAAAAGAGGTTACTGACGAATCTAAGCTTGAAGATTTAGAAGATGCTATGGCCTTACAAAATATTTCTAATATGCCTGCTCGTGTAAAATGTGCTGTATTAGCATGGCATACATTAAAAGAGGCTTTAAAGAAATAATTATGAATAAGACCATTATTTTTGACTTGGATGGAACCTTAACAGATTCAGAAGAAGGAATTTTGAAGAGTGTCACATATGCACTCGAATCCTTTGGATATGAAATTCCACCTCATGAAACATTGTTATTATTCTTAGGCCCTCCACTTGTAGATTCATTTCAAGAACACTGTGGCATGGCATTAGAAGAAGCCGAAAAAGTATATAAAAAGTTTGGTGAACGCTATGGTACCATTGGTAAATTCGAAAATCAATTGTATCCTAATATCATCGACCTATTGGACAAGGTTAAAAATGAACATTATACTGTGGCCTTGGCTACGGCTAAGCCAGAAGTTTATGCACGCGAGATTTTAGATCATTTTTCTATTACACAATACTTTGATGTCATTGTAGGAGCCAATTACAAAGAAGGCTTGGTTCATAAGAAAGAGATTCTACAAAAGTCTATCGAATTGTGTGGTAATCCATTAACTGATGATACGGGACGTCGTCTCGTATACATGGTAGGGGATAGAAAATACGATGTTGAGTCAGGCAATGAATTAGGTTGTATATCTATAGGTGTTACCTATGGATATGGTACCGAAACAGAGTTAAACGATGCAAATGCAGAATATCTTTGCGATGATGTAGATGATATTGTTATGACCTTGGACTTAGAGGAAATGCTTGTTCGTAGATAAGACTATTAATGTTCATATTAAAAGGCTAGAGATTCGTCTCTAGCCTTTTTGACGCAGTAAAAAGACCTTGTTCGTATTGAGCAAGGTCTTTTAGATTTTTCTTATGTTATTTTTTTAAGCCACTTTTTTTAGCTAATGATTTGATAACCTTAGCGCTTTGTTTTTTGAGTTTTCCCCCAGTTTGTTTTAATTGGATACGTGTACGGAATACACGACCAAGTGTTGTAATTTTGGTTTTGCGACGCGGTTTCATATCGCGTTCGTTACCAAAATCGCCACGTTGGACAGTGGTTGCTTTTACCTTTTCAGAGCCAAATGATTGACGTAAGGATTTCATAAATTGTGTAAGTGGTAGAGTACGATTGAAGGCGAATAAATCAACTGCTACATAACCCAATTCCGGATACGCATGTAATGTGAAGTGAAATTGTTTTGCAATAGCAAGAACGACAATTTCATCATCCATAACTTGATAGTTAATTTCGTCTAATTCAATATCTGCTAACTCAAATGCAGCAGCTACACTTTCTTGTACGGCTGCAGCGGAAGAGAGGGATTCTTCATTGCAAGAGTATAAATCTAGTAATAATTGATGACCTAATGCATCTGCCATTGTAGCACCTTCTTTCGTACATACGTTATTATATCTTTAATATTATACATTGAATTCTTATATTAGTCTATTCGTAGAAACATTTACGTACATACATTGATTTGTTGGGGCAATTCATGTAATAAATTTACGTATTTAGGTAATAGTCAAATAATAATTTATAAAAATTTGACTTTATATTTGACAATAGTCAAATAGTCAAATATAATAAAGCTATATTAAAAGAACAAAAAGACAAATTAAGAGATAAATTTATAAAGAGGTGTTATTATGAGCGTTATAGCTGATAAAATAGAAAAATTTATACTTAATAAATTAACAGAAGAACAAGAAAGATTGATTTTAAAGAGAAATGAGTTGGCCGATGAATTAGATTGTGCACCATCTCAGATTAGCTATGTATTGAGTACGCGTTTTTCTAATGAACGAGGATTTGATGTTGAATCTAGACGTGGATTAGGTGGATATATTAGAATTCGTAAGTTGCAACCAGAATCTTCTAATATGGTACCAGCAGTGACAACCTATCATATCTATGAAGGTCCAAATCGCGTGGAACGGTTAATCGATTTACGCGATGTTGATCAATCTTTATTTCAATTGTTACAAGATAATAAAATTACAAAGCGCGAGGCTCAAATGATGCATAATTCATTTGCCAGCATCATTGAACATGTAGATTATGAATCTAGAAATGATGCTATTCGCAATCTTTATGCATCCATGATAGAGACATTGCGGAAGGAGTGATGTCATATGAAATGCGATCATTGCCATACAAACGAAGCAACAGTGCATATGACAAATATCGTCAATAATCAAAAAACAGAACAACATTTATGTTCGTCCTGTGCTAATAAATTACAAAAAGATGGTAAGTTATCTCCCTTTAGTTCTTTCGTAAATGATATTTGGGACAATGACTTTTTCTCCAATGATTTTTTCAAAAATATGGTGTACCCAGACCATATGTTGCAATCACAGCAGATGAAACGCTGTCCAAATTGTGGAAATACATTTGAAGATTTTAATCGATTTGGGAAATTTGGATGTCCTAGTTGTTACGAAACTTTTAAAAATCAGATTGCATCATTGGTTCAACGCATTCAAGGGTCAGTTGAATATGAAGGACGCGTACCAAACCAAGGGCATAATGTGTTTAAAGCACAATATGAAATTAAGCAATTACGACGTCAATTAGAAACGGCCATAAGTGATGAAAACTTTGAAGAAGCAGCTCAAATTAGAGATAAAATCAAAGCTTTAGAATCGAAGGTCGATAGTAAAGAGAATTGAGGAGGATAGTATGTTTGATAATATATTAGATGCAGCCCTTAGTAAATGGCTCCAACATACGCCATCCGATTCAGATCATATCGTTATTTCTAGTCGTATACGATTAGCTCGGAATTTCAGAGACACATTATTTACCAATAAAAATGATGAAGTCGCTCTACATCATGTTGATTCCATTGCACGTGGTTTAGTTACTACGTTAAAAGATTCCGACAATCAAGATTATTACTGTATTAGTCTTGATAAATTGTCCGATATAGAGCGTGCCATTCTTGTGGAAAAACATTTGATTAGTCCTGTTATGGCTGAAAAAATGCCATATCGTAGCTTACTTGTATCCGATGACGCATCGGTAGCAATTATGGTTAATGAAGAGGACCATTTGCGCATACAAACTATGGAGGCGGGCCTGAATTTAATAGATGCTTTTCACCATGCAGAACGCATTGATGATGCTATTGATGAGAAGCAACCATTTGCGTTTGATGAATCTTTTGGCTATTTAACTGCATGCCCAACGAATGTGGGTGCCGGTTTACGCGCCTCTGTTATGCTTCATCTTCCTGCATTAGCAATGACTAGACGCATTAATCGTCTTGTTCGGAGTATTGTTCAGCTTGGTTATTCTGTGCGCGGTTTATATGGCGAAGGTTCTGACGCATTAGGTCATATTTATCAGGTGTCTAATCAACGTACGATGGGCATTAGCGAAGCCGATACCATTGAGCAATTGACGAAAATTGTAGAAGGTATCATAGCAGAAGAGCGAAAATGTCGTCAAACATTGGTGCACAATGATAAAGATGGTCTTGAAGATCATTTGTGGCGGTCCTATGGTATATTGCGATATGCAAGGTCTATAAGTGGTCAGGAGTCCCTAGAAAAATTAAGCGATGTTCAATTAGGTGTAGATTTAAATATCTTACCAGCATGGTCGAACGATAGTTTTAATGAGTTGGTGGCTATTACAAGACCTAATTTTTTACTTAAATATATGGGAAAAGAAGAGATAAGTCCTCAAGAATGTGATAATTATAGAGCAACAGTTATTAGAGAAAAACTTTCACAAAAATAATAAGTGATTTTCCTGTTTTCTATGGTATTTAAGAATACTATTCATGGAGATATTCAAGAAATTCCATTTTATATAGATTGATAAAATGTACCTTCATTTCATGAATGAAGTTTATATAAAGAGCGCAAACTGATGTTTGCGAACGAGGTAATACATATGATGCAACGATTTACAGATGATGCACAACGAGTGTTATCCTTCGCCCAAGAAGCGGCCTTAGAACTAGGGCATGACTATGTGGGAACGGAGCATGTACTCATCGGGCTCATAAAGGTTAAAAATGGTGTTGCCGCAAAGGCTCTTAATGAGCTTGGTCTCAGTGCAGAGACTATTATTGAAGATGTTGAAGAGCATATAGGACGAGGTAATAAGAAGGCTAGTTCCGTCTATATGACTCCCCGTGTAAAACATGTGCTGGAGTTAGCTGTTGAAGTGGCTAATCATATGAACCACAATTATGTGGGGACAGAACATATTCTATTAGGTCTGTTGAGCGATGGTGGTGGCGTAGCAGTAGGTATATTGCGCAATCATAATATTCGTGCAAATGATATTGTGGATACGATTCGAACAATTCTCGGATCTTCTGACAGCGCTAGTCATAGTGGGGAAGATAGGAAAGACAATAGTTCATTAGGTGAACTTGCTGATTTTAGCACAGATTTAAATGAATCGGCTAAGCAAGGTAAAATTGACCCCGTTATTGGTCGAGATAAAGAGATTGCGAGGGTCATTCAAATTTTGAGCCGCCGCACTAAAAATAATCCGGTGCTTATCGGTGAACCAGGTGTAGGTAAAACGGCTATTGCAGAAGGGTTGGCTCAGCGCATCGTAAATGGTAATGTACCAGAAATTTTGCGTAATAAGCGAATTATTTCATTGAGCATCAGTTCCATGCTAGCCGGTGCAAAATATCGTGGTGAATTTGAAGAACGATTGAAAAAAGCAATCGATGAAGTTCAAAAACATGACGATATGATTATATTCATCGATGAAATTCATACATTAGTTGGCGCTGGTGCTACTGAGGGCGCTATGGATGCTGCGAATATTTTAAAACCTGCATTGGCTCGTGGTGAGTTTCAAGTGATTGGCGCTACAACCTTGGATGAATATAAAAAACATATAGAAAAAGATGCTGCTTTAGAACGCAGATTTCAACCTGTTCTTGTTGGTGAGCCATCAGAGGAAGATGCACTTGAAATTTTAAAAGGGTTACGTGATCGGTATGAGGCCTTCCATAAGGCAAAGATTACCGACGAAGCATTGGCAGCCGCGGTTTCACTATCCAGTCGTTATATTACGGATCGGTTCTTGCCGGATAAGGCTATTGATGTTGTCGATGAGGCAGCATCTAAGGTGCGGATGAAAGTGTTTTCTGCCGCACCCGATGTGAAAGCATTAGAGACACAATTAGCAGATGTAAAAAAGGAAAAAGAAGCTGCTGTAACAGCTCAAGAATTTGAGAAGGCGGCTGAGATGCGCGATGAAGAAAAGCGCATTGAAAAGGAAATCAACGATAAGAAAAAAGCGGCTAAGGAAAATAGCGATGCTAAGTTAGTTGTGACTGACGAAGATATCGCCTCTGTTGTAGCACAATGGACGGGGATTCCTGTTTCTAAAATCGCACAGGAAGAATCTGAATCATTATTACATCTAGAAGAAGAGCTTCATAAACGTGTCATTGGTCAAGATGAGGCTGTTGTGGCCGTTTCTAAGGCTGTTCGCCGCGCTAGAGCTGGTTTAAAAGATCCTAAACGTCCTATTGGGTCATTCTTATTCTTAGGACCTACTGGTGTTGGGAAAACCGAATTGGCTCGTGCCCTAGCTGTTGCCTTATTTGGTGATGAGACGGCGATGATTCGTCTAGATATGTCCGAATATATGGAAAAGCATACTGTATCGCGTTTAGTAGGTGCGCCTCCAGGCTATGTTGGTTATGAAGAAGGTGGACAATTAACTGATGCAGTTCGCCGCAAACCATATAGCGTAATTTTACTTGACGAAGTAGAAAAGGCTCATGCAGATTTCTTTAATATCTTATTGCAGGTTCTTGATGATGGTCGATTAACAGATAGTCAGGGTCGTACTGTTGATTTTAGAAATACTGTTATCATCATGACGAGTAATCTAGGTGCTAAAGCTTTGCGTAAGGATTCACCTGAACTAGGATTTTTAGCAGCTAAGAAGGCTGATAGCAACACTGAAGATGTCAGTGTTGTTAATTTTAAGGAAGCAAAAAAATCTGTTATGGATTCGGTAAAGCGCCATTTCCGTCCTGAATTTTTGAATCGCATAGATGAAATGATTGTATTCCATGCTTTAACGTCAAATGATTTAAAACAAATTGTTACAATTTTAATGGATACTGTAGTAAAACGTCTTGGTGATATGGGATTATCACTAGAAATTTCACCAGCTGCTATGGATTTGCTTGTGAAAGAAGGATCTGATTTCTCAATGGGCGCACGTCCATTGAAACGAGCTATTCAACGGTTAATTGAAGATCCTATATCAGATCTTATTTTACAAGGTAATGCTCCTGAAGGAGCTATCATCAAGGCCGATGTAGAAGATGAACACATTGTGGTAAAAGCTTCTAAATAATTGGGAATAGATATTGTTTTCATACAGTCTTTTATGTAAAATTTAATGTCAAAATGGTATACTATTAGTGATAATAGTTGACCGTAGTATAAATTATGCACAAAAGGTCATGAGTGAATTATCATTCATGACCTTTTACTTTTCATGGGGGTTGTATGGCAAAGGTAAAAACAGTTTTCTTTTGTAATAATTGTGGTGCTGAATCTGCCAAGTGGATGGGAAAATGCCCTCAATGCGGTGAATGGAATACACTGGTTGAAGAAGTGGTGAAAGATACTAAACATAGCCGTACACCATCTGTGCGTGGGGTGGGCACCAATACGACTAAACCCGTGGCATTGCCAGATATTGAGATGTCAGCTGTGTCTAGAATTCCTACGACCTATAAGGAAATAGATAGAGTGCTTGGAGGCGGTATTGTGCCCGGTGCATTAATGTTATTAGGTGGTGACCCTGGTATTGGTAAATCAACACTGCTTTTACAAGTTTCTCAAAAAGTGGCCGATACAGTTGGTACTGTTTTATATGCATCTGGCGAAGAATCACAATTACAATTAAAATTGCGAGCGGAACGATTACATATTAATAGCAAACGATTACATGTTATAGCCGATACAGATTTAGACCATATTCTTGAGGTCGCATTAGATCAAAAACCATCATTACTGGTCATCGACTCCATACAAACAATGTTTACTGCAGATATCGAAGCCGCACCTGGTAGTGTTAGTCAAGTTCGTGAGTGTACATCGCGTTTATTACGGTTTTGTAAAGAACAGAATATTCCCACCATTATCATTGGTCATGTAACAAAGGAAGGCAATATTGCAGGCCCTCGTATGCTTGAACATATGGTGGATGTAGTACTCTATTTTGAAGGGGAACGTTCCTATCAGTTCCGTATATTACGAACCATCAAAAATCGTTTTGGTTCCACATCGGAAACCGGTATTTTTACCATGATTGAAGATGGTTTAGCAGAGCTGGCTAATCCGTCGGCGTCCTTGTTAGCTGAACGAGCAGATGATGAAAGTGGTAGTGCGGTCATGATTTATCTTGAAGGGGTTCGTCCCATTCTGGTAGAGGTTCAAAGTTTGGTAGCTACAACAGCCTTTGGAATGCCAAGGCGTACGGCTATTGGCTATGATTTGAATCGTCTAATTGTGCTACTAGCAGTATTGGAAAAACGCTGCGGCTTTACGTTGGGCAATAAGGATGTCTACGTCAATGTAATCGGTGGGTTAAAGGTTAATGAACCGGCTTGTGATTTATCGATGGCCGTTGCCATTGTATCCAATTTAAAAAATCGCGTAGTGCCTCATGACATGGTGATTCTTGGAGAGGTTGGATTGACCGGTAATGTTCGTAGTATCCCACGCATAGAACAACGAATTAATGAAGCTAAGAAATTGGGCTTTACAAAGTTTATTATCCCAGAAGGGAATTATAAGCAAATTAAGCACGATGATAAGTCTATTCAAATCCGTGGCGTTACGTCAATTGCACAAGCGATGCAACTCGCATTTTCTTAATACATGTTATAGTTCATAGAAGGCTAATACATTGAGTATAAACTCTATGGTATTTGAAGGAGGTGATGCCATGATTTATGGCATTTTACGGTATGTGATTGCTATCCTTATCGGTACGGCCGCATACGTAGGTATGGACAATTTAGCCCCTATTATTGATCCTTATTTAGTATCTCAATTTGCAAGCTTTGGAGATATGTCGCTCACTGTAGCACGTATTTCAGTTATTGTGCTTGGTACGATAATTGGTATTTTAATAGGCTATTTTATTTCGTCCTTTATTTTAAAACAAGGTTTAGTCATTGCTAGACGATTGGAACGGGTATTAACACATATTCCTAACCAAGAATTGATTGCAGGCACCATCGGTTTATTATTTGGTCTTATTATTGCTAATTTAATTGGTGCAGCATTCAATCAGGTTCCTATTATTGGACCGTATATTTCAATCATCTTAAGTGCCATTTTTGGCTATAGCGGTGTACGTTTGATGGCCCGTAAGGGACCTGAAATGTATCTTAACTATTTAAAGCAATGGAAACGCAGTGAAGCGGGGACTAAAAAAAGTAGAGGCTTCAACATGTTTGGATCTCACAAGTCCAGTGACTCAAATTCAACTGCAAAGTTATTAGATACTTCTGTTATTATTGATGGGCGTATTAAGGAGCTGTGCGCTACTGGGTTTATTGATGGCCCATTGATAGTTCCTGTCTTTGTTTTAAATGAGTTACAAATCATATCTGATTCCGCAGATGCGATGAAACGAAATCGTGGCCGTCGTGGGTTAGATATTTTAAAAGAAATGCAGGATGCAAAACTGGTATCTATTGAAATTGTAGAAGATGACTATGATGATCTACACGAAGTTGACTCTAAACTCATGCGATTAGCTTTAGAGAAACAATGGAAGCTTATGACAAATGATTTTAATCTCAATAAGGTGGCTCGTGTACAAGGTATTAAGGTTTTAAATTTAAACGAATTAGCCAATGTCTTAAAACCAGCCCTCATTGCAGGTGAATGGATTCGCGTACAAGTGATGAAGGAAGGTAAAGAGATTCAACAAGGCGTTGCCTACTTAGATGATGGGACTATGATTGTCGTAGAAGATGGTCGTCCATATGTAGGTCAAGAGGTTGAGGTTATGGTTACATCCATTTTACAAACCAGTGCAGGTCGTATGATTTTTGCGCGTGTAGATGGAGGTAAGCATGAGTAAGGTTAGCTGTATCGTATTAGCTGCCGGTGCAGGTCGCCGGATGGGTCATGATGAGAACAAAATTTTCATTAAACTTGGCAATAAATCGATTATTCAATGGACGTTAAGTAACATTGAACAAGTTAAAGCAGTGAGTGAAGTCATTCTCGTTGTTGCTGATGGCGAAGCAGCCTATATGGAGCAGCATATTGCATCATTAGGGCTTTCAAAATCAATTAAAATTATCACAGGTGGCAAAGAGCGGCAAGATTCTGTATATGCAGGTTTACAAGCGGTTAGCGATGATATGGATATTGTCCTCGTTCACGATGGAGCTAGACCTTTAGCAAAGCCAGAGTTATTTGAACGTGTCATTGAAGAGGCCGAAACTCATGGTGCTGTGACTATAGGCGTACCATCTACAGATACGATTAAGCGTGTTGATATCGATGGACAGGTTTTAGAAACATTGAATCGTAACGAGTTGATGAATATTCAAACGCCACAAGGTTTCCTAAAAAATATATTTAAAGAAGCTCAAGAAACGGCTAAGCGTGATGCTTATTTGGGAACGGACGACGTGTCCTTAGTTGAATATATCGGTAAAGATGTGTACATTTTAGATGGCGATTATGAGAACATTAAGGTTACTACACCAAACGATATAGCGGTGGCTAAACGGTATTTAGGAATCAAGGAGCAACAGATGCGCGTAGGTTTTGGATATGACATTCATCGATTGAAGGAAGGAAGACCTTGTATTTTGGGCGGTGTTCATATCGAATCGCCTGTTGGACCCGATGGTCATTCCGATGCAGATGTATTGATTCATGCGCTGATGGATGCCTTACTTGGTGCTGCTGGTTTAAAGGATATAGGCTACTATTTTCCACCAGAAGATGATGCATATAAAGGGATTTCTAGCATGATTTTATTAAAACATGTGAATTCCTTGTTGAAAGAAAGAGGCTTAGAAGCCTATAATATAGATATTATGGTTATTTCTGAAACGCCAAAATTAAAGCCACACATCGATACGATGAAGGCTAATTTACAATCTGTTTTAGAAATTCCATTAGATCGCATTAGTATTAAGGCTACTACCAATGAAATGCTTGGCGCCATCGGTCGCCGTGAAGGCATTGCAGCACAGGCAGTAGTTTCCGTATATGAAGGAGAGGTTTAATTATGAAGGTACGTTTTGCGCCAAGTCCAACAGGTCCATTTCATATTGGCGGTGCTCGATCCGCTTTGTTCAACTGGCTATTAGCACGTAAGGAAAAAGGTACGTTTGTACTTCGCATAGAGGATACAGATTTATCTCGTTCTACTCGTGAAAGTGAAGAAAATATTAAAGCATCTTTGCAATGGCTCGGTATGAATTGGGATGAAGGCATCGACGTAGGTGGTGAAAATGGCCCTTATCGTCAAACAGAACGTCTTGATTTGTATAATGAAGTAACACAACGCTTACTTGATGAAGACAAAGCTTATGAATGCTTCTGTACAGCTGAAGAGCTTGATGAAGTACGTCAGGCGCAAATGGAACGCGGTGAAACCCCTAAATATAATGGTCATTGTTGCCATCTTACAGAAGAAGAAAAAGAAAAATATCGTGCAGAAGGTAGAAAACCAACTATCCGTCTTCGCGTACCTTTGAATAAAACCTATGCATTCGATGATATGGTTCGTGGTCATGTATCCTTCGAGTCCAATGGTGTAGGTGACTTTGTAATCGTAAAATCCGATGGTATCCCTGTATATAATTTTGCCGTTGTAATGGATGACCATATGATGAAAATTACTCACGTTATTCGCGCGGAAGAACATTTATCCAATACACCTCGTCAAATGGCTATCTACGAAGCACTTGGTTGGGAAATTCCTACATTTGGTCATATCTCCTTGATTCTTGGCAAAGATTATAAGAAGATGTCTAAACGTCATGGTGCTACATCTGTTGATCAATATAAGCAATTGGGCTACTTGCCAGAAGCATTAGTAAACTTCTTGGCACTTCTTGGTTGGGCTCCAGAAGGTGAAGAAGAATTCTTTACACAAGATGAATTAATTCAAGCCTTCTCCATGGATCGCGTTGCTAAGAACCCAGCTGTATTTGATATCGATAAATTAAACCACATCAATTTCCATTACATGAAAAACTTGAGCGATGAAGAATTATTCCACCTTTGTTTGCCACATTTAAAAGAAGTTGGTTTAGCTCCAGATAGCTTGAATCAATCTGATATTGATTGGTTAACATTACTTTGTTCTACATTCCGTGATCATATTAGCTTTGGTGCTCAAATTAAAGATCATGTAGGCATGTTCATGGGGGAAACAGTATTCCTCGAAGAAGGTCATGAAGAAGAGTTAAAGGCAGTGCTTAACGAAGAATCTGCGCCAACTGTATTGAATGCTTTCAAAGAAAAATTAGCAGACATGGAAGAAGTTACACCAGAAGCCGTTAAAAAGGCTATCAAGGCTGTTATGAAAGAAACTGCTTTGAAAGGTAAATTTGTATTCATGCCATTGCGTGTTGCCTTGACTGGTCAAATGCATGGTCCTGACTTAAACAATATCGTTACATTGCTTGGTAAAGAAAAATGCTTACATCATTTAGACAATGTAGGTGCTTTAACTAAATAATAGAACTATTGAAAGGCTCTCATACCTATGGTGTGAGGGCCTTTGTTGTATATAATGTACAGATTTGCTATAATTATCGGCGTATTTTATTTTAATTTTTATGAAAGTGAGTGTTTTGATGAGTTTAATTCGATCTATTAACCATCTCTTCAATAGCTATCTATCTTGGATAGTTTTATTGATGGCCGTATTAGCTTATA
>NZ_CAUSQT010000020.1:0-33039 GCF_963534045.1 uncultured Veillonella sp. | reverse complement strand
ATACAACGGCAACCATGTTGGAACGGCAAGTTAATTCGAAGGATTCTGCTTCATTGTCTTTAATACGCAAGCATGGTTCTGCTACACCTGGTGTGTAAGCAACGGATAAATCATGAGCGTCTTTTAATTCATATTTAGTTCCTACTGTTAGGAAGCCTTTTAATTCACGTTTTTTTTGTACTGCTAATTCACGTACGTCCATAATAATTCTCCTTTGTGGATGACAACGGACACAATAGTTTCTTGGTATTAATTATTAATACCCCTTACAAGTTCATTATACAGAATCAGAAACAATAATACAAGATTTTTCGATATAGTTTTTCGAAAATTTTAGAATTAAGCGTTTTTAATCATCTAGGCTTTCACAGAAGGCAAGTTACGACCGTAGAAAATTTCCGTCATTTCTTGTCGCAATTGTTGTTTAATTTGCTTGATTTCCCGTTCGCTCAATTCCGCTTCGGTAATACCAAATAGATAGTTATCCAAGTCAAAATCTTTGAGCATCATCTTAGTGTGGAAAATATTTTCTTGGTACACGTTCACATCGATCATGTTGTACAAATTGCGCGTTTTCGCATTAATGTAATTTTGGATGGAGTTGATGCGATGGTCAATGTAGATTTTCTTGCCCGACACGTCGCGCGTAAAGCCACGCACATGGTAGTCCAAGGTCAAAATATCCGAATCAAAGCTATTGATCAAATAATTGAGGGCCTTAAGTGGAGAGATTTGACCACATGTGGACACTTCGATATCGGCACGGAATGTACTAATCCCCTTGTGCGGATGGCTTTCAGGATACGTATGAACCGTAAGATGGGATTTATCCAAATGCATAACTACATCTTCTTTTTCAATTTCTTCTTCGGAAATCAAAATCGTCACCGACGCCCCTTGTGGGTCATAATCTTGTTTCGCAATATTCAAAATATTGGCGCCGATAATATGACTCACTTCGGTCAAAATATTCGTCAACCGTTCCGCGTTGTATACTTCATCAATATATTGAATATATTGTTTCTTTTCTTCCTCTGTACGAGTATAACAAATATCATAAATATTAAAACTCAACGTCTTCGTGAGATTATTAAACCCATATAACTTCATTTTAGGCTTTGCCTTAACTGGTGTATCCATGATATGCCATAACCCTTTCCATGCATAGACTTACTATTTTTTGTGAAAGCCATACAAAACCCGACTTTCACACATATACTATATAATATCTTGTTTATACACAAATTCTACATCAAAGGCGCCATCTTCATAGGTGACGATGGCAAAGGTGCCACCCGATCCATCCCGAGGTAATGCAATACTCCCCGGATTTACAAAAAGGGTATCCCCTATATGTTTAGCCTCGTGATAATGACTATGCCCACAAACGATGAGGCGCGCCCCCATAGCATTGCCGATGTGTATCAATTCTTGTGCTCGTTTACAATATGATACCTCATGACCATGGGTCATGTAAATATAGGTATCCTCGAGGGGAATCAATTGCTCCTTAGGTTCTAAAGGCTGCACGCGGTCATTATTGCCGCGCACGGCGTAAACCGGTACATCGGTACGCGTCTGCATATACCGCGCATCGTCTCCGTAATCACCGGCGTGTAGCCACATGTCGATATCTTGGTCCACCGTTGCATCTAACACGAGATCAATGGTATCGAGATAGCCATGTGTATCACTAATAATACCTATCCGTTTCATTTGTTCACCTTTGCAACCAATTCTTGCAACGCCTTACCACGATGACTGATGGTTTCCTTCGTATCGATATCGAGTTCCGCCATTGTTTTGCCAAATCGGGGAACAAAAAAGTATGGATCATACCCAAATCCATTGGTACCAAGCGGCGTATCTTGAATTTCCCCCTCGCAAGAGGCTTCGGCGGTTACGCTATCACCATCGGGATGAACCAGCGCTAAGGCACATACATAATGCGCTGTGCGGTCCGATTTACCTTGTAATTCGCGAATTAATTTTTCATTATTTGCCTCGTCATCGCCGTGAACACCTGCATAGCGTGCGGAGTATACACCAGGGGCCCCATCAAGGGCATCAACGGCAAGTCCTGAATCGTCAGCTAAGCAAGGCAGTCCAGTCTTTTCGCTATAGTATTTCGCTTTGAGGATGGCGTTTTCCATAAAGGTTGTGCCCGTTTCCTCTGGTTCTGGAACGTCTATTATGTCTTTCACAGGCACACAGGTGATGTTCATATGAGAAAAAGCCCGTTTAAATTCGCGTATTTTCCCCTTATTACCCGTTGCTAATACAATGCGTTCCATATTATTGTTCTCCTTCAGCAGTTTGAACAGGTGCGTCAGGATACACTTTGCCAATTTTGTCCGCTACAGAACCGAGCACATCGCGTTGCGCAGCCATTAATTCATCAGTGGCAGATTCTGCAAGGTCTAATAATTGATTAAGTTCATCGCGGTTAAATGTACCATGCTCGCCTGTACCTTGCACCTCGATAAGATTACCGGCACCGGTACGCACCACGTTCATATCCACTACGGCAGCGCTATCCTCTTCATAGCAAAGGTCTGTAATAGGACCGTCTGGGCCAATGCCAACGGAAATAGCGGCACAGAAATCGGTAATAGGGAATTTACCAAAGCCGCCAAATGTGAAATCGATGGCATCCACAAGGGCTACGAAGGCACCTGTGATGGACGCCGTACGCGTACCACCGTCAGCTTGGATAACATCACAGTCTACGGTAATAGAGCGTTCTCCTAAGGCCTTTAAATCTACAACGGCACGCAACGCACGACCGATTAAGCGTTGAATTTCAACGGTACGGCCTGTTTGTTTACCACGAGCGGCCTCACGGCTGACACGTGTTTTTGTGGAGCGTGGCAACAAGGAGTACTCTGCAGTCACCCAACCTTGGCCAGAACCTTTTAGCCAGCGCGGTACATTTTCCTCGATGGTAGCCGTACAAATGACCTTGGTCTTACCACATTCGATGAGCACTGAACCTTCTGCATATTCTGTAAAATGTCTAGTTATTTTAATCGGTCTTAATTGACCTGCTGTTCTATTATCACTGCGCATAACAACGCCCCCTTTATGTCTAGTATACCATGCTGAATTGTTCATTATAGGATATGGATCACAATAGAAACGCCCCTCACACGAGGGGCGCTATCTCGTTTATTCTATTATATCATGAACGGCGGTTCCCATTCGACAAGCTAAATCTCAACTTGCCCCTGTCCCATAGGGTCCACCACCACATAGCGATTGAGTCCACCTTGTTTTTTCATGCGGCGTGCTTCTGTGAAAGCCTCTTCGCGCGTAGCATCATCTGCTTGCCATGGTATAAACATGGCATACACACTTTGCTTGGCATAAGGTCCATAATTTCCATAAGATTCGATACTATGCCAACCAATTTTATCCGGATAGAGACGTACTGTTTCGCGGCGCTCTTCTTGAACGCCAGATTCGTCATAATACACAGAATAGTCACGAACCCATCTATCCTTGTGACCGATGAGTTCATCTCGTGCTATTTCCTCACGCCGTGCCCATTGGTCCTTCCATTTCAATATTAGATCATCTATATATCTCGTTACATCTGCCGATTGATGTTGTTCTACATAGTTCGGCTCGATAACGCGACTGTAATCTAACCCCGCCATCGATAATATGATGCCCGTATTTACATAAGGCAAGGCCTCTTGTACAGAATAGCCACCTTCAAGAACAGCTATGTCGGCCTGCAATAGGTCAACTAATTCGGCGTATCCCTTAGCGGTAACATTCATATTCGCTAATGGATCGGAGAAGTGATTGTCTTGCCCCGCCGAATTGATAACGATATCCGGTTTAAATTCATGGAGTATCGGCAGTACAAGCTCACGCATAACCTTTAACAAACCTTCATCACCCGTACCCGGTGGCAATGGGATGTCGATATTGGCTCCGATGGCTTGAGGCCCGCCGAATTCATCCATAAATCCTGTTCCCGGATATAAGGTCCGCCCATCTTGGTGAAAGCTTATATACAAGGTATCTGGATCATGGTAGAACACATCTTGCGAACCATCCCCATGATGTACATCGGTATCGACGATGGCAACACGTTTTACACCGTAGGTTTGGCGTATATGTTGAATCATAACGGCTTCGATATTGATAGTACAGAACCCACGAATACCATGAACCATGGCCATCGCATGATGCCCTGGTGGTCTAACGAGGGCAAAGGCTCGGTCAACTTCACCTCGTAGCACCGCATCAGCTGCTGCGATGGCACCGCCTGCTGATACGCGATGGGCATCGGTTACCCAAGATGCTAAATCAGGGGCCCCCACATGAACCCGTTCTATAGTATCCCAGTCGGCTACAATAGGATTATATTCCCTAATATTCGGTACATCCAATAAGCCTTCTTCTACGATTTGATCCCGTGTATAGAGCAATCGTTCTTGCCGTTCTGGATGGGTAGCGGAAATTTTCCAATCAAAGGCAGGGAAAAAAACGAGGCCCAACGAAGGATGTTCTATTGTACTAGCTGGCACGATTCTATTTCGTACACGATAGCTGTCCTTATGATTCCACATAACTGCTCACCCCCGCTTTCAATTGTACTTTCACAGTGATAATGCGTTCCATCGATTGCCATCCATCAACAACAGGAAAATCTTCAACGCTAATCGTTTCTATATCAGGCATTGCATCTGGAGGTACAAGGCATTGCTCTCGCGCAGCATCTCGCAATAAATCATACGCTATTTCTTCCACGGCATTGGCAGAACGCAAACTGCTGCTTTTATCTTGAATACCTAGCTCTGGCACCACCATGGTGCGCCGTTTTGTATCGACGTGAACCGTAATCGCCATCGTATGATTAGCTACACCAGCACCGATGGCATTAGCCACAGCTGCATCAACTGGAATATGAACAGGTAATCCTAGTTGATCCCCAATAATGGGTCCCAAACTAGCAGCTGTACCGCCAACAATGACGAGTTGTGCTGGCACGAACGGATCGGGATGCACAATATCGGCTACTACGTAAATAGGTCGTTTATTTTCCTTCGCTACTACCATATCAATGCCTTGTTGTACAACGCGAACTGCTGTATCTACAATGCGCTGAGCCATGGTTTTCGCATCAATTGTCGTATCTATCTGTGCAATGGCATCATATGCCTTCTGTTCATCTCCATAGTGAGCTTTACCAAGCACAATGAGAGCATCCCCTAATGTTGGGAAAGTGCCATCAAGGGCAACAGATGGGCCGAGCCGTTCAGGGCCAACCATAAGGTTGCCATCTTCATAACGCACCGCCGATTCACCACCAATGCCCACAGAGGTAACCGCAAAGGAACGTACTGCACTTGGATATTCACGAATGGATACGCCCTCTTTTGTCATCAATGGTTTGCCCTGTTTCCACAAGGAAATATCCGTTGTAGTCCCACCAATATCAAGGGCCACCGTATGAGCTTCTTTAGTACTGCGCAATGCTTCTAAGCCAAGTACTGTTGCGGCCGGTCCGGTAAATACTGTCTCTACAGGAATAGATTCTACCGTATCAATCGGTAGCGAGCCACCGTCAGCTTTCAAAATATATACAGGCGCCGTAATGTGAAAGGTTTCCAATGCATGATGGACAGCATTTTTAAAGTCCTTAAATACAGAGGCCACCGCACTATTAAAATAAGCACTAATGGTGCGACGGGGAAAATTAAGATTGCCACTCAGTGCACTGCCTGTAGAAATCGTAGTATATGTACTTGCGAGACCATTGGCAATATCGAGTTCCTCCTTCGGATTACGGACGCCAAATTTTGCGGAGACCGCTGCTAAATCGGTACCACTCTTAGATTGCACCATATTTGCTAGTTGACGAGTACCCTCTACATCCGTACGTTCTACCACAATGCCGCGATGGTCCGTATACCCTTTGAGGTACACAGGTCTTACCGGGAAAATATCATCTACATTGCGCCCTGGCCCCGCTACAACATAGAGATCTACAGGCTGTTCTTTATGCTCCACAATTGTATTTGTCACTACCGTAGTGGATAGCGTTACCTGTTCTATTTGTGCAGGGTCCGCACCACGCATCACCGCACCTAAGGCATCCGTTATGCCATTCATGAGATTCTCCTTCGTGGTTCTCCGCTTCGCCGATGAAACGATGGTACCCCCATCTATAATAACGGCATCCGTAAAGGTACCGCCTACATCTATGCCTAATAACATATGTCCTCCTTTAAACAGAAAAGAGACCGCCGGAGCAGTCTCTTTTGTTAATCTCTAGACTTACCAGTTCTGCACCGGAAACATCGAGAATCTTTTATTTTGCTCCCGAAACGGAAGCGTAGTTTTTAATAATAACGATTGGTGTCATTTGGCTATCATTACCAAACGGATTATCAATCAACAATTTAGCGATTTTCTTCGCATCAATACCGCGACTTGTACCGAGAATTGCAGAGCGTTTCAAGTCGTTTACGTCTGCTACAACAGCGCCATAGCAACCTGTGCGTTGAACGATTTTTTCAGCCACCTTATCTGGATCTTTTGGACCAAATACGATGTGTTTATCGAATGGAGGCATTGTACCTGTTACGTCATCGGTTAAGGATGCAGCACGGGCGATAGCGTAAAACACGCCTGGTTTGCGGAAAATTTTAGCAATAGCGCCTAAGAAGAAAGCACCTAATACCTTCCATTTACCATCTAAGTTCATAGCAGATTGCATACCATAAATAGAAGCCATGGAACCATCTGGATGGATAAAGCGGTTAATCATACGCGCTTGCCAACATACATTGAGTTCTTCAGGACGTGTAAAGCGGCCTTGTGTAATAGCCACGACGGATTCTGCTACGCATACGATGTCTTCTGGTCCAATATTGTGACCACCAAATTCAACGATAGCATCAACGATGTCATCATTATCTGTAAGAATACGTGTAGGAACACATACTAATTCTAATTCTGCCATTGTTATGCCTCCTTAGTGAACCAATGCTGCTTGTACTTCTTCTGCAGTCAAACGAATACGTTGTTTATCGATATGGTAATCGGTACGACCTACGATTTGGTAATAAATGTCGATATCCATATAAGGGAATCCCTTAATATCTTCACGAATATTGCCATTTCTACCTGTTAAGGTAACGTAAACGCGGATTGTACCACCCTTGCGAGGCTTGATGATGATGGCTTCAAAGTAACCATCGTGGCGTGGACGATCGATATCCATAGCCCAAGCGTCTACTTTCACACCATCAAAATGTTCTTCTGGAAGCAAAGGACGTGGGAATAAATCCATGATTGTACCAAGTTGACGGCCTTTGTTTACAAATGGCACATCGCAGAACAATGTCATGGAGCTCATATTCATATCTGCCAATTGAAAGCTTGTTTTCCGCTTTGGCAACAAAATAACGCGTTCGTTACCTTGTTTTAATACGAATAGACGGAATAATAAGTACAAAATAGCTACGATAACTGCAATGGCAACTATCACATTTATTATGTCATAAAACCACATGTGAATTCTCCTTTATAGTGTAATCAATTCCACCGAAAAATCATCAGTATCTAAGAATTGGGCGCCTAAATCAGCCCCTAGGGCAATATCCTTTGTGAAATACAAGGTGCTACGGCCCTTCTCGGTAGATGGATTATGTAAATGATTGCTGTCCATCGTACGTCGTACTAGATCACTAGTCTCATAAGCAGGGTCGATATATCGGATGCGGTCACCTGATAACTCCTGCAGCACAGGGCTAACAAATGGGAAATGAGTACATCCCAATACGACAACATCGATATCCCGTTCTAGCATAGGTGCTAAGTACTCCTTAGCGGCTGTACGAACAGCGTCATCGTGCAAATGACCTTGTTCAATTAAGCCGGCTAGTTCTGGGCATGGTTGTTCCCATACAAAAACCTCATGGTCGATGTCCATAGCCACATATTTATGAATATGACTATTAACTGTAGCCACTGTCGCCATGATACCAATGGTATTACTATTGCTTTCACGAATAGCGGTCTTAACACCTTGCGACACGCCGATAACCGGCACATTGACGCGACTACGCACCTCATCGAGGGCCACTACGGTAAAGGTATTACACGCAATGACCATCAATTTTACGGGTACTTGATGTAATGTTTCCGCAATACGGCAGGCGATTTCTGTAATCTCCTCGGTCGGACGATTGCCAACAGGGTTATTAGCATTATCTCCTATATAGATGAAGTTTTCATTGGGAAATTGTTCCTGTAGAACTTTCAAAACGGATAGACCACCTACACCTGAGTCAAAGACGCCGATAGGCAGTCGTTGTGTATCTATATTAGTCATGAGGCATCTCCTCAACAGCATTTAGAATAGGTTGATAAAAGCGATCCTCTAATCGTACGATTTTCCCAGACGATTTAGACATAAAGGCATTCTTAGTCTCACCCGTCGCCAATAGAGCACCATCGCTAGCGCGGCGCATGCGGTATTTAAATATCATCTGAGCACGGGTCATTTTAACTAAATAGGTTTCTATATTAATCGTGTCATCGAACCGAGCAGGTTCCTTATAGTTACACGATACATTCATAATTGGAAATACTATATCCTCGTCCATCATATCCCACAAGGTGACACCAATGTGACGAAGGAATTCAATACGCGCCATTTCAAACCACCGAAAATGATTGCTATGGTGAGCAATTCCCATCATATCGGTTTCATAGAAACGGACGTTAATTGTCGCTGTATACATTTATTCATCCTTCTTATTACAATACAAATTTAATTGTATATCTATTAACAAAGGGTGTCAAATAAACAAAGGCAGTCCAACCAATAACAATGATTAAACTGCCTTTTTATGTACTTGTTAGTTACCAAAAGGGAATAGCTTTTTCGCTTGTTCTTCGTGGGATGTTTTGATATAGCGGTTGGCGATTTTGAAAGCAATGCCGAGAACTGCTACATCATCTACCCAGCCAAGGCCCGCAATCGTATCAGGAATGATATCGATTGGTAGGACGAGATACCCTAAGGCGCCGGCTAAAATAGCCTTTACATATTTTGGTGTATCTTGATCGCGCAAGCAAAAGAATAACACCACTGCTTTTTGTACAAAGGCAAGTTTTTTACCATAGCGAGTGGCAAACGCCAAGAATCGAGACTCACTAAAATACTTGCCATATTTGATAATCTTTAATGGATTCATACCAATCCTTCTAACTATTTACGAAAACCGTTAATTGTGGATTTTGTCGTTTCTTTTACTGTTTCAACAGCTTGGAATGCAGTATCTTTTGCATTTTCCACAGCTTGAGCTGCTGTAGTTTTTGCGTTTTCCACAGCCACTTGAGTTGTTGCTTTCGCTACCTCTACGCCACCTTTAGCCAATTCTTTTGCAGTATCCAATGTTTCTTTTGCTACATCGATTTTTTCTTTTGCCGCATCAGTTACCTTTGCTACTGCTTCTGCTGCATTATCATGCAATTGGTATTTCGTTTCCGTATTCCATTTTTCAATAGCAGGTGCTACTTTTTCAGAATATACTTGTTCTAATTGTTCTTTTGCAAGACCTGTTTCATTGGCAATACCAGCCCATACATCGCGTTGGCCTTGAGTGAACGGAATGCTTGCTGCTGCATCGCGAGCGATTTCGCCAGCAATGGTTTTACCATTTTCATAGAACTCAGCGATCATAGGTTTGTAGCGTTCGATGTCGGATGGCATACCATCTTCGATCCAGATATGAGCTACCTTACCAATAGCATAGGTCAAACCAACAGCTACCGGTACGCGTACTGCTTTAAAAGGTACGAGTAAGGAAATAGCAGCTGTAGCAATAGCAGTGCTCAAGCCACCTACTAAACCTACAACAGCACCTGTTTGTAATTCAACATCATATAAATGAGCAATGCGAGTTACCATGTATGTAGCATTTGTGCATAGTGCAACATTGCTGAATTTTGGAGACAAAGCCAATACGGCAGCACGGCCTGCACCCCAGAAAATAAATTGTTCAACTTGATAATTTAAATCTTGACCACCATCGCTAAGCGGTTCAATTCTAACGCCATTATATTCTGCCATAATCGTTCTCCTTTTTCTCCGGATTCCACTTGTGAATGTATGTATCGTTCATTAGTATTATTATACCATTCTCAATGTAGAATTGAAATGAATAATATATATTTTACCCTGTATAAACTGTCTTATTATGACTATTAGTAATAGATAACACTCTATTCACTACCAACTCGTAAGACCTCCATCAATCGTCCACGCAGCACCTGTTACAAAGGATGCTTTTGAACTAATTAAAAAAGCGATAACTTCTCCAATTTCATGAGGTTTTGCAATACGCCCTAATGGATAATGTTGGCCCATCTCCTCTTTTGCTTGTTCCGCATCTTGATGGGATTGGGCAATTTGCTTATCTACAAGCGATGTATCTACGTCGCCAGGACATACACAATTTACACGTACTTCATGAGGTGCCATCTCAAGGGACAGTGATTTTGTAAAGCTTACGATAGCACCTTTTGACGCACCATATACTGAGCAGGCTACATTGCCCTGTAGGCCCGCATCACTAGATACGGTAACAATACTGCCCTTTACTTGACGTAAATAAGGCAATGCTGCTTGGCACAAGAATACAGTTCCTTTTACATTTGTTCCAAACATTTCATCAAAAGCCGATTCAGATACATCGGCTAGTAGCTCTTCTTCATAATATCCAGCCGCCGTTACAAGAGCCGAAATACTACCAAAGAAATCTACCGTTTCTTTTACGATGCGCTGACAATCGCTAACACTGGATACGTCGCCTTTCACATAGCGCACCTTCGAAGAATATCGGCGCAATTTCATCTTTGCCCTTTGTCCCGCTTGTTCATCGCGGCCATTGATAACGACGCACCAACCTTCTTGCAATAATAGCTTAGCTGTGGCAAATCCAATCCCCGATGTGCCACCGCTGATCAATGCCACTTGAACATCATTTTTATGAGGCATACTCACACCTCCTACAAGGTAGAAATATAATCAAACACTAATTTTAACAACATCACTGTCGTAACAGACAGGAATATAACACGCACCAAAGAAGATCCTTTCGCAATGGCTAAATGAGATCCTAAATAGGCGCCCACAACTTGTCCCACCGCAGCAGCAAGACCATACATAATATTGACATGTCCTAAATATAGAAACACAAGTAAAGATGCTAAATTACTGGTGAAATTTAAAATTTTAGCATTCGCCGAAGCATGGAGAAAATCAAATCCGGTAAAGATAAATCCCATAATGAGAAATGTACCCGTACCAGGGCCTATAAAGCCATCATAAATACCGATGCCAAGGGCAAAGGCCATACAAATATAAAGTGCTCGCCCCATTACTTGAGAGGTGCGATTTACTTCGCCCCAGTTCTTTTTAAAGACTACAAATAATGTAACGGCCACGAGTAATACGATGATAATCGGTTTAACATATAGCGGCGGTAATGATACAACCGCCAAAGTACCCAGCATAGAACCTATAAAGGTAAAAGGCAATAGTTTACGAACCAGCCTAAAATCAACCATATGGTTTCGTAAAAATGTAATTGATGCACTACCGGCCCCAAAGATACTAGACAATTTATTACTACCTAGAGCCATGCTAGGAGGCAAATTAGTTAGCAACATGGCCGGCACAGATATCAATCCACCGCCACCCACTATGGAATCCACAAAGCCCGCAAAGGCCCCTGCTACAGCAAGCAATATAAGTATCATTACCTCATAGGGTAATCCGGTTATTGCAATTAGCCATTCCATATACGACCTCCCATATCTCACATACATATACTATCATTTTACCATTCGTATAAGTAAAAACAATAGTCCTATATACAAAATAACGGTGACCAGGGTCACCGTTATGTATTATATCCTACTATGAATATGTTACGACTATTTTTTGTCTGCCAATCGATCTAATACCACTGTATAACCATCAGCACCATATACAAGGCATCGTTTCACACGACTAATCGTCGCTGTACTAGCACCAGTTTCTTCTACAATCGTTTCATAGCTATCACCAGCGCGTAACATTTTAGCCACTTGAAGTCGTTGCGATAATGCTTTCAGTTCATTAACAGTACAAATATCCTCAAAGAATGCATAACATTCTTCTACAGTTTGAAGTTGTAAAATGCCTTCAAAGAGCTCGTCATGTTGAGCACTTCTCAATTTTTCATTGACGCTCATAACGCCTCCTATTTCTTATTCATCGCTTTGGATAAACCGTCACCAATCATTTGGATAACTTGAACCATAATGATAAGAATGATGATGGTAGCGAGCATGATATCCCCTTGGAAACGTTGGTATCCGTAGCGGATAGCAATATCACCAAGGCCGCCGCCACCAATAGCACCTGCCATTGCAGAGTAACCAATCAAGTTAACGATAAGCACCGTAACATTATCGATAATAGTTGGCAATGCTTCTGGTAACAATACCTTGCGGATAATTTGGAATGGGCTTGCCCCCATCGATTGAGCAGCTTCGATAACACCGAATTGAATATCCTTAATGGATGTTTCTACAAGACGTGCTAAAAACGGAATCGCCGCTAATGTCAACGGTACACAAGCAGCCGTCGTACCAATGGACGTACCAACCACCATACGTGTAAACGGAATGATGGCAACCATTAAGATGATAAACGGAATGGAACGAGTCGCATTAACGATAGCCCCTAGAATCTTATTAAGCGCTGCATTTTCTAAAATATGTCCCTTAGATGTAACCACCAATACTACACCAAGCGGAATACCAATAATCATGGCCATAATCGTAGAGATAACGGTCATTTGCAATGTATCCAAGGTACCGGTTATCAACAATTTAATTACTTGCTCTGACATAACCGATCACCTCGCTTTCAATTGGTAACGTTCTGATATAGTCTAGCCCTTCTTGCGCCTTCATAGGATCACCATTCAAAATGATGATGAGACGGCCTACACTAGTGTTTTGAATGTAGTCGATGCCACCGAATAAAATGCTTACATCGAGGTCAAAACGACGTACTAAACCTGCTACAACAGGTTCATCTGTGGCTTGGCCGGTAAACTTCAATTTTACCAATGGTGCCGTACCAGCAATCCAGTCATCATGAAGTTCAATATGTTCAAGCGCTTCTTTTGGTAGGTTATCGCTTACTACTGAGCCAACGAAATCTTTTGTAGTCGGTTTCTTCGGATTTGTAAATACTTCGAGCGTGCTACCTTCTTCTAAGATAACACCGCCTTCGATAACGGCTACGCGGTCGCATATTTCACGGATAACCTTCATCTCATGAGTGATGAGCACAATGGTAAGCCCCATCCGTTCATTGATATCCTTCAACAATTCCAAGATGGATTCTGTTGTTTGCGGATCCAACGCAGATGTAGCTTCGTCGCACAATAATACCTTTGGATTAGATGCCAAGGCACGAGCAATGCCAACACGTTGCTTTTGACCACCGGATAGCTGGGATGGATAGTTATTCACGCGGTCCGATAAACCTACGATATCGAGAATCGGAGTGATGCGTTCTTTGATTTCAGCCTTGCTAAGCCCTTGCAATTCCAATGGGAATGCTACATTGTCATAGACCGTGCGCGAAGATAAAAGATTAAAATGTTGGAAAATCATGCCAATGTGTTTACGCGCTTTACGCAGTTCACTAGCACTCAATTTCGTTAAATCTGTGCCGTCTACGATAACGGAGCCCGATGTAGGGGATTCCAGCATATTGATGCAACGAATCAGTGTAGATTTACCGGCCCCTGATTGACCGATAATGCCGTAGATTTGCCCCTTTTCAATGGTGAGGCTAATATCCTTCAGCGCTTCTACACGATTAGCACCTTCGTAGACCTTGCTAATGTGTTCTAATGTAATCAAAATATGTCCTTTCTTTGTGAAAGCTCCCCTTACCAGCCACTATAGCTACCATATTCATACCTATAGTATGCTAATTAAGCCAAGCCTTCTTCCATTAATTTTTCTAGACCATGACGTAATTTCATAGTCACTGCACCTGGTTTACCATCAGCTACAGGATTTCTGTCGAGTTTTATAATCGGAATCACACCACCAGTTGTATTGGTAAAGAATAGTTCATCCGCATCATCAACGAAGGCGCGGTCAAACTCTTTTTCGATAACAGTGATGCCCAATGAAGGTGCCACACGAGTGATAACCATTTGACGCGTAATGCCCTTCAAAATATGATTATCCGCTGGATGTGTATAAATAATTCCATCTTTTACGGCAAATACATTAGATGTAGCCCCTTCGGTACAAATGCCATCGCGGAATAACATCGCTGTATAAGCAAATTTCTTTTCCGCCTTTGTTTGCGCCAAAATGTTAGGAACCAAATTCGTTGTTTTAATGTCTACATGACCCCAACGTTCATCAGGCAATGCGATAGCTTTCACACCGGATTCCAACTTGTTCACTGCATCCATATCGAGATTATGAATGGACATGAGCATTTGTGGTTCAAGTTTAGAGCGATCATATGCATGATGGCGTGGCGCCACACCACGGGAGATTTGTAAGTAAATATAACCTTCCTTGATTTCACTTTGTTCAATCAAAATTTCGTGAAGTTCGGTCAAATCATCTGGTGTCATTTTTACAGGAATGTCCATTTCACGCATGGACCGATATAGACGGTCTTGGTGATAGGACAATGCAAAACAACGACCTTTTGTAACACGTACAACTTCATATACAGAATCACCGAATAAGTAACCACGGTCATCAATGCTGATTACCTTTGCACCTGGTTCGACGAATTCACCGTTAAAATATGTTAATTCTTTCATAAGAGCACCTCATTTTCCCTTGTTGTAACTCTAATCAGTATGATTGTATTATAGCACAATCACAGATTAATTTTCACACTTTACATTGTGAAAGTTTTCAAATTAGTCATAAAAAAATCCGCCCTCTACCGATAACTATAAGTTATGGTAGGAGCGGATTCTATTGTAATTAGTTATATACCAATCTTACAGGGCTTGTATAAGCCTATTAGTTGCCAAGAATATATTTTCGAATTGGCTTTGGTATTTGTTTTAAACCTACTGTCGTCAAGTAGGATAATCCTACGGCCATCACATACAACAGCACTACGTGAGGCACTGTAAATAGAAGATTATACTTGGCCATAATTCCGGTCATGATCAATAACCAGAACGGATGCGCCAAATAGATACCGTATGAAGTATCCCCAATTTGTGACCAGAACGCCTCCATCGTATTGTTGAGGGGCATCACTTGGAATAGGAATAAGCTAAACAATGTACCCAATGCCGTATAGAATACCCCCATTGGACTCAACTGATGCACTGTGTAAATCGCTTCGAGCACCGTATAATGCCATACATCCATGACATAGTAATAGGCGCCCAACATGGATAGAATCGATAAAATGGCACATGTGGCTAATAGGTATCGGTAGCGCCACATATAGTCCTTCACGATTTCATATCGCTCAGCTACAACAGCACCAAAGAGGAATATCCATACATAATGAATCACCCAATAATTAAGGCGCATATCAAAAAGATATTTTATAGCCGGAGAGTCGCTAAACTGTTGTGTCACCCAGGTCCCCAATCGATAGGAGGATATAAAATCAAATCCTAGTTGTAGGATAAATAAGATGACGAGCCACGGAATGGGGGCTTTCAAAATCCACCGCACCATCACACGCCATAGTGGCATGAGCACATAGAACCATACCAGTATAACCATAAAATATAAATGGTACATACTGTTACCAAACAAGAGGTTCACAAGCAATGGTCCGGGATGGAGATTTCCAAAATTGTGCGCCGTTATGCCTGTATAGATGAGGTAGAATAGGGACCACACAATGTAAGGATAGAGCACCACTTGAAAGCGTCGTTTCATAAAATCCTTGTAGCTAAATGGATCGTTTACCGATGTATGGTAGAACAAACCAAAGGCTGACAGGAAGAAAAATGCGGGCACTGCAAAACGCGATAAGATTTCCAACACGCTAATGAGTTGTAAATTAACGAACGGATTTTGTAATGCATAGGAGCCGACATGAATGCCGATAACGCCGAGCATACAAAGGCCACGCATATAGGTTATTTCAGGCAAAAACGATCGTTTCATAGGCGATTATTGTTGCGGCACAGCGGCCGGTGTTGGAACAATACGCGGTGAAGTCGCCGCTTGATGTACTACCGTTATCGAAGTTGCAGCTGGTGCAGCTTGAGTTGTTGTAGTTGGCACAGCTGGAGCAGCTTGTGCTTGACCATTGGCTTGTGCAGCCGCAGCAGCTGCTGCAGCTTCAGCTTGTCTTTTCGCCTCTGCTTCCCGTTGCATACGAATTTCTTTTTGAAGAGGTACTACTGGTTTATCATAAACAGTAATATCCGTTTCAAACAAACGGCCCCATGGGAATGTAGCCTTAACTGTACGAGGGTCTACCTTCAAATAAGTTTCACTGAAATCTTGTACACGTTCTTGTAAATACTCTTCTAATTTTGAATTCAAATCACCAGAGTAGCGTACATTGTCGGTACGAATGGAATCTTGCATACGATAAATATCCTTGCGGATATTCGCTTGGTATGCCCAGTTATCCAAATATTGTTGGGTCAACATATCGCGATGTCCTTCTGGGGACATAGATTGTAGCAATAAGCCTTGTGCAATCGCATAGCCTACCGTATTACTTGCTGTATTCCAGCCATTGTAAGCGCCGATTTTATAGAGTAAATCGCGTTTATATAAAGCACCTAACAAGGTATTATCAGAGCCATTGTTATAGGCAATATCCGCAATGCTCACGTTTACACCTTGTTCCGTAGCTTGTTGAATACGATCTACAAAGGCATTCGTAGCTTGAGAAATCATTGGGAAGTTACCAAAGGTTTCAGATTCAGATGTGCTTGTAGAAAGAGGTGTATTAACAGCGAGAAGAACAGTTGGTTTACCTGCAGTTGTCATCGTACCACCAACGGCTTCTACGTGTTCCGCAATCGTTTTATCAACGGTTTGGTCTTCGTAACCTGGCAATGTTTTGCCGGCACCACCAAGTGGATAGATAACGGAGAACGTAGGTTTTTCCGCACTTTCATCGGTACGAGAACGAGCCATCAACAATAAACCGAGTTGATCTGCCCCAGGGAAGCTGCCATATTGTGTACGTGGAATGCCCTTGGAGTATTGATTTAAATAGCGTCCTTCTAATGCGGATTGAGACAATTGGGATGTATCATCATGGCCCAATGCAAAGTATGCAAAGACACCATTACGCGCTTCATCGATCAAGTCTTTATTCACTTGCATATTTTTTTGACGGCGAGAGAACCAGTCTTGTAGATATTCTACAGGGACAGAGGCTTGCAAGCTCATCAATTTTTGCGTTTCCGCTTGTGTCAATGTACCTGCATCCAATTTATCTTGTAGTGCAGCAATTTGGAATATGGTTGGACCATAATCTGCATAGTAGGATGGTTCTGTACCGCCTCCACTAGCGCGTGGGGAACGCATGACGGTACCAAAGCCATAAATGCGTATATTTTTGTGGTTTGCCTTAAGCGCTTCGATGCGTTTTAAACGATTTTCCAATGTGCTCAATGGCAAATTATGTTTACGAGAATCCACAAGGCCGCCATAGATTAAGGTATCTGTACTCAATACCATAACATCGGCACGGCCCGCATTTTGCTCTACCCAATTCCAGATTTGATCGGCTTGCCCTTTGTAGGTTTTACCGGAAATCAAATTTTGTGGTGGTGTTAACACCGTCATCCCCGCTGCCTTTGCAATATCAACTGTATATTGTAGGCTTACTGGACGATCATCTTGCGGAACATATAACACAGTTTCCGCATCAACTTGAATGGATGTACCCGTAGCAATAGCCGTAACCATTAACGCTACTTTCAACCATTTTTTAGACATAGGTTAAACTCCTTTATCAAGCACGCTTGTGCGTACCATTTCACAACTGTTGTAAGGGATACAATCATAAAAAAATAACTAATATTACAATTATATCACTTAGTCATAATTTGGCAAATGTATCGCATAAAACCGATTTACTATCTGACACGAGGCAGGCTCCAGTGATATTTTATAGCTAGTAGACGAATGACCAGCACAATGGTGAAAGCCCCATATACGGCTTGGCCCGCCCAATCGCTAATTACCAGTAGATAATAGGCTATACCGCCAATAATGCTTGGCAACGCATATACGTCTTCTTTCAGTACGGAAGGTACGCGCTGCGCCAACATATCGCGCAGAATGCCACCACCTACAGCGGTAATGGTACCAAGCAATACGATGAATATAGGCAAGTCCGGATAGAGTGTATACCCTGCAGAGGCACCCGTAACGGTAAAGGATGCTAAGCCAAGAGCATCGGCAAATAAATAACTAGCCCTACTACGAGGTCCCATTATGTTTCGATGATAACGACTGTTATAAATGACAAATACAATAAAGGTTACCACGAGGACGACCGTAACGTACACTACATTACGAAGTGAGTTTGGCGGAAAATAGCCTAACAGTACATCACGAATCACACCGCCCCCAATAGCGGTAGCAAGGGCGAGCACGGCCATGCCAAAAATATCCATTTTACGGGACACACCCACAAGTGCGCCTGATACGGCGAATGCGATGGTACCAATCATGTCAAACATATACCAAATAATATCCATACTAGCCTCACACAAGCAACTGACACAACGATTAAATCTATTCGCAAAAATACGATAAAATATGATAGACTCTATGTAAGATATTATACATTAAGAGGTGCGATAATGACAAAAGACCTAATGGATTCAACCGAACTTAATACAATGGACGAGCGCAGTCGTGACGAATACTTTATGAGCCTTGCCATCGAAGAAGGCAGAAAAGCGTATGCCCTTGGCGAAATCCCTATTGGCGCCATTTTGGTCCACGATAATCAAGTCATTTCACGTCATCATAACCGCCGTGAACTGGATCATGATGCAACGGCTCACGCCGAGGTTCTCGTCATCCGTGAGGCCTGTAATAGCCTAAAGCGCTGGCGGTTGACTGGATGCACCCTGTATGTTACGATAGAGCCGTGTCCTATGTGCGCAGGAGCCATTATTAACAGCCGTATTGATCGCGTTGTATATGGTGCTAGCGACTACAAAGGAGGCGCCGTAGAATCTCTGTTTAATGTGCTATCCCATCCGGGACTAAACCATGAGCCACAATTGCAAGCAGGCATCCTCGCTGATGAATGTAGCCAATTGATGAAAGAGTTCTTTAAAGAGCGTCGTAAAGCACGGAGGAGTACCCAAGAGGCTGAAGGGTCCGCACTCGAAATGCGGTAGGTCGGGCAACCGGCGCGGGGGTTCAAATCCCTCCTCCTCTGCCATATTTAAAATGATAATGATAGAGATATAATAGATAAACCTAGATACACATAATACAGATGTTATCTAGGTTTTATTTGTATACATATAGTATATAATATAAATATATTGTATATTACATCATCAATCAACGAGGTTTACTATGCAAAAGTATTATCCTTATCTCATCACGCTGAGTCACATGATCAACGACTCATGCCAAAGTGTATTACCTGCATTATTGCCGCTGTTTATCTATACGTATGGACTGTCCTTGGAGCAAGCAGGTTTTCTCATCTTAGCAAACACGGCATTATCGTCATTGCTACAACCATTGCTAGGGTATATTTCAGACAAGCTCAATCAGCCACGCCTCATCGCAGCAGGCACGTTATTATCCGCATGTAGTACGGGGATGATGGGTTTTGTTTCATCTTATGAAAGTCTCCTTATATGTGCCACACTAGCTGGTGTAGGTTCTTCCATTTTCCATCCTGAAGGGGCAAAAATTATGAACCGCCTCGGAGGTGGCAAGAAGGGCAAAGCAATGGGAATCTTCGCCATCGGCGGTAGCTCAGGCTTCGCCTTTGGTCCTCTATTTGCTGGCGCTATCGCCTATACAGTAGGTGCACATGGTCTAGCGGCTTTCACCGTAGCCGGTATTATTATATCTACCGTTCTATTTCTGCTCATGCCACGTATCGTAGCTCATGCCCAAACTATCGACCAAGCCGTAGCCACCGAAAATCCAACAGTTGCGGCTCAACCACTGAAAAATTATTGGAAATATTTTGGCATATTGTTCATCATTATTCTAAGCCAATCGGTTAATTTCCGCGTTATTAATGCATTTATCCCTGTATTCTGGACTCATGAACTCGGCACGAGCCCCGAACAAGGTAGTTTTGCATTAACCGTATTCTTTAGCATCGGCATCTTTATGACATACATCGGTGGCTTATTGGGCGATAAATACGGTCCTATCAAAATCATTAGATTATCTCTGTTGATTTGGTTGCCATCCATGTTCCTATTAACACAAGTCCCTGAGTTTTCTGTAACGATTATGATGCCACTTGCCTATCTGATTTTACTCATGATTGGTGCTGCAAAGGCCATCAGTTACAGCCCTGTTATTGTACTGGGCCAAACTTATCTAGCTAAGAGCATCGGATTTGCATCAGGCATCACCCTTGGCGTAAGCCAAACAATCGGCGGCATCATCGCACCGGTTGTAGGGAATTTAGCAGATACCTATTCACTACCAGCAGCCATGATGACACTAGTTCCATTCCTTATTGTGGGACTAGGCGCATCATTGCTACTAAAGGATCCTAAAAAATTACAATAATATTAGAAAAACAGCGTTATAACCAAACCGGTCATAACGCTGTTTTCTTATTTATAGGATTATAGGACGAACTGTTTTCCGTATACAAAACCAATTAATGCTTCAACATTTCATTCAAAATGACTACGTCAGTTTCTTTCATGCCTTGTGCTACGACACCGATACTTTTAATCGTATCATCAACGGAGTGAGCTACGAGGCCATCACCCTTTTGATAGCTCTTGTTAAGGCGGGCTTGTTTATAGCCCATGAAAGCTCCATCTAAGGAGATGGCAATTTTGCCGGCACAAGATGGTTTCGCCCCATCACATACGATACCGGATAGACTAACAAGGCCATTTACGAGTGTATCTTCGATGATATCTTTACTATCGCCTTTCAAGAAGGCAATACCAGCTACACTTACAATGCCAGCCGATACAACGCCACAATATGCGGACAGTTTACCAATACCAGATTTAACGTAAAGCGTTAACAAATTGGCAAATACAAGGGATCGATATAATTCCTCATCGGTTTTATCGAGTTCCTCAGCAGTTGTAATGATAGGCATTGAAACGGTCAATCCTTGATTGCCAGAGCCGGAGCAAATAACTACAGGCAACGGGCACCCACTCATACGTGCATCAGATCCTGCTGCGGCACGAGCCTTGCACTTTGTTTCTAGAGATGGGGTTTCATCATCAAGCAATAACAATCGACCAATATTGGCACCATAATCATTGGATAAACCTTCATTCGAAATGGCCGTATTATATTCTACCTGCTGCTTAATGCTAGGTAAAATACCGGAAATGTCGCCAGCTTTTGCAAATTCGTAGATACTATCGAATGTCATCGGGCAAGTACCACTTTCAGCCTCTTTAATTTCGTTAATGGTTTCAGAAATCACGTTTCCATCTACAGACACATAGGTAATATTGGTATGTGCATTTTCAATGCGTACTACTGCCGTATGTTCATCGGTTGTGGCCGTAATTTCAATGTAGAGATTATCAACGCCTTCTGCTAGTTCTACAGTGCAAAAATTAGCCTCTAATAAGGTGCCTAACCACTTACGATCTTTATCGGTAGCCGATTCTAACACCTCTAGTTCACGTTCTGGATGGCCTACGATGGCACCGAGTACGGTAGCCGCAGCTAAGCCTTTGCGGCCTCCAGAGTTCGGAATGACCACGGATTTTACGTTTTTAATGATATTGGCACTGCATCGCGCATGAATGTGGTTGGGAAACTCATCCAATACGGATGCGGCCTTGGCTGCTGCATAGGCAAGAGCGATTGGCTCTGTACAGCCAAAGGCAGGTCGCATTTCTTTTTGTAATAATGAAATATAATCCATATTATACTTCCGCGATGATTTCCACTTCTACTGCAACGCCCAATGGAAGATCTTTTACAGCCACGCAAGAACGAGCTGGTTTAGATGTAAAATATTTTGCATATACTTCGTTGAATGGTTTGAAGTCATTGATATCAGCTAAGAAGCATGTTGTTTTGATAACCTTGGAGAAATCAGAACCTGCTTCGGCTAATACAGCTTCAATATTTTTGCATACTTGTTCAGTTTGTGCTTCGATACCGCCTTCAACTACGAAACCTGTAGCAGGGTTAATCGCTACCTGACCAGATGCGAACAAGAAACCGCCAGCTACTTTAGCTTGGGAATAGGGACCTACTGCTGCAGGCGCTTTATCTGTGTGAATTGTTTTCATAATAGGACTCCTTTTTACAATACATACATATATAGAAATTATTATACATTAATATCGATGTTTTTCAATATATTTTATTTAATAGATTTGAAAGCATCTGCAAAGATTGGCATAAAATATTGACGTTGTACATCACTAGTCAATGCCAAGAACAATGTAGGCTTTTGTGGATTCATTACGAGTGCCGCTTTTGCATAATATGGGAATTTGATACCTTCCGCATCAACTAATACGCGAGAACCTACGGTATATGTTTGATACTTTGTATTATTCATTTTCTCCATTTGTTCTGTGTTTTCTACAGTAATGGTAGTAGGTTTTTGGCTTTCACCAACAATACCAAAGGCGGTGCTGTAATCTTTACCAGCACTTACATAGATGGAACCGGGTACGTTCTTATCTGGCAATGTAAATGTTTTAGATTCTTTTGGCAACAGATTATTAACCGTAGTCAACATGAGTTGTTCTGTAATCGGATCCAACTCACCATTATTGAGTATGGCTAATACAGGAAGGACAGACGCATTAGCCTTAGGGTTATCAAATAATGCATTGGCTGCCGTTTTCAAATCTACGGCTACTAACAAAGCGTCCTTTTGGCCGGTTTTATCTTCCCCTTGTAATTGATATACATCATAGGAAACGCCCATATAGTTAAGCGCAGATAATGCATCCTCATTACTTTGGCGAGTCCGTTTATTCGTAGTTGGTTTTGCATTATCCTTGATAAGCAAATCCTTTATAATATCCACAGAATCTGTAGTAGATGCGGTTGCTACCGTAACTGTATTCGGAACAGACATGGATCCTGCTAATGTTTTTACATCCGTTGCGCCCGCAAAACTAGTCACAGCACCAACTAAACAAGCTGCTAGCACAAGAGTTTTTAATGGTTTCATTATTTATTGCCTCCCTTTAGGGTTTTCAATCCATACATGGATTCTAATTGTCCTGTCCAGTAGTCTCGGCTCGTATCTTCGGTAGCCAAGATTTGTACTGTAAGCCCATCGTTTTGTGGCATTGCATACATAGTTAAGCTACCAGGCAATACAAAGCCATCATATTTTAAGCTGCCGCGCACACTCATACCGGCCATAGCACCAAACTTAGATGTATATGGTTTAAATGATATTTCTGTAGCACCCATTGTAAAGTTAGGAATAACGCGTTTAAAAAGATCCACACCTTCTTGAATACTTTCTTTATTCTTTTGCGACAACGATGCATCTTGCATAGCACTTTGTTGTATTGTTTTAATCATATCGCGATGCATAGTAGCATTTAAATTTGCCATTTGTGGTTCTAACATCTTACGATCAAGTGTAACTGTGGCCATTTTTGAAATAAACTTCTCTGCATTAGATTTTGTGTAAGGCTCGCTAACAGATTGTGCTTTCACTTGTTTATCGGCCATTGCGGAATTAACAATTTGCGTAGTCATACGATCTAAATAATTAATAGCCTCTTTATTTACATTATACGTGAGTAACCAGCCCGTATGATGACCTAGTGTACTATCCCCAGATAATTGGTACAAACTATATCCATCTAGAGCAGTACCTTTAAACTCTTCTTTTACCATGGGATAGGATGTTTTTATGCGGTCGTTCATAGATTGTGCAGCTCGTTCATTAGCCTTTTGAAGGGTCTTATTTTGTTCCATCGTTCTGAAAGTAGGATTTGTAGGAATCGCATCTACAGCTACCGCGTGTACACCATTATTAGTGGTAGCATACTGACCATAGCCTAAATCAATTGTATCGGCACAAGCTACAGCCGCCATACCTACCGTTAAGCAGGTCGCGCAAGCTAGTGTCATTACCTTCTTACTCCACGTTTTCATAGTCTCACCTCATGAATATATGAATTGAATTATATAAGTAAGTTAAATTAAGAATTTTAAATATACATATAATATTATACTATATAATTGTACTAACATGATAGGTACACCAAATTTACATTTCTCCTAATGTACTATACAATACTTAAAGATAAGAAAACGTATTTCTAACAGAAAGGAGTTGGCATTTCGCCACACCATTATGATACAAGAATTAATTCCTCTCACTAGACCTCGCACATTGGCTGCTGCATTAGGGCCAACCATCTTAGGTGCTGCATTTAGTTATTATTCCTTCGGTGCACTTCATGGCACAGGACTCGCCATATTCCATACAATTCTTATATTTTTAGCCGTCGTATCGGCTCAAATCATCGCCAATTTATGGAATGAATTGAAAGATTTTAAATCTGGTCTTGATGCGGGGCAAAAAATAGGTAATGCTGGTTCTCTTACCCGTGGTGCAGTGACGCCAAAGCTCATCTCCACTATGATTAAGATTCTTATGATTGTACCTATCATCATCGGCCTATACCTATCAGCCACCATTACATGGTGGTACATTCCGGCCGGCATCATCTGTATTTTAATTAGTTTTTTGTATTCAGGTGGCCCAAAGCCAATTTCTCGCACACCATTTGGGGAAATCTCATCCGGTATCGCCATGGGTTTTGCTATTGTCCTCATTACAGGCTTTGCGTGGACGCGTGAACTTTCACTAGCATTCCTAATCCCTGCACTACCAGCTACCCTATTAGTTGGATCCATCATGCTCACCAACAATATTCGAGATATTCGAAACGATGAAAAACACGGTCGTCGCACATTACCAATTGTATTAGGCCGCGACCGTGCCATCAGCCTAATGAGCATCACCTATATCTTTAACTTCTTCTGGATTGGTGCCTGGATCTATTTAAAAGTCCTCCCAATCCCAGCATTACTCGCATTACTCGCCATCATCCCAGCGTTTAAAACCATCAAAACATTCTATACCCATGTAGACGAAATCAAATTAGATAAAGCCATGGGTACTACCGCTGGTGCCGCCATGTTATACCAATTACTATTAAGTATAGGGCTCATTATAGGTAAGTAAAAAAGAAGATAAGCCATCCTAAATTACGACTTTGGCCCTGCGGAGGCCGAAGGCCGGAGACAGACCCGGCCGGTGGAGTTATTTAGGGTGGCTTATCTTTTACATTTACGTATAATGAGCCCTATAACTTTTAGTTATGGATAACTTCTAATAATACATAGTTGCGGAATAGGAAATAATTTAGTACTATAAGTTTATTAAATTACATTTAATTTTCTCGAAAAGGAGAGTGTTTGTATGAACAAATTTTTAGCATTAGCGGCTACAGTCGTTCTCGGCGGTGCTCTATTAATCGCAGGTTGCGGCAGCGATAATAATAAAGCAGCTAGCAGCGGTGACAAACAAGTATTAAAAATTGGTGCTACTGCAGTACCACATGCGGAAATCTTAGAACAAGTAAAACCGATTTTAGCAAAAGATAATATCGATTTACAAATCACAGAATTCACTGATTACAATACACCAAATCTAGCATTGGGTGATAAAGAAATCGACGCTAACTTCTTCCAACATGTGCCATACATGGACGAATTTGCGAAAGCACATAACCTTCCTCTAGTATCTGTGGGTGGCGTTCATCTTGAACCAATGGGCTTATATTCCCGTCAAATCAAAGATTTAAAAGACCTTCCTAAAGGTGCAAAAATCGCTATTCCTAATGACCCTACAAATGGTGGTCGTGCATTAATGTTATTACAAAAAGCTGGTCTTATCACATTGAAAGACTCCAATAATATCTTATCCACTGTACAAGATATCGCTTCTAACCCTAATGGTTACCAATTCGTAGAATTAGAAGCCGCTCAAGTGCCTCGTTCCATCGACGATGTTGCACTAGCAGCTATCAACACAAACTATGCATTAAGTGCAGGTCTTAACCCTGGTAAAGATGCATTGTTCATCGAATCTAATGATTCCCCTTACGTAAATATCGTAACTGTTCTTAAAGGCAATGAAAACGACCCTCGTATCAAGAAATTGATGGAAGCTCTTCATAGCCCTGAAATCAAAAAATTCATTCAAGATAAATACCAAGGTGCAATTGTTCCTGCATTCTAATGGTCATTATCTTATGCTAAAAGGCTGGAGCCACGCGCTCCAGCCTTTTTCTTGTACTACATTCTATTTACCAATTACATCGTATTCAGAAAAACTAAATGGTAATAGTTCCTCTATAGTTACTATTTTTATATTCCCCATCAAGTTTCCCATAATGATTAGAGGTATTTTAAATTCAGCCATTACCTGACGACATGCGCCACATGGCGCACAAGGTCCTTCCGTATCAGCAACTACGGCAAGGGCCTTAAATTTTATATGACCTTCGGATACGGCTTTAAAAATGGCCGTTCGTTCAGCACAGTTGGTGAGACCATAGGAAGCATTTTCTATATTACAGCCTTCGTAAAGGGTACCATCTTCGCATAACAAGGCAGCGCCAACAGCGAAATGTGAATATGGAGAATAAGCATTTTCACGCGCTTTTATGGCACAATCCATAAGTTTTTGAATTTCTAATTCTGTCATATACGACTCCTTATGCCACAATATCAAGAATGGTATCCACTACATTTGGCATTTCTTCGCCAATCGTAATCGCCTCTATATAGGTCTTAGCTGCATTAGCAAGTAAGCTTTCATCAGAGGCATACAAGGTCGCAATACTTTCACCTTCAGCAATGACATCACCAGTTTTTTTATGCATGATAATACCTGCACTATAATCGATAGGGCCATCTTTTATGGTGCGCCCAGCACCAAGCATAACAGATGCTATACCACATTGTTCGGTATTCATATGGGTAATGTAACCAGCCTTAGGCGCTATTACATCATATGTACATTGGCCGATAGCTAGTAGGCTTTCATCATCAATCACAGAGCTATTACCACCTTGAGCGTCAATCATGAGGCGTAGACGTTCGAGTGCAGTGCCAGAATCGAGAGCATCACGCACACAAGTTAGGGCGGTTTCATAGTCGCAGATGTGGCTTAGAACGAGCATGTGAGCAGCCATGATAATACATTCATGGGTCAAGTCGTCAGGGCCATGACCTTTTAATGTATCGATGACCTCACGAATTTCTAAGGCATTGCCTATGGCATGACCAAGGGGCCGATCCATATCCGTCAAAACAGCCTTAACGGAACGACCGTTTTCACGTCCAATATCTACCATAGCCTTAGCCAAGGCACGGGCCTCTTCAATGGTTTTCATAAAGGCCCCACTGCCGACCTTTACATCTAGTAGAATGGCTTGCGCACCAGATGCCAATTTCTTGCTCATCACGGAGGAAGCAATAAGAGGAATACTGTCCACTGTTCCCGTTACATCGCGCAAAGCGTAAAGTTTTTTATCGGCTGGTGCCAAACCTTCTGATTGACCTATAACGGCAAGGCCTATTCTATTCACTTGGGCGATAAAATCTTCTTGGCTTAAGGATACTTTCAAACGAGGAATCGATTCCATTTTATCGATAGTCCCCCCTGTATGACCCAGGCCTCTACCAGACATTTTTGCGACCTTACCACCACAGGCGGCCACTAAAGGAGCAATGATAAGTGTCGTCTTATCCCCTACACCACCTGTACTATGTTTATCTACGGTGATACCATCAATTGACGATAAATCCACCATTTGTCCAGACTGAGCCATCGAGAGTGTCAACGTACCGAGTTCACGAGCATTCATGCCATTAAATACGATGGTCATCAATAGAGCACTTACTTGATAATCAGGAATAGTACCATTTACATAACCCTCTATGACAAAGCGAATTTCCTCATTTGTTAGTGCTAAATTGGCTCTTTTTTTCAAAATAATATCATACATGCGCATAGTTACACCGCCATTCTAAGAAACCACCTAAGCACTGCCTAGGTGGTTTTTCTTTATACTTCTTCGTCCAAATGATCTTTTAGGAGCTCTACGGCCGCACTCGCCCCGATACGGCTACATCCTTCTGCAATATAAGCCTTCATATCAGAAATGGAACGAATGCCTCCGGCAGCTTTAATCTGTACATTAGGACCAATATGCTTCTTAAATAGTTGCACATCTTCTAATGTAGCGCCACCACTACCAAATCCAGTTGAGGTCTTGATAAAATCTGCGCCGCCTTCCGTTACACAATGGCATAATTCTATCTTTTCTTCATTCGTTAAGAAACAAGCCTCGATGATAACCTTTAAAATGTTATCACCGCATACGGATTTAAGAGCCTTGATTTCCTCTGTTATAGCATGAAAATCCCCTTGTTTCGCATCACCTAGATTGATGACCATATCCACTTCTGATGCACCTTCTGCAATAGCTTGTTTCGCTTCCGCCACCTTGGATTCTGTCGTTTGATAGCCTAGAGGAAACCCAATAACGGTACAAATATTCAAATTGGGATATGCATTATGAGCGGATGCCACAAAATCAGGTGGAATGCAAACTGATGCCGTATGATAGGCCAATGCATCTTCACAAATCACCTTAATTTCATCCCATGTAGCAATGGGTCTTAACAATGTATGATCCACATAGGTTAATAGTTCTTTACCTAACATGACTACCTCCAAAACAATCTATTATTCTATCAGGATTAGTTACCATCGTAACCGAGCACGTCTTTAGAAAAAGGACATCTGCTCTGGTTCTGGTTCCTTATGTAATTCTGCTTGTGCAGCTTTATTTTTTTCATCGATGAATGGTTCAAGAGGTACGCCTATTTTTGAAAGTAGTTCGGGTAGTGAGTTCGCCCCTTTCAAGCGAGCTGCCTCGATAGCAACCTTGGCGCATGTTTCAGCATCATCCAATGCATAATGATGCTTAAATTCTACGCCTAAGTACGCCGCCATTGTGTTCAATTTGTGATTTACCAAATCGGGCCATACGGCACGAGAAATTTTTACAGTACACGCATAGTCAAGTTCTGGCCAAGGAATTTTATAGTAATCAAGAGTGGCACGCAATACATTCATATCGAATTTTGCATTATGGGCAATCATGATTTTTCCCTTCAAATGATTTTCATAGATAGCAGGCCATAGTTGATCGAATGTCTTTTCATGCAACACTTCTTTAGGTTCAATTCCATGAATTTCAATACATTCTGGGTCAAAGGACATAAACGGTGGTTTAATAAGACTATACGCTTTTTTGGTAATCTGCCCATTTTCAACGGTAATAACCGCTAAGGAACAGGCGCTATTTTTATATTTATTAGCTGTTTCAAAATCCAATGCTACAAAATCTAACATGGTAATCCTTTCTTAGCTATTAACAACATATTATATACATCAGTCCGATATACATATATCAACTCGTATTAGGAATCATCTTCACTTCTGTATTTATTATATCATGAACGCGAAGAAAATCGATGTATAAAAGCAGTTCTTAAGCCGACTTTCACAACGGATTTTCATTGACAGGACGCCCTATTCTATGTGAAAATTATTTAGATATATAAGTACTATGGAGGTTATAACATGGCAGATGACAGATTAATCGTCGCCCTCGACGTATCCACAATGGATGCGATGAAATCTATCGTGTCCTCACTGGGGGACTCCGTTAGTTTCTATAAGGTGGGCATGGAATTATTCTACGCCGAAGGGGACCAAACGGTTCGCTACTTGCAAGAGCACGGCAAACATGTATTTCTCGATTTGAAATTACATGATATTCCTAATACGGTGGCCCATGGCGTATCTTCCCTTACTCGTTTAGGCGCCAATTTAATTACCATTCATGGTCAAGGTGGCCCTATAATGATGAAAGCTGCCGCTGAGGCTGCTCGTGAAAGCGCTGAAAAACTAGGCATCGAACGTCCAAAACTATTGGCTATTACCGTTTTAACGAGCTTTGATGACGAATCTTGGACATCTATTGGCGGTCAATTACCAATTGCAGACCAAGTAATTCGTCTTGCTAAACTAGCAAAAGAATCCGGTATGGACGGTGTTGTATGTTCCGCTTTAGAGGCTAAGATGATTCGCGAGGCCTGTGGACCAGATTTCCTTATCGTTACACCAGGTATTCGCCCATCCTTCGCAGCTACAAATGACCAAAAGCGCATTGCTACACCATCGAGTGCATTACAGGATGGTGCATCTCGCCTTGTTATTGGCCGACCTATTACGCAGGCTGAACATCCACAAGAGGCGGTACGTTTAATTATTGAAGAAATGGAGAGTGTATCTAAATGATGTCAGAACAAGAAGTAAAACAATTACTTATCGATACTCAAGCAATTTTAGAAGGTCATTTCTTATTGACTTCTGGTCTACATAGCCCTATGTACGTTGAAAAATTCAACGTATTACAACATCCAAAATACACTGAAACATTGTGTAAAGAATTGGCAGAACGCTTCCGCGATCAAAACGTAGAACTCGTTATTGGACCTATGACTGGCGGTATCTTATTAGCTCACGAAGTCGGTAAAGAATTAGGCACACGCGCTATCTTTACAGAACGTGAAAAAGGCGTTATGACATTGCGTCGTGGATTCAAAATCGAACCAGGTACACGCGTACTTATCGTAGAAGATATCGTAACTACAGGCGGTTCCGTACAAGAAGTTGTTAACGTAGTTAACCAATCCGGCGGTGAAATCGTAGGCGTAGGCCTTCTCGTTAATCGCTCCGGTGGCAAAGCTGAATTTGGTGTACCAAAAGAAAAAGTACAAGCATTACTTAACCTTGAAGTTCCTACATACAAACCTGAAGAATGCCCTCTTTGCAAAGATGGCGTAGCTATGACAGAACGCGGTTCTAAACACATTAAATAAAATTATAAACAAATACAAAAAGAGCTCCTTCACTGAGGAGCTCTTTTTGCTTGTGTGTAGTTATTGTGTGTAAGAGAGAGATTCTGATACGAATGTATCACGTAGAGTGTATGGCTCTACGGTGGCCATGAATGCACTTTCATGACCACGTTCTCTATTATTTTATGAGAGAAAAGGACTCATAAAATATGGTTAGTTTTGATTTCGTCCCACACCATCTTGAGGCATCATTTGGTTTTGACAATTTTGGTACATATGTTGACCATTATTTGGCCCCATACCATCTTGAGGCATCATTTGATTATTTCCATCCATCATATGTTGGTCCATATGCATATTAGAACCATCATGTCTATGTGGTTTTCTAAACTGTTGTTCATTGGTTTTCATCCATTCACCAAAATTTGGTAAATCATTTACAGCAAAGGATGTACCTACCCCTACAGCACTGATTACAGTTAGAATGGCAGCAATTATAATTCGTCTCATAGGTCCTCCTTAATCTACATTGCTGAAATAACGTTCGCGTACACCACGAAGTTCAGCACCGATAAATATACATGTAAGGCCACCAAAAAGGCCTACACCTGCGAGTGCAACTAAAGTTATCATAGATAACGCAGGAAATGCGGTTACATTTTCAAATGGTTGCCATGAGCTACCTAATAAATATAAAATAGCTGGCGTAATCACCAATATAAGCACGCCTACAATATAGGCTAAGGCACTGCCAATAGCAACTAATGTCTTCGATGCCTTTTTTGCCATTCCCGGTAACTGCGGTAATAAGCGTTCTTTATACTCATCAAATCTAGCATAGATTTCTTGCATATTCACAGATTTACTTGTATTACCATCCTCATTTAACGTATCTGTAATAATTCCAGCATCTACATAGGATGCATAAATTTCCTCTGGAGTCCCCAAGGATTTAATAATTTCATCATCTGTAAGGCCTTTTTCATGGCCTACAGCAAAGTGTTCTTCATAAACCTCTATAATACTTTCAACATCAGCAACACGTGCCTTTTTGAAGATATTACGCAGTGCTTCTAAAAAACTTTTCTTATTCATTATAGTCGACTCCTTTCAACAGGATATTTACAACGCCAGAAAACTCATTCCATTCTCGTCTCATCTCGTTATAAGCCTCTCGGCCTGTATCTGTTATATGATAATATTTCCGAGAAGGCCCTGTAGAAGATTCCTTTAAATAGGTTTCAACATACTTCTCTTTTTTTAGCCTATTAAATAATGGATATATCGTTCCTTCAGAAATTTCTATGTATTCCGAAATAGTGCTTACAATTTCATATCCATAGCGATCCTGCTGTGTTAATAATGCTAGCACCAACATATCCATAACACCTTTTTTTAATTGAACTTGCATAGTTCCTCCCTTTAGGCTGTGCCTACCTGCCAATGTGAAAGCTCTCTTATGGTCACTATCATGTACTGACAAATACATAATAACACAAGGTACCTCGAATTGCAAGGTACCTTGTAAAAAATGTTTTAGACAATATAAAACCCTTTCAATATCTCTAAAAACACACCTATTATAAAGTGTTTCATGAATTGAAAGGGTTTTAAGATGTTAGATTAAATTCAATTTTCTAATGTAAATACACGTCTATTAATTAATTTGTAGAGGCTTGTCCTAATTTTACCTGAGCGCTCTTCATTTTACCATTATGAGTATAAGATAATAAAATAGTGTCGCCAGGGCTCTTGGTGTCAATTTGCTCTTTCAATTCGATTAATGTACTTACATTCTTACCATCGATTTGA
>NZ_CAUSQT010000019.1:0-33636 GCF_963534045.1 uncultured Veillonella sp. | reverse complement strand
AGAGCCTTATTTTATACTCTTTTTAGGTACATCCTTTTTGAGTAAGAGTGTAGGAAAATACAGTGCGTTTATAGCTAGAAAAGCGTTGAAATTATAGTAAAATGGCGTGATTTATAGTACAATATAGTGTATATGAGTATGTCTTAAAATTATACTCAAAACAAATGATTTGACGAAAAATTGTGGACCATATAAGGCTTCACATAGGAGGTATAGTCGTGGCAAAGGTAGGTTTAATTGCAGGTATTGGCGTTTTACCTGTTGAGTTCATGCGGGCTGCTCATATGTTGGGGCATCAAGTTGTAGTTATCGGAGTTGTGCCTGATACGGATCCCATATTAGAGAAAGAAGCGGATGCTTTTTACAACATTAGTGTGGCTAAGTTAGGTAAAATATTTAAAACCTTGAAAAAAGAGGGCGTTACTGAGCTTACTATGCTCGGAAAGGTAACAAAGGAAATTTTATATAAAGGCTTATCCTTCCCTGATTTAAAAACTTTGGGTGTCCTTAAACGATTGAAAAATCGTAAAGATGATACTATTATGCTCGCTATTGTTGATGAAATTGAACGAGAAGGTTTTTCTGTTCTAGATCAAACTGTGTATTTGAAACCGTTCATGCCTAAGGTTGGGGTGTTGACCAACCGACAACCGACAGAAGAACAATGGCAGGATATTTGTTTCGGCTTTGAATTGGCTAAACAGATGGGCAAGCTTGATATTGGTCAAACTGTAGTAGTAAAGCATAAAGCAGCAATGGCTATTGAGGCTATTGAAGGAACTGATAAATGCATATTGCGCGGCGGTGAACTCGGTAGAGGTGAGGCCGTAGTCGTTAAGACTGAAAAACCAAATCAAGATGTTCGCTTTGATGTGCCTGCTGTAGGTATTAAGACATTAATGTCCATGATTGATAGTGGTTGTAATGTTTTGGCTGTAGAGGCTGAAAAGACGATATTTGTACAACAAGAAGATGTACTAGAAATGGCTAATCGCCATAATATTATTATTTGTGCTGTAGATCAAGCATTTGTAGATGCTAGAAAGGAACTATGATGAAAATTATGTTTTCTGCTGGCGAAGCGTCTGGAGACACACATGGCGCTAGCGTGGCCAAAGCGCTTTCACAAATAGATTCCAATATAGAAATGTTCGGTATGGGTGGCACCTTGATGGAACAAGCTGGCGTTCGTATCGTATATGATATCAAAAATCTCGGCGTTATTGGCATCGTAGAAATCATAAAATCATTGCCAAAGTTCTTTAAATTACGCACCTATTTAAAACGAGTTATGTTGAAAGAAAAACCAGACGTACTCGTATGTATCGATTATCCGGGATTCAACATGAAATTGGCTGAAGTAGCTCACCAGTTAGGAATCCCTGTATTGTACTATATAGCGCCTACTATTTGGGCTTGGCATAGCAGCCGTGGCAAGACGATTAAGAAATTTGTTACAAAGGTGGCCTCTATTTTTCCGTTTGAAGCAGAAGCATATCGCAAGTTCAATTGTGATGTAGAATTTGTGGGGCACCCATTAGTAGATATCGTTCATCCATCCATGACTAAGGAGGATGCGATGGACTACTTTGGGGCTAGGCCAGAAGCAAAACGCGTTCTATTGATGCCGGGCAGTCGAAAACAAGAGGTATTATCCCTCTTGGATGTAATGCTTGAAAGTGGGGAACGCTTATTACAGTCTCACGAAGATGTACAGTTCTTTTTACCGCGTGCTCATACGATTGAACGCAGTGAATTAGAAGCTTTCATCAGTGAACGAAATGTCCCTGTAACGATTACGGAAGACCACACCTATGATTTGATGCAAATCTGTGATGTATGTTTAGCTGCATCGGGCACTGCTACACTAGAAACAGCGATGATGGAGTTGCCAACTGTATTATTATATAAGGTATCGCCTATTACATATGGCATCGGTAAGATGGTCGTAAATCTTACGCATGTAGGGTTGCCTAATATTGTGGCTGGCAAGGAAGTCATTCCTGAATTATTGCAAGATGATGTTTCTGTAGATGCTATAGTGAATACCGTCTTACCTCTACTAGATGATTTGCAAGTTAATCAACATATGCGCTCCGAATTGCGCAACGTCAAAGAAAAACTAGGTGAGTCAGGTGCTGTTAATCGCGTGGCTCAATTGATTTATGACCTAGGTAAGGAGAAAACTAATGAATAGTTACTCACGTTTATTGTATTTTGTGAGACCCTATTATAAACGAATGATATTTGCTGTATTTTGCATGATTGTAGCAGCTGCAGCATATCTCGTAGTACCATGGCTAATCAAAAACGTCGTTGACCAAGTATTACAAGATAAAAATATGTTTATGCTCAATCTCATCGTTGGGGCCATCATTTTGATATTTTTAATTCGTGGCTTTGCCACATATGGGCAAACTTACAATATGTCCTATATCGGTCAACGGGTTATCATCGATGTACGGGAAGCAATTTTTAAGCATTTACAACGCTTGTCCTTATCCTATTTTGATCGCCGTAAAACTGGCGTCATCATGAGTAATCTTACAAATGACGTATCTGCTCTTCAATCAGCAGTAGTAGATAATCTTATATCTCTTATTACGGAGTCCGTTACCTTAATTGGTTCTTTAGTTTCCATGTTGCTCATCGATTGGAAATTAACGCTTGTTACATTTATAACGGTACCAATGGTGCTGATCATCATAAATGTATTTGGTAAAAAGTTGCGTTTAGCTGGTCATGATGTACAAGGCCGAATCGCTGATATTACGGCTCTTTTGCAAGAGGTGATTTCCGCTATTCGCGTCGTAAAATCTTTTGCTCGCGAAGGTTTTGAAGTTAAGCGCTTTGAAGTAGAAAATCAAAATAACTTTAATGCTGTTATTAAAGCCACTAAATTGACTAGCTTATTAAGTCCTATGGTTGAGTTCTCTGCAGCGATTGCGGTGGCAGTTATCTTATGGTATGGTGGCTATTCCGTAGTTACAGGAACGATTACAGCTGGTTCTTTAATTGCGTTCTTGATTTATGCTATTAACCTATCAAATCCTGTTAAGCGTTTGAGCCAAGTGTATGGTAATATACAAAAAGCGTTGGCTGCAGCTGATCGTGTATTTGATATTTTAGATACAAAAGCAGATGTAGTGGAAAAAGAAAATGCTATAGAATTGCCTGATATTAAGGGCGATGTAGATTTTAATCACGTTAGTTTCTCCTACGATGGTGAAAAAATGGCATTATGTGATTTTAACTTGTCTGTTAAGGCTGGTGAAAGCGTAGCCTTAGTAGGTCCGTCTGGTGCAGGAAAAACGACATTAGCCAATCTATTACCTCGTTTTTATGATGTTACGAGTGGATCTATAACAATTGATGGTACAGATATTAAAGACGTAACCTTTAAATCGTTACGTAATCAAATTGGGTTAGTACCACAAGAAACAGTTTTATTTAATGCATCCATTAAAGAGAATATTTTATATGGTCGCTTAGATGCGAGTGATGAAGAAATTTACGAAGCAGCTAAGGCGGCGAATGTATTAGAGTTTGTGGATAAGATGCCTGATGGTCTCGATACTATTGTAGGTGAACGAGGTAGTTCGTTATCAGGTGGTCAACGTCAACGCGTTGCAATTGCACGTGCTATCTTGAAGAATCCTAAGATTTTAATTTTGGATGAAGCTACGTCTGCTCTTGATACAGAAAGTGAAAAACTGGTACAAGAAGCGTTAGACCGCTTGATGGAAGGTCGTACAGCCTTTGTTATTGCCCATCGTTTGAGCACTGTACAAAATGCACATCAAATTGTTGTATTAAATCAAGGTAAGTTGGTAGAGAAGGGAACTCACCAAGAACTATTAGCCTTGGAAAATGGTTTATATAACCATCTTTATTCCGTTCAGTTCTCTAATAAAGGATAAACATGTACTGGATATATAATGTATTGCTCATATTTTACTGGATTGGCCTAATTCCGGTTATCCTATATCGTCTTGCTTTTGAAGATGGTTTTTATGAGCGTATAAAACAAAGTGCAGGATATATGCCTGCTACACTATTAAAAAAAATAGAAGGACGTCGTGCGATATGGATTCATGCTGCATCAGTTGGGGAGATTGTTGCAACGAGTCCTCTTGTAAAAGAAATTAAACGAGAGTTTCCAGAAGCGGTAGTCGTTGTATCTGTCGTTACAGCAACAGGTCATGCGATGGCACATCGAATTATACCGGAAGCTGAAGGCATAATTTTCTTCCCCTTAGATTTACCGTACTTAACACGTAAAATTTTGCATATCATTAAACCGATTGCTATTTTATTAGTAGAGACAGAAATTTGGCCAAATTTCTTGCGTATTGCAGAGTCTGAAAAGATTCCAGTTATGATGGTGAATGGTCGTATTTCCGATCGCAGTATGAAACGCTATCGCTATATTAGTGCTTTCACGCGGGAAATGTTGAGCTCTATCGAACGATTCTGTATGCAATCGAATTTTGATGCAGAATATATTGCACAGCTTGGTGCGAACCCTGATGAAATTACCGTTACTGGCAATATGAAGTATGATCAAACCTATGCGACAGTATCCGAAGAAGAAAAACAAGCCTTGTTAGACGAATTTGGATTTGGTCATAATCATCCTATTATTGTGGCAGGCAGTACACACAAGGGTGAAGATGAAGCTGTATTTGAATCCTTTAAACAGGTTTTAGTAGAGTATCCTAATGCAAGATTACTTATTGCGCCTCGTGAGATTTATAGAGGCCATGATGTACAGACCTTAGCAAAACGGTATGGTTTGGAAGCCATTTGTCGCAGTGATATGACTGAGCCTGTTCATAAGGAAATTCCTGTAGTAGTACTTGATACGATAGGGGAACTTGGCCGTTTATATAGCTTAGGTGATATCATCTTCGTAGGCGGTTCTCTTGTTAAAACAGGTGGACACAATATTCTAGAACCAGCTGCTCATGGAAAACCTATTATTGTGGGCCCGCATATGTTTAATTTTAAGGAAATTTTTAATCTCTTACATTCTAGACATGCATGTGAGCAAGTTAAAAATCAAAAAGATTTAACTACTATGATTTTACATCTCTGTAAACACCCTGAATTAGCGAAAGAAATGGGGCAGAATTGCTTAGATATTATCAGTGAAAATCGTGGTGCAACGCGTCGCAATACGCAAGAATTACGTCAACTATTTGAATCACATCATATTATTCCTTAAGAAATATTGGTGTAATCGATACGGAAGGAGGTGCCTACTATGAATGGTGAAGATATTTTTAAGAGCATTGTAAGCGGCGAAGATCAATCTATCTTAGGCGATGTAGCCAGGGCTGGGTTATCACTTCTTAGTAAGGGTTATAAAAAGGCTGTTACTATGCGCAACTCAAAATTTGATGCGAATAAAGGGGTTGTAAAAGTATCGGTACCTGTCATTAGTGTTGGTAATATAACGGCTGGTGGAACTGGTAAAACTCCAATGGTTAGACTTATCTGTGATATTTTAGGTCAGAAGGGATTTCATCCAACCGTATTGAGCCGTGGTTATAGAGCTAAAGATAATAGTCAAAATACAATTATTTCTAAGCATGGATCTATTTTGGTAGAGCCTGAGGAAAGTGGAGATGAGGCTTGGTTATTAGCGAAGGTGTTACCAAAATCTAGTGTAATCATTGGCCGTAATCGCATAGAATCGGCACGTATAGCTATTGATGAACTAGGTGCAGATTATCTTGTAATGGATGATGGTTTCCAACATCGTGCGTTGTATCGTGATAAAGATATCGTATTAATCGATGCATCAAATCCTTTTGGCTATGAACATGTATTGCCAAGAGGGTTATTGCGTGAGCCTATGGAGGGCCTTGCAAGAGCCGATATTATTGTGCTCACCAAAGTAGATCAAGTTGATCCAGGATTGGTAGCCGCACTTAGGAAACGATTGGCGCGGATGGTGCCACAAAAGCCTGTTTATGAGACCATTCATAAGCCACGTGCTGTCTATACACTTGAAGCATGGGCTAATGGTGATGAAGGAAATCCTATTGGTACTGATAACGATTTGCCTATTATGGCTGTAAGTGGTATTGGTAACCCGCAGTCCTTTACAAAGACACTAGAAGATTGTGGTTATGACGTAGTGCATACAATGGGCTTTGGTGATCATCATGATTTTTCGGATGATGATGTAGTTGAAATCTGGAAGCAAGCTTTTGCGCATCAAGCCAAGGCAATTATGATTACTGAAAAAGATGCTGTTAAATTAAGTCAGTTGCATACAATTGAAGACTTGAAAATACCGATTCTAGTGCTATCTATAGGCATTGAGTTCCTTTCTGGAAAACAAGAATTCATAGAAAATTTAGAGATTTAGTGTATAATAATAAGATACGCAAATAAAAGAAATGGGGTTTTATTGTGAATATTGGTTGTGTGATTCCAGCTCGATTTGGTTCCACGAGATTGCCAGGAAAACCATTGGCAGATATCGCGGGTAAACCTATGATTCAACGTGTTTATGAACGTGTGACAGAGGCGAAGAAACCACAGGTGTTTATCGTGGCTACTGATGATCAACGCGTATATGATGCAGTTAAATCTTTTGGTGGTACGGTTGTTATGACTGATGCCAATCATCCGACTGGAACTGACCGATTAGCTGAAGTAGCACAACAATATAATGACCTAGATGTTATCATCAATGTACAAGGTGATGAACCTATGATTGATGCGCATTTAATCGATCAGTTAGGAGCGCTTTTTGAAGATGATGAACATCTACAAATGGCTACAGTAGCAACCCCTTTATTAGAAGATGAGTATGATGACCCTTCTGCAGTGAAGGTTATACTTAATAAACGAAATGATGCGATGTATTTTTCTCGCTCTTTAATTCCATATCCACGTCATGATTTTGTTAATGCTCCTTTAAAGCATATTGGTATCTATGCATATCGTCGTCAATTTTTATTAGACTATGCAAAAATGAAGCCTACTGCAGCAGAGCAAACAGAGTCGTTAGAACAGTTGAGAGCGTTGGAAAATGGATTTTCCATTCGCGTTATTACTACAGATAAACGATTTGTTGGTGTAGATACACCAGAAGACTTAGCTCGTGTAAATGCAATATTCGAGCAAGAGGAGAAATAAATGAAAACAGTAAACGTTGGTAATATGACAATTGGTGGCGGTAAAGGGCTGTTTGTATTAGCCGGTCCATGTGTAATAGAAGATTACGACCGCACATTGGCAATTGGTAAAGAGGCTAAAGCAATATGTGAACGCCTCGGCATTCCTTATGTATTTAAAGCTTCCTTTGATAAAGCTAATCGGTCTAGCTTTAATTCTTTCCGTGGACCAGGCCTAGAAGAAGGACTAAAAATTTTAGCATCCATCAAAAAAGAATTGAATGTACCAGTTGTTAGCGACATCCATTCTATTGAACAAATTGAACCTGCTGCAGAAGTGTTGGATATTCTTCAAATCCCTGCATTCTTATGCCGTCAAACAGATTTAGTTTACGGTGCTGCTAAAACAGGCAAATGCGTAAATGTAAAAAAAGGTCAATTCATGGCTCCCAAAGATATGGAGAATGTTCTTAATAAAATGAAAGAATCGGGCAATGAAAATCTTATGCTTACAGAACGTGGTTTTAGCTTTGGCTATAATAATCTCGTTGTAGATATGAGATCATTCCCTATTATGCGTTCCTTTGATTATCCAGTAATTTTTGACGCTACACATAGCGTGCAATTGCCAGGTGGGGCTGGTACAAAATCTAGTGGAAATCGTGAATTCGTGCCAAATTTAGCGCGTGCCGCTGTCGCTAGTGGTGTAGATGGTTTATTCTTTGAAGTACATGATAATCCTGAAGAAGCGCTTTCCGATGGTCCAAACATGGTGTATTTAAATCAATTTGAAGATTTATTAAAAGACTTAGTAGCTATTGATAAAATCGTAAAACGATAAGGGGCGATAGTATTGGATATTTTAGAACAGGCTGCTCAAGTGCTTCATGAGGAAGCACAAGCGATAGAACAGTTAATAACGACATTAGATCAAAGTTTTGTAAATGCTGTTAACATGATTCTTGCATGCAAAGGTCGTGTTGTATGTACTGGTATGGGCAAATCTGGACATATTGGTCGCAAGATTGCTGCTACATTAGCGAGTACAGGTACACCAGCATTATTTATGCACCCAGGGGAAGGTGTTCATGGCGATCTAGGTATGATTACTGAAGATGATGTGGTACTTGCCTTTTCTAATAGTGGGGAAACAGGTGAAATCATTAGTATTTTGCCTTCATTGCGCCGCATAGGTGCTAAATTGATTTGCGTTGTAGGGAAACCTGAATCTACATTGGCTAAAAATTCCGATGTTGTATTATTGGCGCAAGTTGAACGTGAAGCATGTCCGTTAGGATTGGCACCAACTACAAGTACAACAGTAGCATTGGCCTTGGGTGATGCTTTGGCGGTATGTTTATTAGAACGTCATCATTTTACGCCGGAAAACTTCGCTGTTTTCCATCCAGGTGGCTCACTTGGAAGACGTTTATTGTTGACTGTTGAAAATATCATGCATGGCGGAGAAGATAATCCAGTTGTACACAAAGGGGCAACCGTTCGAGATGCTTTGTTTGTAATGACGGAAAAAGGACTTGGTGCCACTAGCGTTATCGATGAAGATGGTCACCTAATCGGTCTTGTAACTGATGGAGATGTGCGTCGTGGTCTTGATTCTGGTAGTAATTTCTTAGAGTGGCCAGTTGAAGATATGATGACGAATATGCCACGTACTATCACAAAGGATAAATTGGCTGCTGAAGCGCTTCATGTAATGGAAAAAAATCAACCTCGCCCTATTACAGTACTACCTGTAGTAGATGAAGAAGGCCATGCAATGGGTATTGTTCACATTACAGACTTACTTCGTCGAGGCATCGTGTAATGAATATTAAGTGGATTATCCTCGATGTTGATGGTGTATTAACAGATGGAAAATTAATCTATACATCGGGTGGTGAAGAAATAAAGGCCTTCTCCGCAAGAGACGGATTAGGTCTAGCTGCCGCTCATAAAGCGGGCATTTCACTAGGCATTATAACAGCTCGTACATCGCCTATGGTGGAACGGCGTGCTAAGGAATTAAAATTTGATGCTTTATTGATGGGGCATGCTAATAAAACAGAGGCTCTACGTTCTCTATGTGAAAGCCATCATATTGAGTTGGCGCATATAGCTTATATGGGTGATGATTTAAATGACCTAGGGGCTTTATCTCTCGTAGGCTTGCCGATGGCTCCTCAAGATGCGGCGGCTGAGGTTAAGAAATTGGCTCAATTTGTATCAAATCACAATGGTGGATCTGGTGCCGTGCGAGATGCTGTTGAATATATTTTAAAAGCTCAAAACATGTGGGATTCAGTCGTAAAAGACTATGCTATGGAGGCTCATAACCATGGTCAATAAAGGAGGTGAGCAGAATGAATAATGAATGGCAATACCATGTCGTTAAGGGGATTAGTTGGCTTGTATGTCGACTGCCGTATAAGCTCATTTTGCTCATAGGTGCTAGCTTAGGACCCCTGTATGGAGTTATTGCAAAAAAGCAAAAGCTAAGAGGCATTAAAAATATAAAAATTGGCATGAATATGAATGACGAACAGGCAGAGGCTTTAATTGAAAAACTATTCAAAAACCTAGGTCGAAGCGTTATGGAAATTCTGTATATGCCGAATTTGACTAAGAAATTTATTAATGAGCATATCGAAATGTGCGGTGTAGAGCATTTGGATAATGCTATTAAAGAAGATAAAGGCGTCATTGTTCTTACGGGGCATGTAGGAAATTGGGAATGGATGGGGGCTGCGTTAGCTGCACATGGTTATCCATCTACAACTATTGTTAAGAAACAACCTAATGCTCAATTTACACGCTTTATGAATGAATATCGTGAAATGGTGGGCCTAGATGTGTTTGCCAGTGGTGGTAATGAAATAGTTTCTGCTGCAAAAGCATTGAAAAAGAAGAAATTGTTGGGCTTCTTGGCCGATCAAGATGGATATATTCATGGGTTACCGGTTCCGTTTTTAGGTCAGCCTTCTTCTGCCGTTGTAGGACCGGCTACATTTGCTAAAAAATTCGGTTCTCCCGTAGTGCCAATTTTTGCATCTAGAAAGCCTGAAGGCGGACATATTGTTCATATTTTGCCATCATTACATTACAATAATAGTGGCGATGATGATGTAGATATGTATACGTTGACAGAAGAATGTGTACGCGTAACAGAAGACTTTATTCGCGAGCATCCGGATGAGTGGATTTGGTTCCAACATCGTTGGATGACTAAGATGAGCGAAATCGTTGATTATGATAAGAAACTAGAGATTCGGGAGAGAGCACATGAAAAACAATAAAAAATTAATCGCTATTGTCGTGGCTATCGTCATTGCTCTAGTTGGTCTAATCGCGTTTATTTTGCATGACTCTGGAGATTCTTCTTCTAAAGGGGCTAATAATGGACAACTGGTGAATTTCCAAGGTGCTGAATTACAAGAAGAGAAAGATGGTAAGTTGGTATGGGCCCTATCAGCAGAGAAAATTGAGTATGACCCACGTTCAAAATCGATTGTACTCACTAATTTGAAGGGCCTTTTCTATCAAGATGATGTGACAACTACGATTACAGCACCTCATGCTGTATTGTCTGGCGATCATAGTTCCCTTGATATTGATGGTGGTGTAACAGCTACCAATACGGAAGGCGCTAATTTTAAGACCGATGCATTACATTTTGATAACAAAACTAAAATGCTAACATCAAAAACGGCTTTCACTTATGATTCAAAAGATATTACCTTAACTGGTGATAAGTTAGAAGGTAATATGTCGTTGAAACAAATCAAAGCGATTGGTCATGCTAAATTGACGAAAAAGTAAAGTTGAGGAATTGCGATGAATAAGAAAAAATATATGGGATTAGCTGTAATCTCAGCAATGATGATGCTATCTGTTACCGCTTGGGCTGCCAATGAAGGTCCGTTGACCATTAGTGCGGATACATTATCCTATGATGGTAATACAGGTCGTGCAGAGGCATCTGGTAATGTAGTAATTACACAACAAGATAAAACAATGACTGGTGCGAATGGATGGTACAATACTAAAACTCGTGAAGCATCCCTAGAAGGTGGCGTTTCCATGATTGGTGATAATATGTCCATGTCCGCACAATCTGTACATAGTGTAAATGATAACCAGTTCAGTGCAGAAGGGGATGTTCATTTGCAACGGGATGATCGCCAAATCTTTGGTGACTCTGTTGAGTACAACTCTGATACTGAATATGGTAAGGTAGTGGGAAATGCTAAATTAATTGCAGAAGGCACTACATTGACAGGTAATCAAGTAGAAGGTTGGTTGAAAGAAATTCGCGCCGTTGCACAAGGTGGTGTAACATTTAATAATCCAGATAAAAATGTATCTGGTTCGGCGGATCGTGCTACATATACGCAAACGCCTAATCAAAATGATGGGGTTGTATTGCTTACTGGTTCAGCACATGCAGTACAAAATGGTAATGTGTTGAATGCTCCTGAGTTAAAATTGTACTTGAAGGATAACTCTGCGGAAACATTAGGCGGACGTAGTACATTAGTTATCACACCGAACTAGTAAGGATTAATGTATGTATATAGAAACTAAGAACCTAGTCAAAACATTTAATGGTCGGAATGTAGTAGATGGTGTAAGTCTTCATGTTGAAAAAGGACAAGTCGTTGGGCTATTGGGGCCTAATGGGGCTGGGAAGACTACATCGTTCTACATGATTGTAGGCATTGAAAAACCGACGACAGGTATTATTACAGTTGATGGTAAGGATATCACGATGTTACCGATGTATAAGCGGGCAGCGGAAGGCATTGGTTATTTACCCCAAGAGGCATCGATTTTTAGATCTATGACGGTTGAGGAAAATATCCGTGCCATGTTGGAAACAACAAATAAAAATCGTGATGAAATCGATCAAATTGTAAACTCTCTTATTGATGAATTTAATATTGGTCATGTGCGAGATCGTAAGGGGATGCAACTATCCGGTGGTGAACGGCGGCGTGTAGAGATTGCTCGCTGTTTGGCTTTAGAACCGAACTTTATCTTATTGGATGAACCATTTGCCGGCGTAGACCCAATTGCAGTTGCCGATATTCAACAAATTATTTTACAGGTAAAAAATAGAGGAATCGGCATTCTTATTACAGACCATAATGTGCGAGAAACATTAGGCATTGTTGATAAAGCATATATTCTAAGCACAGGTAAAATCCTATTGGAAGGTACACCTGATGAAATTGCCAATAATCCAATTGCTCGTGAACATTATTTAGGTAACAATTTTAAATTATAGGAGGGACCATGCGCTTATTAGATAAATATATTTTAAAAGCCTTTGTAGGTCCATTCCTATTTGGGGTATTTGCTTTTACCAGTATTTTCATTGGTACAGGTACGTTATTCCGCATTGCTCAATATATAACAGAATATGGGGCTCCGTTACTACTCGTTATGAAAGCTTTCTTTTTAGCGATGCCAAGCATCATTTTATTGACATTCCCTATGTCTGTATTGCTTGGTTCATTGATGGCTTTCAGCAGACTAAGTAGTACTAGTGAAATCGTAGTTATGAGGGCTGGTGGCCTAAGTTTCTTACGACTTGCAATGCCTGTATATATTTTAGCGTTGCTTATTTCTATTGGTGCCGTAGCATTTAATGAATTTGTCGTACCACGTACAAACAATATGTATCAAACTATTGTGCGCGAAGAAATTATGAAAAATGCATCGCCACAAACGCAAAATCATATTGTGCTAAAATCTATGAATGGTGACAATCTTAGTACATTGATGTATGCTAAACACTATGATAGTGAAAGTAAAAAATTAAGCATGATTACGGTGCAACAATTCAATGATAAGGGTGAGTTGCAACAAGTAGAAAATGCAGAAAATGCTGAATGGAATGGCCAAGTATGGGTCATGCATAGCGGTATAATCTATGACGTATCTGCCGGTGAAGGTGTAGAGCGGACAATGAAGTTTAAAGAACAAGTATTGCCAATTAAATCTTCACCAAATGAAGTACAACAAGATCAACGTAAACCAGAAGAATTGACGATTAAAGAATTGCGTCATCAAATTAAAGCATATAAAGCTGCATATACAAATTCTAATAAACTAGAAATGGAAATGTATCAACGTTTTACCATTCCGTTGGCAAGCTTTGTATTTGCCTTAGTAGGCGCACCGTTGGGCTTACAAAAACAACGGTCTAGTTCGTCTATCGGATTTGGTATCAGTATTTTAATCATCTTTATTTACTATGGTGTGATGACCTTTGCTGGAGCTCTTGGTAAAGGTGGTGCATTACCAACGTGGATGGCAGCCATGATTCCTGATACATTAGGTATCATTGCCGGATTATATTTAAATTGGCGTGTTTCGCGCTAATAGATAGTATGTTAGATTACAATTTATTTTGAAAGGAGGGACGCCATGCTTGTAGGATTAAAGATTCTCGTTATTATTGCTATCATGGGCGGGCTTATTGCCTATATGGGTGATAAACTAGGAACAAAGGTCGGTAAGCGTAGAATGTCCCTCTTTGGATTGCGTCCTAAGCATACATCGATTATTGTAACGATTGTAACAGGTCTACTCGTTGCAGCCGCAACGGTTGGCGTTCTTACAATTACATCGCAAAGTGTACGTACTGCTCTCTTTGGGATGGATCAATTGCGGGCAGATATGAATCAGCTAACAGCAGAGGTAGCTGCTAAAAATGCTGAATTACAACGAGGTCAAGCCCTATTGGAAGCTAATAAAAAAGAATTAGCAGATCGTATGGCTGAGATTGAAACAATTCGCAAAGAGGTTGAACAAAGCCGTCAAGAATTAGCTGATGCAGAGGCTGCAAAGGTTGCTACAGAGGCAGAATTATCTGCATTACAAGCCTCCTATGATGAGGCCTCTAAAAAATTAGCTGCTTTGGAAGCTACACGGGCTAGTATGGAAAAACATATTGCCGACTTACAGAAAACACAAGAAGAGTTAAAAACGGGGATTATTCATCTTAGAGAAGGCACGATTTTATTCCAAGTAGACCAATTATTAGCACAGGCAGTAGTGCGTAATGGTTTATCCCATAATGAAGCGCGTGATGCAGTTAATAGTATTGTGGAAGACACAAATAAACTCGTTCTTCGTCGCTTAGGTGTTGAAGATCATGGTGAATCTGTTGTATATGTAGACCGTCAAAATATAGAGGTTGCCATTTCTAAAATTGAAGAATCCAAAACGCCTATGGTTATCCAAGTGGTTGCAGCAGGTAATATCATTGCTGGTGAACCCGCGGTTGCGACGATTCACGTGTACCCACAACAATTTATTTATAAATCAGGTGACGTGATTGCTACGTCTGTTATCGATGGTGGTAGTAATGCTCAAGTCAATATGCTTCGTTTCTTGAAACAAGTCAATGAAGAGGCTAAGTCTAAAGGGGTTATACCAGATTCGTTATCCGGTGATATTGGTACAATACCTGGAGATGAATTATTTTCGGCGATACGTCGTATTGGTATGTTACATGGCAAGGTATATGTAGAGGCGTATGCTGATGGTGATACATATTCATCTGGCCCTGTACATATTAAATTGCGTATTACACAGATGACAGATACGGGTAAACTTATAAAACCAAATTAGTTTCTATATAAATGGCCTATGTATTAAGATTTAATACATAGGTCTTTTATTTTGTGATAAAATATAACTATTGTATTGAGGAATGAGGAAAATAGTATGAATAATATATCGTATATAGCCGCTGTGGATCCAGGGAATGAAAAGACAGGCGTAGCTATTCTTTCACAAGCAGGTGAGTTAATATATCGAACCATTGTAGAAACTAAGACATTTAATAGTTCCTTTGAAAGTATATTAAGTACTTATCTTGGTATACATCATATCGTATGTGGTAATGGTACCAATCATAAGCATTTGTATCCATCTATACAACAAATTGGGCGCAATCATAAAATTACGACGAGTTTGATTGATGAATCACATAGTACTGAAGAGGCTCGAAAATTGTATTGGCAATATAATCCACCTACGGGGTGGCGTAGATTCGTACCAAAAGGCATGCAATTTCCACCTGAACCAGTAGATGACTTAACAGCCTATGTCATTGGTAAGCGATATACTAAACAATTGAAGGAAGAGGATCATAATAAACTTCAAGACTGTAAAGTAGAAGATGATTTAGAAGCTAAACGTTTAGCGGCAATTAAAAAATTATATAATGAAGGAGATACACATGAGTAATGTGATAAAAAAGATACATTGGTCCAGTATACTACTGCGATGTATTTGGATGATTATAGGGGCACTGATTTATACGGTGGGCCTAGATCTATTTTTAGTGCCAAATAATATCATCGATGGTGGCGTTGTTGGTATATCTTTGATGGCAGCTGAACTTACAGGAATATCGTTTAGTATATTTGTAGTATTAATCAATATTCCATTCTTGTATATTGGCTATCGCATTAATGGCAAGGTATTCACTATATCTACATTATTTTCTATCGTTTGGATGGCTATATTTTCATCCTTTGCCCATGAATTTACACCAATTACAACCAATCCTTTTTTAGGTGCTATTTTTGGTGGCATCATACTTGGTATTGGCGTAGGCCTTATTATACGTAATGGGGGCTGCTTAGATGGGTCGGAAATCGTAGCTATTATTTTTGATAAACGAACTACATTCTCTGTAGGCGAGATTGTAATGGCCATGAATTTAATCATCTTAGGGGCGGCCGGATTTGTATATAGTTGGGATAGTGCCATGTATTCTTTAGTGGCTTATTTTATTGCTTATAAAATGATTGATATTACAATCACAGGCCTAGAGGAATCAAAAGGCGTCATGATTATTACTGATGCAGAAAATTCAGAGAAAATTGCGGATACATTAAATGCAAAACTAAATCGAGGCGTTACCATATTATATGGTGAAGGTGGTTATTTGAAAACACCTAAGCATGCATTGTATTCAGTTGTAACTCGTTTAGAGATTACGCGTTTGAAGGATGCTGTATATGAAGTGGATCCATCAGCATTTATAACCATTCAAGATGTACACGATGTATTTGGTGGACGTTTTACTAAGAGTGGACATTAAGGGGGCTCTAATGAATAATAAATTTGTAAAAGAAACATTAGATTGGATATATGCCATTGTATTGGCGCTAGTTATTGCAATGGTCATTCATATTTTTATCGTACAACCAACACGGGTATCCGGTGAATCTATGGAGGATACGTTACATAATGGTCAATATTTAATCGTTACCAAGTGGCAACATATTATGCGTGATGTACCTGATTATGGTCAAATCGTTATCATTGATAGTCGAGTGAACCGTGAACGTACATGGGCGGATGATGTAAAAGAACCATTGATGAACTATGTTAGTGTTATCGATAAATCTGCTCAAACAAATGATGTGTGGGTAAAACGCGTGATTGGTAGACCTGGTGATACATTGGAGTTTAAAGATGGTCACGTATGGCGTAATGGGGAAGAGTTACAAGAACCTTATACAAAAGATCCAACAATGAACTATAGCCGTTCTACACCTGTTGTAGTACCTGAAGGACATGTTTTTGTAATGGGGGATAATCGAAATCACTCGAGTGATAGTCGATTCATAGGACCAGTACCTGTAGATCATGTACTAGGTTTTGTAGAATATGCCCTATAAAAGGTAACTTTACACAAAATCTAATAGTATTAAGTAGTAAAATGCAATACTATAATTCTTTATATGAGAACGTATATTACAGAAATGCAATATACGTTCTTTTTTATATATTTGATGAAGCATTGTATTGCTTACAATCTATCCCTTTTATACATATAACAATGAATGATTTATATAATCACTATCATTTACAATGATATTGAAAATTGATATTATTTCTATGTTATGTGAATTTTTTTTAGAGAGGTTTAGATGATGAATAAGAAAAATCTATCTTTAGCAGTTGCTGCATTATCTGTTGTAGGTGTAACGACAGCTTTTGCAGCCAATCCTTTTTCTGATGTAACACCTGATAGCTGGGCTTATCAATCCGTATCACAATTGGCTAGTGCCGGTATCATTAACGGTTATCCAGATGGTACATTCAAAGGCCAAAAAGATATTACCCGTTTTGAAATGGCTCAAATGGTTGCTAAGGCGATGGCGAACCAAGATCGCGCTAATGCTGAGCAACAAGCAATGATTAATCGATTAGCCGATGAATTCTCCAATGAATTGTCAAATCTTGGTGTTCGCGTATCTGCCTTAGAGGACCGCGTAGGAAATGTTAAGTTCTCCGGTGATGCTCGTATTAACTATGTTGAAAAAGAAGGCATAGATAATCTAGATTCGGAAGGTAAATTTACGGCTCGTGTGCGTTTGAATATGGATGCTAAAGTTAATAAGAATACATCTGTAAAAGCTCGATTAACTTCAGGCTCTATTGAACTTGGTGATGCAGCTAAAGATCATACTATGTCCTTTGATTTAGCCTATGTAGAACACAAATTTGGCAAAAATCATATGGTAGATATAGGCCGTTATACACAAAGCTTTGGTGATGGTTTAATCTATTCTAGTAACTTCGATGGTATTGGGTATACAACACAAGTAGGGAAGGTAAATGTTAATGCTGCCTACGGTTACCCAACACTAGGTCGCTTTAGTAAGGCCTCTAAAGAAAATAATACCGAAATGGCACTTATTAACCTTAGTGCACCAGTAAATAAACACTTAAATGTAGGTGGTATGTTTGCTCATGTAGGTACTACTAACGTTAAAATGGGCAATGGTAAGACTACTAATGATTTTAACAATGTATATGGTTTTAATGCCCAATACAATATTGGTAAATTTGCCACTAATGCTGAGTGGGTGACCGCAACAGGTCTTAGCAATAGTGATGTTTGGAATGTAGGCGTAAAATGGGGCGACTACAAAATCACTAAGAAAAACTCCTGGCGTGTAGCGCTTGATTACTACAACCAAGAAAAGAATGCTCCTGTATTCAAGACACAAAAATATGAAGGTAATGACTTATATGGTAAATCTCGCTATGAAGGCTATAAAGCATGGCAGCTTAGCGCATCCTATGCACCAGAGAAAAATGTAGGCATTACAACATATTATGGCTTCCATGCCAAAACACAAGAAGGTCATAAGGTAAATGATTACTACCGTGCAGACTTGTTATTTAAATTCTAATTAATACCTATGAAATAAGATCTATCAGAGATGATAGGTCTTATTTTTTGTTATAACTAATTAATAAAAAATATATCTATTAGTTTTATATATTAATTGGAGCAGTATGAGAGCTTAAAACACATTGTTTTACACGTAAAAAAATGAAATTTTACAAAATTTAATTTTGATAAATACAGATAAATACTACTTTTATTGCACAAAATTATTTCATGAAAGAAATTTCATCATATTTAATTGTATAAAATGCTTTACAAATTTGTTGACAGGATGTATATTGACATCACAGAAAGACAACACACCAAGTTGTGGTGATATACAAGAACAGAAGAAGAGGAAACGTGGATACTCATCAGGATGTTCTTATATAGATCATAACTAGATGTACAGTCTTCTGATAATATATATTTTTTTCTAAATTTGTTAGTCAAAAAGACTATATCAGAAAGAAGGAATCTATTATGAAAAAACAATTCGCAGCAGTATTTGCAGCAACAGCTCTCTTAGGTGTAACAAGCGCATTCGCAGCTAACCCATTCTCCGATGTAACTCCTGATTCTTGGGCATACCAAGCTGTATCTCAATTAGCAGCAGCTGGCATCGTTAATGGTTACCCAGATGGTACTTTCAAAGGCCAAAACGATATCACTCGTTACGAAATGGCTCAAATGGTAGCTAAAGCAATGGCTAACCAAGATAAAGCTAATGCAGAACAACAAGCAATGATCAATCGTTTGGCTGATGAATTCTCAAACGAATTGAACAACTTGGGCGTACGCGTTTCCAAATTGGAAGACCGTGTAGGTAATGTAAAAGTAACTGGTGATGCTCGTATCCGTTATCAAGGCTCTGAAGACAAAGGCGTTTACAAAGATGGTAGCAAATCCTTAACTGATGGCCGTGCTCGCGTTCAATTCAATGCAAAAGTAAATGATAAAACTGATGCAGTAGTTCGTGTTAAAGGTGGCTATGAATTCGGTGATGCTTCCAATGGTACAACTGCTAAAATCGACCGTGCATATGTAGATCACAGATTTGGTCAAAACGTATCCGCTAAAGCTGGTCGTTTCAATCAAACAATTGGTGGCGGTTTAATGTATGATGATACATTCGACGGTGCTCAATTGAACGTTGGTAATGATAAAATCCAAGTACAAGGTGCTTATGGTTACATGATGGAAGGCGCTGCAGCAGGCAATGCTAAATCTGATAACCCATCTGTATCTTATGTAGGTGTTAAAGGCAAAATCGGTCAAGAATCCTCCGTTGGTGGTTTCTACTCCAGATTGTCTAGCGGTAAATTAGAACATAATGGCGCTAGCGTTGCTACCGATCACCAAAACGTATACGGCTTCAATGCAGACTTCCGCAAAGATAAAGTATGGGTTGGCGGTGAATGGTTGAAAGCTTCTGACGTAGCTAATTCTCAAGCTTGGACAGCTGGTGTAGGTTATGGTAACTACGACATCGCTAAAAAAGGTACTTGGGATGTGAAAGGTCAATACTTCAACCAAAAAGCTAATGCACCTATCGTAAGCTCCACTTGGGATCAAGCATATGACTTAACTAATACAAATAACGGTTACAAAGGTTATGTAGCAACAGTTGATTACGCTGTACAAGATAACGTAGGCTTAAGCGCTGGTTATGGTTTCAACTCTAAAGACCAAAGCGGTAAAGACTTATCTGATTTCTATCGTGCAGAACTTAACTACAAATTCTAATTGATAATCAAAAAACACTATTATGAAAACCATCTCTTAATAACATATAATAGTATATATAAAGGAGTCCTCCTTGGAGGGCTCCTTTTTGTATGTAAAAATGGTAATATGCAATATGTAGTATGAGTATAAAATGACTCAAACATGAAGTTACATTAATGAGTAAAAATAATTACAATATATTTAATAAGTAAAACTTAATAATTGTGATGAGAATAAATATCATTATAAGAAAAAATGGATAAATTTGTATAAAATTTTGATTTTTTTGAGTCTTAAAAAATTTAGATAAAATCTAAGTTTTTCAAGATTTAGAAATTTAAAATTTTTCAAATGAGAATGTAAATGAGAAAAAAGGGTTTACATCAAAATTTCTTCGTGCTAATATCATGGCAACAAGAAGCGGTAAGCAAAACATACTGAAATCTCGATGAAGAATTATGGCGAGGAAACGTGGACACTCCCAAGAGAATTCTAAATCTTGAAATTAGAATGAATTGTGAATCGCAACTTGTGAAAACAATTTTATTCTTATTTTTCAGAAAGAAGGAATTCAACTATGAAAAAACAATTCGCAGCAATCTTTGCAGCAACAGCAGTTTTGGGTGTAACTACTGCATTCGCAGCTAACCCATTCTCCGATGTAACTCCTGATTCTTGGGCATACCAAGCTGTATCTCAATTAGCAGCAGCTGGCATCGTTAATGGTTACCCAGATGGTACTTTCAAAGGCCAAAACGATATCACTCGTTACGAAATGGCTCAAATGGTAGCTAAAGCTATGGCTAACCAAGACCGTGCTAACGCTGAACAACAAGCTATGATTAACCGTTTGGCTGATGAATTCTCCAACGAATTGAACAACTTGGGCGTTCGTGTAGCTCGTTTGGAAGACCGCGTTGGTAACGTAAAAGTAACTGGCGATATGCGTCTTCGTTACCGCGATCAAGAACATAAAGCAGGTGACACAAATAATGAAAATTCCAAATTCGATGCTCGTGCACGTATCCAATTCAATGCAAAAGTAAATGATCGCACTGATGCAGTAGTTCGTTTAGCTTCCGATAATTTTGTATTTGGTGATGCTAGCCATGGTTCTAATGTTGGTGTTTCCGTAGATCGTGCTTATGTAAATCATAAATTCGGTGAACGCGTATCTGTTAAAGCTGGTCGTTTTGGCCAAGTTGTTGGTGGCGGTTTAGCATTTGATGGTACATTTGATGGTGCTCAATTTAATGCAGGTAATGACAAAGTTAACTTCCAAGCAGCTTATGGTTATGCAGTATCTGGTGCAGCTGAAGGTACAACAAGACAAGATAATCCAGAACTTGCTATCGTTAATTTGAACGGTAATGTTGGTAAACATGCTAATGTTGGCGGTTTCTACACTCATGTAAATGGGGAAGATCTTCAACTTGGTGGTAAAAACGTTAAAAATATTTACGGCTTCAACACAGATCTTAACTTTGATAAAGTTTGGGTTGGTGGCGAATGGTTGAAAGCTTCCAACGTAGCTAAATCTCAAGCTTGGACTGCAGGCGTTGGTTATGGCAACTACAAACAATCTAAACAAGGTACTTGGGATGTTAAAGCTCAATACTTCAACCAAAAAGAAAATGCTCCAATCGTTGATTCTACATGGAACCAAAAATATGGTGCTGATTCCAAAGGTTGGTTAGCGACTGTTGATTATGCATTGCAAAACAACGTTGGCTTGTCCGCTTACTATGGTTTCGACTGGAAAACTCAAAACGGTACTGACAAAGGTGACTTCTACCGTGCAGACCTTAACTACAAATTCTAATTTGATAGTTACAAATATAAAAGGGACTCCTTCGGGAGTCTCTTTTTTTGTACCCCTTATAAATGGTATAATAGATAAATACAGTAATTATATAAGGAGGTCTGCTGATGAATCCTTCTTTTTCACATATTCAGATGGTGGCCATCGATTGTGATGAAACATTATTGCGCAGTGATAATACGGTGTCAGAGTATACTAAGGATGTTCTGCATCGCTTGCAAGATAAAGGCATTCGTATCACTATTGCGACAGGTCGCATGTACCAAACGGCAAAGCCTGTTGGCATGTCATTGCAGCTTGGTAATGTGCCAATGATATTATTTTCTGGAGGTCTTATTCAAGAATTAGAATCAGGTTGTAAGCTATTTGAACGGACTGTGCTATTAGATACGGTACAACGCATTTGGAAAATAGCTAGTCAACATGGATGGCATATTCAATCTTATGTAGATGATCATCTCTTGTGTCATCATCAGGATTGGCAATCGGATGTATATGAACGTCAAACGGGTGCCAAGGCTGAGTTTTTAGGCGATTCTTTGTATGAACTTTCATCAGAGCCAAACAAATTAATTGCCATTGATACTGCTGAAAATATAGATACTATTATTGATATATTGACGCCCATTGTAGGAGATTCTGCTACGTTAGTGCGGAGCCAAAAGGATTTTTTAGAAATCATCGCACCTCATGTATCTAAGGGAGATGCGTTAGAACAGTTATCACAGCAATATGGAATTGGCCTAGACCATATCGTTTCCTTTGGCAATGCAGAAAATGATATATCTATGCTATCTAAAACAGGGTATGCGGTAGCCGTTGAAAACGCTGTAGATCATGTAAAATTGGTGGCTAATGAGGTATGTGGACATCATAATGATGACGGTGTAGCACATTGGATTGAAGAACATTTATTATAATGGAGTAAGGTATGGAAGCATTTCGTTTATTAATCGTAACTGGCATGTCTGGTGCTGGCAAAACACAGGTATTACAGGCTTTAGAAGATATGGGCTATCTTTGTGTAGACAATATTCCACCTGTATTAATTCCAAAACTGAGTGAAATTTGTCGCCAAGGTGGGGACCGTACCAATCGCGTAGCCCTCGTTGTCGATATTCGGGGCGGTGAGTTCTTTGAGGCCTTATCTGCTTCTTTAGAGACTTTGAAAGAGATGAAGGTAGATTATGAAATTGTTTTCATGGATGCTAGCGATGAAACCTTGATACGTCGTTATAAAGAATCTCGCCGTAGTCATCCACTCGCACCAAGTGGTCGCATTACAACAGGTCTAAGAAAAGAACGTCAGATTCTAGATTCTGTGCGTCACAAAGCGGATTATATTATTGATACAACGGATATGAAAACCGCTTCCTTAAAAGAATACTTAAAAAAACGCTTTACTCAAGTGGCGGATAAACACGGCATGTCGGTAACCGTTGTCAGCTTTGGCTTTAAATACGGATTGCCATTGGATGCAGATATGATTTGGGATGTTCGTTTCTTGCCAAATCCGTTCTATATTCCAGAATATCGTCATAAAACGGGACGTGTACAGGTTGTTAATGACTATATTCACTCCTTTGACGTAACGGATGAATTTAAAACACACTATTTTAATACCATGGATTTCCTTGTGCCTAATTATGAGAAGGAAGGGAAAGCACAATTCATTGTAGCCGTTGGTTGTACAGGTGGTATGCACCGCTCCGTTGCAATGGCAGAGGCTTTATATTCTCATTTATTAGAAAAAGGGTATCGCGTTACTGTTGAACACCGCGATATGATGAAAAATAATGTGGAAGAAGATTTTAATCCACATCAAGCAGATCTAGGGGATTAAAAGGGGATTATATGTTACGAAAACGTTGGTTCCGGTGGTTAATCCCGGGCCTTAATATAAAACGTTGGCTTGCTCTCTATAGCTTAGGGGTAGGCTTATTAATCATAGGCATTTCACTATTATTTAACTATCAATGGTTATCGTATATAGAGGATATAGTTCTTGCCTATTCCTATTCCTTAACGGGATATTATAATTACAATGTATTGATTTTAGTGGGCGCAGTACTCATTGGTATTGCGGCAGTTTTAATTTTAGTTGGTACCAGCAAGGTGATTAAAACTATCATTCGTGCTGTTTTACCAGACCCATCCAGCAAGGTATCGGATATTATCTTTCAAAATATCCGCCTCGATAAAGGTCCTAAAATCGTCGTTATTGGTGGTGGTACGGGATTATCCAATTTATTGCGTGGTTTGAAAGCTCACACCTCCAATCTATCGGCTATTGTTACCGTTGCCGATGATGGTGGTTCCTCTGGCCGTTTGCGAGAAGATTTTAAAATGATTGCACCTGGCGATTTGCGCAACTGCCTTGTAGCCCTTGCAGAACAAGAAGGGGTTATGGAAAATCTTTTCCGCTATCGTTTTGAAGGAGACAATGAACTCTCTGGTCATAGCTTTGGGAATCTCTTTATCACTGCGTTGGCACAGGTCTATGATGGCGATGTAGAGGAGGCACTCGAAGCGGCTAGTAAATTATTGCGTGTTCGCGGTCGTGTCATTCCATCGTCTACAGAATTTATTCAACTTAGTGCTGAGCTCATTGATGGCACTATTGTGGATGGTGAAAGCAATATTCCAAACGCAGGAAAGAAAATTAAACGCGTGTTTAGCTCACCTGAACATCCAAAACCAGAAGGGGCTGCATTGCGTGCTATTGATGAAGCCGATGTCATTATATTAGGACCAGGTAGTCTCTATACGAGTATTATTCCTAATTTATTGACAGACAAAATCGCGGACCATGTGCGCGCTAGTAAGGCTAATAAAATTTATATCGCTAATGTAATGACACAACCAGGTGAAACGTCAGGGTACACATTGGCAGACCACGTACAAGCTATTATCGACCATAGTGGGGTAGGTATTATTGATACGGTTCTTGCCAATGATGGACCATTGCCTATTCAAATGGTAGAACAGTATAGCGCAGTTGGTTCAGAACCTGTGGCAATCGATTCTAAACGTTTACAAGACATGGGGATTCGCACTGTTAGAGCAACGCTCATCAGTCAAGAAAAACCTGCTATTCATGATCCAGAACGTCTAGGTAAGGTCCTTATGGATATCATATATGCTATGAAATCAGATATGGAACCACGGGTATTAGAATATTATTTACGTCGTGCCGATCATTAGAAAGGAAAACCTATGTCTTTTGCAGAAGATGTAAAAAATGAATTATGTGCCTATGAGCCTGAAACGGATACCGATGTGGCCATGAAGATTGAAGCATCCTGCTTATTGCGCATGGGTGGTTCCTTATTGCTCGGTATGAGGGGAGCTATCGGTATACGACTAGCCACTGCTAATAATGCGGTGGCTAGACGTTTGCTAGGCATACTTAAAAAACAATACGAATTGCCGACCCATGTTATGGTACGCCAAGGTTTAAATTTGCGGAAAAAGAATATGTATACATTAACGGTGGATCCATCTCAAGAGGGGCGTCAAGCCTTAGAAGATTTGGCATTGTGGCCTGTCACCGAGCAGTTGCCACGGAAGTGGTTACACTCGATGGAGGCGCGACGCGCCTTCTTGCGCGGCGCTTTTTTAGGGGGCGGATCCGTTAATAAACCACAAAGTGATTACCATCTTGAGTTTATGACGGGCAACGAAGCTTTTGCACGAGAAATTGTATATGTATTGAAATTATTTCACATTCATGCAGGCCTAACAGAGCGTAAAGAAGAATATGTGGTATATCTTAAAGAAGGCGATGCGGTAACAAATTGTTTACAGGTCATGGGTGCTCAATCGGCATTGATGGAATTTGAAAATGTACGCATCATGAAGACCGTTCGCAATCAGATCAATCGACAGGTAAATTGTGAGACTGCAAATTTACAAAAAACCGTAGATGCAGCGGTACGTCAAGTGAAAGCCATCCGTATATTGGATGAGCATATAGGTATTGATGCATTGCCGGATAAATTGAAAATTGTAGCTAGATTGCGCTGGAATAATCCGGAAGCAAGTTTAAAAGAATTAGAAGAAATGATGAATGGTACCTTATCTAAATCAGGTATTGGACATCGTTTGAAAAAGTTAGAAGCATTAGCCCTTACATATGATCCTATGGGGCTGGAAGAGGTTTAATATTATGTTATTTAAGAAAACATATAAGCTAGCGACGATGTTAGCAGTTATGGGAGCATTAACAGGTCATGCAGCAAGCGATATTGATTTGAACTCCATAGGATATTTTTCGTTTACTCCATTACCAGCGGAATTACAAGCGCAGAAGGATACATTGCTATTATCTGATAGTCCTGAATATGTAGGTCCCGTAGGCGGCGTTTTAAGTGCTGGTAGCATTAATGGGAAAGGGCGTATCTACTTTTATCATGTAAATGAAATGGCTGAACCTCATAAGATTGCCATTATCTTGGAGAATACCGGTAATGAACCAAATGGCATTGCCGTGTTCCGTGAACTAAAATCCATCGCCACATCAGATTATTTTGCGGCGGGCCGCGATTTATCACGAAAGGAATTAGAGCAACCATTGACGGATAAACCATTGTATTCCTTTGTGATGCCTCCCAAAAGTCGTCAACTCGTATTTACCGATTTAGAACATTCCCCAATACCTAAAGATGCTTTATTTACAGGCATCGTAGATTTGCAAACAAGTGCTCCTGTATTTGCACGGGTTATGATGATTCCTATGAATCTGAACTCTATTGAGTCCTCGTATTGGGTGAATAATTTGCCTATAGACCATGTGCGGTTGCGTGGTACTTTCACCGGTGCTGAGCGCGAAATGGCAGTAACAAAAGAATATAACACCACATTAGGTGGCGCCTATGTAGAACTGGGCAATGATAGAGAAGACCGTTTTGTAGAGGGCGTGGATGAGCTCGATAATAAGGCCTATGTAAAGGATGCAGGGAACTATGGTATTTCTTATACAGTTAAAATTCCTACAAGCGGCGAGGATCCTTTCCGCCTCTATTTCAATCCATTAGGCGGTGGTTATTCGGGGTCTTTTACTGTGAAAGCACAACGTCGTTGGCAGAAGGCTCCTAGTGAAAGCATGACCTATCATATCGGTGGTGATGATGGTTTAATGGCATTAGGTCATAATACTGTATTAGATTCTCGATACATGGGGAACTATTACGGTGGTGATACGTTGACCATCGATTTCATGCCGGCTGGTGCTTCGAATTTACCAGTTCGTTTTTTACTGATTCCAGAAGCGTTAGCCAACCCTCAATATGCGCGCGTATTGGCTACTAATGAAGCTGGTCAGCGTGCATTAGAAGCAGAGGCACAAAAAGAAGCAGCCGAAGCAGCTAAGAAGGTGGCTATTGAAGAAAAATATGTAGCAGCGAAAACGCAAAAAGAAGAACAAGCTCATCAATTAGCAGAGGCAGCTAAATTAGCGGCTGAAAAGGCAGCTGCTGCTCATAAAGCAGCTCAAGATAGACAGGCTGAATTAGATAAACGAGATGCAGAGGAACAAGCTAAACTCAAGGCGAAAGCCGATGCAGCTGCTGAACGAGCACGTGCTAAAGCGGAAGCTGATCGACAATTGGCTGAACAAAAAGCTAAGGCTGATGCCCAAAAAGCGGAAGCAGCACGCATTGCAGCAGAGCAAAAGGCGAAAGATGATGCGGCTAAGGCTGAAGCGGCTCGTATTGCAGCCGAACAAAAAGCCAAGGCTGATGCTCAAAAAGCAGAGGCAGCACGCATCGCAGCCGAACAAGCAGCTCGTGAAAAGGCGGAACGTGAGCAAGCTGCTCGAGAAGCAGCCGAGCAAAAAGCTCGTGAATATGCAGCAAAATTAGAGGCACAACGTTTAGAAGCGCAGCGTAAGGCTGAAGAAGAACGCATTTTGGCTGAACAACGAGCTGAGGCTGCACGCATAGAGGCAGAACACAAAGCGGCAGAACAAGCGGCTAAAAACGAAGCAGAACGCCAAGAAGCGGCTAGAAAAGCAGAAGCGGCGCGTCAAGAGGCGGCTCGTCAGGCCGAGGAAAAACGCAAGGCTGCAGAAGCCAAAGCAGAGGCTAATCGAATTGCAGCCGAAGCAAAACGCACTGAAGAGGCTAGAAAAGCCGAAGAAGCTCGTCAGGAAGCATTGCGCAAGGCCGAAATGGCTCGACAAGAAGCTGCTCGTAAAGCTGAGGAAGAGCGCCTAGCAGCTATTGCAAAAGCTCAAGAAGAAGCGCGTAAAGCCGAAGAACGTCGTATTGCAGAGGAAGCAAAACGGGCCGAAGAAGCGCGTAAAGCCGAAGAAGCACGCCGTGCCGAAGAGGCTCGTAAGGCAGAGGCTGCAAGAATTGCGGAAGCAGAACGTATTGCGGAAGCCGCTCGACAAGCTGAGGAAGCACGCATCCGCGAAGAAAATCGCGTTGCAGAAGCGGCACGTAAAGCAGAGCGTGAACGGATTGCTAAGGAACAAGCAGAAGCGGCTAGAAAAGCCGAAGAAGCTCGCCAATTGGCTGAAAAACGGTACCGTGAATACGAAATTGCTCAAGAACAAGCCAAAGAGGCACGCCGTCGTGCTGATATTCAACGGGAAGCTCAGAAAAAAGCAGCTCAACGGGCTGAAGAAATCCGCTTAGCTGCACAACGACAAATTATCGCTAAGCGAAACGCAGAAATTGCACGTCAAAAATTGGCAGAAGAACGTGAAGCAGCGCGTATTGCAGCACAAGGTGGTAAACGTCGTAGCTTTGCTGAGCTAAATGATGTTAATACATCTGTCGACCAAGATGAAGATACTACACAAAATGCTGTATCTATTGATCAGTTGACAAGAAAACAACAGTAAAGGAATCGGTGAATTTACATATTAAATCGGATGCCTTTTGAGGCATCCGATTTGTGTTTCTTCATGGGAATTACATTGACTTTCACAGGTAATTTCAGTACAATGAATAGAGATAAGTGCAATATACAGTACGAGATACTGTAGCATTACAAAATCCCTTTTAAATTGGTCCAGAGAGGCTAAAAAAGGACATATAGTTGAAGCGCCCTCAAGGGCTTCTTTGTGCAAACTATTCGACCTTTTGCCCTGGGGCAAGAGGTCTTTTTTGTTATACGGTTAGGAGGCAATCATGGGACAAGTGAGCTTGCATGGCAAACATTTGTTAGGGTTACAACATGCTACACCTGAAGAGATAAAATTAATTCTAGATGTAGCGAAAAAGATGAAGAAGGTTGTTTTGTCTGATGACAAAAAAATCCCTTATTTGAAAGGTAAGGCGATTATCAATCTATTCATGGAACCTAGTACACGTACGCGTAGTTCCTTTGAACTAGCAGGTAAATATTTAGGGGCAGATGTAATCAATATTACACCAAGTGGTTCCTCTATGGGTAAGGGTGAAAGCTTTCGCGATACATTATTAACATTGTCCTATATGGGGACGGATGCTATCGTAATGCGCAGCAGTGCAGAAGGGGCTCCTCTTTATGCGACAAAAGCCGTTGATCCTATCATTATCAATGCTGGCGATGGTGCCCATGAACATCCAACACAAGCATTGCTCGATATGTTCTCCATCATTGAACGCAAAGGTTCATTAGAAGGTAAAAAAGTTGTTATCGTAGGCGATATTATGCATAGCCGTGTAGCTCGCTCCGATGTTTACGGTCTTACTAAAATGGGGGCCGACGTTCACTTGGCAGGTCCTCGTACTATGCTCTATCCTGAGCTTGAAAAAATGGGTGTTACCATTCATCACGATGTGCGTGAAGCTGTAAAAGATGCAGACGTTGTCAATGTACTTCGTATTCAATTAGAACGCATTCACTCCGCTCTATATCCAACAAATCGCGAATATGCGCGTATCTTTGGTATCAATAAAGATGTATTAAGCCTAGCAAAAGATGATGTTATGGTTATGCATCCAGGCCCAATGAACCGTGGCCTTGAAATTTCCCCAGATGTAGCCTACTGGGATCAATCCGTAATTCAAGAACAAGTACGCAATGGTGTATCCGTTCGTATGGCTGTGTTGTACTTAACAATTCATGGAGGTGACGGTAGTGAGCTTGCTTATTAAAAATGGTACGGTAGTCAATCCGGCAAAACAACAACATGAAGTAGCAGACGTTCTCGTGAAAGATGGTAAAATTGCAGCCATCGGTCAAAATTTAAGTGCAGATGGTGCTGAAGTATATGATGCAACAGGACTTATTGTAGCACCGGGTCTTATCGATATTCATACACATTTACGCGAACCAGGCCAAGAAGCAAAAGAAGATTTCCATTCTGGTACACAAGCGGCAGCTGCTGGTGGTTTTACACGCGTCGTAACCATGGCGAATACAACACCAGTAGTAGATAATGCGGCTCTTGTACGAGGTTTGAAAAAACAAGCTGAACTTACTGGTGTCGTAAAAGTAGAATTCATCGGTGCTGTATCCAAGAACCTTGAAGGTAAAGAACTTGCTGAATTAGGTGATATGGCTGAGGCTGGTGTTGTAGCGTATTCTGATGATGGACACTATGTAGAAAGTGCTGCTTTCATGCGTCGTGCGTTGGAATATTCATCCATGTTCAATAAAATGGTTATCGACCATGCAGAAGATATTAGCTTGACTAAAAATGGTCATATGCATGAAGGTTTCGTATCTTATGAAATGGGCGTTATCGGACGTCCTGCAGTCGCTGAAGATTTGGCGGTAGCTCGCGATATTTTACTAGCGGAAATGACAGGTGGTCATATCCATATCGCTCACGTAAGTAGTAAAAATACGGTTGATATGGTACGTCGTGCAAAGGCTAAAGGGGTTAATGTAACTTGTGAGGTAACAAGCCAACATCTATCATTTACTGATGAATATTTGCGCGAATATAATCCGGCTTTCAAAATGGCACCGCCAATTCGTTCTGAAGATCATCGTCAAGCATTGCTAGAAGGTTTAAAAGATGGCACCATTGATGCTATTATCACTGACCATGCACCACATGCATTCGAAGAAAAAGACCACGAATTCTGCTGTGCGCCAAATGGTTTTAGCGGGCTTGAAACATCCTTGGCTGGCGTTATTACTAATGCCTATGGCCCAGATAAACTTAGCATCGACCAAGTGGTGTACTACATGAGTACACGTCCAGCTGAATTGATGCATCTAGATGCAGGTGTTTTGGAAGTTGGTAAACCAGCGGATATTACAGTATTCTCTACTACAGAACAATGGACTGTAGATAGAAATAAATTCTATACAAAAGGTAAAGTCAGCCCATTTGATGGCATGATTGTTACTGGTAAAGCAAAACTTACCGTTGTAGACGGTAACATCGTTATGAAGGAGGGCGTGGTCCTATAATGAAAGGCAAATTAGTTCTGGAAGATGGTTCCGTATTTGAAGGTTCCCTATTAGGCGGCGCTCCTACAGTGGGCGAGGTTGTGTTTAATACAGGCATGACTGGATATCAAGAAATTTTGACTGACCCATCCTATGCGGATCAAATTATTACATTAACATATCCACTCGTTGGTAACTATGGTACATTAAATGCTATTACACAAGGTCCTAAACCATACTGTAAAGGCTTTATCGTAGGTGAACTATGTGATTTCCCATCCAATTGGCAAAATGAAGGTTTGTTCAGCGAATATTTACGTTTGCATGGCATTCCTTGCCTCTATGATGTAGATACGCGTGCTATTACGCGTACTATTCGTAACCATGGTGTTATGAAAGGCGTACTTGTGCGTGCTGATTATCCGATGGAAGATATTCAAAAATTATTTAAACAAGATTTGCCTACAGACCAAGTTATGCGCGTCACTACAAAATGGCAAGGCATGCGTGGCGATAAAAATGCAGAATTCCATGTGGCTGTAATGGATTATGGTGTAAAAGAAAATATTCTTCGATCCTTAGAGCTTGCTGGTTGTCGTTTAACTGTATTTCCAGCAGATTCTAAAGCAGAAGATGTACTCGCTGTTAATCCTGATGGCATTTTCTTGTCCAATGGCCCTGGAGACCCTCAAGATCTAGGTTATGCGGTAGAAGAAGTGAAAAAAATGTTTGGTAAGAAACCAATCTTTGGTATCTGCATGGGGCACCAAGTATTGGCACAAGCATACGGCGGCACTACATTCAAACTTAAATTTGGTCACCGTGGTTCTAACCACCCTGTACAAGATCTTCGTACAGGCCGTGTATATATTACATCTCAAAATCATGGCTTTGCCGTAGATGATTCTTCTTTGCCTGATTATATTGAAATCACACATCGCAGTGTGAATGATGGTACTGTAGAAGGTATGCGCCACAAAGAATTGCCAATCTTCTCCGTACAATACCATCCAGAAGCGTCCCCTGGACCTACTGATAACCTATATTTGTTTGATGAATTTGAAGATATGATGAGAAAGGGAAAATAATATGACCACAGAAGCAAAAAAAGTACTCGTAATTGGTTCTGGTCCAATTATTATCGGCCAAGCAGCAGAATTCGACTATGCTGGTACACAAGCGTGCCGTTCCCTTCGTGAAGAAGGCTATAAGGTAGTATTGGTTAACTCTAACCCTGCAACAATCATGACAGATACAGATATTGCAGACCGTGTATATGTAGAACCTATTAGCCTTGAATTCGTAACGGAAGTTATTAAAAAAGAACGCCCTTGGGGCTTATTGGCAACATTGGGTGGCCAAGTAGGTTTAAATATGGCCGTTCAATTATCCGAAGCTGGCGTACTCGAAGAGTATGGCGTTAAGTTACTTGGTACGACATTAGAAGCTATTAAACATGCAGAAGACCGTGAATTATTCAAGGAAGCGATGAAGGAAATCAATCAACCAGTTCCTGAATCCGACATCTTCAATGACCTTGAAGAAGCTGTAGCCTTTGCAAATCGCATCGGCTATCCTATCATCATCCGTCCTGCTTATACATTGGGCGGTACTGGTGGCGGTATTGCACATAACGAAGATGAAATGTATGAAATCACACGCCGTGGTTTGAAACTTTCACCAATTCACCAAATCTTGGCGGAGCGTTCCGTTGCAGGTTGGAAAGAAATCGAATATGAAGTCATGCGCGATAGTGCAGATAACTGTATCATCGTATGTAACATGGAAAATATCGACCCTGTTGGCGTACATACTGGTGACTCCATCGTTGTGGCACCAAGCCAAACATTGAACGATATTCAATACCAAATGCTTCGTACTGCATCTGTAGATATCATTCGCTATTTGAAAATCGAAGGTGGTTGTAACGTACAATACGCTTTGAATCCAGATAGCAACGAATATATCGTTATCGAAGTAAACCCTCGTGTATCCCGTTCCTCTGCATTGGCATCTAAAGCAACTGGTTATCCAATCGCTAAGGTAGCTGCAAAAATTGCAGTAGGCATGACATTGGATCAAATTACCAATGCTGTAACAGGTGAAACAAAAGCGTGCTTCGAACCAACACTTGACTATGTGGTAACTAAATTCCCTCGTTGGCCATTTGAAAAATTCAATTTGGCGGATCGCACATTGGGCACTCAAATGAAGGCTACAGGCGAAGTTATGGCTATTGACCGTACCTTGGAAGGTTCTTTATTGAAAGCTATCCGCTCCTTGGAAATCGGTTTGGACCATATTGAGCTTAAGAAAATCGCTCATGAGTCCATGGAACAATTGATTGAACGTTTACATTTAGTAGATGATGAACGTATCTACGTTGTGGCTGAAGCACTTCGCAAGGG
>NZ_CAUSQT010000018.1:0-34832 GCF_963534045.1 uncultured Veillonella sp. | reverse complement strand
GCTACGAGACATGCTAGCGATGGACAATAGCAAGGAAAACAACTATATATACAACAAGGGGCTGTTTTGTTACAGCCCCTTTTATATTGCCTTACATATACATACCTATTTTAAAATAGAACAGGCCTGTTCTATTTTTTAGGAGCACCATTCATACCTTTCTAAAATTAGTACACGCCTGTTCTATTTTTTAGAAGCACCATACATACCAAAAGGGTGGCTTATAGGACAAAAAGTGTGTGTAAAAACCCTTATAACACTAGTAAATATCTAGTGTTATAAGGGTTTAATCTTTTTCTGGAGAAGTTTGAGGGTGGACAAAAAGTGTGGGTAAAAACATCAATTAACCCTTGTAATTACTGATTAAAATGAGGTTATATCTTCCTATATATAAACAAATATGGAGGAAGAGTTTATGCGACAAATAAAATGTCCTGATTGTAATGAAACATGTATTAAACATGGTGTTTTAAAATCTGGTTCTCAGCGTTGGTTTTGCAAACATTGTAAGGTGGCATTTACCGTTAAAATTAATAATTTAAGTAAAGAGTTAAACCTATTCTTGAATTGGTTATTCAGCACCGATATTCAAGCTGATATGCCTGGTAAAGGTCGTACATTCAGGCGTAAAACCGCTAAATTTTGGTCCATATGGCCATTGCCACCAAAAGTGGAAGAAGTACATGATGTGGTATATCTTGATGGAATTTACTTAGCTAGGAATTTATGTGTGTTGATTTGTTGCAATGATACTCATGTTCTAGGATGGTATGTCTGCCGTTATGAGCATGCTAGAGCTTGGCAGTGTTTAATGGAACGGATTGCTGAACCTAAAGTCGTTGTGTCTGATGGTGCTAATGGTTTGCCTAAAGCATTACGTAAAGTTTGGCCTCATAGCAGTCACCAAAGATGCCTGTTTCACATTTTTTGTCAGGTTAGACGATATACGACAAGTAGACCTAAAACGTTAGCAGGAAAGGACCTTTATACTCTTGCTAAAGATTTATTTAATGTGAAAACAATGGATCAAGCTTTTATATGGATTAATAAACTTTCGGCGTGGCGAATGACATATTCTGATTTTTTACGAGAAATGACGATTGATGAATTCGGAAACAAACGCTCTACACATGAGCGTTTGCTTAAAGCTGAATCATCATTATGGCGTCTGATTAGGCAACAAACTTTATTTACTTTTTTGGAATGTATTGATATTACAATACCTACAACAAATAATCGTATTGAAGGTGGAGTAAATGCTCAACTAAGAAGTATGTTACGGGCTCATAGAGGCCTTTCACTTGAAAGAAGACTAAAAGCGGTCTATTGGTGGTGCTATATGCACTCACCAAGACCGCTTTCTATTTCAGATATATTAAATTGTATGCCTACAGATGAATCGATTGCTGCTATCTACAAACGGTTATCTGATTATTGCCAAATAGATCGTTCAATCCCTCAATGGGGTGATGCTCCTGTTTGGAATGAGCTACATATGTCTACAGATTTTCCAACTTATTGGGATTAGTCACACACACTTTTTGTCCTATAACCCAAAAGGGTCCTTCGGGGCCCTTTTTGCTTAGAAATACAAAAAACTATTAATTGATATAATCTAATCAACTAATAGTTTTTTAAATTTAAGGGGCTGTTTGGTTACAGCCCCTTAGTTATGTATTAAGATTGTACATCAGATTCTGTAGAGCTTGTCTTAGTTTCTTCAGTAGCATTAGGCATGGAAACCATCGCATCCATATGACTTGCTGTAGGCGCTTCTGTTTCATCAGGAGCCTTAGTAGTACCATATTTATGAAGATTTTCAACAGCCTTAGCATCAATAGTTTCTTCTTCTAATAAAGCCTTTGCCATATTGTGTAAGAAATCCATGTTATCTGTTAAGAGTTGTTCTACATCGCGATATGCTTCATCTACAATATGATGAATTTCAACATCGATCTTACTTGCAACTTCTTCACTATAGTTGCGTTCATGACCAATATTTTTGCCGAGGAATACTTGCTCTTGTTGTTCACCAAATACAATTGGTCCCAACGTATCGCTCATCCCCCAACGAGTAACCATAGAACGTGCCGTATTCGTTACACTTTGTAAATCACCAGATGCGCCCGTACTGATATCGCCAAGTACAAGAGCCTCTGCAATACGACCACCAAGTGCTACGCGTATGTCCGCCAATAGTTGTGCTTTAGTCTTATAATCATGTTCCTCTTTAGGTAACATCATTGTATAACCACCAGCATAACCGCGTGGAATAATCGTTACTTTATGAACAGGATTTGCATGCGGCAATAAATGCGCCACGATAGCATGACCAGATTCATGATAAGCCGTCAATTTGCGGTCCTTTTCGCTCACAATATGACTGCGGCGTTCAGGGCCCATGCTAACCTTTTCACTGGCTTCTTCCAATTCAGCCATGGTGATAACTTTTTTATTTAAACGCGCTGCTAACAATGCAGCTTCGTTTAACAAATTGCTCAAATCAGCACCGGTGAAACCAGGTGTCTTTTTCGCAATCGTCTTTAAGTCTACGTCATCTGCCAATGGTTTATTACGTGCATGAACTTTAAGGATTGCTTCACGACCATGAAGATCTGGACGTCCTACAACAACTTGTCTATCAAAACGACCAGGACGCAATAATGCAGGGTCCAAAATATCTGGTCGGTTAGTCGCTGCAAGAGTAATGATGCCTTCATTGGCACCAAAGCCATCCATTTCAACAAGTAATTGGTTTAGTGTTTGTTCACGTTCATCGTGACCGCCACCAAGACCAGCACCACGTTGACGACCTACCGCATCAATTTCATCGATAAAAATGATACAAGGCGCATTTTTCTTTGCTTGACCAAACAAATCACGTACGCGAGATGCACCGACACCGACAAACATTTCTACGAAATCGGAACCGGAAATGGTAAAGAACGGAACACCTGCTTCACCGGCTACAGCCTTAGCCAATAAGGTTTTACCTGTACCTGGAGGTCCTGCTAACAAGACACCTTTCGGAATGGTTGCACCAATACTTGTAAATTTACCTGGATCCTTCAAGAATTCAACAACCTCTGTCAATTCTTGTTTTGCCTCTTCGGCACCAGCTACATCGCTAAATTTAACCTTTACATTACCATCGCCCATCATCTTAGCACGACTTTTGCCAAAGTTCATTACACGACCGCCACCACCTTGGGTTTGTTGCATAATAAAGAAGAACACAACCACAAGGATAATAATAGGAATCGCGGAGCCTAATAAACTAACCCACCAAGAAGGTTGTTCAGGTGGTGCAGCAGTAATCTCAACACCATTATCTGTCAACGTTTTGATCAACGTATCATCAGATGGAGCATAGGACACAAAATCTGTACCATTTTTTAATTTCCCTTTGATTCCATGGTCATTTGTAATCGTTACAGATTCAACCTTTTTTTGTTGTACCTGTTGAACAAAACCGGTATAACTCATTTCGGCCTTATTAGTATTCTGCCCTGCAAGAGAATCTATAGCGAAAACGGCAATTGCAATGATAAGTAAGTAAAGGACGAGTTTTTTACTAAATTGACTCAAAAAATTACTCCTTTCACATGTAATGTATAACCTAATAATGCATAATGATATGCATTATTATATTATACCATATAAGGCGAACAAATACTCGCCATTATTTTAGTTATAAATATATTACACCCTTATTGGTAAACAGATTCTTTCAAAATACCAATATATGGTAATTGACGATATTGTTCAGCATAATCTAAGCCATACCCAACAACAAAATAATCTGGAACCGTAAAGCCTACATAATCGACATCTACGTCCATTTTACGGCGTTCCGGTTTATTAAGAAGGGCAACAAGTCGAACACTCTTAGCGCCACGAGCCTTCAAATTATCCAATAAATAATGAAGAGTTGTCCCCGTATCTACGATATCTTCTACAACGAGTACATTTTTACCTTCTACGGAGCGATCTAAGTCTTTTAAAATACGAACCACACCAGTACTTGTTGTACCATCACCGTAACTAGAACAAGAAATAAAATCGAATGATACATCTACTGAGTCATCGATTGTGCGAGCTAAATCGGTATAGAAAACAATAGCGCCTTTCAAAACGCCGACTAATACAACAGATTCATTAGCATAATCTTTGCTAATCTCAGCACCTAACTCACGAATGCGAGTTGCTAATTGTTCTTGAGAATATAAAATTTCTTTTACATCTTGATGCATATATAAGACCTCCCGGATCTATATCTAATGTTTGCAATATACAAGTATTGTATCACATTGCGCGTTAATTGTAACTTTTTGTATGGTGAAAGTTTTAGCTTCCCCCGTACGTATGATATGGGCCAATTGTTCTTGATGCGCTAGGGATAGTGAAACACTGGGTATCATCAATTGCCACAATCGCCGCTGCATAGCGAGCGGTAGTACCCGCATACGACGCCTAGATATCTGAAATCCATTATCTACAGGTCGTACTAACTGCGTAAATAAACGCTGGCTTTCACCATTAAGATACGCTTCATCAACTTGAGCAATATCGCCCAATCTACATAAGGCATCTACTACATTGGGATTAATGGTTTGTAGCGTAGGAATTACCTCATGACGAATGCGGTTTCTATTATATTTCACATCTTCATTAGATGCATCCACGCAATATTCAATATCCTGTAAACGAGCATATTCTAGTATTTCATCTTTTGTAACCGCCAATAGAGGTCTAACTATAGGAACAGTGTAATCATGACTTATCACAGACATGCCGGTAATACCTTTGATACCAGACCCGCGCAATATATGTGCTAAAATGGTTTCCCCTTGATCATCCTTATGATGAGCAGTGACAATATAATCATAATGTTCACGCTCAGCTAATTCATTGAACCACTTATAGCGCTCACATCGGCCAACAGTCTCTAACGACTCCTTTCGCTCCCCGGCTATAGTGGGAATATCCTTTTTAACACCCCAAAATGGCAAATTGTTCTTATTGCAATAGGATGCAACCATTTGCAATTCACTTAGGCTTTCTCTGCGAATAGAATGATCCATAGTAGTAACGCCAATAGTCCACCGTGCTTTTCTATGTACCTTTACATATTGCAAAACATTTAATAAGACCATAGAATCTGGGCCCCCTGAACAAGCAACTAAGATTCGTGCCTCATGAGGAAATAAACTAAAATCTTTTAAGGTCTTATTAACCATTCTATGGAGTTGTTTGATTTGTTTAGGAGTCGATTTACTGTGCTGTCTCATCATAACTTGTAATCAATTCTTGTTGTAATGCTTCCATACCATCTTGTTCACTTACAAAAATATGAGGCACCTCATAAGCATCCATAAATGATGTTAGTATTTCTGCACCACTTACAATAATATCTGCACGCCCAGGCTGTAGTCCTGGTACATGTAAACGCTCATCACGGCTCATATAGCGCAGTTGTAAGATAATGCCTTCTATACATTCTCTAGAAAGCTTATGACCTTGAATTTTATGGCCATCATATTCTGTCATTTTTAAATCAATAGCCGCTAAGGTTGTAATAGTGCCTCCGATACCAATGAAATCACCGAACGTACCTTCTATCATCATGGGGTCCCATAAAAACCGTGTTTCTTCCCATACTCGTTGAGGGCCTTCATCCGAAAGAGGTCTAAGGCGTACCGCACCAACCGGATAGGAGCGACTCCAATAGATGCTATCTTTAGAACCGAGCGCCAACTCAGTACTACCACCGCCAATATCAATGGTTGCATAATGTAATCCGTCAGCTAAACGATCTTGTAAAGCGCCTTTAAATCCATAAACTGCTTCTTCATCACCACTTAAGATACGATACGTCATGGAGCAATATGTCATGGCTTGCTCCATAAACGCAATGCCATTTGATGCTTCTCGAACGGCACTCGTTGCAAATGCAAGACAATGGTCTACGCCATAATCTTTCGCTAGAGTGGCTATTTCAGAAAACGCTTTATAAGATGCATCCATCGATTCTGTCGTTAACGATCCATCTTCATTTCGTTTGCCTAATCGCGTTGTCCATAACCGCTTTGGTTCGTTATGCCATTGACCACCTATATAAGTTCCTAGTAATAATCGAATAGAATTAGAACCTACATCGATAATAGCAGCTTTCATAGTCGCCCCTCCTTATTATCCCTCTATTAATTACCCACTATAATTGTAATTTTAAAGTATATGCACAAAGAGATGGCCGAAACCATCTCTTTATTTTAATCGCGACGACCGCCACGGCCACCACGTTTACCTTCTGTATTACGTTTTAAATCATGTAATCGCTCGTTGCTATCACGCAAGAATGATTTCATCTTTGCCTCAAAAGACTCTGCACTTTGTCGACTTTGTACACGGCGCTCTGGACGGCGTTCCTCTACTTGTGGTTTTTCTTGAGTTTGACGAATGGAAAGACCAATTTTACTACCATCTACAGATAAGACCTTTACCTTCACTGCATCTTGTACTTTTAGTACATCGTTAATATCCTCTACATAGCCATGAGCTACTTCTGAAATATGAACTAAACCTGTTTGTTTATCACCTAAATCGATAAAAGCACCAAACTTTGTAATACCGGAAACTGTACCGTTTAAAACGCTACCAACTTCGATTGCCATGCAACCTCCTAATAAAACCTCAAAATATAAACTAAAACTACACTAATGATGACAAGATCATTTTACATATGGCACTTCACCTGGTTTAACGAGGCCTAATTGCTCACGTGCTACATTTTCAATATTCTTAGGATCTTGTAGCTTTGCTTTTTCTTGTTCTAATTCATCATTTCTTTGTTGCAATTCTTGCAATTGTTGTTCAATATGTTGTTTTTCTTGATATATAGCTACTAAGCGATATGCTTGTCCAAGTAAAAGCATAACCATTACTGCAACTGCAATGCGTTTCACCCACATAATGACAATCTTACGATCTTCAGCGCGTCGATTTCGTTGCACCCGTCTACGCTTTATCGGTTTTTCACGATGTTCAGATTGTTTCATGCAGAGCCCCCAAAAATAGTATTAACTATATACATAATAACAAATTATACCACATAACCCCTAGGAAATTATAGGTAGAAAATTGTATAAAAGTAGATTTATTTTGAAATATATTTAAGGTACATTACATAGTTTCTGCTTTTTTTGCATATTCTCTAATAACCGCACAGGATTTCTTAAATAAAGCCAATTCATCCTCTGTCATTTGTAATTCAAGAACATCTTCTATACCATCCTTGCCAATGACAGCAGGTGTGGATGCAAAAACGCCTGTTTCCCCGTATTGCCCATCTAAATAACAAGAACATGGCAATACTTTTTTCTCATCATGAAATACAGAGCGAATTAACTCTGTGGTGGCACTTGCTATACCAAATTCCGTAGAGCCTTTGCCTGCCAACACATGATATCCACCAATTTTAACATCATCTAACACTTGTTTATGATCTAGTTCCGGAAATCTATGAGGCAATTCTTTTTGCAATTCTACTAACGGCTTGCCTTGTACATACACATGGGACCATGGCACCATAGCACTTGCGCCATGCTCACCCATGCAATAAGCAGTAATAGTTCGATTGCTAATATCGAATATATGAGCTAACTCTTTTTGCAATCTTGCAGAATCTAGCGCTGTACCTGACGAAATAATGCGCTTTGGATTCCAATCTAAATGTTTACATAAATACGTAGCCACTACATCTGCTGGATTAGATATAGAAATAATAAAGCCCTTAAATCCAGATGCTTTAATGCGAGGAATAACATCCTTTAGTACTGCGATTGTATCACCAAGGCTTTCTAGGCGATCTTGATATAAATTAGGTAGTGGACCTGCACTAAAAACAAGAATATCACAATCACCACATTCTTCAATCGGACCAGATGTAGCCGTTACACGATGAGGGATATAACTAACCGCATCATTAACATCCATAGCTTGTGCTTTAGCTTTCTTTTCATCAATATCCATCATATATAACTCATCAACTTCGCCTTGCAAAGCTAAAGAAAATGCTACATGCGAGCCTACATGTCCAGTTCCGATAATACCTACTTTACGTAATTTCATAAGGGCCTCCTCAATACCATTTGGTTTATAAATAATTGAAAGGACTATTATAGCCACTTACTATAATAGTCCTTTTTTTAATATATTGTTAGTCCCTTCCAAAAAAGAAACTCACTACAGCAATAACGATAACTGCACCTACAATGGATGGAATTAAGGCCATCCCCGCAAGACTAGGTCCCCAGGTACCAAGTAAAGCTTGACCAACGATAGCACCTACTAAACCTGCAATAACACGGAGAATAATTCCCATACTTTTCGCTTTCTTAGTAATACGTCCTGCTACGAAACCAATAAAACCACCAACAATAATAGACCAAAGCATATGTACCTCCTACTGATGTACGTCAGATAATTCTAAAGGAAATAAATTCTGCCCTTGTACATCAATTTTATTTTTCTCTACATATTGTTTACGCATATTCCATAAAATAGTCAAATCATCTGGATCTATTTTATTTAATGCATAGATTCGTATAAATTGAGAACCATAATAGCCTTTCAAGCTATCTGGAATCCCTTTCGTTCCTTCTCCTAGAATACGAGTATTAAAATATCCCTGAATTTCTTGTTTCGATTGATCAATAATGATAAATCCTGAACCATCCAATATATATAATTTAGTATCTCTTTGTTTAAGTGACTTTACATTATTCGTGATAAAAAACGATGTATCTAAATCGATAAGTGATGACTCATAACCAGATTGATAATAAGGCTCTATATAATGAGCCCCCTTATCCGTAGCATTTAGCATATCCATAAAGTTTTGCTGTTCTTCAGACGTAAAATCCCGAAAACTACTTATATTCTCAACATGGCGCACGCCCTTTTGATAGTTTTTTAGTTGTCCTGGATCAATATGTGTTCCCTTAAATTGAACTGTATTAAGGCGAATGGTATTATCCCTTACATTATAAATACCATAACCTTCATAGCCTAAAAAATATACATTGTCACCGATTTGCTTCATCGCCAACAGTCGCTTCGATATAATAGCATCATTTGATGTAACCATTAATGTATGCTGTTCTGGATCAACTTTCACAGACTTTACATCATCATTAACCATTGACATTGCCCAATAAGACAATCCCATTAAAAGAATGGCAACAATGATAAAGCCCAGTCGTTTTGCATTCATCTTAACCCCTTATGAATACACATCTCATATTATTTCTTTAGTGTTTGAATCCTATCACCTATGGATTCCCCATTATATGTAAACTCTTTATCTAGCTCCAACAAAGGCTCCAAAACAAATAGTCTATCCCAAAAATAGGGATGAGGAATCACTAATCGAGCATCATTGATATACATACACACACCATCATCCGATAGGGCATATACAATATCCAAATCAAGTGTTCTTGGTCCCCAATGAATATCCCTCTTACGTTGAGCCTCACACTCTAATGACTGTAAGACATCGAGTAAATCGTGAGGTTCTAATGAGCTAGATACACGCCAAACAGCGTTTAAAAACACATCTTGTTCTGTATAGCCCCAAGGTTCTGTTTCCATAACGGATGAACTAGTAATCCTATGAACTTGAGGATGTATTGAAAGCGAATCATATGCGCCCGTAATAAACTGACGGCGATTTCCTATATTAGAACCTACACTAATATAGTATGTATACATTAAATTTGACCTCGAGTCGTTACAACTTCTACATAATCTAATACACCAGCTATCGGCACAGACGGTTTTCGTACGGCTACACTAAGGCCGATAATACCTTGAAAGTGTTGATACAATGTATCGGCAATCAATGCTCCTATATGTTCTAAGAGATTACAACTTTCACCAGTCATAATGGAAGCTACCATGTCGTAAACCTCAACATAGTTGATAGAATCCTCTAACACATCTGTTTGACCTGGTTTTGTTAAATCAGTCTTGATTTCAACATCTACGTAGAATCGTTGACCTTGTGATTTTTCAGAATCTAAATTACCATGATACCCATAAAAAGCCATATTCTTTAATATGATTTTATCCATAGTAAACTCCTTATTCGCCCCGCAACAATCCGTCTGCTACAGCTAGAGCTCGTTTATGCATCAATACATTATGCACGCGAACCATATCAATCCCTTGGAATACCCCTGTAATACAAGCAGCAACAGTCCCTTCATCGCGTTCTTCTGGAGGTAAACCACCGAGCATTGAACCTATGAAGCGTTTTCGACTAGGTGCCAATAACACCGGATATTCATAAGCTGTAATTTCGCCTAAACGTTGTAATACCTCAATGTTTTGCTCCTCGGTTTTGCCAAATCCAATACCTGGGTCGAGCCAAATATTTTGTGGTTGTACACCTTCTTTTAACGCTTTATCAACAGCCGAGAAAAAATAAGCCTTCATATCTTCAATGATGTCATCATAATTTGTATCATTGCTATTATGCATAATGATGACTGGTACACGATATTTTGCTGCTACAGCTGCCATATCAGGATCATAATGCAATCCCCATATATCATTTAGAATATGCGCCCCTTTAGAGAATGCATAATCTGCAGTTTTTGCATGGTATGTATCAATGGACACCGGAACAGAAGATGCTTCTAATACAGGATCCAGTAGTACCCTAAGGCGTTCAATTTCTTCATCCGCACTCAATGGAGTGCATCCAGGACGTGTAGATTCAACACCTAAATCGATGACATCAGCCCCATCTTGAATCATTTGTTTAGTCCATGTAACTGCTGCTACTGGTGTATTATGCAATCCACCATCAGAAAAAGAATCTGGTGTGCCATTTAAGATTCCCATAATTAATGTATGGTCAAATAAGCGTAATGATTTTCCATCACTCCAAGTATATTGTCTACGTTTATACATTTGTGCCTCCTAACATAGCCAATGCTTCATCTCGCAAAGAGCCAGCCTCCCTTAATAGGCCTCTACTTTCTATAGTAACAACTTGCGAGCCTTGTTGCAAAGTCCCCTTCATCAACATACATAATTGTGTTGCTTTAAGACGTACAAAAACACCTTCTGCTGATAAATCACGTTCTATAGCATCAGCGATTTCTCGAGTCAAGCGTTCCTGTAATTGTGGCTTTCTACTTAACACCGTAATTACATCATTAAACTTACTTAAGCCAGCTACACAACCACTATGTGGTTGATATATCACATCTACTGTACCAAAAAATGGCAATAGATGGTGTTCACACATTGAATAAAATGGAATGTCTGTAACGGCTACCAAACCATTGTAGTCCGTAGAAAACAATTCCCCCCAGAGTTCCTTTGTTTCCTTCCCGACACCAGAAAACAGCTCTTCATATAATTCTGTTACACGGGTCGGTGTTTTTTCTAACTCTGGTGCCTTTGTATCAACGGATAGAGCACGTAAAAACTGTTCTATACCTTCTTTCGCAAGTTGATTCATAGGCCCTCCTAAACGATCTTCGTTGTCCAATCCTCTATATTCCAAATATCGGTAACCCAACCTTCATAGAATTCCGGTTCATGACTAACGAGAACAATGGTTCCCTTAAATTCACGCAATGCCCGTGCCAATTCGTCCTTAGCATAGATATCCAAATGATTTGTCGGTTCATCAAGAACAAGAACATTATATTTTTTCTGCATTAATTTGCAGAGTCGCACCTTTGCATTTTCTCCACCGGATAGGACTCGCATTTGAGATGTAATGTGTTCGTTCGTCAATCCGCATCGCGCTAGTGCTGCACGAACTTCGGCATTCGTCATAGCCGGATATTCATTCCAAATATAGTCTAACGCAGTTTCTGAATTAGATGGTGCATCCTCTTGAGCAAAATAACCTACTTCGAGGAAATCACCCTTCACCAATTCACCGCTGACAGGTTTTAACAGTCCTAAAATAGTCTTTAATAATGTGGTCTTACCTAAACCATTAACACCGCGAATAGCGATTTTTTTATTTCGTTCAATTTGAAAGTCTACAGGTCTTGTGAGCGGTTCGTCATAACCAATCTCAAGTCCAAAGGCTTCAACAATAAAACGACTAGGTGTACGGCCTTCTTTAAAGCCAAAGGATGGTTTGATATATTCCTTCGGTTTTTCAAGGATTTCCATTTTTTCTAACCGTTTAGCACGGGAATTTGCCATACCGCGCGTAGCCACACGTGCCTTATTGCGTTGAATGAAATCCTCCATACGCTCAATTTCTTGTTGTTGTCGTTCATAAGCCTTACGCGCTTGTGCCTTTTGAACTTCATAAGCAGCTTGGAACTGATGATAATCCCCCGTATATCGAGTAAGGACAGCTTGCTCAATGTGATAGATGACATTGACTACGGAGTTTAAAAATTCCATATCATGAGAGATTAGAATGAATGCATTCTCGTAATTTTGCAAATAGTTTTGCAACCAATGAATATGTTCTACATCTAAATAGTTTGTTGGTTCGTCTAATAGCAATATGGTCGGCTTTTCTAATAATAGTTTCGTCAACAAAACCTTCGTACGTTGACCGCCACTTAGCTCAGATACATCACGCTCTAAACCAATATCCATAAGCCCTAAACCTTGTGCAGTTCGTTCAATGACCGCATCAATCTCGTAGAACCCACGTTGTTCTAAGATTTCTTGCCATTCACCGACTTGTTCTAAGAGACGGTTCATTTCATCTTCTGATACATCACCCATTTTATTGTATGCATCATTGATCTTTGACTCCATAACATACAAATCATCAAAGGCACGTTGTAATACATCGCGAATTGTCATGCCCTTTTCGAGTACTGCATGCTGGTCCAAGTAACCTACCGTTACTTGATTAGACCACTCTATTTTGCCTTCATCTGGTGGTAGTTTGCCGGTAATGATGTTTAAGAAGGTAGATTTACCTTCTCCATTAGCACCTATTAAACCTACATGTTCCCCCTTTAACAGTCGGAACGATGCATCATCTAATATTTGTCGTGCCCCAAAGCCATGAGTCACATGGGATACTGTTAATACACTCATTATCTATCTCCATCGGAATAAAAGCCGTCTAAATAAGACGGCTTAGTTCACACTAATTAATATATTTATTGTACCTTGATTACACTAGATATGTCAAAATTTACACTTCTAATGATTCCGCATAACGCAAGGCAACAACGGCCATAATCTTAGCACCTTTAATAGCTTGGTCCAATCCATAAGGAGACCCTGCAGCACAAGCAAACTCAGGAGTATGTGCTTCTAACTGATTTCCTATATTCAAAGTAGGCTGCGCCGTAGGCACTTCATAGGATACATTTCCTACATCGGTACTGCCATCGGCCTCATCGGGTGGTAATTTCCGTGGGCTTTCACCAAACTCAGTCATCACCTCATCAAACAAGGATACTAAACGATCATCTTGCCTCATATCCTTAAATAAAGGTTCATAGTGATGCATATCCACAGTAGCACCATAGCTTGTAGCAATGCGATTAGCCTCTGCTTTAATAGCTGGCAAAATAATAGCTTCTAAATCAGATACAGTAGCGCCACGCACTGTCATTCGTAATGTAGCCTTATCGGTTACCACATTGGGTGCAGTACCAGCCTGAGTAAATATGGCACCTACGATAGCCCCTTTTGGAAAGATATCCTGTTTCATCATTTTAATAGATTGATATAAATCGACAGCACAATCCAACGCATTAATTCCAGAGTCAGTCAAAGATGCAATATGACATGACCGTCCATGAAAGGTTACCTCTAGAGGATGGGTAGCTAACGAGGTACCGCCCACCTCATTTTCTCCGCCTGGATGAATGATGAGAGCCCCATCATAGCCTTTAAAAAGCCCTTCATTAGCCATAAATACCTTGCCACCAATGGTCTCCTCGGCTGGACAGCCAAAAAATGTCGTTCCCCATGTATCGCGAGCGGTTTGACTAAATGCTATAGCGGCACCCATACTCATGATGGCGATTAAGTTATGCCCACACCCATGACCTAATTCAGGCAGTGCATCATATTCACCTAAAAAAGCCATTTTATGCAAACGATCTAAGCCTATATCACTTCGCATAGCGGTACGCAATTCAGGGCATGTCGTTAGCCCTACGGTCGTATCAAAGCCATGTTGCTCCATATAGCGGCTAATTGTTTGTACAGCACGCACCTCCTGTTGACCTAATTCAGGGTTGTTATGTAAAAATAACGAAATCGATTTCAACTCATCTTGTATACCATCAATTATGGTACACGCTTGAATTTCTCGGTTCTTTAAATTCATATATCCATCCTCATGCCGCCTTATAATGTACGTTATTCTGTATAAGGCGATAATACGATTGTATTAGAAATATATCGAAAATGAACATGCCCACCTAATGGCAATGTCTGATGCGGTGTACCATGTCCCGTTGGCACATAGCATACAAAGGGATCGGATAGATGTAAAGCTCTATTTTCTTCCATATATCGAAGAGCTTCATAACCTATGTCGTAATCAGATTCGTCCTCATCCCCTTGGCAATCGGTAAAGGTGCCAATCATCATCCCCTTTATCCGACTTAACAAGCCGGATAATCTCCATTGTTGTAACATACGATCTAGTTTATATGGTGCCTCACCAATATCCTCTATAAATAAAATCGTATCCTCTATGCTATCATCCTCTAAGAAATAAGGTGTGCCACACAGCATAGAAAGCATAGTCATATTGCCACCGCGCAATATGCCGTCCCCTAGTTCTGTACCAATAGCCCCTCGAGGCGGCTCAGGTAAAGGCTCAATAACACGAAGTTTACCTTCTAATACCTCAAATAAATGGTGTATATCCTCATTTCGTGATTTAGTAAAATCTACGCCCATTGGCCCATGATACGTAACAAGACGACTATATCGATTGATAGCCATGTGTAACGCTGTACAATCACTATAGCCAATAAATGGCTTTCCATATTCACGTATAGCGGTGTAGTCAAGACGATCAATATAGCGCATCGTACCATATCCACCACGCAATGCTAACACCGCATCACATGGGGCAGCAGTCATCATCCATTCAAACTCTTGTGCCTGCTCCTCAGGACTGCCCCCATACAAGCCAGTGCGATAACAAGATTCGCCAAATATAATCTGATAACCATGTTCCTCGCATATTTGTTGTATCGCGTCTAAAGACTCATCACTACTACTTGCAGGTGCTATACACCCAATAGTCATACCTTTTTTTAAACACCTTGGATACTTCCACTCCATAATTCCTCACATATATAGCATTGTTTACAAGGTCATGTACTAATAGTAACTATAAACGACCATACATAAATCGTAAAATACAAAAAAGACGTACAATTTGTACGTCTTTAGTGTATCTTATTTATATGCTTTTTTAAAGTCTACTTGACCAAGTACAGTCCAGAAATAGTTTTGAATGGTTCCATTAGATACATATGGTTGTGTCGTAAAGTACAATGGCATAACTAAGGATTCATCAAAAATCATGCGTTCTGCTTTATGCATCAATGCATCACGTTCTGCACTATCTGGGGTGCTACGAATACGAGCGATAAGCTCATTATATTCTTCACTATGATATTGGCTGTCATTATCTTCAGCAGAAAATACTTCTAAGAAGTTTTGTGGGTCCCCATAGTCAGCAACCCAGGATGCACGAGCCACTTGATATTTGCCAGCCTCGCGATTGGCAAGGAACACCTTAGTCTCTTGATTCTGCAATCGTACATCAGCGCCAAATGCTTTATGCCATGTTGCTTGAATGGCTTCTGCTATCGCTTTATGCATTTCACTCGTATTATACAAAATCGTAATTGGTGGCAATGGATGATTTTCATCATAGCCAGCCTCTTTTATCAATTCCTTAGCTTGCTCTACATCTTCATATACAAGATAACTACCGACTTCACGGAAATCATCAGTTCCATTGCTTTCAAGCATACCATATGGAACAAATGCATACGCTTCTTCCTTACCACCTTTTACGATATTCTTTACAATTTCCTTACGATTAATAACCATGGAAAAGGCTTTACGTACATCAGGATTGGTAAAAGGTTCTGCTTTCACATTAAATAGGTAATAATAGTTACCAAGCATAGGGCCTATGTGCAATAAACCAGCTTCTTCTAACCGTTGTTGATCTGCTACAGGAGGTTCTACCATCATGTCCGCTTCGCCACCTTCAACGAGAGTAAGGCGTGTACTTTGAGATTCACTAATCGGCCAATTCATCGTTTTTGTTACAACTTCATCAGCATCCCAATAGTTTTCATTTTTGACAAAATTGAGCTCTCCATTATGTTGCCAACTCAACAATTTATAAGGCCCATTAGAAATAATTGTTTCCGCATTATTGCCCCAATTTTCATTATTTTCTACAGTTTTTTTATTCACCGGATAATAACCGTGAGAGGCCAATAATTTTAAGAAATACGCTGTTGGATGTTCTAAGGTAACAACTAATGTATCGTCATCAATTGCTTCTACACCAACATCATTGCGATCGGCTTTGCCATTATTGAAAGCTTCGCCATTCTTAATCACATATAACATATAAGCGTTATCAGCGCCTGTATCCGGATCCAAGGTTCTTTTCCAAGCATACTCAAAATCATGAGCTGTTAATGGTTCTCCATTAGACCACTTCAGATTAGGTCTCAAATGGAATGTATATGTTGTACCATCATCTGACATAGTCCAACTCTTTGCTATGGCAGCCTCTGGCTCGCCTTTATCATCTAAACGAACCAAACCATCAAATAGCTGTAATTGAACGGTCGCCTCAGGTGATGTACTAGACTTAGCCGGATCTAGTGTTGATGGTTCTTGTTCCAATACATATCGTATCGTATGCTCATCAACAATCTTAGGCCCGTTAGTATACCCAAAGACGAGTAGCAATATACTCACGCCAAAGGCTAGTACCACGAGCTTAAGCAATTTACGTTTATCCATCATGGTAATGCATCCTCTACAAATTCTTTCATAATGAGCCCCATCTGAGCTCCTAGTTGTTTTGCCCTATCATTACATAAATGACTCATTAATAAAACAAAACAAAAATCTCCATTCATCGTTTCTATAATGCCCGCATCATGCTCAACACAATCTAACGAACCCGTTTTATGATGGAATATTACATCTTCCCCCCAATGAAATGGCAATATATCTCTGAACTGTTGACGCCCCAGAATATTCCACATCTCATGGCCATATATGGTATGACGCAATTCATATATATGATGTAACAATACAGCCATATCCATGGCAGTAATATAATTTTCTCGGTTTTCTTTTACCGCTGTAAAATCCATCATCATACGATTGATTTCAAAATGTTCAAGCCCTAGTTGTTCAGCTCTGGCATTAATATTTTCCATGCCCAAGGCTTGTATCAATAGATTAGTCGCCCAATTATCACTGAGTACCATCATCAATCGACATAGCTCTAAATAACTAAAACTATGATTACCCACCAATTCCATCAAGGCGCCAGCCCCTTCAACACGAGGGCTCCGACTCAATGCAATCGTATCGTTAAGATCGAGTTGTTCTTGTGCTGCTAGATGAAATACATATTCCAAAATAAGCATTTTTACCATACTAGCACCAGTATGGACAATCGTTTCCTTAGAAGAAGCTACTATGGTAGCCTCCTCCCCTTCATTCAGACGCGTTACCATATAGGATACAGTGGCATCTGAAGGCAACGTATCAAGCAAAGCTGCCAATTGCATTTCTAAGGATTTCCCTACGATTAACTGTTCCATTATTTACCCCATTAAATATGCCAACATGCAATTCTTCTATCCGCCCATTCACGGAGAGGTGGTCGTTCTTCTAGACATCTACGTTCAACATCTGGACAACGATCACTAAACAAACACCCCTTAGGCGGATGCAACGGACTCGCCGGTTCTCCTTTCAATGGAGCGCCAATTGGAGCCCGCGGAACCACTTCGCCAACCATCTTCGTAAGAGCCTTTGAATATGGATGTTGAGGAAACTCATAAATATCAAGAGCAGGCCCCTCTTCCATAACAGCCCCTAAATACATGACCACCATGCGATGGCTAATGTAACGAACCATAGGCAAATCATGTGAAATAAAGAGATAGGAAATGCCATGTAAAGCTTGTAAGCGTTCTAACAACGTCATAATCTGAACCTGTATAGACACATCGAGTGCCGAAATAGGTTCATCAAGAATAATGCATTTAGGCTCCATAATAAGTGCCCGAGCAATGCCAATTCTTTGTCGTTGCCCACCAGATAATTCATGAGCATATCGCTCACCAAAAGACATATCTAAACCTACCTGTTCTAACACCTCTTTAACACGAATGACACGATCTCGAGGCGTATAATTAGGGTTTAACTCTAATGGCTCTTCTAATATTGTATTAATCTTTAATCTCGGATTAAGAGATGCATATGGATTTTGGAATACCATTTGCATCATATCCCTCGTTATATCTTTATGAATATATGGATTTACTTCAATTCCATTCATATAAATAGAACCTGATGTGGCTTGATGTACGCCCATCAAGGTATACCCAAACGTAGATTTACCACATCCTGACTCACCAACAATACCTAGTGTTTCGCCTTCCTCTTGGTAAAGACTAACACCTTGTAATGCATGTACCGTTTGTTTTGGTCTAAACAATCCGCCAGAAAGGGTAAAATTTTTAACGAGATTGTCTGTTTCCCAAATATATCCCATTAAAGTCCCTCCAACTTTGCTAACCAACATGTATACTCATGATTATTCCCAACATTGGATATCATAGGTATACGTTTTCCACATATGCGCATCGCCCATTTACAACGCGGATTAAAGGCACATCCACGAGGTAATTCATACAAATCTGGCGGTTGTCCTTCAATGGCCTTTAATTCACCATGCCATTTTCCCTGCGGCAAAGACATTAACAGACCGATTGTATAAGGATGACGTGGATCATTAAACAAATCCTCTACCGTAGCAGACTCAACACATTTACCAGCATACATAACCATAACGCGGTCACATAATTGTGCGATAACACGCAAATTATGGGAAATAAATATAATGCCTATTCCCGCTTCTACCGCTAAGGTCTGCATAAGGCGTAAAATTTGTGCCTCTGTGGTTGTATCCAATGCAGTCGTTGGTTCATCACAGATTAAGATTTTAGGGCGGCCCGCTACAGCCATGGCAATACAAACCCGCTGACGCATACCGCCACTCAACTCATGAGGATATTGGTTTAATCGTTTTTCTGGAGTAGATAGTCCCATCTTTTTCAACAAATCGAGAGCTATCGCCTTTTCATCATAATCATCACCATAAGCATTGCTACGATGAATCACCTCATAAATTTGCTCACCAATTGTCAATATCGGATTCAATGCGGTCATCGGATCCTGAAATACCATGGCTACCGTAGTACCACGCAATTCATTCCAATCTTCTTCCACATAGTCTTGACAATCTTCACCATCAATTTCAAATTTTTCTGATTTTATTTTAGTACGACCTTCCGGTAGTAGGCCCATCAAAGAATTAACCATGACCGATTTACCGCAGCCGGATTCACCAACAACGCCTAAAATTTCACCTTTTCTAAGCATGATGTCCTGATTGCGAATAATGCGCAAAGGGCCTCGAAATGTATCGATGGTAATGGATAGATTTCGTACATCTACTAATATATCATTCATCATCTATCCCCTTCCTTTGGATCAAATACATTACGCAATCCATCCCCTAAAAATACAAAGCCAAGCATAGTAACACTAATTGCCAATGCAGGGAATATCAATTGGAATGGATAAGATCTCATACTACTAATCCCATCAGATGCCAAAACGCCCCAACTTGCCATCGGTGCATTGACACCGAGACCAATAAAGCTCAAAAAGGCCTCGGTAAAGATGGCATCTGGAATCGCTAATGTCAATGTGATAATGATAGGCCCTACACAGTTTGGCAAAATGTGGCGCCATAGAATACGCCATTTAGGAATCCCCATTGTTTCTGCTGCAATAATATATTCCTCTTCACGAACTTTCACAATTTGACTACGTACAATACGTGCCATATTGAGCCAATACGCGATTCCCAATGCAATAAAGATTGAGGTAAGACCTGGACCAATAACAACCATTAACAAAATAACGTATAGCAATAATGGAATACCGTATAATACATCGACGATAGCCATCATAATTCTATCTGTCTTACCACCAAAGTAACCTGCAATTCCGCCATAAATAACGCCGATTACAAGATTTAATAAGGCAGCTACAATACCAATGGTTAAAGAAATACGCGCACCATACATAACGCGAGTATAAATATCACGGCCTAATGTATCCGTGCCAAACCAATGTGCTAAGCTAGGGCTTTGATTAGCATCTACTAAGGATTGATCTGCATAAGTATATGGTGAAATCATAGGGCCAATGATTGCCAACACAATCATAACGGCTATGATGCCTGCACCAACTACGGCCAACCGATTTAACTTAAATCGTTGCCACCAGTTAGGACGTACTATAAAGGAGGATTCTCGAATATTCGTATCGCGTTCAATAGGTAAAAAATCGTTTCTATCCATTACGCACGCTCCTTCTCTGTTGTTACCCGAGGGTCGATAATCGGATAAATCATATCAACAATAATATTCAAGACTACAATCAAAGTACTATAAAACACAGTAACACCAAGAATAACCGTATAGTCACGATTATAAATAGATGTTACAAAATATTGACCTAAACCAGGAATGGCAAAAATTGTTTCCACAATAAAGCTACCGGTTAACAAACTAGCAGCTAATGGGCCAATGTAGGTAATAACAGGTAAAATAGCATTGCCTAAAGCATGACGAATTAAGATATTCCATGCACCAAGACCTTTGGCTCGAGCTGTTCGAATATATTCCTGTTGATATACATCAAGTAAGCCACTACGAGTTAATCGCGCAATAAATGCCATAGGTTGTGCGGCCAATGTAAGTACCGGTAAAATCATATACGACGGACCACGCCACATCGCTACTGGCAACCAACCTAGCTCAAAACCTACCACATATACTAGAACTGCACCAATAATAAAGGTAGGAACAGAAATACCTAATGTGGAAACAAATGTAATAGCATAATCTATTATGCCATTAGGACGCATGGCACTAATAGCACCTGCTGCGATACCTCCTACAACGGCAACACAAAGAGCCAATAGGCCCAATTGCGCAGATACAGGAAATGATTCACCTATAATATCATTAACAGAGCGTCCTTCATATTTATAGGATGGCCCTAAATCCCCTGTAACAACACCACCAATATAATCAGCATATTGCTTCCATAAAGGATCATCTAAATGATATTTCGCCTCTATGCTAGCTTTAACTTGAGGTGGTAATTTTTTCTCACTTGTAAAAGGTCCACCAGGTATAGCATGCATTAAAACGAAGGTAATACTAATAATTACCCACAGTATAACAAGTGCGCTACCTATGCGCCGTAAAACATACCTTGCCATTCTATTCTCCTCCATACAATAAAATTTCTATATTATTATACTATATTATGACTCTAAATTTAAAGGTATAGATTTAATATTGTAATAAATATTTTATTTTTTATTTATTTCTTTTAAACTACATCTATTAAAAACTCATCTATTCTTCATATTATATCATGCATTACAGGGGCTTTCTATTATTCCACTCGTTTTACAGGTTTTAACGAATACAGTACAATACATATATACTATATTGAGGAGGTCTCTATGACTACAGTACCAAGAATACTTACTATACAAGATATGAGTTCCATCGGACGTTGCTCTCTAACGGTTATGCTACCAATCATCAGCGCTCTTGGGTGCCAAGCAGTACCATTAGCAACCGCTGTATTGAGTAACCATTTAGAGTATCCATATTTTGAAATCGTTGATTTATCTGATCATTTAACAGCATTTATGGATTGTTGGGAAAAGAATGAAATTGATTTTAATGCCATCGTCAGTGGATTCTTGGCCTCACCAGAGCAAATCCATCTCGTAGAGGAAGCAATTAATCGCTTCGGTAAGGATAAAATGGTCATTGTCGACCCTGCCATGGCCGATGATGGACGCCTCTATTCTATATATACACCAGATATGGTAAAAGCTATGCGCCATCTTATTTCTAGAGCTCATATTGTAAAACCCAATTACACAGAAGCTTGTTTTTTATTAGATAAACCATTCTCTACCGATTCCATTTCAAATGCTGAATTGCACGACATGTGTAAAAAACTACACCAATTGGGACCTGAACTCGTTATTATGACTAGCGTACCTTCCGACACAGATGCAACGATTGCCGTATACGAAGGTTCAACTGATACGGTAATAACATACTCTGTTCCTCTTATTCCTGTGAAAGCTACTGGAACTGGCGATATTTTTACATCTGTTTTATCTGGTGCCATTATGCGTGGTTTTACCGTTCATGAAGCTGCTCAACTGGCAATGAATTTTACTACAAAATCAATCCAAGCTACTGTAGATAACGTAAAATCCATGAAACATGGTATCGCCTTTGAACTTGTATTACCAGAATTAACTAATCTATCCAAATAATCTGTTTAAATTGTCCAAATAGCCTGTTCATGATATACTTAAACACATAGAAAATATACGTTATGTTTATTTTTATAAAGGGGACTTCATGGATTTATTATATCCAGTTCTACGAACTGTACTAATCTGCTTAGTAGGTTTTGGTATAGCATATCAGGGACGACGTAAGGGCTATACCATATTCAACCTTTCGGGGCGCTTTAACAGACTACAATTTATTATACTTTTCATAGCTTTGATGATACTCTTCTATATCGTAGATATCATTGAGGAACGCTTAATCGACTACATCGTAACGTTGCCTGCATATTGGGCTACACGTATTTTTGTAGGCGCATTACAGGCCATGTTATTTCCACTAGCCTGTGGATTATTCACTAGACGAATACATGATATTGGATTTAATGGTTGGGCTGGTATTTTATGGGCTACCATTATTATTTTCATCAATACCTATTCAGCGGTAACACCGTTAAATTATTTATTAGATTTATTCGTATGGATTATCGGATTCCTATTTTGGGTATTACCTGGTCAACCAGAGCCAAATAAGTATGGCTATCCTCCATTTATGAATCAAGAGCCAGTACAATCACAACCAATTACAGAACCACCGACACAAGAGGAACAAGAGGTTCGAAAAAAGGTACGAAAACGACGTAAAAAAAGATAATAAACCTAGTCTAACAACAAAAGGCTGAGCCAGAGGCTCAGCCTTTTTGTTATGCTATGTAGTTAATTCATCAACAACATTAATTCTATTAATGTACACCCAATATAAGCAATGATAAATTTAACCTTTTGTTTTCTAGCACGATCATCATCTGCTATTTTCAATCGATTAGCTAAGAACCGTTTGTCTCGAATCTGTAATAATAATTGCTTGATCCGCTCTTGACTTTGAGAGGCTACACATTCGTCACAATCTGTAGACAACGAAGCTTGCTGCATGAAAATGCGTCGGTGTAACTTACGCAATTGAATTTTTATATTATTATGTACAAATGCACTTTGCCACTGTTTTCGAGAGTCTACATACATATATACATACCGTGGGATATTCATTACTAAGAAGGATATAATAAAAATCCCTAATGAAATTAAAAAGTATGTAGAAAAAGAAAACTCTAAAGTCTCAGTTGGTAAATAGTGATGAAGAATTATAAATGTAATCCATACACCGATTGGTAACAGTAATACAGCGGCAATATCAATGGATCTAACCCAACTCGTTCTCGTTGGCACGTCAGGAACTGTAAATGTATCTACTGGATCATGAAATGCATAATAGTCTAATTGCAATACAGACTGTCCAGTTTTAGGATTTCCTAATAAAACAGGACCTGTACTACCTACATGACGTTCTGGCAAAGGAATAAATTTTTTGATTCTAGAATTGGGTACTAAATCAAATTGAAGAATTCCCTTCTTCTCAAATCGCACAGTAGAGCCTAATCGGCCAATAGCAATAGGATTAAAAAATATGCCAAATAGGCTAAGGCACCAGTTGCCTAAAAGGTGGAGAATCGAGTTCAAAATAAACCCACCGGTATCTATATTAGCAGTATCTAACTTAATAGCAAAGGAAGATGAATAGTCATCGAACCATACATCTTCGATGGTAAATTCCACATTAATCACATTCCCCCATTTAGTAATAATGGAGAGAAATACTTGGTTATTCGGCTCAAATTCAAAGGTTACAGAATAGATTAACCAATGATTTCGAAACGCAGCACGGAGCATCCGATTGACCATATCCTCTTCAATATAGAGAATTCTATGATCAAATAGTTCTCGCTCCACAGGTGCAGCCATAAGTGTCGTATCCTGTTCAATAATAGGAGAACGTTCATTTAATGCGTCATCCACCAACGATCGTAACTTGGTGAAGATTTTTGTCATAGTCGCTCCAATTTATGCACACTACACAAGATTTTTATACCTCAAACATTACAATTATACCATAATTTACCCGTTTTATCGAGGTATATACAGAGATCTACTAAGGCCTTTCCATCAGCTGCCACTTATACACTGGCCATCGTAAGTCGACAATATGCATAGAATCGCCCTTTCTTAGCAATTAACTCGCTAAAGGTTCCATCTTCTACAATACGACCTTTTTCCATAAAGAGGATACGATCCATCAGCTCTAAGCCTTCTAACTGATGTGTAATATATAAAACAGTTTTTTCTTTTGTGAAAGCTAGAATGTCATTATGTAATTTTCGTCTTGTTACTTGATCTAACCCCTCCAAAGGTTCATCGAGAAGTATAAGTTCAGGATTTCGCAAGAATAATCGAGCTAAAGCAACACGTTGACGTTCACCGCCGCTAAGACCTACCCCTCCACTGCCTACAATTGTTCGTAAGCCTTTTGGCAACCGGGTAACTACATCAGATAAAACAGCTTGTTCTACAGCACGTTGTACCTCATCCGCACTTGCATGCGGCTTGGCAAGGCGAATATTGTCCTCCAGTGTGGCATGAAAAATATAAGTGTCTTGTGTGATAGATCCCATTAAATTTCGCCAAGAATCAATCGTAACACTCTTTAATTCATTGTGACCTACCGAAATATAGCCAGAGTAATCATATAGCCTTTCTAACAAGGAAAACAATGTGGTTTTACCAGATCCACTAGCACCAACAATAGCAACAGCCTGTCCTTTTGGTATATCTAATGTTAAATCTTTATATATAAGTGATGAGTGATCATATCCAAAATTAACATGTTTCAATGATATCGTATCCATAGAATCTAAATCTACACAGCCTGTATCCTTGATTGGCAGAGGTGCATGCTTAATTTGTAACAATCGCCGAACCGCTACTAAACTTTCATAACCATGATGAACGGATACAATCATAGGCTGCAGCGCTTCAAACCAAGCTTGAATACCAATGGCACATACTACGACCATAACACTTGCCCAAGGGCCAGTTAATACATTACTTGCTAATAGGGCCGCTAACACAACTACAATCTGTACAATAGCAATAAACATCGTATTTCCTAAATTCATACCTTTAGAAATACGCCACTTATGGTACTCTACATCATCTATAGATTGCATCATACGCTCCATAACTAGATTTTCATTATGGTAACTAATGATGTCTTCTAAACTTTCTAATGTATCAGTCAATGTTGACTTGAAATGACCTTGTACCTGACTGATCATATTTAAGGATGTACGATGATAACGATATATGCCATATGGTAGTACAACACCTGTCATCAGTGCAGCACACCACACAAGCGTTGATAAATGCGCATCTATAGTACCGACACCAAAGGATACCAATATAGTTAATACAATGGCTGCTACAGGAGGAATTAAGGTGCGTAAATAAAAGAATTGCAGTACTTCAATATCCGCCATAATTCGGTTGAGCATATCCCCTGCACCCCATCGTTTAAATATGGCCGGTGCCAATGGTTCTAGATAGGTATAAAACCATACACGCAACCCATACAAACCTTGAAATGCCATTTTATGAGATGTATACCGCTCAAAATAACGACATACAGCACGGCTAATACCAAAGAAGCGCACACCTACGATAGCGAGACTCAAGTAAGTGATACCAGGTTGTAATGCAGCCGATGCCAGTAACCAAGAGGATACGCTCAAAAGCTCTACATTCATGAATACGGTCAGAGAAGTGAAAACTAAGGCAAGTACTAAGGACCAACGAGCAGGTTTTAATACGGAAAATAACAATTTCCAACCTTCAATATCACTATACTTAGTTTCATCGGCTTCATATGGGACTTTACTATTACTTAATGCCTCTTGTTGTTGTGGCAATGGAACCTCAAGCTTAGAAACATATGACACATCCTCATCATCCATTACAAACGAACCAGTCCCAGCATCTACTAGCGCCTTAAAATAACCATTCTGTGCCAACAAGGATTCATAGGTTCCCTGCTCAATTATTTCACCTTGACGCAACACATATAACTGAGAAGCCCACTGCATCGTTTGAATACGGTGCCCTACAAGAATAACAATTTTATCCTTCATCAAGCGCTGTAATGCACAACTGATTTGAGCCTCTGTATTCACATCCAAATGGGATGTAACTTCGTCTAAAATAAGAACTTGTCCACCATGTAAAAAAGCACGTGCCAAGGCAATACGTTGTAATTCGCCACCACTAAGTCCCATGCCGCCTTCACCAACGACAAAATCCAAGCCCTTTTCACAAATTACATCATGTAGCTCCGCTAGTTTGGCTGCTTCTAAAAGCTCGTCATCACTTACATCTTGTCCAAAGGCAATATTATCTCGTAGCGTACCATGCATAACATGAGGTTTTTGAGACACATACGTAACCTGTGTACGCCACCAATCCATAGAACAAGTTGATAGATCTATATCATTAACATATACACTGTTCGAAGGAGCCTCTAAAAAGGCACCTAATATTCGTGCAATCGTCGATTTACCAGCCCCACTTTCACCAACAAGCATAATAGGTTTATTACGACATACCTGCAATGTAATATGCTTTATACCATTACTTGTTTCTGGATAGGTATAATTTAAATTATCTAGGCGTATGGATTCAATTGTCCCTTGAATACGACAATTGCCACCTCGAGGTAATACAATAGGTGTATTCATAAAAGCATCAAATTTAGCAAGTGCAGTTTTACCAGACATACCGGTGTGAAAAGCAGCTCCTAATTGTCTAAAAGGTGTATAAAACTCTGGAGCCAACAATAATATAAAGAAGGCAGGAAGAAAATCCAAACCGCCATCTAATAGTGTAAGGCCTAAATACACCGCAATGATAGCTGTACTTATTGTGCTAACTAATTCCAAGACGAGAGCAGATAGAAAAGCCACACGCAATACGCGTAAGGTAGAGTCTTTAAATTCATTAGATAGTCGACTGATAACTTGTATTTGTTCCTTTGCACGACCAAACACCTTTAATGTGGTAATACCTCGCAATACATCTAAAAAATGACCTGATAAGAGACTCATCCGATCCCATTGCTCTTGATTCATCTTTTCCGCTTGTTTACCAATCAAAATCATAAACAATGGAATTAATGGTACTGTACCTATTAAAATAGCCCCGATAATAGGCAATGTATCCATTATGGCAATCCCCATTACTAGAGGGATGATAATCGCATATATCATTTGAGGTATATAGCTCGAAACGTAGGCCTCTACTTGTTCTAATCCATCAGTAATGAGATGTATCGTATCACCTTGAGATTCTCCTCGTTGAATACCTAACCTAAATAGATGCGCAAGAGCTTCTTTACGCAAAATAGATTTAACAGAATGGCCCAAACTAGACGATACATGTTCCTGTATATAAGAAAAAACTAAACGTAATATAATGAATACCGCAAGCCATGTAATTGTATTAGATTCATCCAACACAGTATGATCAAGAAAAACCAAATTATGTATTAATGTAGCAAAAAACCAAGCCTGTCCTACTATAGAAAGACTTTGTAAAATACTAGACATAATCAGTGCCAATAATACGAGCCTTTTACTTTTAATGACGCGAAGCGCCGTTTTCTGTATCATATCTAACCCCCTTTAAATCTAATTTTATCAATATTACATTCATCTTACCATAAAAATGAGGCGTGCCGCTACAGCACGCCTCACAAAAGGGCTCAAACTTTCACAATCGGTGAAAGTACCTATATTAATAATGTAAGTCTTTTTCTGTTACACGATGACGGAATGTCCAGTATACCCAAATTTGATATGCTAATACGATTGGTACAAATACCACTGCAACCGCAGTCATCAATGCCAAGGTATATTCAGAAGAAGATGCATTTGTAATGGTCAAGCTCCACGCTGGGTTCAAAGAAGATACCATAATACGAGGGAATAGACCTGCAAAATATGTAGCCGTAATCAAAATAACGGAAAGAGAGCTAAATACAAAGCCCCATTTTGTATTGCGCGTACGTGCTGCAGCCCAAGAAATAAGGAAGCAAACAACAGCTAAGGCACAGAAAATAGTAGCTAAGATAGAGCTGTACAAATCAGTACATACATAGGATGCAATAATCAACGCAATCACACCGATTGCAGTAGGTACACCTGTAACGAGAGATGCTGCACGTGCACGTTCAGAGATAGGACCTGCTGTTTTAATAGATGTAAATAAACCACCATGGTATGTAAACACTAAAACGAAAGCAACACCACATAATACAGTGTAAGGGCTAAGTAAATCCCAGAATGTACCAACATATGTCATCGTTTCATCAATAGGTGTACCTTGGATCAAGTTACCTACTGTTACGCCCCACAATAAGGCAGGAACGATAGAACCGATGAAAATACAATAGTCAAATACTTTACGCCATGTGCGATTTGCACTTTTAGAACGAAATTCAAAAGCAACGCCACGCATGATAAGTACAGCAAGCATTAAGAACAATGCCATGTAGAAACCACTAAACAATGTAGCATATACATGAGGGAAGGATGCGAATAACGCACCACCAGCAGTGATCATCCATACTTCATTACCATCCCAAATAGGACCTAACGCATTAATCATTTGACGACGTTCAACGTCAGTTTTACCAATGACTGGTAGAAGAATACCTGTGCCATAGTCGAAGCCTTCTAAGAAGAAGAAACCTGCAAACAATACACAAAGCAAGATGAACCAGATCACATTAAGGTTATTCATAATTAGTTCCATAATCTTGCCTCCTCTTTTTCTTCTACATGGTAAATTGTTTGCCCATCAGGACCTTTTTTAATGTGCTCTACAGCTAAATACAATGCGGCAATAGCAGCCAAGATGTAAATAACTGTAAAACCAATGATAGTAGTCATGATTTCAGGAGCTGTAACGGATTTAGAAGCACCGTTCGCAGTCAATTGAAGGCCATATACAAGCCATGGTTGACGACCTGCTTCTGCAACAAACCAACCAGTGGATTGAGCGATGTAAGGTAATGGTAACATCCAGAAAATAATTTTCAAGAATGTTTTATTCTCTACGAGTTTACCTTTAGCATTTAATACCAAGCCGATGAAAGCAACTAATAACATAATGGAGCCAGCCGCTACCATGATGCGGAATGTCCAGAAAATACCAGGAACATCTGGAATGTAATTACCAGGGCCATATTGAGCTTCAGATTTAGCTTGTAAATCTTTAATACCTTCTACCTTACCAGATGTAAAGGAGTTTTGTGTTAAGAAGGATAAGCCGCCAGGAATTTCAATGGCACCTGTATTTTGTTGTGCTTTTGTATCGATATTAGCTACCAAAGAGAATGGAGCTGGATCTTGAGTTTCCCAAAGAGCTTCCATAGCTGCCATTTTCATAGGCTGTTCTTTAGTAATATATTGGCCTTGATGATGACCTGCAAAAGCACCTAATGTACCAGCAATTAAGGTAATTACCATACCCCATTTTACAGAGGTTTTATAGAAATCAACATTGCTCTTACGAATCAAGTGCCATGCGCTGATAGCCATAATGATGACACCTGCTGTCATGGAACCATTTAATACAATATGAGCAAATTGGCCAGGTACATAACCATTAGATACGATGGTTGCGAAGTTTTCCATTTCCGCACGACCATTGCGAATTACATAGCCTACAGGATGTTGCATAAAAGAGTTTGCTACAAGGATCCAGAATGCGGATAAATTGGTACCTAATGCAACTAATGTTGCCACAGTAGCATGCGCTTTATTAGATAAGCGACCCCAACCAAAGATCCAAACGCCCATAAATGTAGATTCCAAGAAAAATGCCATTAATGCTTCAAGGGCAAGTGGGGCACCAAAAATATCACCCATAAAACGAGAATATTCAGCCCAGTTCATACCGAAATGGAACTCTTGAACGATACCTGTTACAACACCCATGGCAAAGTTAATTAAGAATAATTTACCCCAGAATTTTGCCATTTTTTGGTAAACTTCTTTACCGGTGCTTACAAAGGTCCATTCTAAAATGGCTACGATAACCGTCATCCCTAATGTGAACGGTACGAATAGCCAGTGATAGATAGATGTTAGCGCGAACTGTAAACGTGCTAAATCCAGTGCTTCAAACATGTCTTTTCCTCCTTAGAATTGACTCAAAAATACACACTTGATGAATGTCTTACATCGTTACGCATGAGATACACAAGGATTCATGGTCTCTAAAATCTCTTTTTCGCGCACAGCTAATTTATCGAAAGTCACACTTTCCATCTGTCTTACAAGTTCAGCTTGTACAACAGACATAGCTTCATTAACTGCACATTGGCCCATACATGCTTTTGAGCAAGAACCGACATCATACAAACAACGCTGTAAATACGTATCCCCCTCAACGGCTCTAATCACATCGAGCATGGAAATATCTTTGGGCTCACGATTTAATGCAAATCCACCATCCACCCCGCGGAAGGATTTCATGATTCCTGCTGCAATAAGGCTGCGCATTATCTTAAGCAAAAAACGTTCTGGAATCATCTCTTGCTCAGCCAATACACCGCCTGTTACCTTCTGACCAGATGGTAACATCGCCATGTGTAAAATCATGCGAAACGCATAGTCCGTGGCTTGATTTAATTTCATAAGCACTCCTTTTCCAATAACAACGTCTACGTATTACTACATTTAGTATAAACGATATAAAACAATACTGCAATGGTATTGTTTTATAAAACTGTAATTAATATCACAAAAAAGGACTATTAGTAAGATACTAATAGTCCTTCTCATTTATTATATGTAGTTCTAAAAGAATTATCCAAATAGAAGATGTCCTACTTCATAAGCAATGGCAGCTACTATACCAGATAGTGGAATTGTTACGAACCACGCCATGACCATAGAACGTGCTACGCCCCAGTTTACTGCTTTAATACGCTTAGAAGCACCTACCCCCAACAAAGAACCACTCACAACATGTGTGGTACTTACAGGTAAATGCAAGAATGTAGCAGTAAAAATAGTAATAGCAGAGTTTAAATCGGCTGCAAAACCATTAATGGTTTCTAATTTAAAGATTTTTGTCCCCATGGTGGAAATAATTTTCCAACCACCAACAGCCGTACCACAAGCCATCGCAGTCGCACAGCACAACTTAACCCACAATGGAACATCTAATGTATCAATATAACCACCGCTGAGTAAGGTCAATGTAATAATACCCATCGCCTTTTGTGCATCATTAGAACCATGTGAAAAAGCCATCATAACGGCCGATACGATTTGCATGGATCTAAATCTATCATTTAAAACAATAGGCGAAAATCTACCAAAGAGGAGTAGCAACAATTTCATGATGATATAGCCACCAACCATTGCTACTAATGGTGATAAGATGAGAGAAAAGAAAATCTTTAAAATCCCTGATTCATTTAAAGCATCAAAACCTACTGACCAGCCTACGGCACCAATGATGCCACCAATTAGTGCATGGGATGATGAACTAGGGATTCCCCAGTACCAAGTCAGTAAATTCCATACGATGGCCCCGATAAGAGCTGCTGAAATGATACCACTATTGATAAGAGATGGAGACATAACAATATCACCACCGATTGTCTTCGCAACCCCTGTACTCACCATAGCACCCAAAAAATTAAGTGCCGCCGTCATCATGATTGCTTTTTTAGGTTCAATAGCACGGGTTGAAACAGATGTGGCAATCGCATTAGCCGTATCGTGGAAGCCATTGATGTAGTCAAATGCTAGGGCTAGAAATACGACTAGCCAAACTAAGTAATGTGACTCAAGCATACTTCAATACTACCCGGCGGAATGTACCAACCAAATCTTCGCAACCATCGATTACATCCTCCATGGAGCTAAGGATTTCCTTCCATTTGATAATTTCAATTGGATCTGTACATTCTGTAAATAATTTCGCCATTTCTTCATGGTAAATATTATCTGCTTCAGATTCAAGTTTCAACACTTGATGTACACGACCTTCTACCTTCACATGATCCTTTTTAAGGCTACCCATATAACCGATAGATTTATTGATATGTTTAACACATTTTACGACGATTTCACTCATGCGAATGGCACCATCACTAGGTTTACCTACATGATACATAACCATTTTATCCATGATTTCTTTGATATTATCAAGTGTTGTATCTAATTGATCAATCAACAATTGGATATCTTCACGGTCCATCGGTGTAATGAATGTTTTACGCAAGCGATCAACTGTTTCATTAACTAATTCATCCGCAGCTTTTTCCTTTGTATCAATTTCCAAGAATGCTTCTTCTTTAGAAACTTCGCCTTTGAAAACGCGTTCCATCATTTCCGCACTTTCATAGGTAAGTTCAGCATGATTTTCTAAAATACTAAAAAACTTTTCTTCTTTTCCTTTTAATTTAAAAGCCATGGAGATCCTCCTGATACAGTACTGTTAGCTTCTATAATTACAATACAATTATAGCATAGTAAATCAGTGCGTGCCTATCTATTTATTGATTTCTCGCACCAAATGAGGCATTTCCGGAATAATTAATTTACTCATGCCAAGAGTAACGGCTCCCACCGAACCAGGAATAGAAAAAATTAATGTATTCGAATTTACACCTGCCTCTGCACGAGATGCAATAGCTTTGGTACCAATATCCTCCGTAAAAGAAAGATACCTAAAAATTTCACCAAATCCAGGTATAGCCTTTTCAATAATGGAATCCACGGCTTCAATGGTCACATCACGCATGGCAATACCGGTGCCACCTGTAGAAATGACCACATCTATTGATTCATCATTACACCAAGGAATAATGGCATTACGGATTTCATCGTAATCATCGATGACAATCTTTCGAGCTACTACATTATGATTAGCAGCTTCTAATAATTCTTGAACCTTATTTCCGCCTTTATCAGTTTCCATAGTCCGTGTATCAGAAACTGTTAGGACAGCGACATTGAGAGGTCGATGTAAAACTTCTTGAGACATATATCCTCCTAAAACAATGGTATCAAACCAGCCAATTTTGTAAATCCATTATCCCGTAATGTATCTCGTAATTGCCATGTATAAGTAATAAATGGCGCGCAGTGCAAACGCATCAAGAATGATAAATACGGTGTATCACCTTGGAATATGGCCAATCTTGGCAACGCATATAAATTTTGACCTGGCTTAACCGTCCCCGGTGTGACTGTGAAAGCCATCTTATACCCGCTTTCACTAGTAATGCGTTGAATTTCGGCATTATTAAAACCACCAGGATATGCTAAGTAATCGATGGGTTTTCCCATGAAAGCCTGTAATGTATCCTTACCACCTTTGATTTCATTATCAAGTTTAGAAGGATCAATGCGCGTTAAAATACTATGATGATTAGTATGACCTTCTACAATAAACTTATGAGCGTCCATAGTTTTTAATTCATTGATAGACATAAAACGTTTTGTATTAACAGCATCGCTAATCATAAATATGGTTGCTTGCATATCATAGGATTCTAAGATAGGCAAAACATCCTCATAGTTGTCGATATAACCATCATCGAAGGTAAGAACAATCGGTTTATCTGGGAGTTCCTTGCCTTCTGTCACATACGCATATAAATCATCGAGGCTAATCGTATGATACCCTTCATTATGTAAGTACTCCATCTGTTTCTTAAACTGTGCCACATCAAGGGTCAGTGCAGAATGATACTTATCATTAACTTGATGATAATTTAAAACGGGAACACCATAAAGCTTATAATGCGATGATAAACACCACATACTTCCTAATGCTATGAATAGTAATGCAACACAAATAATGATCGCATATACTATACGTTTACATATTGTTATTAACATAATTAAGAACCTTCTTACAATATAAAATTATAACTCCATACTATTCGAGGATAACATAACCGCTCTTTTGTTTCAATGAAAACCCTCATAGGTCATTCTAAATTCATATAAATAACCTATAAGGGGATGCATTAATCAAGTATTTATCTCTATATGCTTAATCATGCTTAATATCTAAAATAGAATGAAGTAGCTTCTGCGCATATATTTTATTATAAATGATTACACAAAAAAAGACACACCCTAAGGTGTGTCTTTTAGCTTAATCAGCGACTTCCTATCCTCCCAGGCCGTCTCCA
>NZ_CAUSQT010000017.1:0-35631 GCF_963534045.1 uncultured Veillonella sp. | reverse complement strand
GGGTACAAATTCCCACTAAGCGCTCGGGACCCCTTGTAGGAAAATGTCCTAAGTGGGATATCTGTCAACTGGTATGGTTGACTAAAAATACTTCCTACGAAAATGTAGGGGGTATTTTTTTACGAAAAAATACAATCGATTCTTAAAAAGAAAAATTTTTGATTGGCAAAACCATAACAAGTTCGTTTTAGGGTTTTGATTTTGCGATTGATGCCTTCTAAAGGACCATTAGAGTATTCAAATTTAGCGCTATTTAAGACATATTTTCTGTTTTGACGAAGGGTTTGAATAGCAGTATCCATTTCTGTATTGGTTTTTTGGTAGTCTAAGATGGTTGACTCTAGTAATTCACTATTGCGCTCGTTTAGGGCTTTCGTGATATCTTGGTAAGTTTGGTATACTTCAGCGAACTTGGAAAATTTACTAGTAATGAGATCAACAGCATTTTGGCGAGTCATATATTGTTTAACGCCGCGAAGAAAAACTACTTCTTCAGGGTGAAGATCTTCAGCTTTTTTATGGAATAGCTTCCAATGTGACTTCATAATTTTATATTCTTGGCTCTGTTTATCAAGTTGCTTTAGGATAGAGATACGACAATTGTCCAAAGCGCGACCAGCTAATTGTACAAGGTGGAAGCGATCAATAATGATATTGGCATTAGGGAAAAGGCGATAGATAAAACTTTGATATTGAGCATTTAAATCAATTACAACTGATTGAACGCATTCGCGTTCGGCTTTTGAATAACGACTTTCAAAATAATCAACAATGGTAGGTGATAGACGATCCTGTAACTTTGTGACAATTTGGTGGGTTTCAGCGTCACAACAGATAAAGGACATCACAGACTTAATTGAACGAAACTCGTCAAAACATAGATGCTTAGGCAACTTAGCCACACGATAGTGTGGTTCCATGCGCTCTAAGATTGTTCGACGAACACTGCTAGGAGAGCAGTGACACATTTCAGCAATAAGCTGACCAGATAAGCCTTTACGAGCTAAAAGCATGATTTGATTTTTGAGATCACTGGATAAGGTTTGATTTTCTTTGGTTAAATTAGTAATAGCACCAAAAGTAGTATGGCATGATTTACATTTATAGCGTTGTTTACGAAGCTCTAGTTCATATCTTCTCCCATTTAAACTTGCCAGTCGTACATGAGTTTTGCGAAAGCCATCCTTATTAACTGTGGGAAAGCCACAGTTACGACAACGATTAATCGGATAAGAAAGAGTAGCTGTTATTAGCGTTATATACTCTTTAACAGAATCGTTGTTGTGTTCAGCTTCTTCAACAGAAATAATTTTAATATTTTTATCTTTAATTCCAAGAATATTTAGGATAGAATCATTATGGGACATTTGTTTAACCTTCTTTCATGATTTTTGTGGTGAATTGATTGTATAACGAGGGGACAGCAAATGTCCTCTTTTTTGTATAAAAAAATCTGGCATGGAATCTCTATCCATACCAGAAAGTGTATACCCCAAAAAAATAACTCAAATACAAATTCATTGAATATAGAGAGGAGAACATTTTTATGAATTTTGGACAAAACCTTTATAACTGGTTTCTATCAAACGCTCAATCACTGGTGCTTTTAGCAATCGTTGTGATTGGCTTGTATCTTGGCTTCAAGCGTGAGTTTAGCAAACTGATTGGCTTTTTAATTATTGCGATTATTGCGGTTGGCTTAGTCTTCAACGCTGCTGGAGTAAAAGACATTTTACTAGAGCTATTCAATCGCATTATTGGTGCTTAAATAAAACCGTTCTTTTGTGGAATATAAGTGGTTTTCTTATGTTCCGCAAAGGAATGGTACACCAAACGAAGTGCGGTAGGGATTTTTGAATCTCTACAAAGAAAGGACGTGAATATATGGACGATATGCAAGTCTATATTGCGAATTTAGGCAAATACAATGAGGGCGAATTGGTCGGTGCGTGGTTTACCTTTCCCATTGACTTTGAGGAAGTCAAAGAGAAAATCGGCTTGAATGATGAATATGAGGAATACGCCATTCATGACTACGAGTTACCCTTTACGGTTGACGAATACACTTCCATTGGCGAACTCAATCGACTATGGGAAATGGTATCGGAATTACCCGAAGAATTACAATCGGAGCTATCTGCTCTGCTCACTCATTTTTCAAGCATTGAAGAACTAAGCGAACATCAAGAGGATATTATCATTCATTCCGATTGTGATGATATGTATGACGTGGCACGCTACTACATTGAAGAAACGGGTGCTTTAGGCGAAGTACCAGCTAGTCTTCAAAACTATATTGATTATCAAGCCTATGGTCGGGATTTAGACCTTTCAGGAACGTTTATCTCAACCAATCATGGGATTTTTGAAATCGTCTATTAAATCTGTCGGTACATTACTACTGGCAGATTTTCTATTTTACGGGGTGGCTCAATCAGCTACCCCTATTTTTTATGAAAGGATTGATTACATGAAGAAAATACGAAGCTATACCAGTATCTGGTCTGTGGAAAAGGTACTGTATTCTATCAATGATTTTAGACTTCCGTTTCCCATAACCTTTACGCAAATGACATGGTTTGTCGTGTCACTCTTTGCAGTGATGATACTTGGCAACTTGCCCCCTCTTTCCATGATAGAGGGAGCATTTCTCAAATACTTTGGGATTCCTGTGGCTTTCACATGGTTTATGTCTACAAAAACTTTTGATGGTAAAAAGCCTTATGGATTTTTGAAGTCTGTCATTGCTTATGCACTGCGACCAAAGCTGACCTATGCAGGAAAAAAAGTAACGCTTGGCAGAAACCAGCCACAAGAAGCCATTACAGCAGTTAGGAGTGAATTTTATGGCATATCCAATTAAATACATTGAAAACAATCTCGTCTGGAATAAAGACGGGGAATGTTATGCTTACTATGAGCTTGTTCCTTACAATTACTCATTTCTAAGTCCAGAACAGAAAATACAAGTGCATGATTCTTTCAGACAGCTTATCGCACAAAATCGTGATGGCAAAATTCATGCTTTACAAATCAGTACAGAATCCAGCATACGTTCTGCACAAGAGCGTTCCAAAAATGAAGTCACTGGCAAGCTCAAAGCGGTTGCCTATGACAAAATCGACCAACAGACAGACGCTTTAATATCCATGATTGGCGAAAATCAAGTGAACTACCGTTTCTTTATCGGCTTTAAGTTGCTTCTCAACGATCAGGAGTTTTCTATGAAAAGTCTTACCGTTGAAGCAAAAAATGCTTTGTCTGATTTTGTCTATGATGTGAACCATAAGCTGATGGGCGATTTTGTTAGTATGAGTAATGATGAAATCCTGCGTTTTCAGAAGATGGAAAAGCTCTTAGAAAATAAAATCTCTCGTCGTTTCAAAATCCGCAGGTTAGATAAGGACGACTTCGGCTATCTGATTGAACACCTTTACGGACAGACAGGCACTGCCTATGAAGAGTATGAGTACCATCTATCAAAGAAAAAGCTGGATAATGAAACGCTGATTAAATACTATGACTTGATTAAGCCTACTCGCTGTTTGGTGGAAGAAAAACAGCGATATTTGAAAATCCAGCAGGAAGATGAAACCGTCTATGTAGCTTACTTTACCATTAACAGCATTGTCGGAGAACTGGACTTCCCGTCCTCTGAAATCTTCTACTACCAGCAACAGCAATTTACATTCCCGATTGATACGTCAATGAATGTGGAAATTGTAGCGAATCGTAAAGCCCTATCTACTGTCCGCAATAAAAAGAAAGAACTGAAAGACTTGGATAACCACGCTTGGCAAAGTGATAATGAAACCAGCTCCAATGTGGCGGAAGCTCTGGAAAGTGTGAATGAGCTGGAAACCAATTTAGACCAAAGCAAGGAATCTATGTACAAGCTGTCTTATGTGGTAAGGGTATCAGCAAATGATCTTGACGAACTCAAACGTCGTTGTAATGAAGTGAAAGATTTTTATGACGATTTAAGCGTAAAACTGGTACGACCATTTGGGGATATGCTCGGCTTACATGAAGAATTTTTACCTGCCAGCAAGCGTTATATGAATGATTATATTCAATACGTGACCTCTGATTTCCTCGCTGGTTTAGGTTTTGGTGCTACTCAAATGCTGGGGGAAAATGAGGGGATTTATGTTGGCTACAGCTTAGATACTGGACGCAATGTCTATCTGAAACCTGCTCTTGCCAGTCAAGGGGTTAAGGGTTCAGTAACCAATGCGTTAGCGTCGGCTTTTGTTGGTTCGCTGGGTGGTGGTAAATCCTTTGCGAATAACCTTATCGTCTATTATGCGGTGCTTTATGGGGCACAAGCAGTGATTGTAGACCCAAAAGCAGAACGTGGCAGATGGAAAGAAACCTTGCCAGAGATTTCCCATGAAATCAATATCGTCACTCTGACTTCTGATGAGAAAAACAAAGGCTTACTTGACCCTTATGTGATTATGAAAAATCCCAAAGATTCTGAATCACTGGCTATTGATATTCTGACATTCCTTACGGGGATTTCCTCTCGTGATGGGGAACGCTTCCCAATCCTTAGAAAAGCCATTCGTGCAGTAACCAATAGTGAAGTACGAGGGTTGATGAAAGTGATTGAGGAATTACGGGTTGAGAATACGCCACTAAGTACCAGTATAGCCGACCATATCGAAAGTTTTACAGACTATGACTTTGCACATTTATTATTCAGTAATGGTTATGTGGAGCAGTCTATCAGCTTAGAAAAACAACTGAACATTATACAGGTTGCGGACTTGGTACTTCCCGACAAGGAAACTTCCTTTGAGGAATATACCACTATGGAGCTTTTATCCGTTGCTATGCTGATTGTCATTAGTACCTTTGCTTTAGACTTTATCCATACAGACCGAAGCATTTTCAAGATTGTAGATTTAGACGAAGCATGGAGCTTTTTACAGGTAGCACAAGGAAAAACACTATCTATGAAGCTGGTTCGGGCTGGTCGTGCTATGAACGCTGGGGTATATTTCGTGACCCAAAATACAGACGACCTCTTAGATGAAAAACTGAAAAATAACCTCGGCTTAAAATTTGCATTTCGTTCCACTGACCTTAACGAGATTAAAAAGACCTTAGCCTTTTTTGGTGTAGACCCAGAGGACGAAAACAATCAGAAGCGATTGCGTGATTTGGAAAACGGGCAATGCCTTATCAGTGATTTATATGGTCGTGTCGGTGTGATACAGTTCCACCCTGTATTTGAAGAACTGCTCCATGCCTTTGATACCAGACCACCTGTGCGAAAAGAGGTGTAAATGTGAAACCATCAATAGTAAACAGAATAAAATCAAACTGGACGCTGAAACGTCTAGGTAAAGTGGCAATGACAGTGGCTTTCACACTTGTGATTGCCATTTTTCTTTTAGCCATGCTGGGAACGGTGGTTCAAGCTGCGGGCTTGGTAGATGATACGGTCAATGTGGCAAATGAATACAGCCGATACCCACTTGAAAACTATCAACTGGATTTTTATGTGGATAATAGCTGGGGCTGGCTTCCGTGGAACTGGTCGGACGGGATTGGAAAACAGGTCATGTATGGACTATATGCCATTACCAATTTTATTTGGACAATCAGTTTGTATGTTTCCAATGCGACAGGTTACTTAGTACAGGAAGCCTATTCCTTAGACTTCATTTCCGCTACAGCAGATTCCATTGGTAAGAATATGCAGACCTTAGCTGGTGTGAGTGCAAACGGATTTTCAACAGAGGGTTTCTATGTTGGATTCCTCTTACTCTTGATTTTGGTTCTTGGGGTTTATGTTGCCTATACGGGACTGATAAAGAGAGAAACCACAAAGGCAATTCATGCCATTATGAATTTTGTGCTGGTGTTTATCCTATCGGCTTCCTTTATTGCCTACGCTCCCGACTACATTAAAAAAATCAATGACTTTTCATCAGACATCAGTAATGCCAGTTTATCACTTGGCACGAAGATTGTCATGCCCCATTCCGATAGTCAAGGCAAGGACAGCGTGGACTTAATCAGAGATAGCCTGTTTTCCATACAGGTTCAGCAACCGTGGCTACTGCTTCAATACAACAGTTCAGACATTGAAAGTATCGGTATTGACCGTGTGGAAAGCCTGCTCTCCACCAGCCCAGATTCCAACAATGGCGAAGACAGAGAAAAAATTGTTGCGGAAGAAATTGAAGACAGAAGCAATACCAATCTAACCATTACAAAGACCATTAACCGTTTAGGTACAGTCTTCTTCCTATTTGTCTTCAATATTGGGATTTCCATATTTGTATTCCTATTAACAGGAATCATGATTTTCTCGCAGGTACTTTTTATCATCTATGCTATGTTTCTGCCTGTGAGCTTTATTTTAAGCATGATTCCATCATTTGATGGTATGTCAAAACGAGCCATAACAAAGCTCTTTAATACCATTTTGACACGAGCTGGAATCACATTGATTATTACGACAGCATTTAGTATTTCAACCATGCTCTATACCTTATCGGCTGGTTATCCGTTCTTTTTGATTGCTTTTCTACAGATTGTGACCTTTGCAGGAATCTACTTCAAGCTGGGCGATTTAATGAGTATGTTTTCTCTACAGAGTAACGATTCTCAAAGTGTGGGAAGTCGTGTGATGAGAAAACCTCGTATGCTTATGCACGCTCACATGCACCGTCTACAGCGGAAACTTGGACGTTCCATGACTACTCTAGGGGCTGGGTCTGCCATTGTTACAGGTAAAAAAGGACAGTCGGGTTCGGGGAGTTCTGCAAGGACACAAGCAGATCACTCCCGACCAGACGGAAAGGAAAAATCAACACTTGGAAAACGTATCGGTCAAACCATCGGTACAGTAGCTGATACCAAAGACAGAATGGTAGACACTGCTAGTGGTTTGAAAGAACAGGTTAAAGATTTGCCGACCAATGCAAGATATGCAGTATATCAAGGAAAATCCAAAGTAAAAGAGAATGTCCGTGATTTAACCAGTAGTATTTCTCAAACCAAAGCGGACAGAGCCAGTGGACGCAAGGAACAGCAGGAACAAAGGCGAAAAACCATTGCGAAGCGTCGCTCTGAAATGGAACAGGTCAAACAGAAAAAACAGCCTGCTTCTTCTGTTCATGAAAGACCGACTACAAGACAAGAACAATATCATGATGAACAGACCTCAAAACAGTCTAATATTCAGACTTCATATAAGGAATCTCAACAAGCCAAACAAGAGCGTCCAGCAGTTAAGTCCGATTTTTCAAGTCCAAAAGTGGAACGCCAAGGCAATACCGTTCAAGAAAAAACCGTTCAAAAGCCAGCAACTTCAACCACTACAGCAGATAGAACTTCACAACGTCCAATCACAAAAGAACGTCCGTCTACTGTTCAAAGAGTACCACTACAAAATACAAGAAGTAGACCACCAATCAAAACCGCCACCATTAAGAAAGTCGGTAAGAAACCATGAAGTTGAAAACTTTAGTGATTGGTGGTTCTGGATTATTCTTGATGGTCTTCTCACTGCTTCTGTTTGTTGCCATTTTATTTTCAGATGAACAGGACAGCGGAATTTCCAATATTCATTATGGAGGTGTGAATGTTTCCGCAGAAGTGCTGGCTCATAAGCCTATGGTAGAAAAATATGCCAAAGAATATGGCGTTGAAGAATATGTCAACATACTTCTTGCGATTATACAGGTGGAATCGGGCGGTACTGCGGAAGATGTTATGCAGTCCTCGGAATCCCTCGGTCTTCCACCTAATTCATTGAGTACAGAAGAATCCATTAAGCAAGGTGTGAAGTATTTCAGTGAATTATTAGCCAGTAGCGAAAGGCTCAGTGTAGATTTAGAATCGGTTATCCAGTCCTACAATTATGGTGGTGGTTTCTTAGGGTATGTGGCTAATCGTGGAAATAAATATACCTTTGAACTGGCTCAAAGTTTCTCAAAAGAGTATTCAGGTGGCGAAAAAGTGTCTTACCCCAATCCCATAGCCATACCTATCAATGGGGGCTGGCGATACAACTATGGCAATATGTTTTATGTGCAACTGGTAACGCAGTATCTTGTCACAACAGAGTTTGATGATGATACGGTACAAGCCATCATGGACGAAGCACTGAAATATGAGGGCTGGCGATACGTTTACGGTGGAGCTTCCCCGACTACTTCTTTTGATTGTAGCGGACTGACACAATGGACGTATGGAAAAGCTGGAATTAACTTACCACGAACCGCACAACAGCAATATGATGTGACCCAGCATATCCCACTATCGGAAGCACAAGCTGGCGATTTGGTTTTCTTTCATTCTACCTATAACGCTGGCTCTTATATTACTCATGTTGGGATATACCTTGGCAATAACCGTATGTTTCATGCAGGCGACCCAATCGGTTATGCCGACTTAACAAGCCCCTACTGGCAACAGCATTTAGTGGGAGCAGGACGAATCAAACAATGAGAAAGGAAGATTTAATGATGAAATTTAGAAAAAATCAGAATAAAGAAAAACAGATACCAAAGGAAAAGAAACCTCGTGTCTACTATAAGGTCAATCCTCATAAAAAGGTTGTGATTGCCTTGTGGGTACTTTTAGGGCTTAGTTTCAGCTTTGCGATATTCAAGCACTTTACAGCTATAGATACTCATACTATTCACGAAACAACTATCATAGAAAAGGAATACGTTGATACTCATCATGTAGAAAATTTTGTAGAGAACTTTGCGAAAGTCTACTATTCATGGGAGCAATCCGATAAGTCCATTGATAATCGAATGGAAAGTCTAAAAGGCTATCTGACAGATGAACTTCAAGCTCTCAATGTTGATACAGTACGCAAAGATATTCCTGTATCGTCTTCTGTAAGAGGATTTCAGATATGGACGGTAGAGCCAACTGGCGACAATGAGTTTAATGTAACCTACAGTGTAGACCAGCTCATTACAGAGGGAGAAAATACAAAGACCGTCCACTCTGCTTATATAGTGAGTGTCTATGTAGATGGTTCTGGAAATATGGTACTGGTTAAGAATCCGACCATTACCAACATACCTAAGAAATCAAGTTATAAACCAAAAGCCATTGAAAGTGAGGGGACGGTTGATTCCATTACAACCAATGAAATCAATGAGTTTTTAACGACGTTCTTCAAGCTCTATCCTACAGCGACAGCCAGTGAACTTTCCTACTATGTGAATGACGGGATATTAAAACCAATCGGAAAAGAGTACATCTTTCAAGAACTGGTAAATCCTATTCACAATCGTAAGGATAATCAAGTCACGGTATCGCTGACAGTGGAGTATATCGACCAGCAGACCAAAGCAACGCAGGTATCTCAATTTGATTTGGTACTTGAAAAGAACGGGAGTAATTGGAAGATTATAGAATAACAAATATTGGTACATTATTACAGCTATTTTGTAATCACGTACTCTCTTTGATAAAAAATTGGAGATTCCTTTACAAATATGCTCTTACGTGCTATTATTTAAGTATCTATTTAAAAGGAGTTAATAAATATGCGGCAAGGTATTCTTAAATAAACTGTCAATTTGATAGTGGGAACAAATAATTGGATGTCCTTTTTTAGGAGGGCTTAGTTTTTTGTACCCAGTTTAAGAATACCTTTATCATGTGATTCTAAAGTATCCAGAGAATATCTGTATGCTTTGTATACCTATGGTTATGCATAAAAATCCCAGTGATAAAAGTATTTATCACTGGGATTTTTATGCCCTTTTGGGTTTTTGAATGGAGGAAAATCACATGAAAATTATTAATATTGGAGTTTTAGCTCATGTTGATGCAGGAAAAACTACCTTAACAGAAAGCTTATTATATAACAGTGGAGCGATTACAGAATTAGGAAGCGTGGACAAAGGTACAACGAGGACGGATAATACGCTTTTAGAACGTCAGAGAGGAATTACAATTCAGACAGGAATAACCTCTTTTCAGTGGGAAAATACGAAGGTGAACATCATAGACACGCCAGGACATATGGATTTCTTAGCAGAAGTATATCGTTCATTATCAGTTTTAGATGGGGCAATTCTACTGATTTCTGCAAAAGATGGCGTACAAGCACAAACTCGTATATTATTTCATGCACTTAGGAAAATGGGGATTCCCACAATCTTTTTTATCAATAAGATTGACCAAAATGGAATTGATTTATCAACGGTTTATCAGGATATTAAAGAGAAACTTTCTGCCGAAATTGTAATCAAACAGAAGGTAGAACTGTATCCTAGTATGTGTGTGACGAACTTTACCGAATCTGAACAATGGGATACGGTAATAGAGGGAAACGATGACCTTTTAGAGAAATATATGTCCGGTAAATCATTAGAAGCATTGGAACTCGAACAAGAGGAAAGCATAAGATTTCAGAATTGTTCTCTGTTCCCTCTTTATCATGGAAGTGCAAAAAGTAATATAGGGATTGATAACCTTATAGAAGTTATTACTAATAAATTTTATTCATCAACACATCGAGGTCCGTCTGAACTTTGCGGAAATGTTTTCAAAATTGAATATACAAAAAAAAGACAACGTCTTGCATATATACGCCTTTATAGTGGAGTACTACATTTACGAGATTCGGTTAGAGTATCAGAAAAAGAAAAAATAAAAGTTACAGAAATGTATACTTCAATAAATGGTGAATTATGTAAGATTGATAGAGCTTATTCTGGAGAAATTGTTATTTTGCAAAATGAGTTTTTGAAGTTAAATAGTGTTCTTGGAGATACAAAGCTATTGCCACAGAGAGAGAGAATTGAAAATCCCCTCCCTCTGCTGCAAACGACTGTTGAACCGAGTAAACCTGAACAGAGAGAAATGTTGCTTGATGCCCTTTTGGAAATCTCAGATAGTGATCCGCTTCTACGATATTACGTGGATTCTACGACACATGAAATTATACTTTCTTTCTTAGGGAAAGTACAAATGGAAGTGATTAGTGCACTGTTGCAAGAAAAGTATCATGTGGAGATAGAACTAAAAGAGCCTACAGTCATTTATATGGAGAGACCGTTAAAAAATGCAGAATATACCATTCACATCGAAGTGCCGCCAAATCCTTTCTGGGCTTCCATTGGTTTATCTGTATCACCGCTTCCGTTGGGAAGTGGAATGCAGTATGAGAGCTCGGTTTCTCTTGGATACTTAAATCAATCGTTTCAAAATGCAGTTATGGAAGGGATACGCTATGGCTGCGAACAAGGATTGTATGGTTGGAATGTGACGGACTGTAAAATCTGTTTTAAGTATGGCTTATACTATAGCCCTGTTAGTACCCCAGCAGATTTTCGGATGCTTGCTCCTATTGTATTGGAACAAGTCTTAAAAAAAGCTGGAACAGAATTGTTAGAGCCATATCTTAGTTTTAAAATTTATGCGCCACAGGAATATCTTTCACGAGCATACAACGATGCTCCTAAATATTGTGCGAACATCGTAGACACTCAATTGAAAAATAATGAGGTCATTCTTAGTGGAGAAATCCCTGCTCGGTGTATTCAAGAATATCGTAGTGATTTAACTTTCTTTACAAATGGACGTAGTGTTTGTTTAACAGAGTTAAAAGGGTACCATGTTACTACCGGTGAACCTGTTTGCCAGCCCCGTCGTCCAAATAGTCGGATAGATAAAGTACGATATATGTTCAATCAGAACCACCCGTAAAACGGGTGGTTCTGATTGTAAAAGTACACTCCTAATATAAATCATTATAAGTGGATTATAAGGATAGTATAAGCATATTATGGAGAGCTTATCTGCATATTATATAGAGCCTTACAGCTATATATTGGAAATAATAGTAATAGATTGAGCCGTTCGTATAGATGAGAAAATACAATATTTATGGTATAGTTAAGGGATAGTTATAGAATTAGTAAACTGAATTGAGGTAAGTACAGAATGGAATTTTTAGAAGCTGCTACGTGGATAACCATTAGTAAAATTATTTTAATAGATATTTTGTTAGCTGGAGATAACGCTGTTGTTATCGGTATGGCTGCAGGCAAATTAGCACCGGAATTACAGAAAAAAGCAGTTCTCTGGGGGACTGTTGGTGCTATCCTAATGCGCCTTATCTTTGCCACTATTTTAGTAGAGGCATTAACGTTAATTCCACTCATCCATTTAGGGGGCGGTTTAGTACTCGTGTGGATTGCTATTCAGCTTTTAAAAGGCGATGATGAAGATGCACATATCGAAGCTAAGAACTCTTTAATGGGTGCCATTTGGACAATTATTGTAGCCGATGCGATGATGAGTATTGATAATGTCATCGGTGTTGTAGGTGCAGCTAAAGGTCATTTAGAGCTTGTTATCGCTGGCATGTTAATTACGGTTCCAATTATCGTATTTTGCTCTACCTTATTTGCTCGTATTATTAATAAATTTCCTGCTATTCTTTGGGCAGGTGGTGCGCTCCTCGGTTGGGTTGCAGGCGAAATGATTGTAGAGGATCCACTTCTTATGCCATATATTCAAGGTGAAGAATTACTCGTGAAATTCGGTACTGTATTCTTTGTACTCATTGTGACTGGTATGATTAAAATTTGGAAGAAAAGAGACGCGTAATGAACGGTACAGGTCGTACATCTCGTAAAAAACAATCTAAACAACATAGAAGAGTGAATCGCTCAAATTCACAGCAAACTGTGAGCGGTACAGTATCTAAAAAACAACAAGCTATACTCAATGCACCTGTTAAACTAGGTGATGAAGTGCTCGTAACCATTCACGGTATTGGTAGCAGCGGTGAAGGGGTAGGTCGTGTGGACGACTTTACTGTTTTTGTTCCCTTTGCTTTGCCTGGAGAAACTGTAAAAGTAGTTATCAACATGGTGAAAAAGACGTATGCTACAGGTAGACTTTTAGAGATTGTTACAATGGCCCCGAACCGTATCGATGCTAGTTGTGAACTCTATGGCTTCTGTGGGGGCTGTCAACTACAGCACATTACCTATGAAGGTCAGCTTTCACTAAAAACACAAAAGGTGAAGGACGTTATAGAACGCATTGGTCATCAAAATCCAGATCTTGTAAAACCTGCATTAGGCCCTAAAGAACCGTGGGCATATCGCAATAAAATGCAAATGCCTGTAGGCGGTACTAAAGGCGATATTCAAATGGGATTCTATGCGATGGGATCTCACGATATCGTGCAAGGTACAAACTGTCCAATACAAGATGAAGGGAATAATATCATCGCTCAAGCTTGTTACCAAATCGCTAAAGAGTTTGATATTGAACCGTATGATGAACATACAGGAAAGGGTGTGCTGCGCCATATTATCGGACGCATTGGACAATCAGGATGGATGATTATCCTTGTAACGGCCACTGAACAATTGCCGCATAAAGAGAAGTGGGTAGAAAAATTAAGGGAACGCATTCCTCAAGTAGAAACCATCGTTCACAACGTGAATGGTAAGCGTACTAATGTCATCTTAGGACCTAAAAATAATATCCTCTATGGGGATGGGACGATTACAGATCACATAAAGGATTTACAGTTTACATTATCTCCACATTCCTTCTTCCAAGTGAATCCAGAACAAACGTCAGTACTTTACGATCAAGCATTAGCTTATGCGGACTTAAAAGGTGATGAAACCGTTATCGATGCGTACTGTGGTACGGGGACCATTTCATTGTTTTTGGCTCATAAGGCAAAACATGTAATAGGCATAGAAATCGTAGAACCAGCCATTATCAATGCTCGTGAAAATGCACGTCGTAACGGCTATGATAATACAGAATTTATCGTCGCTGATGCGGCTGTAGAAATGCCAAAACTCTACAAAGCTGGCGTACGACCAGACGTCATCGTATTCGATCCAATCCGTGCAGGCTGTAAAGAAGAAGTACTAACCTCTGCAGCAGGAATGGAACCAAAACGCATTGTTTACGTATCCTGTAATCCAGCAACCATGGCACGAGACATTGAGATCCTTACACACTATGGCTACGAACTAAAAGAAGTACAACCTGTAGACATGTTTCCTATGACAGCGCACGTTGAGGCAGTGGCTTTACTCACTAGGAACGAAGTGACGCAGTGAGTGATAGCACTGCCCATGTGATAGGCGTCCAAGAACACGAGATGAAGACGAAGTGTGATTGGAAACGCCGAACCACTGAGGCAGTGGCTTTGCTCACTAGGAGCAAAGCGACGCAGTGAGTGATAGCACTGGTCAGGGATGTCTAAGAATTCGAGCGAAGTGAAGAATGATTGGCTGCGTGCTACTGTAAACTGAAGTTCTAACATATAGATCTAATATAATTATTAAAATAGTGTAGACGAATTAAAATTTTTTGGAGGCACAGGTTATGGCTTCAAGTAAAGAATATTTAGATTTCATTTTAGAACAACTATCAGAGTTGGAAGAAATAACATATAGATCAATGATGGGTGAATACATTGTTTATTATCGCGGAAAAATTGTTGGTGGAATTTATGATGATAGGTTTTTAGTGAAACCTGTTAAATCCGCAATAGCATATATGCCAAATGCAAAGTATGAGTTACCATATGATGGAGCAAAGGAAATGCTATTGGTAGATGATGTTGACAACAAAGAATTTTTAAATGGCTTATTTAATTCAATGTATGATGATTTACCTGTACCAAAACTAAAGAAATAATCAAATTTGAATTTGAGGGGGTATTTTTATGTCTACAATTAAAATTGAAAATCTCAATTTCTCATATTATGGTTATGTAAAACCTGTATTTGAAAATGTATCATTTTCATTTGATACAAACTGGAAAATAGGATTGATAGGAAGAAATGGAATAGGTAAATCAACTCTATTTAAGTTACTTTTAAATCAAGAAACTTATCAAGGTAAAATAAGCAAGGATGTTAACTTTATTAAATTCCCACCCAATTTAAGTGATACTTCAAAATTAGGAATTGAGTTATATAAAGAACTAATATCAGATGAGGAAGAATGGAAATTATTTAGAGAACTTAATTTGCTAAATGTAGATGAGAGTCTTGTTTACAGAAAGTTTGAAACGCTTTCTAAAGGAGAACAAACAAAAATCCTTTTAGCTATTTTGTTTACAAGAGAAGATGGTTTTTTACTTATAGATGAACCAACAAACCATTTAGATATGGACGGGAGAAAAATTGTAAGTGAATATCTGAAAAATAAAAAAGGTTTTTTACTTATATCTCATGATAGAGACTTTTTAGATGGCTGTATCAATCATGTTATTTCGATTAACAGAAACTCTATTGATGTTCAATCAGGAAATTTTACATCATGGCATGAAAACAAATTGATGAAAGATCAATTTGAAATTAGTGAAAACGAGAAATTAAGAAAAGATATTAAACGATTAAAAGAAGCTGCAAGACAAAGTAAAAACTGGTCTTATAAAATTGAAAATACCAAAAACGGTGTAAAAGTATCAGGTGTAAAGCCGGATAAGGGACATATAGGTCATCAGTCAGCTAAGATGATGAAAAAATCTAAGAATTTAGAGAATAGACAAAATAAGGCAATAGAAAAAAAACAAAATTTACTAAAAGATATTGAAACAAAGGAAAGTCTATTATTGCATCCATTACATCACCACAAAAATCCTCTAATATTGGTTAGAAATTTATCATCATATTATGGAGAAAGACAGATATTAAGCGATGTAAATTTTGATATAAAGCAGGGAGATATAGTGGCTATATATGGGGGTAATGGTAGCGGAAAATCAACCTTAATTAAAATTTTATTAGGTCTAAATCACGAGTACGTAGGTGATGTAAAATTAGCAAGTAATTTAAAAATATCATATATTCCCCAAGATACATCAAATTTAACAGGCCACCTAAATGAGTATATTCATAAGCAAGGTGTTGATGAAACATTGTGCAAAACAATTCTTAGGAAATTAGATTTTGCAAGAGAATTGTTTGAAATGGATATGAAGAACTATAGCGATGGACAAAAAAAGAAAGTTTTAATTGCTGTAAGTTTATCAAAGCCGGCTCATATATTTGTTTGGGACGAACCATTAAATTATATAGATGTAATATCAAGGATACAGATTGAGGAAATTATAAAAGAAGCAAAACCTACACTTATATTTGTGGAACACGATAAGAGGTTTGTAGAAGATATAGCTAATAAAACAATACGATTATAAACTAAATAACAACTCTCAGTTTGTCGAGGTAATACCTTTTAACGATAACCTTATGCTATCGTTAAAAAGTATGTGGAAATATTCCCACATACAAACGCAACTACTTGATATACTTAGTGTTCACTCAATCAACGTTGAGGCGGTGGCTTTAATCCCTAGAAACGAAGTGACGCAGTGAGTGATAGCACCGCCTATGGCAGGTATGTCTAAGAATTCGAGCAAAGTGAAGAATGATTGGAAACAGCCTACTGCTGAAGCTGTTGCTTTACTCACCAAGAGTGAAAGGATGCCTATATAATCAAATTTAAAATAGAAATACCTAGAATTTATTTAAATTACAATTTTAGATTTAATCTTGTGAGGAATAATATGGATTTTATACATGATAGACATAGTAATATCCTTTTCAGTCTTTATGGTAGTAAAGTAAATAGAATCAAAATTCATAATAAAACATTAACATTAATAGTTGACGAAATGTATCAATTGGTTGACGGTGAGGAAAGAGCATTTTCCGGTGAAATATCTTTTAAAGACTGTGATGTGGATTTGTGTAAGGTACTAATATTTAACAAAACCTTGGGTGAAGGTCGCTTTTATGGAAAGTCTCTTTGTTTACAAGATTTTATAAATGAGTATGTAGACTCAGAATTTGAAATAATTACGGAAGGATATTTTGCCAATACAACTACATATACAGGTTGGCTTTGGATCGATGAAAAACCTCCAGTATCTGTCATTATGTATATTTGGAATAGCGGGGATATGGTGTATCGTGTAAAAAAATAACCCTATTTTTTACAAATAAAATTATGCTAGATATAGGAAAGAGAAAGATTGATATAATATTTTATAGGTATTGGGAGCGTAGAGCAAGTCAGTATTAACGCTCGTAAGAACTCATGCATAATGGCTTTGCACACCAGGAACGAAGTGTCCTTATAATTTTTTTTTATAAGTTTATGGAGTGAACTATAATGGTATGGCTAAATTCAGTAGATTATAAAAACCAAGAGTATATGGAGCTAAGACTTAATGCACCATTATATGAGAACATACGCTTAGATTTTAATCCGCTCAAAATTTCTGATGTGTCTGGTCATGAACCAAGTTGGAAAGACTGGCACCGTTATAGAAAGCCATTACGTGTATATAGTCCAGATTTTGATATCTTAGTTTCTTATTTTAATAAAGCGTATCCTATTATAGATGCATCAGATAATACTGAAAGAGATAGATTTGATGTATGCTTTGATAATTGGATTAAGAAAGATTACTGGATTAAAATAATTCATAATATTGAAGTTGATCTTATAAACCTTAGTAAAGAAGAGCAAGTGTTTTTAAACACATTTATTGCTTGGATAAAGGAATCACTTCAACATACATCTGTTATAGTAGTTGAGGGAAATCTTTAAACTGGAAAGAATACTCTAAAGTTGATGATACTATTAGTGGTACTTTTATGTATCTTGTAAATAGGATAAGTAAATAAAATTAGGAGATATATTATGTTTAAACCAGTTCGTAAAAAGATAAATGAAATAGACCATAGTGCTACAGAAGCTTTATTACAATCTAATCGTCGAGGTATTTTAGCCATGAATGGTGATGAGGGCTATCCGTATGCTATTCCAATTAATTACTTTTACGATTGTGCAAAGCAAAAGATTTACTTTCATGGCGCTAAAGTTGGTCATAAAGTAGATGCATTGAAAGCTTCAGATAAGGTATGTTTTACTGTATATGGTAATGAGCGAATGGATGAATCTGAATCCTGGGCACCGTATATACAAAGTGTAGTTGTGTTTGGGCGGTGTCGTTTATTAGAGGCTGGCCCCGAATCTATAGAGCGATTAAAAGAATTTGCTATGAAGTATTATCCTGATGAAACTTTAGCTGATGAACAAATTGCTCGTAATGGGAGAGCAACACAAATGTTTGAAATTACCATTGAACATATGAGTGGAAAACAAGTACAAGAGAAATAATAGATTAGCCCTTCGCTTATGTGAAGGGCTTTTACTATACACTCATACTTATAAATGTAATATAATGTAATTAGTGATAATCATTTTAAAAATATAGTTCATGGGAGAGATACATGATACAGATAAAAGATCTAGGTACATTTGAATCTGTGCCTCATATCGTAACAGATATTGTAACAGGAAATATTAGCGCCTTAGAAAATGCGTTAGCCAATGGTTGGGATATTAATGAGCCTATAGAAATTGGGGAATATAGTGAGCATACACCATTAGAACTAGCGCTAGTCATGTGTTGTTTACCAAGCATTCAATGGTTAGTAGAGCATGGCGCTGATCTTAATGATGAAGAAAATCCAAGTTTCTTACTAGCTGTACGGTATGGTAATAAAGAGATTATAGACTATGTTGTGGCTCATGGTTCTAATATTCACGCTTTGAACTGTGTGAAAGTAGATGCTTTTCAAGCTGCTTTATATGGCAAGAAATATGAGAATCTACAAATTATTCATGATTTAGGTCATACAGTACAAAAGTATGGCGGTAAAGCTTTTAGAAATATCATCACAGATAGAAATTATGAGGTTCTAGATTTCTTTATTCATAATGGTGTAGATATTAATTACAACAAGCCTGATTCTGTATATCCCTTTAAGCCAACCCCATTGTGTGTAGCAGCTCGTTATGTGGATTTACAGATGTGCAAATATTTGGTAGAGCATGGTGCTGATGTGACCATTACGGAAAAGGATGGTATGCGTCCCTATAGCATTGCCATTGAAAAGGGCGATATGGAAATGGCAGAGTATTTTAAATCCTTAGAGCCTGCTGAGTTTCATGATATACAAAATAAAATGGATAAGTTAAAGCCATTTAAATTACCAAAAGCATTAGTGAATTTTTTAGCGGGCGAACAACTTTACTTTGAATTGCCAGACTCCGATTTTATATCTATAGAGTTCTTCCCACTTATTGATACGATTCCATTTAAATTAGGTCGTCGTAATCTATTACGTTTATCTAAAGACCTGGGCGAGTATAACGAGTGGCAAATTGTGTGGGACCCTAAAACTAAAAAGATTTCTTGTTATGATGTAGAACATCAAGAACTACGAGAGCTTTGTAAATTTGATGAGTTTATGTCCGATATGGCAGGTCAATTAGAAAACTTGTTTTAGGATATATCGTAAAAGAAAGGCGATACATATGACAGATACATTTGAGAAAACATATAGGGATTGGTCCATTGATGTAGGCACCTATAAATATGAAGGTATTACACTGAATGAAGTTGAACAAAATCTGTATGCTATTGAAGACCAAGAGCAAGACTTTGTAGTTATTTCTCCATCAAAAGCAATCTCCATAGATAATAAACTATATAACTTTGTACAGGTTTGTAGTGATCAAGATACCGATTTATTACATATAGAGCTTAGTGTAACTAATGATGGTGAGCAGGGGGCCATTATATACGGTAAAAATGAGCTGGGTCATCAAGAGGCATTAAAGATAATAGCAGATTTAATTGTACATCATAAGGTTCCTGCATTAGATAGTTGGGAAACTGTGTTAGATTTAAGACCGAAGATGGAAAGCTATGTAAAGAATTCTGAAAATGACTAATCATGTAATCTTTGATGATACGCACATTTTTTCCTTTACATTTTGGGATGATGAATTCAAAGATTTACATTACTTTGCCATAGATGGATGATATATTTTCTAAAAATTAAGTTACTACAAATAGTATACGGAGCCCATTATGTTATATTCATCGAATAACCTTTTGTATAAGTATATTCGCTATCGATTTAGACGTATTCAGATTCAATACAATATGGTATACGATGTAACACCAGAGGAAGAAGATGAGATTTGCATTGATCTGTTAAAAAAGAGAGCGAAGATATTGATTCCTGTTGGCATAGTATATGGTTTGATATTTGCCCTTACTTTCACTTGGCTATTAGGCACAAGTGAGGAATTGAACCCATTAATGCAATGGGAGGTAAGAGTTATTGACTATGTTATACCATTTTTAAATACCATTGATTTTAAGTGGTATGCGTATTCACTGAATTTATTGTGGGCAGCCCTTATATTGGCCCCTGTCGGGATTATTAACGTATCTCCTTATATCATTTTTTCCTATATTATAGATACCATTTTGATACGACGCGAGGTGAAAGCTTTAATAAAAAAATATTCCATTGATCAAATAAAATGTGGTTAGATTATATCTATTTGTTTAGGAGAGAGTATTATGAGTAATCTAAAAGACTTTGATTGGACCGGATTTTGGAATGATGTTGATTATGCGTTTGAATCCTATATAGGTAAACCTATTACCGTTAAGGATATTAAGGATGCTGAAGGTGAGCTAGGCTATATATTACCTGCAGCATATATTGAATTACTTAAGAATCATAATGGCGGTGTATTGAATAAGAACTGCTTTATTAATAATGAGGGCGATTGTGTATATGTAACAGGCATATATGGTATTGATAGAGATAAAAAGCATTCTATCTTTGGCCAATTCGGCAACGAGTTTTGGATTTCGAAATGGAAATACCCTCCTATAGGTGTTGTTGTAGCCGATACGATTTCAGGTGGTCATGATATGATTTTCCTCGATTATCGTGAGTGTGGTCCTACCGGTGAGCCTAAGGTCGTACGTGTTGACCAAGAAGGTGATTACTCAATTACACTGTTAGCAGATAACTTTGGTGACTTTATTAATAACTTATATATCAGTATCGAAGAAATCACGGATGAAGAGTTTCAATCTTTAAGTGATGCGGAAAAGGTTAAGCTCCTTAATGAACAAGAGGACCTAGATGTTGATCGTGCTATGGAGCTGTTAACTAACATAGGTATCGATAATTTGTCTCCTATATTGCTAAGTACCTTAGGACGTATGTATAACAATAATGGTCGACCAGAAGAGGCTATCGAGTTATTTGATCGTATAGATGAGGCACATCGTGATTGGTCTTGGTATTATCGTTGTGGCTATGCTCATGCGTCTTTAGCATGTGGTGAAAGCTACGAATCTGAACATGTACAAAAAGCATTACAGTTAATAGAGACGGCCATGAAAATGACGAAAGAAGCTAGATTAGATAAACAACTTGGTTGGTGTTGTGAAGTTGTAAAATATCTATTAACTCAAATTAAGCCAAAAGAGTACAAGACGGATTATCCTGTGATATTTGAAACCATTGAAAATTTCTCTGATAAGAAAAATAGTATAGATACTGCAGATGGTAAAGATACTGAAGACGTTAATGAATATGAAGAACTTAACTATCCTATATATGATGAAGTGCATTGGGTATTTAATAAACTTACGTATAGTAGAGAAGAGTTTTCCAAAGAATACAATAAAGTAGTAAAGAATTATACAGATAAGAATCAAGTAGATAATGATGATATATTAGATGAACCTGAAATTCTATTAACCTATGAAGCTTGGATTGAAAGTGTAGACCAGCTCTTTGATAATGAACGTGTAACCGATGAAGAACTACTTGAAGACGATAAAGAAGACGGTATGTGGCAAGTAGAAATCATGGCTCATCTCGTAGCAGATAATGGTACATATTTTACTAGAGAAGAACTGCTCTTTAAATTGCATAATCTAATGGCTAATAAAGAACTGGGTGATCATGTATTTTTTGAAGGTATTGAATACGAAGGCCATGAATGTGAAGGTTATGGACTTATAGATAACAAAAATGGTATTCCTGTATTCTATATATGCTGCGGTAGTTAATTAATAGAATACTATTCTAGCCCTTCATTTATGCGAAGGGCTTTTACTATACACCTAGAAATTATATACTTTTGTGCTTTGGGCTACGTTATTTTATATAGCCTTCGTGTAAAATGTTGAGAAAGTATTTTAGTATTTTTGAAATCAAAGCATTGTAAAGAGAGAGAGGAAGCCTATGATAGAAAATGAACTCATATATGATGAGAAATATTGTGAATATAGACTTCGTTATGAAGGCTTAGAATTCTGTTGGGATGAGAAGCCATCAGGTGATTATTTAGATACTGTAAAAGTCCTGGCCCAAAATTATCATAAAAATATTGATAAGATTGCTGCTTTTATGCTTGAAGACATACAAGAAATGTATGATGAATCTATTACTATAGATGATGTGAAAGAACGTATAGGTGTCCCTAAGATTGAACCAGAGCTAGGTACTGTAACCTATTGTGAACAAACCTTTGATTATACTCATATATTTTGCTTTGAATTTGGGGACGATGAGTTTGAAGATTTAGATTACTTTGCTATTGATGGCTGATATATTGCTATAAAAATGGCAAAAGAGCTACTTTAGATAAATAGATTAGTTTAGTGTTGTGAAGTAGTAGAGTACTATTAATCTCTATTAGTTTAAAGGATTATAAGGAGGATTATCCTATGATTTTTAATGCCATAAAAAACCTGTTTAACAAGGATGAGAATACTGAGCAGATTGAATATCTCGGTACTGATAAAGATGGTAATAAAATATATGAAGGTTACTATCATGAATTTAAAGGCATTCCTTGGGTTTTCAATAAAACTACCTATACTAGAGAAGAGTTTGATAAGGCGTTTTATGAATGTCTAGAAGAGCATAATGTTAATCCTGATACATTACCGCCATTAGTAGAGCCTGAAATTCTTGTAAGCTATGAAGCTTGGATTGAAAGTAAAAGTCAGCTTCACCCTAATGAATACTTATACGAAGACGATGAATTAGAAGAATACGATAAAGAAGACGGTATGTGGCAAGTGGAAATCTATGCTCGCTTCAAAGCAGATAATGGCCAGTATTTTACTACTGAAGAGATTCTTTTCAAGATACATAATGCATTGGCTAATAAAGAGCTCGGTGATCATGTATTCTTTGAAAATCTAGCCTATGATGATCACGAATTTGACGCTGATGATGCCGATGATGTCGACGATAATGATGAAGGTACTCCTGTATTTGTTGTATGGCTTGGTAGCTAGTAAATAGCTGTTTTGTTATAGGCTATTTTGTTATAAACTATTAATTTAAAATCTGTAACTTATTGTTTTGTGTTGTTTGTTATTATTATGATAAGATGAGTTCATATACATATTAATGATATGAGGGGAAGTGTATTGTATGTCTATGAGTGTTGAACAATTTTTATCTTTATCTGATGCTGAACAGTTGCAAACTATTAAAGACCTTAATGATATCGGTCAAGAGGACATTATTATCGATGTATTGACGGGGGTTGGCATCGATAACTTATCTGCGCCTTTATTAGGCGAGCTTGGTAGAGCTTATAACAATAATGATAAACCAGAAGAAGCTATTAAAGTATTTAAGGCTATAGACAAAAAATATAGAGATGCAGTATGGCATTATCGCTATGCGTACTCCTATGGATCTATAGTTTCATCTAATCGTGAGGCTTATACATCAGAGAACATGCAACAGATGTTAGCTTTAGTAGATAGCGGTGTACAATTAGCTACTAAGGAAGGTCGAAACGATATAAGGGAATACTGCCTTGAAGTCAAGGATATGTGCCGTCTAGAAATAGATTTTGAAAAGTGTGAGGTTGACTATCCTGATCTATGCTTAAACTATAGCAAGTATATAGCAGAAAAAAAGAAGAAAAGAGAAGGTGTACCTCGTCAACGAACGATTACGGTAGAAGAAATTTTAGCTACCGATGACATGTGGACTATAAATGAGCCTGCCTATTGGACGATCAATATTTATGGTTCTTATGATGACTATTTAGAATCTGCAAAAGGCTTCACTGTAGAGCAGCGATATCTTAACGCTATATGCTGGTATTTCGCTGAGGTTAATAATGGTGGACATCATCAGTTCTTCTATAACTCTACGGGCATTGTATGGGAGGATGCTCTTGTGGGGTTACGCCTTTTTAAGATGGATATACTAGCAGATAATTTACAATCTGTAATCGATTACTTTGGCGGTTCTGTTCCATTTGATAGAGCTGAACGATGGACAATTTTACAAGACTGGGAGAATGAAGCTAAATTATTTGATTTCCTAGATGTAAAAGATGATGTAGTCTATGAATATGATGGCAAATTTGAAGATGTATTTGTACATGAACATCCAGAGTTATTTGTATTTGATGGAACCTATACCGTCTCAGAATAAGATTGGTGTATAATTAGTACATATATAGTTGCTTTCACTATGATGTTTACTTTCACCAAATTATATTAGAGGTATTACATGTTAGATAAACAAGGCGTATATGATTGCCTACGTGACCATCATATCGAATTTGAAATTACGAATCACGCACCGTTATTTAGTATGGATGACAAGCCTAATGTAGAGTTGCTATATCCTGAGTGGGATGCGAAGAATTTATTCATTCGAGACCATAAACGTGAACATTATTATTTGATTACTGTTCGTGGTTCTAAGCGTGTGGATCTAAAGCAGTTCCGCAAGGATCATAAGCTTAAAAAGATTTCCTTTGGTTCCGAAGAAGAGCTATGGGATATTTTAAAGATTAAACCCGGTCACGTATCTCCATTCTGCTTGCTTCACGATGAAGCGCGTAAGGTGCATTATTATATTGATGCGGATTATAAAGATAATCTAATTGGTATACATCCAAATCAAAATGATGCTACCGTATGGCTACAAGGAAAAGACTTAGTTAACTTAATTGAAGAACATGGTACAATAGTAGAATATATTACATTGTAATTTAGTCGAATTGGAGCATGTATGAATAGAACATTATTAAAAAGTATTCTAGTAACCTCTGTGATTGCAGTATTAGGTGTGAGCACGTCCTTTGCAGGGCTCGTTATGGAACGTGATGAAGGTTTAGATACAGCACCTAGTGTAGGCATGTATCGGTATCAAGTGCCTACAGAGTTACAGGGGATATATAATAGTGCAAGCGTTGCCAATCTAACAGCATCTATGGAGAAAGAGCCTAATACATTATCTATGAATGTAGCCCATGTAAAAGGTAATCCATCTGAGTCTTATGTTGTAGAGATTTATAAAGATTTAGCTGCCATTGAAACACATCGCAAATCCGATCATTATCAAGACTTTGTTAATGAAGTAGGTTCTAAATTAACAAATCGCAAATTGTACGATGTACAGTCTGTACTATTGTTTGAGAAAAAAGATGCTTTATCTATCGTGAATGATGGTAAAGCAGTAGTGACATTAACAGAGTTTACTGTTAATAGCAATGATATCGATACCGTACAACGTCAATACCAACTCGACATTGAACGTGCCGTACGCGATGATGCGGGTTATAAGGCTGGCTATGTGCTTCGTGAAAGAAATGTAAATAATCGTTGGTATGTTATTCAAATCTATAGCGACCAAGCAGCTCTTACAAAACATGTAAACAGCCCTGGCTATCGCTTTATGATGAGTCAAATCCAAGGTAGTCTACAAAACGTTACCACAAAGGTACTAGACGGGGATGTCCTCGTCAACCATGGGGGTCTAGCGTTTGTAAGACCTTAAAACTGAATATAATATAATGACAGTAAAGTTACTGCTAGCATAAACATATGTGCTAGCAGTTTTTTGTTAAATAATAGGTGAAAGTATAGTTTATACTAAAAGGAGTTACATATGACACAGCAAGAACGTTTACGCTATTTACTTGAAGGCTTAGTAGCAGAATACAAAGAGAGGCATAACGAACATATAGATATCCCTATGAATGAAGAAGAGCAATTTACTCTCTTTAGATCTTTATGTAATATTCGTCCTGCTGGTGGTATGTCTCTTGAATGGATGAAGATAGAGTCTGAATATTTAAATATATTGGCCCATGAAAAGGGAATCGTAACGATTAGTGATATGGAAGAGCGAGAGCCTCAGATTTATTTGTGGCAAGGAGATATTACTCGATTATCTGTAGATGCTATTGTAAATGCAGCCAATAATAAATTGCTCGGATGTTTTGCTCCCAATCATAAGTGTATCGATAATGAAATCCATACCTTTGCTGGTATTGAGCTTCGTATGGAATGTGCTAGAATGACTGAGTATATGGAAATGCCTGAAAAAACGGGTGTGGCTCGTATGACCTATGGGTATAATTTACCGGCAAAGCATGTAATTCATACGGTAGGACCTATTATTTATGAGGCGGTAACAGATAAAGAGCGACGTGAACTAGCTTCGTGTTATCGATCTTGTTTACAGTTAGCCAATGCTTATAACTTACACTCCATTGCATTCTGTTGTATTTCTACTGGTGAGTTTAGATTCCCTAATGAAGAAGCAGCACAGATTGCTATAGATACGGTACGAACATATTTAAAAGAAACAAATAGTAAAATACAAGTGGTATTTAATGTGTTTAAGGATATAGATTATGACATCTACAACAAATTATTGGGATAAATAATATACTCCTTTTGAAATTCATAAAAATACTGTATCATTTAATAATGACATACAAAAGGTTATGAATGATTTGTTAGTTTAAAAAGGAGTTAATGTACTATGAATTATAAATACACCTATGAAAGCCCATTAGGAACAATGATTATGCTTGGTACATTAACGTATTTAACAGATTTATTTTTTGTAGATGAAAGCCATGCTCCTAGTTATGATGATGCGGAATATATTGAACAACTAACAGGTCCCTTTGAAGTGACCATTATGTGGCTAGACCAATATTTTAAAGGTCAAAAACCATTTATTACTCCACCAATACAATTAGAAGGAACAGAGTTCCGTAAGTCTGTATGGTCTGTATTGCAAACTATACCTTATGGGGGAACTACAACCTATGGAGATATTGGCAAACAAATAGCTGAAAAGCAAGGTAAAGATAAAATGTCTGCTCAAGCTGTGGGCGGTGCCGTAGGACATAATCCTATATCTATTATCATTCCATGTCATCGCGTTATCGGTAGTAATGGTAAATTGACAGGATATGCGGGTGGTATTGAACGTAAGAAATACATGCTTGATCTTGAAGCGAAACATAAATAGTACATATTAGATTGTAAAATCATATTTAAATAGACTTATAGAAAAAGAAGAAAGAGATTACTCATGATGGATAGACACATCATAGGTAATCTCTTTTGGTATATATAGGGGGGACTATTTAAATTGATTTACTAAGGTACCAATGCCACTAATCGATATAGATACGGTATCTCCTGATTTTAACCAACCATATCGTTTTTCATTTTTACCGAGTACAACACCACTAGGTGTACCGGTAAAGATGATGTCACCTTCTTGTAGTGTAATATACTGAGATACAAACTCTATGATTGCATCTGGTTTAAATAGCATTTGTTCTAATTTAGCTTGTTGACGCACTTCACCATTTACTGTTGTGGTAATGGTAGCATTTTCAAAATCAAAATCGTCAGGTGATACGATAACAGGACCGATAGGGGCAAAGTTATCTAGTGATTTACCTAAAATCCATTGTGTACCTCTAAATTGTAAGGTTCGAGCTGATACATCATTACCTATGGTATATCCTAAGATATGTTCTTTAGCTTGGTCGCGAGATATATTTTTACCCGTCTTACCAATAACAATGACGAGCTCTCCTTCGTAATCATAATGAAGGTTTTCATCTTGAATGGGAACTATATCTTGATGTGACGCCAATGCATTAGATGTTTTCATAAAGATTTCCGGAAAATCATGTTTAGCAAGACTAGTTTCTTCTATATGGTCTGCATAATTAAGGCCTATACAAATTATATTGTTAGGATTAGTAATAAGTTTAGGGTTAATAGATTCTTTCATAATAGATATCTCCTTATACATTAGGTTGTTAAGTTAATTATAATATAAATCGTAATGTAAAGAATATTTTTGACGAAATAATTATATAGAGGCATTTTTGTCACATCCTGTTTGTTATACTTAAACAAAGTAATAAAAGGAGGAGTCCCTATGTATATGCATAGAAATGTGACAGATAAATTTATAGGTACCGTAGTATCTTGTGACATTATAAGTACGGGTAGCTGGTATGGTGATTTACCAGATAGCGTTCCAAAGGAAGTGAAATTAAATCGTAAAGATTACTATATTGAAGAGATACAACATATTTCTATTAAGGAAGCCATTAGTGTTACCTATGGCATTAAATGGGAGCATATCTCGAAACCTGTAGAGGGTAAAATAGAATCCTTAACTACTAAGGAGTACTCAATTGACGAATCTAAAAAACAATATCTATTAGAGCTTATGGGGCGTAGATTTTCCGATGATATTGACCTATATGATGAGGATGAGTGTGCTGTCCAAGTGCAGCTCATCAACACTGAGGATCAGGAATTTATATATGAATTTCCTTTTGATAATACCCTGAGGGCCATGTCTATACTATTCAGACAAATCCTAGGTATGCCTACATTACTTTTATTTGATGGAAATCGAGAAAAAGATAGAATTCAAGAGATTCATATTGAAGTGCAAAAAAATATGTACCAAGAATATGGCGACGTAAATACATTGAATTTTAATTGGAATGAGCCGTCTATTTCCATTGATTGTAATAGTAAGCAATTTGGTCACTCTAGCCATAGTCATAGCGAGTATGTAGATAATCAAATGATTCATCAATTGAAGCAAGATATTGAATTTCACATTGGCGAAACGCTATATAGTCTAGATTCCTTTAGTCTCAGTGAAAGTCATGACCTTGATAGAGACCCTGCTCGTGGTGGTATAGTAACAGTACTTATTAAATGGGCGCATAAAGAGGATACATTGTTTATAGGGAATGTAACTGATCAGTATGTACCCACTTGGTATAAAAATCTAATTAATTTTATACATGCTCATACAAGAGATAAAACTTTACAAGAGTTTTTACAATCAAATCATACATCTGATAGAAGAATTTATACGTATTGTTCTGTATATATTTTTAAGATAAACCAGGAATTTTATTATCGTACTGATAGAAATGATATATATGAAGGGGATATTGTAAAAGTTCCGTTTGGATCCGATAATGCGGTTCGTACTGGTCGTGTAGAATCTATTTCATATCATACGCGTTACGACGTACCTTATGATTTGAATCGTACTAAGTTTATTATAGATAAACTTCCGACCTCTATAGAATATGTTGAAATAACTTGCTCATAGTGTTAAGATTATAAGTATATTAATAAGCATGGAGGTTATTGTTATGAGCAAGAATATCGATTGGGATAATCTCGGTTTTGGTTATGTAGAAACCGACTACCGTTATTTGACTACATATAAAGATGGTAAATGGGACGAAGGCGGATTAATTACTGATGCTAACGTTGTTCTTAATGAATGTGCAGGTGTATTCCAATATGCACAAACTGTATTCGAAGGTTTAAAAGCATACTACACTAAAGATGGTCACATTGTATGTTTCCGTCCAGATCTTAATGCAGAGCGTTTAAATCAATCTGCGGAACGCCTTGTAATGCCTACATTACCTGAAGGACGCTTCATTGAAGCTGTAAAAGAAGTTGTAAAAGCAAACAAAGACTTTGTTCCTCCTTATGGTCATGGTGCAAGTCTTTATATTCGTCCATACATGATGGGTACTAACTCCGTTATCGGTGTAAAACCTGCAGATGAATATCAATTCCGCGTATTTACTACACCAGTAGGACCTTACTTCAAAGGTGGCGCAAAACCAATTAAAATCCGCATTACTGATTTTGACCGTGCAGCTCCTCATGGTACTGGTCATATCAAAGCTGGTCTAAACTATGCGATGAGTTTATATGCTATCACTGATGCTCATAACAAAGGTTATGCAGAAAACATGTACCTTGATGCGGCTACTCGTACACATGTAGAAGAAACTGGTGGTGCAAACTTTATCTTCATCACTAAAGATGGCAAATTAGTAACACCTAAATCTGATAGTATCTTGCCATCCATTACACGTCGTTCCTTGATGTATGTAGCAGAACATTATCTTGGTATGAAAGTAGAACATCGCACTGTTTATAAAGATGAATTAAAAGACTTTGCTGAAATGGGTCTATGCGGTACAGCAGCGGTTATTTCTCCAGTAGGTCAAATCGATACTCCAGAAGGCACTATCAATGTACCAGCTGGCATGGATGATATGGGGCCTATCACTAAAAAATTATATGACACATTACTTGGCATTCAACATGGCGAAATCGAAGCTCCAGAAGGTTGGGTAGTTAAGATTTGCTAATCTTTAAGTAATATACAATAATATAATATTAAAACATCCTCCATAATCAGAAGATTGTGGAGGATGTTTGCGCTTATAGAATTTATTTGATTGGATCTATCGATTTAGTTTGATGCTTTTCGTGCACCGACCTTAGTCATAAATTTCTCGTTATTAATGACGAATCGTTCATGTGAGCCTTTACCGATGACACCAACACCATCGGATGCTTCGATGGCAAAGGAGATTTTTCGCCCTTCCACAGCTGTTACTGTAGCAGTGGCTGTAATTGTAGCACCCATAGGGGAGGGAGCATCATGGCTAATGGATAGGGAGATGCCTACCGTGCCTTCACCATCATTCAATTCTGGTTGTACCGCTGCTTGTGCAGCTTCTTCCATAAGTGCACACATAGCAGGAGTAGCGAATACCTCAAGAGAACCAGACTTCATTGTTTTTGCAATATTAGATTCTGTAACTGTAACCGTTGCTGTTGCAGATTGACCAACTTGTATCATAGTAAACCTTCTTTCGTAATGAACTAGAATATATTTGTATTATACAACTCTTATGAGTATATATGCTAATTTTGTAATGATAAAATTTATTATTTCCTAAAATAGACTTAATTATACAGACTCTATAGAATCCGTGCTATAATAGTACTAGTTTTATTAAACGAGGTAACTATGAAAGAACGAAAATTTTCGCCTTCTGGTGAAGGCTTGGTGCAGGTAATAGCAGGCGTATTATTTGTCGTACTACTAATCATCATTAATATTGTAGATCCTACATTTTACCCAACTATGTGGCATCTAGCAACGAGTGGTTCTATGGAGGAAATTGCCGAGTATATTCAAGGCTATGGTCCTATGGCCATGGTGGTGAGTATGCTCCTTGATATTTTTGTCAATGCTGTAGGGTTTTTGCCATCCATCTTTATTTCCACAGCGAATGGTCTCGTGTTTGGCATGTGGCCTGGCATTATTATTTCTTGGCTCGCTGAAACCATTGGGGTAGTCATCAGCTTTTACATTATGCGTTATTTCTTACGAGATGCGGCGGATAAGCTAATTTCTAAGAGTACCACATTGATGAAGGTTGATGATTTTTCCGGTAATAATGGTTTTGTGGTCATGTTATTTGCTAGATCATTACCTTATTTTCCATCTGGTGTCATCACTGCATTAGGGGCTATCAGTAAGATTAAACCGCGTGACTATATTTTAGCAAATTTAATTGGTAAATTTCCGTCTACAGCCCTTGAAGTTGCTATTGGCACAGATATTGTAAATTTTCAAGAAAATATGGGGCGTCTAGGTATTATTGTCGTCGTAGCAGCCATTGTATATTTTATTCTATGGAAGGTATATAAACGATATATTAATAAACGTAATGCAGAACGAGAACATGATCCTAATGCTTAATAAACATGTATTTCTATGTAATTAAAATAAAAGAGGCGATACTATGAGTTTTTCACTTCCTGAACGCGTAATATTAAAAGGGCCTAATTTCATCCGTGAAGTATTTGAACGTGGTGTGGGTGTACCTGGATTTATCAGTTTTGGCATTGGTAATCCAGCACCAGAGGCAATTCCTGTGAAAGTCATCGAAGATGCCTTTGATTTCATCGTTCATGATAATCCTATGAGTTTATTACAATATGGTCCGATGCAAGGGGATGCGCGATTAGCAGAATTGACCTTACAACGTTTATCGAAAGTTCACCATATGAATTTAGAGGGTCAAGGTTTGATTATTTCTAATGGGGCTGGTCAACTATTGGGCTTGGTACCTATTACTGTATGTGAACCTGGCGATGAAGTGTACATGGATGATTATACTTTTACCAGTGCTATCAATTCTGTACGCAATATGGGAGCTAAGGCAGTCGGCATCAAAACTGATGAATTCGGTATGATTCCAAGTGAGTTGGAAAAAGCGGCTCAATCAGGCAAGGGGAAATATATCTATTTAATTCCAAATTTCCAAAACCCAACAGGCATTACTATGCCACTAGAACGTCGCAAAGAGATTTACGCCATAGCATCAAAATATGATTTGTTTATCTATGAAGATGACCCATATGGTGAAATTCGTTTTGCAGGTGAACATATCCCAACATTTAAATCCTTTGATTCAGAAAATCGTGTTCTCTATGCAGGTTCCTATTCTAAAACATTATCGGCAGGCTTGCGTGTTGGTTTCTTGTTGGGCCCAGAAGATGTTATCGGCACTATCCAAGCGTTAAAAAATAATACGGCGGGACAAATGCCATTAGTTACACAAAAGGTGGTAGCACACGTACTAGACCACATCGATTACGATGCACATTTAGAAAATGTACGGAAGGTATATAAATCTAAATGTGATGCTATGATGCGTGTCTTTAAAGACAAAGGTAGTTCCAAGGTTCATTTGACTCAACCTACAGGTGGTATGTTCGCATGGATGACAATGCCGGATACTGTTGATTGTGATGAATTCTTTGAAGCGTGCATGAATAAAAATGTAGGCATTATTAAATGTGGTGCTTTTGCAGCGGATGGTGTACAAAATGGTCATGCATTCCGTTTGAGCTATACGGTGCCAACAATTCCAGAAATTGAGAAGGGGATGGAAATCCTCTGTGCTCTTACAAAGGACTATTGTGGTGAATAATTTAGTCGTTTAAAGCGTATAGGTATATTGAAAATTATTAAACTACCATGATACAATAACACTGTAAATATATGATGTGTTAGTTGTAGAAAGAGCTTTCACAATGAACGATATTTACAATGAGATAATAATTTTCTAACTATATATTGTTGAGGGAAGTCCTCGAAGAAAGTAGGTGTTTACTATGGGTTGCGGTAGCAGCAGTAGTGATTGCAATAGTTGTCCATCCAAATCCGCAGGTTGCGGTGGTGCACAACAGCCTCAAGATATGACGGCGCCATTGCATGAATTGAGTTCCGTTAAACATGTTATCGGTGTTGTATCCGGTAAGGGTGGTGTAGGTAAATCCTCCGTTACAAGCTTGATGGCCTTAACGATGGCTCGTAAAGGTTATAAAGTAGGTATTCTTGATGCTGATATAACTGGTCCATCCATTCCTAAGATGTTTGGTATCAAAGAAAAGGCTTACGCTGACGAAGTTGGTATGTATCCTGTTAAAACTAAGCAATATGGGATTGATGTAATGTCCGTTAATTTATTGCTTGAAAACGATACAGATCCTGTTTTATGGCGAGGTCCTATTTTGGGCAATGTAGTAAAACAATTCTATAGTGATGTTATTTGGAAAGACATCGATTATTTATTCGTTGATATGCCACCAGGAACGGGTGACGTAGCGATTACTGTATACCAATCCTTGAAATTGGATGGTATCATCATTGTTACATCTCCTCAAGACTTGGTATCCATGATTGTTGAAAAAGCAGTTAAGATGGCTGATTTAATGCAAGTGCCTATTATTGGTGTAGTGGAAAACTACTCTTACTTCCATTGCCCAGATAACGGTAAGGATTACCAAATCTTTGGTGAAAGCCACATTGAAGAAATCCTCCAAAAATACGGTCTTTTATTGTTGAATCGTTTGCCAATTGATCCAAACATCGCAAACCTTTGCGATAAAGGTGATATTGAGTCTATCGACAAAACAAATTTAGAGGATGTATCTTTGCCTGAGTAGGATATATATGACGATGAAAGCTGTGCATAGTTTTAGATGTACAGCTTTTTTCATACAAAGTTTAATTTTTTTTCCTATGTAGGAGGTATGTGTATGAAAAAACTGTTAAATTGGATTATTCCAGCGGTCTTTGGTATAGGCCTATGGATGATTCCAACGCCAGAGGGTTTAACTCCTCAATCTTGGCATTTGTTTGCCATTTTTGTTGCTACCATCGTAGGCTTTATTACCCAGCCATTACCAATTGGTGGCGTATCTATCGTTGTTATCACTGTGGCTGCACTCACAGGTACATTGAAAATTGGTGAAGCTATTTCTGGCTTTGCGAATTCTGCTATTTGGTTAATTGTTGGGGCCTTCTTATTCTCTCGTGGTTTTATTAAGACTGGTTTGGGTAAACGTATTGCGTATAATTTGATTGCTGCATTTGGTAGTAGTTCTTTACGTTTGGCTTATGCATTAGCATTATCTGATTTAATTTTGGCGCCTGCCACACCATCTAATACAGCTCGTGTAGGTGGTGTTATCATGCCGATTACTACAAGCTTGGCAAAAGCTTTCGGTTCTGAACCTCAAGATGGACCTCGTAAAATTGGTTCCTTCTTGATGCAATCCATTTATCAAGTGAATACGATTACATCTGCTATGTTCCAAACATCTATGGCGGGTAATACATTGGTTGCTGCATTGGCACTTCAATCTTTTGGCATCGGTATCACATGGGGCGACTGGGCTATGGCAGCCATCGTACCTGGTGTTATTGCATTGATTATAATGCCATATTTCATTTATAAAGTATACCCACCTGAAATTAAAGATGCTCGTGAAGCACAACAAATGATTAAAGAAGAGCTAAAAGGCCTTGGTAAAATGTCGTTCCAAGAATGGGTTATGCTAGGCGTATTCGTTTTAGCTTTAGTGTTATGGGCTACTTCTCAATTCACAAAAATTGATGCTACCACTGTTGCATTCTTAGGTATTTCTATTTTGCTTGCTACTAGCGTTCTTGTTTGGGACGATGTTAAAAGTGAAAAAGGTGCTTGGGATACATTAGTTTGGATGGGTACCTTAATGGGCTTTGCCGGTTTCTTGTCCAAATTGGGCTTCATTAAATGGGCAACAGTACTTGTAGGCGCTTATATTCCAGAAGGATCTTGGATTATTGCCTTCGTTATAGCTGTACTTATTAATACATATTCCCACTATGTATTCGCATCCTTAACAGCACATATTTCTGCCATGTTCGTAGCATTCTCCGCTATTGCTATCTCTGCAGGTGCACCACCAATGTTGACATTGTTGATGATTGCATTTACATCTAACTTGTGTATGTCTTTGACTCACTATGCTGCAGGCCCATCTCCAGTTATCTTCAATACTGGATATGTTCCTCAAAATGCATGGTGGAAACTTGGTTTCTTCTCATCCGTAATCAACTTAATCATCTTTGTAGGATTAGGTTCTATTTGGATGAAAGTTATCGGTATGTGGTAACATACAATTACATAAACGTATACGATTATGTATACATGACGCCGTCCCTTGTGGGACGGCGTTTTTGTGATACA
>NZ_CAUSQT010000016.1:0-35835 GCF_963534045.1 uncultured Veillonella sp. | reverse complement strand
TTAAAATTAAAGCGTTTTTTTAATAAGTTAAACTTATGCTTCATATTTTACTCATGCTTTTACACAGCATAAATCATGAAAACGCCTTATTTATCAAATTTTTCCGATATAGAAATATTCCTCTTCATTTTATATTTAATTTATAGTTTTACTTGTATTTTTATTTGAACAGATAAAAAAGGCCTATTAATGTATATGTATACATTAATAGGCCTTATATATTTTAGTATTTATTAATATAATTAGAATTTAGATTCGATAGCACCTTGTAAATCACCTTTTGGCAAGAAACCAATTTTACGATCTACTACTTCGCCATCTTTCAAAATTACAAATGTAGGTAATACTTCTACTTGTAAATCACGAGCCAAGCTTGGTTCTTCATCAGCATTTACTTTTACAAAGTTTGCTTTACCTTCTAATTCACCAGCGATTTCTTCAATAACTGGCATCATACGTACACAGTAACCGCACCATGGTGCCCAGAAATCAATAACTGTTACGCCACCTTGATTAAGAAGATCTTGATATTCTGCTGTTTTTAACTCTTTTAATTCACTCATTATTTCCTCCTAAGGCAATTGAACTAATACACAATCTTGAATGTAATCCAAACCTACCTCTTGAGCCTTAGCCAAGACTGCGGGTTTATCCGCACCTGGTTGCAACCAAATCATCTTAATGCCCAATTGTTTACATTCATCAATTGCTGCAAGCCCTGCTGCTTCTGGTACTACAAAATCAACAACGCTAGGAACAACTGGCAACGCAGATAGACTCGGATAACAAGTATCACCTTCGATACTCTCTACATTTGGATTAACCGGATAGACTTCATATCCATGCTCTTTTAAGCACTTATAAATCTTATACCCGAACTTATCGGTTTTATGAGTGGCACCTATTACAGCCCAAACTTTTTCAGCTAACGCATCTTTAATAGTCATTCTTACCACCTCTTATATACTATTATATATTAATATCGAAAACTGTCAATATATTATATCGATTTTTTTAAAACAATATGTTCACAACGTAATTCTTCAGTTCGCGCTGTATGTTCTAGTAATGCTTCTAATGAGATACTTGGTGTATCACATTTAGGTATAAATCCTGCTAATACGGCTAATTCACCTAAAATACGCTCTGCTGACCATCCGTTATCTCTCAATTCTTTTACTGTTATACTTTTCTGCCGTTTTGAAAGCCTATGTCCGTCATTATCAATGAGCAGTGGTGCATGGCCATAGCATGGTGGCTCAGCCTGTAACGTACTATATAAATACATTTGTTGAGCCGTAGTTTCCAGTAAATCATGACCGCGAATGATTTCGGTAATCCCCATGGATATATCATCTAAAACAACCGCTAAATTATAGGCATACATCCCATCTCCACGGCGCAACACAAAATCATCAACACCTTGACGCAGTACAAAATGCTGAGGTCCTTGGTATATGTCGTAAAACTCCATAGTAGAATCAGTTACCTTAATACGCATAGACGGATTCTTTTCAAGTCTCTTTAGCTGTACAGTAGCACTATCCAAATTACGACAATGCCCGTCATAATGATGAACGACTTCACCTCGATGAGGTGCGGAAGCAATTGATTGTAAGCGAGTACGATTACAAAAGCAAGGATAGATTAAATCTGTATCTTCTAATCGTTGCAAAACCTCATCATACATTGGTAACCGTTCGCTCTGCCAGTATGATGGTTCTGGTCCCCCCACACGAGGTCCTTCATCCCATTCAAAACCAAGCCATTCTAAATCGTCTAACAAAGTCTCCCCTAAAGAGCGCTTAGATCGTTGTAAATCAATATCCTCCATGCGTACCACATAGGTACCATGCTGATTACGGGTAGATATATACGACAAAAGGGCGATCCACACATTCCCTAGGTGGATATACCCCGTTGGGCTAGGTGCGAATCGTCCTTTCATAAATAGTATCTCCTTATATGGCACTCTAATAATATACTATTATATTAATACATTATTATATTAACACATGGTGAGGATGACCTCAGTTTACAAACTATATATTAGCCAAGGGATACGATACTATCAAAGACACCAGCATCTTTGATTTTTTGTTCGTTACCCATGGAGCAAATATGATTATCCTGTAACACAGGTTCTACAACATCTGCAAGAGCTACGATATCTTCTGGCTTACAAGCAATGACTTGTTTTCTAAATGCTACTTTATCTTCAATATTGGCACCGCTGAAGTATAACCCCATGGCACGAGGCCCACGCAATGCAGGTGTCATCGGTAAATCAAGTCCACTCATAGTACCGATAATATATTTACGCATTTCTCGGTCTGTTAATGTAAATTGACGTAGATATTCAGGTAATTCTTTGTACACATTAAGTGTTTCCACAAGATTTGGATCTCGATAACTACAGAAGATCATATTGCCATCGTCGTAGAAGTTAGCAAATGCGCCATAGGCCCCACCTTGTACGCGAATGCGAATCCATAAGTATTCATAACGCAAGATAGTTTCTAATACGCTCATAGCACCAACATGAGTAAATCCATGATCAATGAAATTACCACCTTGTGCCACATATTGAACCTTACCAGCTGTGACAATACCTTCATTGCTCGTTGTATGTTCTATGGATAACACATTATTTGGCAACACCTCTGCATTCCAAGTACTGAGCAATGGTTCTATCAACTCTGTAAATGGCGCTAATTCTTGTTCTTCACCTACGAATAAAATTTCTACATTGTTAGAACGGAAAATCTTGCGAGCCACATCGGCCAATTTTTCTGGCAATAATGGTAAAGCAGCTGGATTAGTTGCTAACTCACTAATTTTTTGATAATAGCCTAAATTACCATCATCGCGGAATTTACCAACCTGTGATACCTTAGCCATTACACGTTGACTAACGATAGTATTCCCTCTACGGAACGCCTCATTATCCCAAATAGCTTTGCCTTCTTGTACAAGCTCTGTTAAACGCATTACATCAGTGTATTGAGCATCGTGAATAACTTCATTTACGATATTGCACAATTCAGGTAATTTAGCATGTAATACCTTACTACGTACAACCATGAGCGGTACGAATTCATCCCGTTTGCCCGCTTTACTAATACCTGTAATATCAGCACTCAAACCACCAAGATTTAGATTGATTAACTTTGCCAAATCTTCATAAGAACGTTTGGATGTATCTACACGGCCGATGATATCACTCAAGATATCCGCGTAGAATAATTCATCTTCAGTAAGGCAATCTAGTTTAAAATAGTAGGCCACATAGTTGATGCCCTTTGTGAAAGTTGGAACAAAATGAATTTTTGTATGGCCAATCATACTTTCACGACGCTCTACATCTTCCACGTCTGGACTTAAATCAGATAATTCTAAAAGTGGAATAGTTGCTAGCGCTTCTTCACTATCTGGTGTTTCTTGACGAAGTTTAAGACGTTTTGTTTGTTCTACGATAGCTTCTAGCTCATCTTTCGACATAGAAGCTTTAATAGCTGCTAACTGTTCTTTAACCTCTGCATCCTTTTTATCTTGCAAACCTTGTTCAGGGTATAAGGATACGAGAGATTTATGGTTGTTATCTAAAATAGAGTGACGAATTAAATCTTCAAAGTAAGAACCTTGCAAACCTTTACGAATATTAGCTAATGCTTCTTCGTAGTGTAATAACTCAATTGGATCTTTGCCATATAGCCAATTATCCATCATGCGGATGACATATGCTAAACCGATTGGACGGCCCCCAAAGTCACTTTCACGAAGGGTAAACTCAATACTATTAAGAGAAGCCTCTAACAGTTCCTTATCGATGCCATCCTTACACAATTGTTGTAATGTAGATTCAACAATTTCTTGTAATTGACCTTGTTTATCCATGTTAGAGCCGCTAGCTTGAACAACCCAAATTGGTTGACGGATGCTATCTAAGTAGTAACCAGATACATCAGAACCAATGCCAGCTTTCACCAACGCTTGTTTTAAAGGCGCTGCAGGAGATGTCAATAAAGCATGTGTTAACACCTCAAAAGCAAGGCTTTGTTCTGGTGTCACATCTGGCAATACATAAGAGAAAGCATGTAACGTACGGTTATCCGTGCTTTCATCAGAACCCACACTATAAGGATACGTGATTACTTTACCCTCCTTAAACGGAGCCTGCTCAGTCACCTCAGTATCGATTTCAATAGCATCAAAATGACTCAAATATTCATCGTTAATAAAGCACAATTGTTCTTCAATATTCATTGTGCCATATAGGAAAATATAACTGTTGGATGGGTGATAATACACATCATAGAATTTTTTGAATTTTTCATAGGTCAAATCCGTAATATTATCTGGATTGCCACCGGAGTCGACGCCATATGTTGTATCAGGGAACAAAGAATGCATCAATTCGCGTTCTAATACGGAATCTGGAGAGGAGTAAACCCCCTTCATTTCATTAAATACAACGCCCTTATAGGTCAATTCATCATCAGCAGAGTCAAGCTCATAATGCCAACCTTCTTGCATCATGATTTCTGGATCATTTGCGGCACGTGGATAGAAAACGGCATCGAGGTATACATCCATCAAATTATGGAAATCCTTGTCATTCTTACTTGCCACAGGATACATCGTTTTATCCGGATAAGTCATGGCATTTAAAAATGTATTCAAGGAACCTTTTACAAGTTCTACAAATGGCTCTTTTAATGGGAATTTACGAGAACCGCAGAGCACGGAGTGCTCCATGATATGAGCGACGCCTGTGCTATCTTGAGGAGTTGTTCTAAAAGCAATATTAAATACTTTATTAGTGTCTGGTGAGTCAATATAAATAAGACGAGCACCAGATTTTTCATGTTTCATTTCATAGGCTGTGCCATTGATTTCATCAATACGTTCTATGCGATCAAGGCGAAAACCGGAATATATTTTATTCAGTTCCATAGATACCCTTCTTTCTAATTTGTTTATAATGTATATATATATGTAAAATCTTAATCTATTATTGACTATCTATTATACCACATTACGAAGATTTACACGAATTTTCAAGAATTATTATCAAATTACAAAGATTATCTATAACTTATTCTTATTCATGAGATATAAATGACTCATATAAAGACAAAATAAATCAGGACACCCTTATAGGAGTGTCCTGATTTATTATTTATCTTGTTTGATTTGCCATTTTTGATTGCGTCGACTTGTCAAAAGACCTTCGAGGACAACTTCAAATTGACGAAAACTCAATGTATAGGGAGCATACATATCTGGTACTACCTTATAAGATATGGTCACTTCTGATGCATCATAATTATAAAATATACCATGTAAATTGCTCACCGTTGTATAGCCTGTCTGTGCTTGCTCTAATGTGGGGATAGGTTGTGTTTTTAAATTCGCTAACAAATCGCTAATAAAACCTTCCTTACGCCCCTGATCATCGAGCATTTCGTCCATAAATGTACGTAGACTATCCATCGTGTATATTAGCCTCGTTCGTTTAACAAAAGACCATTATGAATAACGCGTACAGCATCTTTTACGCGGTTTTGTGCAACCAAGCAAGAAATACTGATTTCAGAAGTACTGATGATTTCAATATTAATACCTTCTTGGCTAAGGATGTCAAACATTTGAGCTGCTACACCTGGTTGGCCCAACATGCCAGCACCAATGATAGATACTTTTGCCATGTTTTCATCAATGTTTACAGCTTCAATATCAACAGTTTGTTGCAATTCGCTTAACACTTCACGTGCCAATACTACATCATCAAGAGCAATTGTGAAGATAAGGTCTGTCTTAGGTTCACCTACAGAGCGAATAGATTGAACAATCATATCCACATCTACGTTTTTTGCTGCTAAAGCTTTAAATACCTTTGCCGCAACGCCTGGTTTATTTTCAACGCCCACAAGAGCTACTTTTGCTGTATTTGTATCATCGGCTACGCCTGTAATTACGTGTTTGTTAGATTCCACGGTATAATCCTCCCGAATAATTGTGCCTGTATTATTACTGAATGTAGAACGAACATGAATTGGTACACCATAACGGAAGCCCATTTCAACAGCGCGTGGTTGCATTACACCTGCACCTAAGCGTGCCATTTCAAGCATTTCGCCATACGTAACTTCTTCTAGTTTGAAAGCTTCCTTTGCTACGCGAGGGTCAGTAGAATATACACCTTCTACATCTGTAAAGATTTCACATACATCAGCTTTCATAGCACCTGCTAATGCAACAGCAGTTGTATCGGAACCACCACGGCCCAATGTTACCATGTCACCGTACTCTGTAATGCCTTGGAAGCCTGCAACAACAACGATATTGCCTGCATCTAATGCTTCGAATACACGGTTAGGATCAACACCTAAAATACGTCCCTTATTAAAGTTGTCACTACTTGTAATACCTGCTTGATCACCGGTTAAAGAAACAGCCTTTTGACCACGTTCATTAAACGCCATAGCCATCAATGCAATTGTTACTTGTTCACCAGTAGATAACAAACGGTCCATTTCACGACCATATGGTTTAGATGTTACTTGTTTTGCCAAAGCTACCAAGTCATCTGTTGTATCGCCCATAGCAGATACAACTATTACAATGCGATCGTCCTCATTCTTTTCATGAAGGACACGATCAACGATATTAAATATTTTTTCAGGTGTTGCAACAGAACTGCCACCAAACTTTTTGACGATTAATGCCACTATTATCCCTCATTTATCATTGTACTAAAAAATAACATGCATATACTTTACCACAAAACAAACCGCACTGTAAAGGTATACACGGGTATTTTTCCACTATAAAAAAACAAATTTCTTTTTATAGCGGACATACATTGTGTTTATAATCAATAGTTAATGTTCGTAACGTGTCATACTCTCCATACAAAAAAGACCAGCCCTAAGGCTGGCCTTTTACAGTCAAATACAATCTATTATTCAACTACGATAGCTTTTTCAGATTCCCATAAACCATGGATGTTGCAGTAAGAAACAGCAATCAATTTACCAGATTTATTCAAGGATACTGCCAATGTACCTGCGGAAACTGCATGTACAGGACCTTCATTTGCTGTTGCACCGTCACCATGAACGTTGAAGGATAATTCACCAACTTCGTAAGGCAATTGAGTGCCTTCAGCTACGAAGTACAATTTAATCCATTCAATGTGATGTTCTACAGTGTTTGGATGAGCAATGTCTTTACCAACGGATAATTTTACGTCGAATGCTTCACCAGCTTTTACTTTGTCAGCAGCTTCGATAACAGGAACGTGTTTTTCAGTAGCGAAATCGCCAGATTTAATGTAATCATGTACAGCCATAGTTAACCTCCTGGTTATAGTTATATACATACTTAATGTCTAAGAATATTAGCACCTTGTGCTTATGACTATATTATACATTTTCGATATAGTTTAGTCAAGGACTTTTTCGAAAATTTTCTATATTTCCGCAATAGCAGGCCCCCGGAGGCTCCACCGGCCAGGTCTGTCCCGTAGGGACAGGGCCAAAGTCGCCTCCGGAGGCCTACTATTGCTACATCATATAAAACTTTCTAGTATCACAAAAAGAGTGTGCATCGGCTAAGCCTCGCACACTCTTGCTACTTTTGTATTTATAAAATTGATGCGATTTAAGTTTGATGAATGTTTGGCGCTACGCGCCTCCATCCATCTATAGGTCATTGGCTTCGCCTCGACCTACTAAAACTCAATTCCTTTTGCCGCTTTTATGCCTTTTTCGTAAGCGTGTTTTACTACGTTCATTTCAGTCACTGTATCAGCGATGTCGATGATTTCAGGTTTTGCATAGCGGCCTGTTAGGATGACATGTAGTCGCTCTGGTTTTTGTTTAAGCATGTCTACAACGGAGTTAACATCGATGAGTTCATAGTTAATGGCATTGTTGATTTCGTCCATAACGATGAGATTCCATTTGTCGGAGTTAACTTCTTCTACTAGTGTTTTCCACGCTTCTTGAGCTGCTGCTTTGTGTTTTTCTAGTTCTTCTACAGTAACTTTATCTCGGTTGTAGTAGATAAATCCTTTGCCCATGGATTTAATGGTAACCGCATCTCCCAGTTTTTTCAGACCTTCTAGTTCACCGTAACCATGACCGCTTTTGATGAATTGTAGAATCAGTACTTTCAAGCCTTGTCCTACGGCGCGTAAAACAACACCTAAAGCGGCTGTTGTCTTTCCTTTACCATTACCTGTATTTACGAGAATTAAACCACGTTCGCTCATTTCTATACTCCTATTATCTATGTCACACTATGTAGGGCTGCATCTATAGTTAATATAACAATTGAATACTAATATAATAGATTTATTTAGTATGACCAAAGGCTTCGCACATATCTACAAAATGCTTAGCCCCTTCAAGAGAACCAGCAAAGTTAAGATGTAGATAGGATGCCAACACATTATCGGTAGCATACCCGCCATCATAGGACTGCGGTTTGCGGCCCCCTTCTAGGTGAAAGGCCCAAGGGAAATCTTCAATGGTTGGTTCCATGGTGGAGAAATGGAATTCATGACCATGCAAAGCTGTTCCTGTATCACCAAGTAATGTATTGCGTTTAGCCGTTGCCGTTACATATCCTACCTTTTGCAGTTTTTGTTGCATTACACAATTGGCAGGCACAACACCAACTGTATCAAATACATTACCATCAAAATCGTGAATATGTTCACAAAGGTACATAAGACCACCACATTCAGCATAGATAGGCATACTACATTGATTAGCTTTACGGATTGATTCCTTCATGGCCGTATTTTCGGATAAAGTCTGCAAGAACATTTCAGGGAAACCACCGCCAAATACGAGGCCATCTACATCAGGAATAGCGCTATCTTTTAAAGGGCTAAAGTAAACTAGCTCAGCGCCTTGAGCTTCAAGGGCAGATAAGCTGGCTGGGTAGTAGAACGAAAAGGCTTCATCATAGGCAACGCCAATTTTTGTTCGTTTGGTAACCCCCTTGGTTATATCAATCGGTGCCGGCATAGGTGTTGCACTGGCCGCTACCTTATAGAGTGCCTCTAAATCTACCATAGATTCCACGGCATGCTGAATCGTTGCAATAGCCTCTGTAGGGTCAACTTCTGTAACCGGTGTCAAACCAAGATGGCGTTCAGGAGAATGCATGCGATCATCACGGCGTATAGCACCAATAACAGGAACGCCAATTTTTTCCATACCTTCGCGGACCATGCGTTCATGATTATCAGAACCTAAACGATTTAAAATGACGCCTTTAAAATCCACATCCTTATCATACTCTCTAAAGCCCATGGCAATGGCCGCTGCACTTTCACCCATGGCCTTACAATCGATAACGAGCACAACAGGAGCACCTAATTGCTTAGCAATTTGAGCCGTACTGCTCACACCCTCTCGGCCACCATCATAGAGTCCCATAACGCCTTCAATAATGGCCAGATTTGCATCGCCCGCCATGGATGCAAAAAATGTTGGCAATGTATCCGGTGGAACTAACCAAGAATCTAAATTGTAACTTTCACGGCCCGATGCAATTTTATGAAAGCCCGGATCGATATAATCCGGGCCCACTTTAAAGGATTGCACCCCATGGCCACTTGCTCGATACGCTGCGAGAAGGCCCGCAACAATAGTCGTTTTGCCGACACCGGAATTGGTACCAGCTATAACAACACGTGGAATGGGTACAGTATTCATATGTATTACCTCTTATTAATACTATCTATACAGCTTTCACTAAAAGCATTCAGATATCAGAGTCTAGTTAATTAACGATCTTTACGTTTTGCCAAAATTGTGGATAAGTAATTTAATTTCTTGTCCTTAGGCATGTTATCAAGACCTACGAAAACTTGTTCATCAGGCAAGCCAACGCGAGAAATCATAACCGCATCATCCGCCATATTGTGTTTCAACAATACTTCTTGCACTTCGTCAAAGTTTTTATACACCTTCATGATAACTGCATCATCAGCTACAGCCATAACAGCATCAATTTTTTCCTTAGGTGCAGTGGCTGGAACGATAGCCAACACTTCTTCTTTTTCTACGATTGGATATCCAAGATGGGAACCAATGGCACAGAATGCAGTAATACCAGGAATTGTTTCGATTTCAAAGCCTGTATTTTCAATCAAACGATATACGTACATATATGTACTATAGAACATTGGATCGCCAAGTGTTAAGAAAACAACATTTTTACCTTGCTCTAAATACGATACGATAACGCGCTTAGCCTCTTCCCAACCTTCTTGTTGTGTCGCATCATCTAGTACCATTGGGAATACAACCGGAACGATTTCAGTATGTTCTTGAATATATGGTTTCGCAATATTAAGGGCTACAGAACCATCTTTCTTTTCTGTTTTAGGTGTAATGATAACGTCCGCTTCACCTACAATACGCGCAGCTTTCACAGTCATTAATTCAGAGTCCCCAGGACCAACACCTATGCCATATAATTTACCTTTCATGATGATTCTCCTATTCTATATTTCAATATGATTAACATTACTATTATACCTAATTAATTAAATATATTCAAAATTTTTTGTGAAAGCCGATGCTTATTTCACATTCGGAATCGCCGGTCTATGACTACTGCGTTTACCATATATATCATCGATACAATCTTGTATATGTTGGCAATAAATATCTTGGATTTCTGTATATTCACCGAGGGCATGATGCATTTCTTCTACTTCATAGCCAGCCTCTTTCAATACATTGATTACACTATCCTCTTCATCGCCAAATAAATCATTAAGCGCATGATCGCCAAGTACGAGAAGCAATGGATGCACATAAATCTTATTAGGTTTCTTTCCATCAAGCCATTCCCAAGGCACGGCTACATCCTCTACATAAGGAGCATTTTCCAAAGTGGCTACACGAATATGATTAAGGCCACTGCGAATCAATTGGTATTGCAAATAACCATATGCAGAATTACCAGAGCCTAAACCACCATGACCAATTAATAATAAACCATCTTCATTGCTGACGGATAAGGATGTAACAAATGTGTCGATTAAAATTTGATAATCATTTGGGTGTTCTTCTTGGCCCATATAATATACCAATGGTCTGCCAACACGCAATGTATTAAGTTCGTGTGCCCGTTCATGATTCAAAATATTATGTTTCAACTTATCAAACTCTTCACCACCAGTGAAGTGCAATGGTTGTACATAAATATCTGTATATCCTTCACCAATGAGAGCATCTAATGCGCCTTGCTCTGTAGGAATTTCAATACCACGGTCTCGTAAACGCTTTACAATGATACGCGATGAAAAGGCTAAACGCACTTCATAATCTGTATATTTCTCTTTAATACGGTTTACAACGGCATCAATTTGATGTTCACGAGCGGAATCAACTGTTGAGCCAAAGGCCACTACTAATATAGCTTGTTTCATAACGGTCTCCTTATCAAATATAATTCACTATTCATCATACCACACGCATTACTATAGTTGGATACCATACCCCGTATAAAGGTGATATTATAATTAACTTTCATACCCTTATAGATGCATAGCAAAAAGCATCCGCCATAAAGGTGGATGCTTTTTGAAGATAGTGTGTATTTATGAGAGAGTTTATATACAACCTTACCAGAAGCAATTAGGAAATCATTCCTTGTGCTTCTATGCGGGAAGGTCGGATAACAGTTTGATATGATTCGCGTTGAGAGCTACGTTTTCTGTCAGACATACGAATCGCTTGACCTAAATGTTTCAAGAATAAATCTTGTACATATGGGTTTTCACCAAGACCTTCATTCCAGATATCTACGTTGTACCCTTGTTCTGTCAAAAGTGCATAAATAGAATCGGAACGATCACCGCCAAGATAATCCATCAAATGAGTGGAACCAATCAAAGCCAATGGTACAACGAGTACATCTTTATGACCCATTCGATCTACCATGGTTAAAGCTTGCTTAAATGTAGGGAAACCATTTGTAGTAAATACTGCTACATTAGGAGCCGAGCCATACATGGCTTTCAATTGTAATGTAGAGAATTCCAATTGATTTTGACCATTTGCCATCAATAAAATGGATTTATTAAGAGATTTAGTATTAATATGACGCATGATGCCATCTAATGTAGCTTCATAATCATCAGCGTAATTTTTAACACCTAATGATGTTAATAAGGGTTTACCGATATTAACTTGAGAGAAATTATATTCACTGCTATGTAAGAACTTAAGTGCTTGCTTACGCATTTGTTGATAGCATTGATCCGCTACGAGAGTAATCGGTTGAATATATACCTCATCAATTCCCTTGCGACTAAATTCTTGCATGACGTCGGTGAAAGAAGCAATCGTATCATCATATTTTTCATTCCACTTTTCCACTAATGCATCAGACAAAAATACACGTCGTACCTCTACATCTTTGTATAAGGAACGAACTTTAGACTCTATAGTACCAATGGATGTTTCCACCGCTTCTTTATAAATTGATCCAAAGGATGCAATGATTATACCTTTCATATGTGACCTCCATATACCCATATATATGAAATAATTTTCATAAATGAAAACTATTATCAACTACTATGTACTAATAATACAAGATTAGCGTATGAAAGTCAATGAGAAATATTATCATATAATCATTTTAAAGGTTCTATATATTACTCATCATTAATTGTCTTTCTATTTATAATATCTTTTACTCTCATATTTTGTAATACTCGCACTGATTGACCTCTTTTATACCGATGGCTTCACAAAAATTAGATAAAAAACATATATGTTCACAACAGGCACTATAAGGAAGAAAATCCAAAGGCCACTATTACCACTATCATGAAGGCGTCGAATAAGTAGACTAATAAAAGGAATAAACAAGATAGCATCTATAAATACATTTATTATCACTATACTATTTAGACCCAGAATTTTAGGAATAAATGGTGAAAAATAACTCAACACCATAGATAGAATAGAAAATAAAACTGTAAATAGTAACAATTCATCTCTAGAAGAGCGACCATTAAAATTGAATACATCCTTTATAAATACATTATGTAAGACATCCATAAATTCCAACTCATCTTTTGTCGATGTCTTATTACTTATATTTTTATCCTCATCGTTTCTCAGAATTAAATTAAGCCAAAACTTGTGAATCTTACTTTTAATAGTAGATACATTTATCGGATCAACAACCAAATGTGTTCCATCCCAAAATCCAGACTTTGGTTGTTCTCCATAACGATTTATCTTATTTCCAGGAATTAATAAAAATAATAATATAATTCTATTCATAACTATAAAGAAGTATGATTTATTTAGATTAAGCATTGAACTTACTCCTGATTTAGTTATAGATATTATAAAGTTATCGGGACTAAAAAAAAAAGTTCCTCCCTGCCAGATTGTAATTAAGGAACTAACCATAATAACAAATATAATACCTACATATCTATGAATACCATAATCCTGACATCGATACCCCAATACTATTAAAAATAATATATTGGTAGTCATCTCTACTCCATAAAAAAAATACTCATACGGCATTGGATTAATAAAAAAAGCTACACTCAACGTAAGTAAATATATATAAATTATGGCTATATAGTAAATTAACGCAGTTATTATGTTTATTCGTCTATTTTTAAAAATATTGGTTACTCGCAAAGACTCTATATTATCTTTAAACAGTCTTATTTCATTATCTAGGTTTATATGCTTACTCATTCTATATAAGACACTTTCTATAAACACTTAATTACTATTAAGTAAACGCCACTCTATTATAAAACATATTATTATATTACGAGTTTATAGCAACCACAAATCTATATGTCGCTATAAGTATAACTAGTAATTTTAAAATAAATGGCATCTCACTTTGTATCGACCACCCCACAAAAATAATATAAGCAAGTATGATGACTGCCCATTTGAACTTATTTTTATGGGCTATATTGATTCCCAGTAACTTACCATGCAGTCCTAATAGAATATATAAAAATACTTTTCTTTTTGATCCACACATTCTTAATGCTCGATTATATATAAGCTTATACAGTTTTCTTCTTCTATATACAGGTAATAAGAAAATACAAGCATATAAAAATGCAGGAAACATACCTTCTAAAACAGCTATAGAGAACTCATAATTAACATCTTGCAAACTACCTATAAAGAAGCCGACCAGTAAAATTAACGATGAAACCCATCTAAAACGTTGATCATTTAAAAATCTTAATAATTGTCTCTCCACAGAAAATAAAATCCTCTCTATTAATTTAACATCTTATACAATTAATCATTTTAACAAAACAGAATGATAAATCCTATCATAAATATTGAATTACTTATAATTATACCGTCATAACCAATAAGAATATTTTCATAAAATATAGGATTATTCCTCATTTATTATGATTTTTTATAAAAAATCAGTTGTATTATTTATACGCGTACAGGTATGGGGTTTATTGACATCTATATTCTAAGTTGCTACGATTAACTATAGATTTATAGTTATGTCTGCATAGTCAGATGATGTTGTTTAATGAGGTGATTCACTTATGTTTAGTGTAAAAAAACGTGCATTAACAGTTTCTGCTGCATTAGCGGCTTTCGCATTGACATTTGGTGCTCCTGTGCTCGGTCACGCTGCATACCAATTGAATGATGAAGTAAAAGATCCTACTCCAGCATTGAAAGAAGCTGCTGCAATTGGTGTTCGTACACACAATACAGAAGCTTTACAAAACTTGCCAAACAAAGATGCTATGGTTGTTATGAGCTTTGGCACAACTTATAAAGATACTCGTGCGAAAACAATCGACGCAACTGTAGATGCTATTAAAGCAGCTCATCCAAACACAAAAGTAATTACAGCTTTCACAAGCCATATTATTCGTGATCGCATCCAACAAAAAGAAGGTATTACATACCCAACTCCTGAAGAAGCTTTGGCTGAACTTAAAAAAGACGGTTACACTCGCGTTGCATTAGCATCCCTTGATGTAATTCCTGGTATGGAATACAACTACGATGCAGCAGTATATAATTTGTACAAAGATAATTTCAAAAAAATGACACTTGGTACATCTCTTATGTACTGGATGGGTCAAGAAAACCAAACTGACCAAGTTATTGAAACATTAAAAGCTGTTCAATCTCAATTCCCTAAATTAGGCAAAGAAGACGCTCTTCTTATCATGGCTCATGGTACTCCAGATCCTTCCAATGCTTACTATTCTGTAATTCAAGACCGTATCCATACTCTTGGTATGAAAAATGTATTCATCTACACAGTAGAAGGTACTCCAAATCTTGAACAAGTTATCCCTCAATTGAAATTACATGGTATTAAACATGTTACATTGATGCCATTCATGATGGTTGCTGGCGACCATGCTAATAACGACATGGCTGGTGCGGAACCAGATTCCCATAAATCCATCCTTGAAAAAGAAGGCTTCAAAGTTGACACTTACATCCATGGTTTAGGTGAAAATCCTAACATCCGTAACTTATTCGTTGAACGTGCTAACGAATCTTGGGACGCATTACAAAAATAATCAATCTACAATTTAACTAGTATCGTTATATAACGTACATAGGAGTACATCATGAAAAAACTACTACTCTGTAGTCTTGCTTTGGTCATGATCGTACTAGCAATAGCTGGGTGTGGTAAATCCACATCCAGCTCTTCTGCTACTACGAAGGAACTTACCTTTAATGGTGAAACCTACACTGTACCAAAGGATCCTCAACGTATCGCTGTTCTTTCAAATTCTGTATTGTCCATGCTATACGCAGTGGATGGCAAAGCCGTTTCTCGTGCTAGCACAACAGATAAATTAGCACCAGAATTAGAATCATTACCTGCATTAGGTCAAACCGCTAATATCAACATGGAACAATTGTTAGGTTTAAAACCAGACGTAGTATTAGGTCTACAAAACCAACATAAAAAATACGAATCCCAATTACAATCTAACAATATTCCAGCCGTACTTTTTAATTACGATGGCATCAAGGATAATGTACCAATGCTAACATTCCTTGGGGAATTAACCAACCACCAAGATAAGGCTAAATCTGTTATTGCTACCTATGAAAGCAACATTCAAAAGGTAAAGGATGCCATTAAAAACCAACAACCTGCGCGCGTTGCCGTATTACGTGCTACGGGTAAAGGCGTGACTGCCGAAACTGACGAAGCAGTAACTGCATCTATGGTCAAAGAATTAGGTATGACAAATGTTGTAACATCTCACCTAGATGGTACAACTAAGGATAAAACGGTACCGTATTCTCTTGAAACATTAACCGCTGATAACCCTGATATTATCTTCGTCGTTACCATGGGTAAAGAAGAAGAAATTACAAAGGCCATGAAGAAAGCTATGACAGATAATCCTGCATGGGCTAATCTTAAGGCTGTACAAAACAACCGTGTCATTTACTTACCATCTAAACTATTCCTACTTAACCCAGGTCTACAAACACCTGAGGCTATGGCTCGTTTAGTAAAAGAAGCATACGGTATTAATGTAACATTTTAGCATATCTTATTATGCTAAAGAGGGCATCCCCATCTCGGGGAATGCCCTCTTTTTGCTATTAATTAAAATTATTTAACCAAACCTTTTACGCGTACATATTGTTTTTCATCGAATGTATCTATTTGCACATCTACAGAGAATACCTGTTTAAACAAATCATCTGAAATAATTGATTTTGTTTCACCAGATGTCACTAAATGGCCATTTTTAATAATAGCCATGTGATGTGAGTATTGTACGGCCTGTGTCAATTCATGGAGTACCATCAGTACGGTTAAACCTTGTTCTTCATTTAGTCGTTTTAATAACTCCATAATTTCTAGTTGATGGTTAATATCTAAATATGTTGTTGGTTCATCTAGTACCAATAACTTTGGTTGTTGTGCTAGCGCCATAGCAATCCAAACGCGTTGTCGTTCACCACCCGATAAGGATGGAATTAATTGATAACGCAAATGATCTGTTTTCGTAATACCTAAGGCATAATCAACAATCTCGCGATCCTCTTTAGCCGTATTTTTCCACCACGTTTGATATGGATAGCGTCCACAATAAACTAGTTCCTCTACGGTCATATCCTTTGGCATATTTGGCACCTGTGGCAAAAAGGCCATCTGCCGTGCCAATTCATTTTGTGAATAGGACTGTAATGGTTTTCCTAAGATTGTTACACATTCGCGAGGACTATGGATATAGCCAATCATAGACCGTAAGAGCGTACTTTTACCACAACCATTAGGCCCTATCAAAGTCGTAATTTTTCCGACAGGAACCGATACATTAATATCATGTAAAATCTGACGATTACCGAGAGTTACGGATAACTGTTTTACTTCTATAGCCGTATTCATTAGTTATCCCTCCTCAATAAATACAAGAAGAATGGCGCTCCAAAGAATGCCATAATAATACCAACAGGTACCTCGATTGGACTCCACATGACACGTCCTACCGTATCGCTAACAACAAGGACGAGTGCGCCTAATAAGGCTGAGCCAGGTAACAAATACGCATAATCGTTGCCGATGATGAGTCGCAACATATGAGGTATAACGAGGCCTACAAAACCGATTAAGCCCGCAATACTAACGGCACCCGCCGCTAATAGAGCAGCAACGGCAGTCATAATAAATCGCGTTTGTTCTACCTTAAGACCTAGTCCCTTTGCTGTTTCATCACCTAAACTTAAAATAGTAAGGCGTTTAGCACCTAGACAGGCAAAAATAAGACCTATTATAGCATATGGAAATAAAACCTCTACTTGAGGCCAACTGCGAGCGGCAAGTCCCCCTACCATCCAAAGTAAGGCCCCCTGTACACGATCGCCAAAGAATACAAGTAATGCGGAAATACCAGATCCTAAAAAAGCAGCCACTGCAACACCAGCCAAGATGATACGGCTTGGTCGTACACCATTCTTCCAAGCCAGAGCATATACCATTAGGGCCGCAGCCATAGCACCTATAAAGGCTACAAGAGGAACGATATGATCATAACCAGGGAAAAGAATAAATATGATGACACCAGCAAGTCCAGCACCAGACGAAACACCTACGATTTGTGGGTCCGCTAACGGGTTTTTCATAACAGCCTGTAAAATAGCCCCCGATACGGCTAGACAAGCACCAACTAATGCAGCAACAATATTACGAGGCAACCGAATATTCCAAATAATTTGCGATGCAGTATCTGTTAGTTCACTAGACCACAAAGTGTGCCAAATCTCCGATAGTGACACCGGTGTGGAGCCCCAAATTAGAGAGATAATCATGCTAGCGATAACAGCGATAACTAAAAAAATGATAACTGATAATCGAAATAATTTTCGTTCACTCAGAGAGTTCATAGAAACCTCTCCTTTCAACAATACATGGTGCTATCAGCACCCGTATGTTACATATAAACCTCATAATAGATACAGTAAAACCCGAATCGCCAAACAGTGTGCAACGATTCGGGTTTACTATTATTTAGATTCTTTGCCTTCTACGAAGAGCATATCGTTGCGTTTTACATCTGTGTAAAGCAATGCATTACATACGGATGCTGCAATTGGGCTACCACCCTTGTTACCTTTTACAGTGATATAAGGAACTGGGGATACTTCCATCAAATAATCTTTAGATTCTGCAGCGCCAACAAAGCCTACAGGAATACCGATGATAAGAGCTGGTTTAATACCTTCTTCAAGAGCTAAACGCAATACTTCATACAATGCAGTTGGCGCATTACCGATAGCAACGATTTGGCCTTCTAATTGTTTGCCAAATGTGCGCATAGCAGCGATAGAACGTGTTACGCCCAATTCTTTAGCCATTTTAGCTACATTTTCATCTTTGATTAAGCAATGTACTTCATTACCACGAAGTTTAAGAGCCGGTTTAGAAATACCTGTGCGAACCATTTCTACGTCAGTGTAAATATCTGCACCATTATCTAATGCTTCGATACCTTTTTGAACAGCGTCAGGGCTCATTTTTACGAGTTGAGCATATTCAACGTCACCAGATGCGTGAACTGTACGAGATACAACGCGTACTTCATCATCAGTTAAACCTAAATCCTTTACATAATCGTAAATGATTTCCATACTTTTATCTTCAATGGCTTTAGGATTTTTAACGTAATCCATTAGTGTCCTCCCATAATTTGAAAAATTCTTCATTTGATGATACCACAGGGCATTCTAATGTTACCCGCGGACGATCGATAACAATAACGTGGATGCCAAGATCGATGGCAGCCTGTAATTTCGTATCGGCTCCACCTACAAGGCCAGAGTTTTTCATAACCACAACGCTCGCCTTTGTATCGTGGAACATAATACGGTTCATATCGTAAGAAAATGGACCTTGTACGGCAACGATACGTTTAGGGCTCACATTGAGGTCCGCCATTATTTGCAACACCTCAGCAGTTGGCAAAATGCGTGTCCACACTTCACAGTCTTGTAATGCTTCAGACTTAGCAAAGATGTGCATCGTTTTACTACCAGTGGTCAAATACACATGGTTGTTGTTTTCCTTTGCTAATTTACCTGCTAAATTAGCTGCTTCTGTTTCATCCACTACGATATGCAATTTATCATAGTCCGGCAATGGTACCTCTTTTCGTTCAAACCGAACAAAAGGAATGCCCACCGCCTTTGCTGCATCTTGTGCCGTAGCCGTCACAATAGCCGCATAAGGATGGCTTGCATCGATGAGTAGGCGCACATTGTGCTCCTTAATCAACTGTTGCATAGCCTCTTGATCGAGGCGGCCTGTATGAACCGTAATGCCTTGATGGGCAGCTAGTTCCGCCCCATATTGGCTCACGACAGTCACGAGAACCTCTTCACCAGTCCGTTCTTGGATATCTACCGCTAGGGTACGACCATCCAAGGTACCAGCGATAACCCAAATCATAATTTGTAGCCTCGAGGTGTAATCATGCGACCATTTTCAACATAAGTTTGGCTGTTACCAATGATAACAAGTGTTTGCATATCTACTTCTTCTTTTGTGAAGTTTTCAAGATCAGAAATAACCATATGTTGACCTGGGCGACCTGCTTTTTGCACGATGCCTACAGGTGTTTTAGGGTCGCGGTATTTTAGAACGATTTCACGCACTTCATCCAAGTGAGTTACGCGTTTTTTACTGCGTGGATTATACAAGGAAATAACCATATCCCCTTGTGCACAAAGGTCAGCTCGTTTTTTAATTAAATCCCAAGGTGTCATCAAATCGCTAAGGGAAATAACGGCAAAGTCATGCATCAAAGGTGCGCCCAATACAGATGCTGCTACATTTACAGCACTAAGACCTGGCACGATGTCTACGGAAGGACGTTTGTCTGCTGGTACTTTGTTTGCTAGTTCTAACACAAGGCCAGCCATGCCGTATACGCCGGAGTCACCAGAGGATACAACTACTACTTGGTGACCTTCTACAGCCAAATCAACGGCTTGTTGGCAACGATCCACTTCTTGCATCATTGCTGTACCTACCGTTTGTTTACCTGCGATAAGGTCTTTAATCAAATCAAGATATGTTAAATAACCGACTACACGGTCTGCCGCTAAAATTGCTTCCCGTGCTTGCGGTGTCATAAATTCAGCGTCCCCAGGTCCAATGCCGATTACTTTGATGTTACCTGTGCAATGGCTACCGTTGTTTTGGGATACACCGTTTTGTGCTGTATTAATGTTTGGCTCTTGGCCGCTAGTAATGCTGTTGTCTCGCATACGTTTCCTACTCCTATTGTTCCTTTTACAAATGTGGATTCTTTTAAATCCTGTTCTTCTATAACGGGTGCTATCTCTTCTTGTGTGTAGAAATGAATAGCCCACCCTAATTCGTTTACGGCCTCTAATAGACCGACTTCATCTTGTTTCACGATAACCGATGCAGCTGTGACGATGCTTTTTGGTGAAAGCTTATGCGCCTGTAGCGACTGTGTAATGGCATCAAGAATGAGTTCCTTTGGCGTATCTCGGCGACAACCAATCCCCATCGTATACGTACGTGGGCGTAAGATAAGTTGCTCTGTATACTCAGGAATCATCTTATCAGTAATCACAACACGACGAATGCCATCCGTCTCAGGTAATGTAAATACATCTACTAACTGAACAGTGCCATGCGTACCAATATGTGTTGCAACTGTATCTCGCAACCGCTCAGCATCAACTAAGGTTTCATCGATGTAGTAGTTGACGCTTTCACCTGCCACAACAGCAGAATTTACATCTACCAAGGTGTGAAAATCGTCGACCAATAGATGCTCGTGGCGCGCCAACACATCAGGCGCTGGCAATCCATTAACATCCGTAGCAGTTGTAATAACCGGGTCCGCATCGATGGCCAGCGAAATGGACTGCGTCCATTCGTTGGCGCCCCCAAGGTGACCGGATAATAAACTGATCACATGATGACCTGCCTCATCCATTACAACGATGGCAGGATCCTTGGATTTATGCTCAATATAGGGTGCAATCATGCGCACTACGATACCAAGTGCCATAATACAAAGCACTTGGTCGTAATCCTTGAAAATCTGTCCAATATGGTGTTTCAGGGAATCAAAATAGATGGCCTCGCCACCTGAGGGACGGTTTTCTTTTTCATAACAATCCGCATAAGGCGCCACCAAAGACTTGATGCGTTGCCCTAGCCTTGCACCGCGTTCAGACACCGAAAGAATAGCTGTCCTATTCTTCTTTACTGCTGTCATAGGCGCATCAGATTCTAGTTCTTTCATCACACTAGTCCTTAGCACTGCGATACATGTGGGCAAAGCCCTTATCGTAAAGCTTGGATAATTCGTATTCGCTATCTAGTACATGACTAACAACGATCATAGCTTGGCGCAATACACCTTCTTCAGCCACGATATCCGCAATGGTTTCCAATGTACCGCGGATGATGCGTTGGTCTGGCCAAGAAGCTTTTACTACGATAGCTACAGGTGTTGTTTTATCATAACCGCCTTCGATGAGTTCAGCCACTACCTTATCTAGCATTTGCACGCTAAGGAAGATACACATGGTCGCTTCATGAGCCGCCAACATGCGCAATTTTTCCTTTGGAGGCATTGGTGTGCGGCCTTCCATGCGCGTAATAATTACTGTTTGAGATACATTTGGCAATGTATATTCTTGTTTCAATGCAGCTGCAGTAGCAAGGAACGAACTTACGCCAGGCACCACTTCATAGGTGATACCCATGCCAGCCAAAGCATCCATTTGCTCTTGAATGGCACCGTAAATAGCAGGGTCGCCAGTGTGCAAACGGACAACCTTTTTGCCGTCAGCTACGGCAGCTTTCATCACTGCCAATACCTCATCAAGGTTCATAGTGGCACTGTTATGAATTTCACAACCTGGTTTACAAGCCTCTAAAATAGCAGGGTTTACCAAGGAACCGGCATAGATGACAACGTCGGCCTCTTGCACTAAACGATACCCTTTTCGCGTAATAAGCTCTGGATCCCCAGGGCCTGCGCCTACAATATGTACGTCAACCATATTACTCTCCTTCTGCGATACGCGTTGCAGATACAATAAAAATTGGACTCAATGGGTCCAATAGATGATATGGACCCGCCTTACGATAACGGCTAATAGACATTTGATACCCTTCGTATGTGAAAGGACGACCTTTCAATTCTTTTAAAATGGTATAACCCGTTTCCATCGTTACCGCCGTTACAACAAGGCGACCGCCTACCTTTAACAACCGTTGTACTTCATCCATAATGCCCGTCATACCGCCAGCACTGCCGCCGATAATAACCGCATCAAGCTCAGGTAAATCTTCCATACCTTCTGGAGCTTTGGATTTTATAACAGTCATATTATTTACATTGAATTTCTTCATATTTTCATGAATCAACTCAATGCCTTTATCAAAACGTTCGATAGCATATACATGACCTTTAGGTGCCGCTAAGGCAGCTTCGATAGAAATCGAACCCGTACCAGCCCCCACATCAAGGACGATGCTATCTTCTTCGATGCGCGCCTCATTCATAACGGCTTTGCGAATCTCGCATTTCGTCATCGGCACGTCACCGCGTATAAATTCCTCATCAGGAATTCCGAAAAAATGTCTCATCCTAGTACCACCATAACAGAATGTCCAAAACCTTCGAGCTCCGTTAATACCTCTAGGGTAGAATCTACGATTTTTTCATCATCGTAACTCAAACGCTCTAAGGCTGCTGCTCTCGTTTCTTTTGGCCATCCTGCATCTATTAAAATACGCGCAATATGCGCTGGATTATATTCAGGATCCGTTAAGAACCCCATCTTTTTTCCCGCTTCATATACGAGTCTTTCAGGCGCTGGTTGGCGTCCGTGAAAGCTCATTAAATCCGCATCATGCCACACTTCGTTAAGGCGTGCAAAGGCAAATGTCATGGAACTAATGCCTGGCACCACTTCAATGCGTGTGGTAGGAAATTTCTTTTTCAAATACGGTAACAAGCTATAGTAGCCCGTATCACCACTGACCATAACCACAACATCATGGTCGTGAAGTTCACGCTCGATTTGTTCGGATAACCAACTTAGTTTCCCCGTTACAGGATACGTAATCTGCCCAGGTTCCTTAAAATCCTCCAAGGAGCGTTCACTACCTACCAAAACGGTAGCATGTTTAATTAAATTAAGGCCTTTAGGCACCACATAATCAGGATTGCCCGGACCAATGCCTACGATATACAAGGTATGTGCCAATGTTCTAGCTCTCCTATCTCTTTTGCATGCTTATCCATAGCCAAAATCTCACCCTTTAAGGTGGTAATAATAATACCTACCTCAGCCTCATTAGCAATATATCGTTCACTGCGCATAGATGCGCGGTCTACTACACGTTGGTATACACCAGTTAGGCCTTCTCGTTCTAATATAGGGAACGTGGATTCTGTAGTTTGGCAATTAAATAACTCTTCACACACCGCTTGGGATGCTCCTTCAAGAGCTGCATAAGCTACAATACTTTCCATGCGACCATCGCTCATGCGATTATGCGTATGAAAACTTCCGCTAGCAAGCTTAATGAGCTTACCGATATGACCGATGATCAAGATTCGTTTAAAGCCAATATGAACAGCTTGTTCAAGCATAAATCCGATAAAGTTACTCGTTTCAGCCATTTGGTTCTTATGGATACCGAGCACTTGTTCCGCTAAATCTTGACCGATACGCCCCGGTACGAGAACCGCTGTTTCGCAGCCATTGGCTTTCATTACCTTTAACTGAGGCACAAGAGAATTCTTAAACCCTTCTTCACTCATCGGCTTAACGATACCCGTTGTACCGATAATGGAAATACCACCTTCGATACCCAGAGTATGATTCAACGTCTTCTTAGCCAACACCTTACCATTAGGAACGCTTACTGTTACCGTCACACCTTGACCTTGCGTACAAAACTCTTCAAATACGAGTTTCATCATCGCTCTAGGGCCCGGATTAATGGCCGGTTGTCCAGGGGGCATGGCAAGACCGGGTTTTGTAACCGTACCGACACCAAAGCCAGCTCGAAAACGTAGCTTGCCTGTGTCATTAAGGGTCACCGTCGTTTCCACATCATTGCCATGGGTCACATCTGGATCATCACCGCCATCCTTCATTACAGTCGCCTTTGCCTCTGTTTCGGATATGATTTCCACAGATTTAATAGGTACCTCAATGAATTGACCTTGCGGATTCTCAATGACAACCTTGTCCACAATATCGTGTTCTAAGAGGGCCAATAAACCTGCTTTCATGCCTGCCGTAGCACATGAACCGGTCGTATAACCACCCTTCATGTCCTCTACTCTCATAGCGCCTCCTACACCGATAGGGTTAGCGATTCACTGGAATCAATCTAACCCTATCTCTTATGCTTATATAATTAGGAACGGAAGTTAACGAATTGCAATTCAACCGGTACATCCAATTGTTTTAACATTTGAATAACCGCTTGCAAATCATCCTTATCCTTGCCAGATACGCGCACTTGATCCTCTTGGATAGACGCTTGTACCTTAAGCTTCATATTTTTGATTGCCTTTACTACTTCTTTAGCATTTTCTTTTGTAATGCCTTTTTTAATAGTGATCACTTGGCGTACAGTGGCACCAGCAGCAGGCTCAACCTTACCATAATCAAGGTTCTTAACCGCTACATTACGTTTAACCATTTTGCCTTTTAATACATCGATAATAGCGTTCAATTTATATTCGTCATCACCGATAATTTTAATGGTATCACCTTCAAGGCTAATTTCCGCTTTAGAACCACGGAAATCATAACGCGTACCAATCTCTTTCTTCGCTTGGTTTACCGCATTATCCACCTCTTGCATATCCACTTCAGATACAACGTCAAAGGAACAATCTTTAGCCATTATATACCTCCTACACCTGACCCTGTTGGGCATAAGGGTCATGCATTATATTTATCATCATCCACGTATTCATTGAATAGAATACATCTATATAATTATATCGTAAATTATCAATATTTACTAGGAATTCAAGCCATTGGATTATAATGATTTTTCATTAATCTAAATACAATGATTATCTATCGGTTATCTTTACGTAATAAACTAAAATACCCAATAGTAATATTTTAAAATCTATCACTATTGGGTATCAATGCTACTTATATTTTATTTAACAGGTAAAACAATATTTTGACCAGTAGGCTTACTTGGATTCATAGCATTAGGCAAATCTTCCACGGTTGTATTTAAATCTGTATCAGTAGATACAACTGCTACAAATTTTTGGCCTGGTTCATAATAAATATTAGTTCCTTTCATGAATAGGCCGCCAACCAAGCTTACTGCTGCAGCAACAGCAACTGCACCATTATCAGAATGTCCTTTTCCTTTAACTTCTGCAGTTAATGGAACATTTACACCATTAATAGTCTTAATGCTATCAATTTTAAACTCTAAACGACCTTTGCGTCCAAGCATACCATTTTTTCTTGCTTTTGTAATTGTTCCTAATACCTCTTGGTTTGCTGGAATAACAACTACATCATTAATTAGTAAATTTTCTATGGTCTTTAATCTAAAGGTATTTCCTTCTTTGCTTTTCTTAGAACTAATAGGATCGATTAATTCTAAATTGATATTTGTATCTTTAGGAATATACGCATGTCCAGCAGCAACAGATGATGTCTTTACAGTTGCCGTATTTTCACCACTTTTTAACAACTGAATACGATTAACTCCAGATGGTAATTCTGTCTTAACTACAGATTCCTGAGTCACACTTGGTGTACTGGTATCCTCTGCTGAAGCAGTTAGTGGTAATGCACAAGAAACACTAAGACAACCTACAACTAAAAGTTTTAATAATGCTTTAGATGTTTTCATATATTCCTCCAAAAGCAAATAAATTCACAAGCCTATTTATGACTACAGTATAACACATTATGAAAAATTAATGAATTACTCATTCATTTTAAAGCAACATAATATACCAAGATAACAAATACACAAACTTTTGTAATATTACGCTCTATAAAATTTCAATATCCTCATATTGTGGTTCTACAATCCACTCACCACGAAGATTTACAATTCCCCACTTACCTTGAGATTTTACCGGAGCATAACCATGTTTAACGGGCATTGCAGAAGTAATTGTGTTATCGCTAAATAATACTTTACCACTATCATCAATAAGCTTATAATCGCTAGAAGTCTTATGTACCCAAGTATATGGTCCACTAAATTTGTTTATCCCCATATCTTTGGAGGTAGTCAAAATGACATTCCCTGTTGTCATATCAATTAACTGTTGAGTATCACCACTCACGACAACCATATTAGTTAAGCTTACAAATCTAATAGAATCATAGGTAAACGGAATAACTTGTTTGCCTGTATCTACGTCAAATACACCCGCTTTTTTATTATCTTTATTGATAAGTACTAACAATCCATTAATATCACTAAATTCGCCTAAATCATAATTACCTGGTTGAATAATATAATTACCTTCACGATTTACGAACCCAATAAGACCTTGATTTTTCACAAGTGTACCGTAAGCAGTAATTGGCCAAACTGCATCATTTTTACTGTCGATAACAATTTTACCATCACGATTAATATAACCGCGCTTTACACCATCATATACAGGGTTCCATGCATCACCATAATAGATTCCGCCATGATTACTAAGGGTTATTCCTACAGCCATACTCAACAAGCCTCCAAGGTTAAACTTGCTTATATGGCGTCGGAATTCTGCCAATCCATCATCATATGCATCAATATCATTAGAAGGTGCTTCAAATACAGTCTTACCTGTACCATCAATTGCTACAGTTTTACCTTTAGCATCTTTTACAAAAGCACGATCTTCACTAAATTTCGTATATACTTCTTTAAATTGTGGAGCGATTACAGTATTACCTGATGCATCATTAAAGCCCCATTTTCCTTTTACAGAAACGGCCGTATAAGAATCACTTGCATATGTTTCCTTATGATTTGACGAATTTTGATTCTTGTTTACAGTCTCATCATGATGATTGATAATTTGTTTAACCTGTTCATCTAAGGCATCTTTACCACTTGATAAAACGGTACCATCTACTTTAATATGTTCTAAAATCTTCTTTGACTTTACAAAGTACGTTCCATCCTCAGCATAAGATGGGTCCAACTCTTTATATTGTGGTTCGAGCAGAACTTGACCATTGGTTCCAACAAGTCCCCATTTACCATTTTGCTTAACCTTAGCTAATTGACCAAGTTTAATAAGACCACTATTACTTTCAGTGGCCTCATCAATATTTGCTTGAAGAGACTTAAATGCTTCTGGTGCTAATTTTTGAGTGGCTCCAATAATTGGTACGGCTACATAATCAGCTAATTTCCCTACACCAACAGATACAGTTGTACCACTTGATTTAGTAGATACCTTTTCAGTCGTAGAAATATTAGTAGTAGATGTGGATGCACTATGTTGTTCACGTGTTACACGCGTACTTGTAGATGTTGGTGTATCATGATTTGTTACTGTTGTACTACTAGTGGATGTTGTAGTAGATGCTGCGAAAGCACTTGTAGACATAGCCGCCAACACACATGCGACTAATAAAGATTTTCTGTTGAGTTTCATAGGCCTCTCCTCTTATTACTCAAAGGACTCTAGATATAAAAATTTTATAAACAACTATTAATATAAATTATACTATATAGCCATATATATAGCCACATATATATACAATAAATTGTGAAAAATTCTTCATCCATTATTTTTTTGCTATAATAGGACCTATGAAAACAGCAACCATAATCGACTTGATTATAGATGCTAATGTACACACGCAATCTATGAATCATATTATAAAACAACAGCATATTTCACAACGCATGCGACGACGTCTAAAAAATAATGGGATCATCACCATTAACGGACAATCGGCTACATGGGATACCCTTGTTCATGGCGGCGATCATCTACTTATGAAATTAGCACCTGAACAAGAATTTTCACGCACTCCAATGAATCTGGAAATCGTATACGAAGACGAACACATCCTCGCTGTAAATAAAGCCGCCGGTGTTCTTATGCACCCTACCTCGACGGTACGCGATGGAACATTGGCAAATGGCGTTCTCTATTATTATGACGAAACCGAACAAGCTCATGACTTTCACCCGGTCCATCGACTCGATAAGGACACATCGGGCATCGTCATCATCGCTAAAACATCGGTAGTACAGCATGCCTTTGATAAGCAACGCACAAAATTTCAAAAGGTCTACGACGCCATCGTTGAAGCCACTATGCCAAGTCAATCGCTAACCATTAATTATCCCATCGGACGTAAATCGGGTAGCATCATTGAACGATGTTGCACATCAATTGGCAAACCAGCTCGTACTGATGTGACGGTATTGGCACACCACATTGTTTCCCAACCGGTACAAATGGATAAAAATTTGAGCACGCAACAGGTTCTGACTCATGTGCAATGCGTATTGCATACGGGCCGGACCCATCAAATTCGTGTACACCTATCCCATTTAGGTTTTCCTTTAGCTGGGGATGATTTATATGGCGGTCATTTAGATCATATCCGTCGGCAAGCATTACACGCTGGCTACCTAGCTTTCACCCATCCTATGACACAGGAGTATATAGAACTACGGGCCCCTATGCCAATGGATATGAAAGAGTTACTAAATCTCTAACAGATTCATCTAGAAAAGCATATAAAATTGTGGTGCTTTATATCGTTTCTTGATATACTAACAATGAATAGATATGTATCATCATAAGTTGATGACAATACTTTCAAAATACATACAATCGGCTATAAAGCCAAGGAGGACAACATGCCATTAGTAACGACTACGGAAATGTTCAAAAAAGCTTATGAAGGCGGCTATGCAGTGGGTGCTTTCAACGTTAACAATATGGAAATCGTACAAGGTATCGTCGATGCAGCAAAAGAGGAACAATCCCCTCTTATCTTGCAAGTATCTGCAGGTGCTCGCAAATACGCAAAACACATTTACCTTGTAAAACTTGTGGAAGCAGCATTGGAAGATAGCAATTTGCCAATCGCTCTTCACCTTGACCACGGCGATTCCTTTGAAATCTGTAAAGATTGCGTAGACGGCGGTTTTACATCTGTTATGATTGACGCATCTCACCATGATTTCGACGAAAACGTAAAAATTACAAAACAAGTTGTTGAATACGCTCACGCTCACGGCGTTGTAGTAGAAGCTGAACTTGGTCGTTTAGCTGGCGTCGAAGATGACGTTAACGTATCCGATGCAGACGCTCGCTTCACAGACCCTGAACAAGCTGCTGAATTCGTAGCATTAACAGGTGTTGATTCCTTGGCTATCGCTATCGGTACAAGCCACGGTGCTTACAAATTCAAAGGCACACCATACCTCGACTTTGAACGTTTGGAAAAGGTTGGTAAATTATTGCCTAACTTCCCTATCGTATTGCATGGTGCTTCCTCCGTATTGCCTGAATTCGTAGCAAAATGTAATGAATTTGGTGGCAATATCCCTGGCGCACAAGGCGTACCTGAAGAAATGCTTCGCAAAGCAGCGCAAATGGCGGTTTGCAAAATCAACATCGATACAGACCTTCGCCTTGCTATGACTGCATCTGTACGCGAATACTTGGCACAAAATCCATCCGAATTTGACCCTCGTAAATATTTAGGACCTGCTCGTGACGCTATTAAAGGCATGGTAGCTCACAAAATTAAAGATGTATTAGGTTCTTCTCACAAACTATAATCTATGGCTAGTGGATTTGTAAAAGGAACCTTAATCTTAACCATTGCCGGTTTCGTAGTGAAAGCCATCGGTAGTATTAACTGGATTCTTCTCTCCCGTATCTTGGGCGGGGAAGGCATCGGGATCTACCAGATGGCCTTTCCTATCTATTTGTTACTATTACAAATTTCGAGCGCAGGTGTGCCGATTGCCATCTCTATTTTGACGGCAGAACGATTAGCATTACACGACTACGGTGGTGCTAAACGAGTATTTAATATTTCTTTCACAATGCTGACCATTACGGGCTTTATCGCCAGCTTGGCCATGTACTTTGGCGCAGATTGGCTTATCTCTAGCGGTCTCATTGCTGAAAGCCGTGCCTACTACTCAATCATCGCACTTGCTCCGGCAGTATTCTTTGTAACGTGGATTTCCTGTTTCCGCGGCTACATCCAAGGTTATGAAATGATGACCCCAACGGCGGTCAGCCAAATCGTAGAACAACTATTGCGCGTTATCGTCATGCTCGGTGCAGCGGCCATCTTATTGCCATATGGCTTACCTGCTGCAGCTGGCGGTGCTAGCCTAGGTGCTGGCGTCGGAGCCTTTGGTGCCTTCCTCGTGCTCTTGTACTATTACTACAAATTGCCTAAGGCTAGTAGTACAGGTGAAAGCTATGATGGTCCACGCGAATCGGCCAAGGAAATTTTATCGCGACTGTTATCGTTGTCCATTCCGATTTCCTTAGCCAGCATCATGTTACCATTAACGGCCAATCTTGATTTGCTCATCGTACCACGTCGCCTATTAGACGCTAATTTCCCGATGAATGAAGTAACAGAACTGTTCGGTTATCTTACAGGTATGGCAGTGCCGCTCATCAACTTGGCTACCATTATTACAGCGGCCCTGGCCACGAGCATCGTACCAGCCATCTCTCATGCTTTTGCTAAGCGAGATCATGAAGGTATTTACGAACGCACTGCTGGTTCTATGCGCTTAACATTTATGGCAACCGTACCATTTACGGTACTATTATATGTACTTGCGGCACCAACTGTTACGTTAATTTACAATGCACCTAAGGCAGAATTAGCAACACAAATCACAGCGTTCTCTATCTTCTTCCTCGGTGTACACCAAGTTACAACAGGGATTTTACAAGGCCTTAACAAGCCACGTATTCCGGTTATTAATATGGGGATTTCATTAGTAATCAAAGTCATCCTGAACTGGACATTAACGGCCATCCCATGGCTTGGTATCGGTGGTGCCGCTTGGGCAACCGTTGCTGATATTGGCTTTGCAGCCTTACTCAATTTGATTTACATCAAAAAATACACAGGCTACTTCCTCGATATTTCCCTTCTATGGAAAAACGTGGTCAGTGCCGGTGTCATGGGTATACTCATCTTTATGAGTTACCACTACTTAACAGATATCTTACCAATGTGGGTTAACTTCATACTCACAGGTATCGAAGGCTTATTACTCTACGTTATTATCATGGTTCTTTTAAAAGGACTTAACAAAAATGATGGGGCTAGCATGCCACTCATTGGTAGATTCTTTAGATAATTACATATACAAATAGTAAGAGGACCGACTCATTTGAGCCGGTCCTCTTTTTACTAAGCGATATATATGCATCGCTTAATATAATCATATAGAATCACAATCTATAATAATTTATTTTTTCTTGTTCAATTGTTCCGATATATTTCGTTCAATTAAAAACTTTGGCATGCCTAAACCCAATTTAAATCTACCATAATCCTCTTTATTATGCTTGTAATCTACATATTGAACGATATCACGTAATTTAAAATTGCTTACATGTACATCATGAGGTTTGACCATATAGTGAGTATAAAGATGTGTATCATCAAATACAGTCATCACAAACAAAGTATCCTTTTCACCCTTAACTTCATAATAAGCACCTGGTAAAGCATCATTCCATACAGTAGCAAATTGAATAGGCTTACCTTCATTTAATTGATCTGCACCAACAAATCCAATTAGAGAATGATACATTATATTCTGTTTCTTTGGATCATCTCGTTTAAAAAGTGGTCTAACGGAAATAGACTCTTTAATTTTACCAGACTTAAAATACTCGACTTGGGAACCATTTTTAGTGATTTTTGTACCTAAGGATTTACTATTTTTTAAAATTCTGAACGTAAAAGGTCCTCTATGTACTTCAGAGGTATATTCTAATATATCACTAGCAGGTTTTACCGATGGCAATACGATGTTCGCCAAACCATTCATAGTTGCTTTGACTAATGTATCATCACCTTTAGAACTTATCTTTTTAACGACTCCTTTTGGAAGCATATATCCAATATGATAAGAAACCGTCGGCTGTTTTGGCATAGTAAAATTGATTGTTCCTTCTACCAAATCATTCTTATATACGATTGAATCCCATGTAGCCTTTTCAACGGTGGGATATGTAAAAGTATTAGCACCTAACACCTTTTCACTAATTTTTTTATTACCTGCTATGGGATTATATCTTTTATAAAATACTTCTTTCATAGCATCAGAATTTAACTTACTATATGGAATGTTCGTATCTTCCCAATTATCACCCTTAGGCTGTGGTCTTAACTCGTAATGCCACTCCCCATTATAGGTCATTACTCCACCTGCACTGATTAATTCTTTATGCTTACCCATACTTCCCTTAGCCTGAGCTACAATGCTTGGTTGAGGTATAGTAAATTTTATATTCGCTCCGTTTTCTTTTAAAATAAACACAGTACTAGAGTATCTAACACCATGATTTAATTCTCTTGTATGATATATATCCATTGGTGTTTTCGACATATCATAATTAGGAATCAATTTATTATCTCTTGTAACCTTTTCTACAATTCTTTGATCCATTTGTCTAGATTGTGAAGTATTCTTTCGATAATTTTGATATTCATCAGCAGGTATGGATGCATCAGCGCCAGGAATATTTACATCTATCGCATAGGACTGCCCCATGCCAAATGTTAATCCAAGTAAACCTAATGCTATTACACGTTTCCAGTTCATACATTCTCTCCTCAATTTATACTCTACATTCTAAGACTCATTATACCTAATTATTAATTTTTTATCAATTTTCTATAAATTTATTTTAGAATAATCCAGTATTAGCTATATTTACACAAACGCAATTCCTACTTGCATAATATGTTATAGTATATTATAGGAAAATGAATTATAATTATACTGTACTTGATGTACAGTATTTTACACATTGAGGTGATAGTATGAAAAAACCATTAATCGGAATCTCCGGCAATACGCTACGCGATAATAGCGGCGCTTATGTTGATTTAATCCGTTCGTATGTCAATCAAGATTACGTCCGTTCCATCGAGGAAGCAGGCGGCATCCCTATTATTATTCCTTTCACGGAAAATTTAGAGCAAGCAAAGGAAACCATCGATATCATTGATGGTCTACTCCTTACAGGTGGGCATGATGTGTATCCGCTCAATTATGGCGAAGAGCCTTTACGAGGCATTGGCGATGTATTCCCTGAGCGCGATCAATTTGATTTCGCGTTGCTTGCAGCAGCAGAGGAACGAAATATTCCTGTATTCGCCATCTGCCGCGGTTGCCAAATCGTGAATGTCTATCGTGGTGGTTCCTTGTACCAAGATTTGCCATATGATGAAAATTGCACGATTAAGCATAGCCAAAATCAAACGCCATCATTACCTACGCATACGGTAGAGATTGAACCCGATTCTAAATTAGCGAAAATCATCGGCACTACGACGTGGATTACAAATTCCCATCATCATCAAACGTGCCGTAATATTGGTAAAAGCTTAGTTGTTACAGGCCGTGCTAAGGATGGTACAGTAGAGGCCTTAGAGGATACGAGTCGTCCATGGTTTGTGGCTACTCAATTCCATCCTGAAATGATGCATGTGAAAGACGTACATGCTAAAGCATTATTTAAAGCCTTTGTCGATGCTACTAAGGAGGCTAACTAATGGATAAGAAAAGCAAATTCGGATTTTGGAGTATCGTACTCCTCGGTATCAATGGTATCGTTGGTACTGGGATTTTCCTATTACCTAATAAGGCCTATGCCATTATTGGGTCAGCCAGTTTAGGCGTCCTTCTATTTGATGCAATTATTGCAGGGTGTATCGCATTGTGCTTTGCCGAAGCGGCTAGTCTTTTCACACGTAATGGTGGCCCCTATCTATATGCGAAACATGCATTAGGTGACTTTTGGGGATTCGAAGTAGGCGTCCTTAAATGGATTGTAACCGTTATCGCTTGGGCCGCCATGGCCGTTGGTTTTGCTACAGCCCTAGGTGCTGCAGTGCCAGCCTTAAGTGGCGATTTAGCAAAGGACGTTATTTCATTCATATTAATCGTAGGCTTAACAATCGTAAACATATTTGGTGTTAACGTATCTAAGTTCGTTAACAACTTGATTACAATCTCTAAATTAGTACCTCTCGCCCTATTTATCGCTATTGGTATATTCTTTATTAACGGCGCTAACTTTACACCGGTATTTCCACAAGATACCTATGTAGATGGATCCTTTGCGCAAGCAGCCGTTCTTCTCTTCTTTGCTTATACAGGATTTGAGGTTATTGCCATTGCCGCAGAGGATATGAAGAATCCTAAAAAGAATTTACCTCGTGCCATTATCATGTGTATGCTACTCGTATCAGTCCTATATGTGGCCATACTTTCCGTATCTATTGGTGTTCTAGGATCTGACCTTGCTAACACAAAAGCACCGGTACAAGATGCTTTCAACGTAATCGTAGGCCCAATTGGCATGTACATTGTATTGGCAGGCACATTAATTTCCATGGGCGGTATTAACTTTGCCGAAGCCTATTACGCCCCTCGTATCGCAACATCCATGGCCGAAGATGGCATGCTTCCAAGTGCCTTAGCTAAACGCAATCGCTACAATGCACCATATGTAGCAGCGATCGTCACCGCTATTGCCAGCGTACTACTCGCCTGGTCCGGTTCGTTTACAACCCTTGCTGCTATTAGTGCGGTATCCCGTTTCACACAGTACCTACCAACATGTTTAGCAGTCATTATATTCCGTCGTAAATGGGCAGATAAAGAACGGTCCTACACAATCCCTGGTGGTTACACCGTTCCAATCATCGCCATTGCTACATCCCTTTGGATGCTAGGCCAAGCCCAAACAAACCAATTACTTTGGGGTCTCGGTGGATGTATCGTCATTCTTCCGCTCTACATTTGGTACTGGCGCAAGAAAAAAGCTGGTATAATCAAAGAAAAAGAAGATATCTAATTACATTTTTGTACACAAAAGAGGCAGGAGCTCGCTCCTGCCTCTTTAAAATTAGAACAGGCCTGTTCTATTTCTGAACATACCTATATAAGATCCCCGTAAAATTAGTACAGGCCTGTTCTATTTCTGAACACACCTATATAAGGTCACTCAAA
>NZ_CAUSQT010000015.1:0-36647 GCF_963534045.1 uncultured Veillonella sp. | reverse complement strand
GCTCAAAATGGCATGCTTATGGTGACATGTAATGGGACGGCCGTTGTAGTTTAATCAAAATTAATAGGATAAGTAGTGTCTCCTCACTCCATTGGCTATACGGCCTAAAGGCCTACCCAAAAGTCGTTCGGAAACACTACTTATCCTATTTTGCTTAAAACTTCCACCGGCTGGGTCTGGGTGAGAAGGGCCATAAGTAGGGTGTGAGGCAGCAGAGGAGCAAAGCAACGCATGAGGCCCACACATCACTTAGTCCTGAACGTAAGATTTTATGAAATGAAATCCACAGTGAAGGTAAAGTCGCATGAAAGTCATGCTCAGCTTTTCTTATTAAATACAACAGTCTAAATTAGAAAAAGGCAGCAGATTTTGTGATCTGCTGCCTTTTAGTGTGCAATAATGGGGCTCTTAAAAATTAGAATAGGCGTGTTCTAATTTAAGAAAGGTATGTATGGTGCTTCTAAGAAATAGAACAGGCGTGTTCTAATTTAAAAAAGGTATGTATGGTGCTCCTAAGAAATAGAACAGGCGTGTACTAATTTAAGAAAGGTATGTATAGGGCTCCTGATAAATAGAACAGGCGGGTACTAATTAAAGGACGGTATATATGGTGTCCTAAAAAATAGAATAGGCGTGTTCTAATTAAAAAAGGGTATGTATAGGGCTCCTGATAAATAGAACAGGCGTGTTCTATTTAAAAAAAGGTATGTATAGTGCTCCTGGGAAATAGAACAGGCGTGTTCTAATTTAAGAAAGGTATGTATGGTGCTACTAAGAAATAGAATAGGCGTGTTCTAATTTTATAAGGGTATAAATGGTGCTCTTAAAAAATAGAACAGGCGTGTACTAATTTAAAAAGGTATGTATGGTACTCCTAAGAAATAGAACAGGCCTGTTCTATTTTAAAATGGGATATGTATGTAAGGCAATATAAAACAGCAGGGCTGCCACCCTGCTGTTTTTTGTTGCGTGAATACATTGCAACTTATTTATTTTACCTTATACCATGTTGCGTACATAACTGGTAGTACGATAAGTGTTAGTATGGTTGCTACGAGTAGGCCGCCGCTGAATGCGATGGCGAGCGGGCTCCAGAATACGGATCCCATGAGTGGTATCATACCAAGGATGGCCGCTATGGCGGTTAGCATGATTGGTCTGAAACGCAATGTAGCGGAGTTGATGATGGCTTCGCGGGCAGATTGTCCTTCGGCGCGGTGGATTTCGATTTGGTCCAACAGGATGATGGAGTTACGAATGATCATACCGGAGAGGGCAATGATGCCAAGTATAGCCATAAATCCAAGTGGTGTACGCGTAATGTTTAGGGCCAGTACAACACCGATGAGTCCAAGCGGAGCCGTAAATAGGGCCATAAACATGAGGGCAATTCTCTTTAATTGGAACATGAGAATCGTCATGATCGCAAAGAGCATGATTGGCATTGGCACGAGCAATTTTTGAACGGCGGTGACGCTCTTTTCAGCAGAACCATCGAGGTCGATGGTATAGCCGGTTGGCAAGTTTTGACGGTATTCTTCAAGGTTCTTGTAGATTTCCTTCGTCTTAGCATTGCCGAGCACGCCAGGGCCTACATTAGCATGAATGCTAATGGTTGGCATCATGTTGCGGTGCCAAATAATGCCTTCTTCTTGGCTCATAGAAATCGTTGCGATTTGGCTGAGCGGTACATAGGAACCATTTCCTGTTTGGATTGGTAATGATGAAAGGGCTGCCAAATTGTGGTTTTCATTGCCGCCCAATCTGAAAGTAACAGGAATGGTTTGGTTTCCTTCGTAATATTCACCGGATTTTGTGCCAGATAATAGACTTTGTAGATGAAGCGATACGGCGTAGCTATTAACGCCAAGTAAACGCGCTTTATCTGGATCGATGTGAATTTGAGCAACTGGCTCTGTATCTGGCCAATCGAAGGCGATATTATGTAAATCCTTATCCTCCTGCATCTTGGCTTTCACATCATTTGCAATCGTTTTAACCTCAGACGCATTAGGTCCTGATACGCGAAGCATAACAGGATATTTAGAAGGTGGTCCAATTTGAACAAATTGCATGTTGATGAGTGCCGATGGATATTGATCGTTTAATTGATCTTGTAAATCTTTGAATAACGCATCTCGATCCTCTAGGGATTTTGTAACGATGATGGTTTGCATGAAATTAGCACGCGGCAATTCCGGTTCTAATGTCAATACAAACCGCGGCGACCCTTCGCCTACATAGGTTGTGAAATGGTCGATATGTTCGTTATCCTTTAACAAAGCATCCAACGATTTAGCTTGGCTTTGGGTATAATCGATAGACGAGCTTTGAGGAAATTGCATAGATACGATGATTTCATTCCGCGTCGACGATGGGAAAAATTCCTGTTTGATGAGCGGGAATGAAAGCAAGGATAGGATGAAAGCCCCTAATGTTAGGAGTAATACGGCCTTATGATGACCCAGTGCCCAGTGAAGGAGGCTTTCAAAACGAGCATAAAAAACAGTTTTCAGACGATGCATGATATGATCGCGGCGAGTCCATTCCGACTCGGGTTTCTCGGCCTTGTTTTCGATGATTTTATAGCCCAAGACCGGACTGACCAGAACGGACGCAATCCAGGATAGGATAAGAGCCATAAAGACAACGATGGACAGGGATTTGGTGAATTCCGCAACCATGCCCTCCGCCAAGGCGAGAGGCAAGAACCCCGCACAGGTAATGAGCGTGCCGGACAGCATCGGAAAGGCCGTTGATTCGTAGGCGAACGTAGCAGCGCGCCAGTGGTTAAATCCCTCTTCGAGTTTAACACTCATCATTTCCACGACGATGATGGCGTCATCAACGAGCAGACCCAGTGCCAAGATGAGGGCGCCAAGGCTAACCTTATGCAAATAAATTCCATTTTCATACATCAGTACAAAGGTGGTGGACACTACGACCGGAATGGTAAGGGCCACCACGATGCCCGTACGAATGCCAAGGGATGCAAAGCTGACGAGCAATACGATGGCAATGGCTTCGAATAAAGATTGGGAGAAATCGCCGATGGATTCCTTAACGATGTGCGGCTGATTCGACACTTGGTCGAGGCTTAAACCTGCAGGAATCGTCGTTTTTAGCTCTTTCAGTTTCGTATCGATGGCCTTACCAAATTCGATGTTATTCGCACCAGCATCCATGGAAATGGCGATGCCAATGGCCGGCTTGCCTTCATAGTAGAACTGAGGACTAGATGGGTCTTTATAGGTCATCGTTACGTCCGCAATATCGCCGAGGCGAATCGTTTGGTTATTGATGCGAACCGGCATATTTTTGACAGCATCGACGCTATCAAAGACGCCGTTGATGCGTAAATATACATTATTCGTATCCGTATTGACCATGCCCGCTGGCACCATGGCGCTTTGCTGTTTGAGGGCCGTCAATAATTGTTGGGTGCTCACCTGATACGATGCGAGCTTGTCCTTGTTAATCGTTACATCTAAGGACTTTTCTTGCACACCGATGAGGGTAATCTTTTTAACATTCGGAACGGACAAGAGCTGCCGTTTTAAATCTTCCGCTTGTTGCCGTTTCTCTTCGTATGAGAATTCATCACCTGAAAGCGCGTAAATGGTGCCGTATACATCATCGAATCGATCATTGATAGATGGACCTTGCACACCGGATGGCAAGGATTTCCATTCGTCATTGATCATATTCCGCGCTTCTTCCCAGGCGGGACGAATTTTGTTAGACGGTAAATCTTCTTTCAGATTGATATAAATAACAGATTTGCTGCCGTCGGTGAAAGATTTAGTATAATCCACACCTGGCAAATCTCGTAGTTTTTCTTCGAGCTTATCCGTTACTTGATCCGACATTTGTTGTGGTGAAGCACCGGGCCAAGATACGCCCACAACCATGGTACGCATCGTAAAGTCAGGATCTTCCATGCGTCCCATGTGGGTGAACGAGAATATACCAAAGGTGAGGAGTACGGCAATGAAGTAGTAGATAATGGATTTATGGCGTAATGCCCAATCGGCTAAGTTAAACTTCTTCATTCATGCACCGCCGTTCCTTCTTGTAATTGTTGAGTACCTGCGGTGATGACGATATCCCCTTTAGCGAGACCATTTTTAACAATAACCGAATTATTACCAAATTCGCCGGTTTGAATAGGAACGAGATGTGCTTTCTTGTCTCGAATGATATACACTGCGTTATTACCTTGTTTGTCTTTCACCAACGCCGTCAACGGTATGGAGATATCCGTTGTATCCGTTTGATTGAGGATGGCATTGATGGTCATACCGAGCTGCACCTCTTTTGGAGGATTTTGTAATGTGATTTTGACCGTATATGTCCGCGCCACAGGGTCTGGAACCGGTGAAATTTCACGGACAATACCTTGTACTTTCACATCAGGCAAAGCCCAAAAACTAATGGTGGCTGTGCTGCCTGGATGAATCTTACTCATTTCTTGCTCTGGCAAAGCGATGACTGCCTCAGGTTCGTGACCGGCCGCCAAGGTACCTATAGCCTGGCCTGCTGCCACGACCTGACCGGCCTCGACATTGAGGGCCGTGATAATACCGCTGTCTGGAGCAACCAAAGTAGTATAACTATTTTGATTGTTACTCAAATTGAGACCTGCTTGGGCTTGTTGCAACTGAGCTTTCGCCGCATTTAGTTGATTTTCAGCTTGATCCAATTGTAATTTACTGATAGCCTGCTCAGCGTACAAAGCGCGGTATCTTTCAGCATTCGTACTGGCTAAATCATAGGCCGATTGCGCCGCTGTAACAGCACCTTGTGCATTTTGCACCTGACTCGCCGTGTCAGCGCCATTAATCTGAGCAATCACCTGTCCGGCCTGCACAGCAGTACCAACACTGACAAACTTGTTAATCACGCGGCCGCCAATCTGGAACGCCAAATTCGTTTCTGTCCGATTCTTAATAGTTCCCGAATACCCAGCACTCGTCGTGCCAGCTTCTTCGCCAATCGTAATCGTCCGCACCTTGAGACTCGTATCATGATCATCTTGATTCGACCCACAACCGCCGATGATTAGTGCACTCATCAACAGCGCCGTAGTCAAACCCAATACACTACGATTCATAATCCCCTCCTTCACACACATAATAGAGGTTATTGTGAAAGCAATAACTACTACGAAATATATATTTTATACAATTAAATAATACTACACTTTAGATAAAAATTCTATAAGTATATTAGAAAATATATATGTTAATTAACTACAACGGTGTACCTTGTCCCAAATCCGACACGCTACTGCGCTTCGCGGAGCCCGAAGTCGTTTTGGGACAAGGTACACCTTTCTACTGTAGATCTGAATTAGGTAACTCATTAACATATATATTTTCTAATATTAGGAGGAGGGGACCTTCGTGGAAGAATTTAGGTTGTGTAGTTTCCATGCGTCGCTGCGCTCCTCTGTTAGCTCACACCCTGCGTTGGGCTCCGCGTAGCGTGTCTCTTTCATAGATTGTGTTGAAACAAGTTGTGCGAATTACAGTAGAAATGAAAATTTGAGCACGTAGGATCATAGGATATTAGTGATAAAAAAATAGACTTCCAAAAACGACTTTCCCAGATGCTGTGGATTTTCTGATGGAAAATCTTACGCCTCTGGATTAGCGATGTGTGGCTCCCATACGTCGCTACGCTCCTTTGTTAGCTCACACCCTGCGTCGGCCCTGCGGAGGCCGTAGGCCGGAGTCAGACCCGGCTTGTCTATCCGCAATAGATTATGTTAACCAAGTTGTGCAACAAACGTAGAATAGAAGAAGATAGAACCCCTCCTGAAAACGACTTCGGGCTCCGCGTAGCGCAGTAGCGTGTCGTCTTTCAGGAGGGGTTCTCTCTTCAATCTTTATTCTTCTGTTTGTTCCACAACTGGTTCAACATAACTAACCAAAATTTTGTCTATCCGAGTATTATCCATATCCACGATTTCGAATGTGTATCCGTCCCAGCTGGTTTTGTCGCCTTCGCGTGGGATTCTACCGAATAGTAGGTTCATGAGGCCGCCCAGTGTTTTGTAGAGGTCGTCTTCTTCGCGAGGAAGTTCTTTGTCGATGTGGAAGAATTCTTTGAATTCGTCTACGTCGAGTAGGCCATCTACGAGCCAAGTGCCGTCTTCGCGTTCAACGATGCGGTTTTCTTCTTCTTGGCGTTCTTCTTCGCCGGATGGCATGAGGCCTACGATTTCTTCCATGATATCGTGTAAGGTAACGAGGCCGCTAAAGCCGCCGTATTCGTCGAGGACGATGGTTTCGTGAACGCCTTCGTTACGCAATGTATTGAGCAATTTCATAAGGGAAATGGACTCAGGCACGAGCAATGGTTCTTTCAGACAAGAATGGATGACATGATGCAAGGATTTTTCGCCTTGTAAGCATTGGACCATCACATCGGTTACATTGACCACGCCGCGCAATTCGTCGAGCGAGTCTTCACCTACCGGAATGCGATATTGGTTCGCCGTTTTTAGGACTTCCATTATTTCTTCTTCGGATGAGTTCAAGTCAATCCATTTGAGCTGCGTCCGCGGTGTCATGACATCGCCAGCATTCATGTCTGCTAAGTGGAAAATATTTTCCACGAGGATTGGTTCCTCTTCCTCAAAGGCCCCCATGGCTACGCCTTCGGTGAGCATTTTGTTGATTTCCGATTCCGTTACAGGCGCTTCTTCTTTCACAGTGACGCCCAATATTTTCAATAGAAAATCCGTGGATACGCCGAGGAATAGTACGATTGGTTTTAATGCTTGTGAAAGCCAGTAAATTGGCTTGGAAACAACAACGGCAATTGCCTCAGGGCTGTTGATAGCTAGGCGTTTTGGCACCAATTCACCGATGACAAGGGACAAATAGGTGATGATGGAAACGATTAAGAAAGAACTAATAGAAGCCGCATAAGGAGCGATACTAGGGAAGGCTTTCACCAAAACGTCCTCTAACGGCGCGGAAAAGGTAGCACCGGAATACAAACCAGTCAAAATGCCGACGAGGGTGATGCCTATTTGGATGGTAGAGAACATCTCGTTCGGATTCTCCGCCAACTCAAAGGCCTTCTTGGCGCGCTCATTGCCAGATTCGGCCATCTCCTCGAGGCGGCGCTTCTTGGCATTGACGATAGCGAGCTCGGTCATAGAAAAAATGCCGTTCGCGATGATTAAAATGACGATAATTATAAAATCTAAGGTCAGATCACTGTCCATGTAAGTAAATACTCCTTTTTATGAGATACAATTCTGCACATGAGAAAAATTGAAATATTACTCTTTAGTATATCATATTCGAATCATATATGGTAAATACAACAAAAGCACCCATGAAAGGTGCTTTTGTTGTATACTATAGGTGTTACTGCCCCATACTGGTAACAGAAAGGGGGTGAAAATGTGTTTGACACTTTGACTTCCTTAATAGTGTCTATCATAGCAGGTGTAACCTGTCACTACATCTGCAAGTGGCTAGATAGATATTTTCGTCAGTAACTAGCACAGAAAAAGGAGGGCTGCCCCCCTCCTTTTTCGTTTGCGTGAAAATGTGTCACACATTGACTTCCTTTGTCATATATTATATTACATGATTATTTAACGTTTGTAAATGATGCAATCTATGTATACAATGATTCATAAGAACATTAATAAAACTATAATGTACATGTATATAAGTAATAGGGAGCAGGATACGATGACAAGCGAACAGGAATGGGAACAAGTGTTACAGATTAAAACCACAGGCCGTGATGATAGCCGTTCGGATGCAGAGCATCATCCATATGAGCCAACGGATTATTGTGTTCTTGAACGCCTTGCCAATAGTGGTTATATTACGAAACAAAATACCCTCATTGATTACGGCAGTGGCAAGGGGCGCGTTAGCATATTTATGGCTAATCAGATGCGGTGCCATTCCATCGGTATCGAATACGATGAACGTTTGTATGAACGTGCTATCGTAAATGGTGAAAGCCAAGCTGCCAAGAACCGTGTATCTTTTATCCTCGGAGATGCAGCTACCTTTATATTGCCAGATAACGCAGATCGATGCTTTTTCTTTAACCCCTTTGCACTGCATACCATTAAACGCGTATTAGGTAATATATTTGATTCTTTATATCATCATCCAAGAGAAATTCTACTATTCTTTTATTATGTTAATGAAGAAGTGGAAAACTTTCTAAATAACCACGTGCGCCTCGAAGCAGAAGAAGCCATACAGTGTGGGGATTTATTTCAAGAAAATGATGAAAAAGAACGCATATTAGTGTATAGGGTGAATATGTTTTAGTACTTTCACTAAAACACGCAGAAAATCCGCATATTTTCTGATATAATAATAGATTAGAGAGTATAAAAATTTATTTTTCTATTCACCATGGTATGTATTGATTCGTAATGATTAATCGTAGTGATTAGGGCTGAGTATATACCATAAAGGAGGAACGTATGGAACGCGTGTCAGCAAGTCTTATTGAAGAAATTCGCAGTGCCTTAGTAGAGCGTTATAATCGTGATCAAGAGATTCAGCAAATGATTGAAGAAATCGGTGCTGAGGAAGGTCTTAACGAAAAAGAATTGTCTGTTATTTACCAAGCCTATTTAGAGGTTAAGGAACGCATGCAATATACGGCGAATTTGATGGAATTGTGGAATCAAATTGAGGTTGTTCAGGACCGCATGAGTATGCTTAATTCTTATGAAAGCTTGGAACGCGATTTGTTTGGTGATGTTCTTTCCTTTGATAAACCGATGGGCTATGGAGCAACGAATCAAGACAACTTAGATTATGCGATGGAGCAAATTAAGTTACAAGATATAGATACTGAGCTCGAAAATATTGAAATGGCTAAGGATTATTTAATTAATAAGAAAGATAGCGATAGTAACATGAAGGATATTGACCTTGTCAAGGAATATCCTATCGATGATCAAGACGATGTTTATGTTGATGAAAATTCAACAAATAAGAAAACTACATCTAATCGTAATGACGTCAATGACGATGAATTTGATGACGATGAGGACGATTTTGATGATGAAAGCGTATTAGACAGAGATATTCGCACGTCCTTAGATCCTTATGATATGGTGAATTCTTTGTTGTACTCCAAACAATCTGGTGATGATACAACTAAAACCAAACAACAAAAGGAAATCGATAAGCTTATCAAAAAACAACTGAAACGCGTGGAAGAAGAATGGGCGAAGCTTTCAGGAAAAAACGCTAAAAAAGATAAGAAAAAGAAAGATAAAAAGAAAGACAAAGATACAAAGAAGGACAAAAAAGACAAGCAGTCTAAGAAAGAGTCCGAATTAGTAAAGGAATCTAAGAAGTCCAAGAAGGATAAAGAGTCCCAAAAAAGTAAGAAGGACAAGGATTCTAAAAAAGATAAGAAAAATAAGGATGCTAAGAAGGATAAAAAGGCTAAGAAATTAGAAAAAGCCTTGAAGAAAGAATCCAAAAAGTCCACAAAAAAGGACTAACCGTAGATTTCACAGATGACCACGGCCAGAAAACTACGGATAAGGGCTGTGGAAAATGTAAGCGGTGCAAGGGACCGCGGTGTAGGAAATATAGTATATAAAGTTGGGGAATGGTATGAATCGTTGGTTGAATTGGATACAGGGAATTCAACAAGAGATAAAGGCTTTTTTGTTCTTTTCTATCTTGTTTACACTCTTTAGAATTGTATTTTTAGTCATTTTTCAGTCCCAATTGGATACGGCTACGATGAGCGACATTTTGATGTCCTTGTGGCTCGGTTTCCGATTGAGTTTGAAAACGGTTGGATCCATTGTGCTCGTAGGATTGCTCTTTGGCACAGTGCCATCTATCATATGGTCCAAATGGAAGGCCCAAGGCGTGCGTAAGGTTTGGTACGGCCTTGTTACGATTCTATTTACATTGCTCTTTATGGGGCGCATCCCGTTTTATACCATATTCAATTCTTCGTATAATGCGATGCTTATCAATGGCAAACATGACGATATTCATGCCATTATCAATACGGGTATCAATGAATACCATGCTATTCCATTTTTAATTGGTGGTATTGCGCTGAGCATTGGTTTGACTTGGCTGTTGGTGAAAGTCCTCAATACGAAAACCATTCAATGGACACCTAGCACTAAGCATAGTAAATGGATTACGGGAATCCTCAGTTTTGTTGGATTTGGCGTGTTATTCGTATTTTTCCGCTTTGGTGGAGCCTTTGGTTACACGAATTCCATTAACTGGGAAAGCGCAGCGCGCCTTAATTCTAATCTATTAAATGAAACCATCTTGGATGATGCACAAGCATTATACCGTGTAAAGTCCATTGCGAAACGGACCTCAGAATTAGAGGATATTCATTTAACGCCTGCTGAATTACATGAAAAAATCCAATCCATTGGCGGTAATCCTAGCAGTACACGATTTGATGAAGCTTTCACAAAAACGATAACAACAGAGCGATTACAGCAACAACCGCAATCTATTAATATCATTCTCGGTGAATCCTATGGCTTATGGCCGTTCCTTACTGAATTCAATGACCCTGGTGCTTACCTTGTAGAGCAAGGTCGCAAATACGCAGCCAATCCTCAGGCAATGGGTACACAAATGGCCTTGGCCCAAGGAACGGGTACGATGCCGGCCATTATCGGGTTGTTGACGGGCATGCCGGATACGGGGATGTATCCAAATTATAATGTTGGCTTGTTACAAGAACCGTATGGCCTTGGTATTGGACCGGTCATGAAAAAACTCGGTTACAAAACCGTATTTTGGTACGGCGGGTTCAGCACATGGCAAAATGTTAAGAACTTTGCGTTGGAACAAGGATTTGATGAATTTCATGATGCATCGGAAATGCCGAGCGATGAAGAAAACGCTTGGGGCGTAGCCGATGGAGATATGTTCAAGGCCATCAATGCGTACATGGACAAACATCGTGGCGAAAAGATCATCAACGTCATCATGACAACGTCAAATCATCCACCATATAGTGTAAATGTGGCTAAGGAAGGCTATGATGCGGATAAGGTTCGTAAGAACTTGCCAGATTCCATTGCGAATACGGATAAGCAAATCAACGAAATGGGGCATATTTGGTATGCAGACCATGTGATGGGTGAATTTATTAGCAAAGAGGAACAAGTTGATCCAACAGCTCTATTCGTCATCACCGGTGACCATAGCGAACGCTTTACCTTCGCTCATGAGGAAGGTCCTAAGGTAGCATCCACGATTCCGATTATTTTCTACGGTCAAGGCATCAAAAAAGAATGGCTTTCACAAGATGCATTTGGCATGAGTATTCAAATCATTCCAACATTAGCTGAACTTGTAGGACGTACAGGGCAAACCTATGAGGCTATGGTGCCAAGTCTATTTAATCAAGGTCCGTTCGTGTTTAATCATCGTTTGTGGATGGATAAGACTGGCATATATGTAGAAGATGAGAAAATGCCGCAAGCATATGCTAACGTTATGAAAACCATGCGAGAATTAACGGCTTGGCGGTTAAAACATGGGGATAGTATCCAATAGGGGAGACATACATGGCAACAGTAACGGTCATTATTTTGGTTAAAAATGAAGAACAACATATGAAAGACTGTATCGCATCTGCACAATTTGCTGATGAGGTGCTTCTTATCGATGACGGCAGCACGGATAAAACGGTAGAGATTGCTGAATCTATGGGGGCCCGCGTCGTACATCATGCTATGAATGGCGATTGGTCTCAACAACGACGCTTTGCTGTCGAAGAGGCTCGGTCCGAATGGATTTTCTTCCTCGATGCAGATGAACGCATTTCGCCAGAATTACAACGAGAAGTACAAGATGTGCTGGCTAAGAATGAGAAAAAAGCATACTGGATTGAACGGTCCAATGTGTTCCATCACAATAAGGCCACTCATGGTGTGTTGCGACCTGATTACGTGTTGCGATTTATGCCAAAAGAGGGTACGAATATAGAAGGCTTTGTACATGAAACTATATCCAGCACCTATCCTGAGGCTAAATTACATGGCAAAATGTATCATTATACTTACGATAATTGGCATCAGTATTTCAATAAATTCAATAATTATACGACATTGGCGGCTAAGAAATATAAGGAAAACGGAAAATCCTGTTCCTTTGTAAAGGATATTCTTATCCGTCCAAGCTGGGCTTTTTTCAAGGTGTACATTTTAGATAGAGGTTTTTTAGATGGAAAAATGGGATTTATCCTTTCCGTGAACCATTATTTCTATACCATGATTAAGTACGTAAAGCTATATTATTTATTGAAATCCAATGGGAAACTATAACAGATCTAGATAATAGATTCTAGATAACAGATGAGTGTTAGTAGAGAAAGGAAGGACCACAATGCGCGTAGCCATTTTAGAAAGCATCATTATGCCTGCTGGTCATGAGGTAGAATTTGACCGGATGATCATCAATGAATTAAAACGCCAAGGTCATGAACCGATATTGATGGTGCCGGAGAATTTTACCTTTAAGGTTGATTATGGCGTTGACGTTATCTATCTTGAGGGCGGAGAGGTAGTGACCTATGCAGGTGCATCGAAATGGAAAAAGCCGTTCTTATCTATATTACGCGAACGCCGCCGCCGCGCATGGTTTACTTCCGCTGCCAAGAAATTAGAGGAACATCATTGTGATGCTTTAATCATTCCTACCTCCACGTATCGCTATATAAAAGCACTATTGGATACGCCTTTAAAACATGCAAAGGTACCAGTTCACTTTATTTTCCATGGCATTGGCAAGGGTGAAAACGTACGGTTCTTGAAACAAGCGGAACGTGCCAATCGATATCCGAATATTTACCTAGATGTCATTACCTTGCGCGACGATATGCTGCGCAGTGATCTACCGCGCGTCCGTCCTATCTTACCTCCTGTGTTTACGCCATCCACAGGCGAAACACCAACCTTCTCTACACATACGCCGCTTCGTCTTGGCTTTTTCGGTCAGTTCCGCAAGGAAAAAAATATTATCCCATTATTGGATGCTTTTAAAACAGCTACCTTTACAGGTCCCGTAGAACTCTTGGTACAAGGGGCAACGGCAAAACCTGAGGACGGCGAATTATTTGATGCCATCGCTGACGAATACAAGGATGTGCTAGGGCTTTCATTCCTACATGCGAACCTTATCGGACCCGATTGGGACAAGGCTCTACTCGATGTAGATGCCATCTTGATGCCATACGGTGCCGAGCGGTATCGCTATCACTGGAGCGCTATGCTCTACACGGCTATTGGGTTCTATAAACCGGCCTTGGTATCACCTGAAATCAATCCTGAGGTGCTGCGCGATTATCATGTTGGTGAAAGCTTAGACATATCCTCGGTGGATACGATTCGTGCTGGATTAGAACAATTCGTAAACAAAATGATTGAATATCCAGACATATATGAGGCGGGTTTGGTACAAGCCAATGAAGACTTTGGACATAAACGGATGATGGATTCGATTATTAATGTATAGAACAACTAAGGAGAGTGTATGTTTCAATATATAAAGGACCAATGGGCTAATGGTCGAGCTATTTATGGGAAAAAATCGTGGCGCGAAACACGTCGCGTAATCTTGCATTTCTTGCGAACTGTAGGCCACAAACAAGAGATGATGGAATATAAGGCTTTTTTTGAAAGCTACGCACCAGATCAACATATTTTAGATAAACAAGAAGGCCTGTATGAGTTGATGAGTCGTATTTTCTTGTTTAAAGAATCTACCTTGCGTGAACGCATTGATGCGGTAAAGAATCACTTTACAGCTCTAGAAGACGTATTTACGCCAGAGACTATCGAAATGCTATACAATCCGGATGAACTAAAACCGGAAGGATTAAAACAAGGTATTCTCCTATGGGATGATGCTGATTTAAACATGACCGCACACCTTAACTTTATGACCGGTCAACGTAAGGAAGGTTTATTTACCATTCTGTTACAACTAGGAGACCAAGGCGTATACCATGCGAACATCCGCCTCGGCAAAGGTCTAGAAGGGGAACCAGCATTGTGGATTGGTACCATCCAAGGGTATAAAGATGGCCTCGATAATGCGAAACATATTACAAAGAAAATGTTTGGCTATCGTCCAAAAAACTTTATCGTATTTTTGATTCGGGAACTCGCTAAATACTGTAAAGTTCAATCCATGTATGCCGTATCTGATGAAGGTTTTTACGCTAATACACACATGGTGCGTGGCCATAAGGCAAAAGTAGCTGAACTCGATCCATTGTGGGAAGACATTGGCGGCACAGTTACACAAGATCCACGATTCTTTACAATTCCATTGGAAGAATACAGAAAACCGATTGAAGAAATTAAATCACAAAAACGTAGTCAGTATCGGAAGAGATATGAACTATTAGATCAGTACGAAGAACAAATTAAAGGGAATTTGAAGGCGTATTTAAAATAGAATATTGGAATGTATAAAACTTCTACTATTAAATGTAATTGATTATATAGTAGAAGTTTTTTATAGGATTAAATTTTAAGTGATTATATACATTTTAATAAATGAATAAAGTATGAGTTTATGCGTGATTAAAGGTCCATATATGCTATAATAAATGTAACTATTACAGTCAGTAAGCACCTTTTTCAGTAGTTATATATAATGGGGATTGATAATGAATATTTTATTAGTAAATACAACAAAGATGGTTGGAGATACAGGTGGATTAGCAAAAGTAACGAGTGCTTTTGCTAATGAAATGCACAAACGAGGATATACTGTATCAGTTATTTATGCTGATGAACGTAGCGGTGATTTTTTCTTTCCTATAGATGAGGATATAAAGTGTTATGACGTACGACTACAGAATGGAAAGCGAATCAAATATCCGATTTTATTACGTTTAAAACGTGAGTTTTATCGGTTATTTAGTAAACAAAAAGCTCGTACTGTAAATAGTGATTTTTTTTCTAAATATATTTGTCCATATATTGGAAAAGTTGTAGAAAAAGTTAATCCAGATATAATTGTATCGTTTACACCTGGTGACTCTAAACAGTTAATTCTTGATTTAGGGGTTTCAAAAAATATTCCTATTATTACTATGAGTCATGGTAATCCAGAAGATTATTTTGAGTTTTATCCTGTTTTATCTTTAGAAGCAGTAAAACGTTCTGATGTAAATCAAGTATTATTACCATCCTTTAAAAAAATATTAGAAGAACATTTACCTAATAATAAGATTGTTGTGATAGGAAATGTAGTACCACAATTTACTAATCAAGTAGATTTAACAATGCCTAAAGATGTACATAAGATTTTATTTATAGGTCGTTTGGCAAAGGGACATAAGCGACCTCACTTATTAATTGAAGCATTCTCTAAAGTGGCAGATCAATTTCCAAATTGGATTGTTGAACTGTGGGGGGCTGATGAGAATAAAGCTTATAAAGCACAATTAGAATTGATGATAAAACAGGCTAATCTAACAGATAGGATTTTATTTAAGGGTATTACTAGAGATGTGGAATCCGTTTTATCAACAGGGGATATATATGCCATGATGAGTTCCGCAGAAGGTTTTGGTTTATCCATGGCTGAAGCTATGTCAAAGGGGTTGCCAGTGATAGCTTGTGATACATGGCTTGGTGTATCTGATATGATTCAGAATGATTATAATGGGATTTTAGTTAAAGATAATCCTACAGATATAGCACAAGGCCTTCAAAAATTAATGAGCGATAATAAATTACGTGCTAGATTAGGGAATAATGCATCATATTTTGTAAAACGATTTGCACCAGATATTATATGGTCTCAATGGGAAGATTTACTTAATGATATTATAAAAAATAGGGGTTAAATAGGGGTTACTTAATTTAATGAAAAAGGTAATTAAGGGGAAAGAACTTAAGTCTGTAATATTAAATACATTATTACGATTTGATGAGTTCTGTAAAGATAATGATATTAAATATACAATTGCTTATGGTACTGCATTAGGTGCTATCCGTCATAAAGGTTTTATCCCTTGGGACGATGATATTGATGTTATTATGATGCGACCAGAGTATGAAAAATTTGAAAAAGCCTGGAAACAATACATATTAAATAGTTCAGATCATTATAAATTATGGCCTGAAATGGATGAAGAAAATTATTTCATGGCATTTTGTGCTAAGTTTTTTGATACAGAAACCGTTTTATATGAACATTTTTCAAAAGGAAAAATAGTTGAATATGGTGTTTATATTGATATTTTTGTACTAGATCATATTCCTGTTGAAAAAAATGAACAACGGAAATTGTTTATGGATGTTAGATTCTATTGGAAATGGATTCAACACTTTCAACGGCACTTTAAAAAGTGGAATAAATTTGTGAGAAAATATCATTTGCCTTTACCTAGTTTAGATATGGTAGCAAAGCGGTTGATGAAATGTAAAAATAGGTATAATAGTCAATTTACTTCTTTAGTTTCTTTGACTCAGGATTATCATAAAAAAGAAGATATGAATAATTCTATTTATGAGTATGAGTGGTTTAATCACTTTATATTAGTTGATTTTGAAGGGTATAGACTTCCTATTATTTCTAACTATGATAAAATGCTTAAAAATAGTTATGGTGATTATATGAAGTTACCACCTAAGGAACAACAAATTGGTCATAATGTTGAGGCTTATTGGAAGTATTAGTCATTATAAAAATTTGAGATATGGGATTCTATTGATGGGGAGATAATAATGAATATCTGTATAGTTACCAATTTTAGAAATAGTAGTATATTTTCTAATAATATGACTGAGGCAAATACTCAATTGGGAAATAGTACAGATATCTTTACAATAGATTATGATAAATCTGTACAAGAAGAGCAGAATCGCCTATTAGCTGTAATTAAACATAAAAAAATAGATATCGTATTATTTCTTAATGATTTTAGATTTCCTGATCAATCATTTTTCTTAAATGAAACAATAGCTCAACAGACTGATTGTCGATTATGGGTTTGGGATGCTATGCATGATATAAATGATTTAAAAAATCATATATATCTATATTCTAAAATTTATTCTTTTGAGATAAATGATATTTTACAATTAAAAGAATATTATTCTATTGAAGGTGTATATTTACCATTATTTGCGGGACCAGAATTTTATGCTTCACCTCGCACATCTGAAGATAAACAAGATATCGATATATTTTTTATTGGTACAATTGCAGGTATACAAAAACGATTAGATATATTGGAAGCTGCTGCTAAGTTGGCATATGAGAAAAATTATAAGATGCTTGTATTAGGTCGTATATGGCATAATCATCATTGGTATCAACGAATCATAGGTAAATGGAAATTTAAGCGTAGATATCCATATCTATCTAAGTATGTTGAAAATAAGGTACTTGTACCTAGAGATGTTATTGAATATTATAAGCGCACTAAAATAAATTTGAATATTCATATAGAAGGACATACTTGTTATAATTGTCGAACTTTTGAAGTTATGGCGAACAATAATTTTTTACTTACTGATAGACAAAATGTATGTGATTTAAAATTAGAAGAAGGTAAGCATTTTGATTGCTATAGTAATACAAGGGAATTAGTTGATAAAATTCAATATTATATGAATAATGATAATAAACGTAATCATATTGCTAATGAGGGAGGAGAACTCATAAGAGAAGACTATAATTTAATTAATGCATTAAAAATAATTTTTTCTTAATTATATATAGTGGGGGTCATTTATGAAGGGGATTATTTTAGCTGGTGGATCAGGGACACGTCTATATCCACTAACATTAGTAACATCTAAGCAATTATTGCCTGTTTATGATAAACCAATGATTTTTTATCCATTATCTATGCTTATGTTAGCAGGTATTAAGGATATTTTGATTATATCGACACCACAGGACTTACCTAATTTTGAACGTTTATTAGGAGATGGTTCTCGGTATGGTATTAATTTACAATATAAAGAACAACCATCTCCAGATGGATTAGCACAAGCCTTTATTATTGGCGAAGAATTTATTAATGGTGATTCCTGTGCCATGATTTTGGGAGATAATATTTTTTATGGTGCCGGTATGAGAAAGCAACTGCAAGAGGCTGCACAGGCTACAACTGGTGCTACCGTATTTGGTTATCATGTAGAAGATCCAGAACGTTTTGGTGTTGTTGAATTTGATGAAAATGGACTCGTAAAATCTATTGAAGAAAAACCGAAATATCCAAAATCAAATTATGCTGTTACAGGGTTATATTTCTATGATAAAGATGTTTGTGAATTAGCTAAAAAAGTAACACCATCTGATCGTGGAGAATTAGAAATTACTGATTTAAATAAGATGTATTTAGAACGTGGAGATTTACGTGTAAAAACATTGGGGCGTGGATACTCTTGGTTAGATACTGGAACAGTAGATTCTTTAAATGATGCGTCTGAATTTGTGCGCGTTATCCAAACACGATCTGGTATTGAAATATCTGCATTAGAGGAAATCGCGTACCGTAATGGATGGATTAGTAAAGAACAATTACTAGAGAGTGCAAAGCTATATGGCAAATCACCATATGGTAAACATTTATGGCGTGTAGCAGAGGGGCAAATACAAGGATAGGGGTTGTATAGTATGGGAATTAATGTTACAGAAACAGGTATCCCAGGACTTGTGATTATTGAACCACAAGTTTTTGGTGATCATAGAGGATTCTTTATGGAATCATGGAATAAGCGAACTATGGAAGAGGCTGGCTTATTTTATAATTTTGTACAAGATAATCACTCATCATCTACTGTAAAAGGAACATTACGTGGTATTCACTTTCAATATGGAGATAAGGCACAAGCTAAATTAGTACGATGTGTTCGTGGTGCTGTACTAGATGTAGCAGTTGATCTTCGTAAGGATAGTCCTACATATAAACAATGGTATGCTGTTGAACTTAGTGAAGAAAACCAAAAACAATTTCTAATACCTCGAGGCTTTGGACATGGATTTGTGACACTAACTGATCATGTTGAGTTTATGTACAAAGCAGATAACTATTACGCACCAGAATCAGATGGTGGTATTCGATGGAATGATCCTATATTAGCCATTAATTGGGGGATAGAAAATCCTATCCTATCTGAAAAGGATACCAAATCTCCATTCTTTGATGAATTAGAGAATAAGATATCTTTTACAATGGCTGATAGTAAATAATAGGATGGTGAGCATATGAATATTATTGTAACTGGTGGTGCTGGGTTTATCGGTGGTAACTTTGTACATATGATGGTAGCTAAGTATCCAGAGGACCATATTATATGCGTTGATGCACTAACCTATGCAGGTAATTTAGAAACGTTAGAACCTGTGAAAGATAAATCTAATTTCTCATTTGTGAAAGCAGATATTGCAGATAGACAGACCGTATATGAAATATTTGAGCAATATAAGCCAGATATAGTTATCAACTTTGCAGCTGAATCTCATGTAGATAGAAGCATTGAGAATCCAGAAGTATTCTTACGTACGAATATTATGGGGACTGCCGTATTAATGGATGCGTGTCGTAAATATGGAATTCAACGTTATCACCAAGTCTCCACAGATGAAGTATATGGTGATTTACCACTAGATCGACCAGATTTATTTTTTACAGAAGATACTCCAATTCATACATCGAGTCCATACTCATCATCTAAAGCATCGGCTGATTTATTAGTATTGGCCTACCATAGAACGTACAGTTTACCTGTAACAATCTCCCGCTGTTCAAATAACTATGGGCCATATCATTTTCCTGAAAAATTGATTCCATTGATGATTATTAATGCTTTCAATAATAAACAATTACCTGTCTATGGGGATGGAAAGAATGTACGTGATTGGTTATATGTAGAAGATCATTGTGAGGCCATTGATTTAATTGTTAGAAAAGGTCGTGTAGGAGAGATTTATAATATTGGTGGTCATAATGAACGTGCTAATATTGACGTAGTAAAAACGATTTTATCTGTATTGGGAAAAGATGAATCGTTAATTACTTATGTTACAGATCGACCAGGTCATGACCAACGTTATGCTATTGATCCTACTAAAATCAATAATGAATTAGGGTGGTTGCCTAAAACATCTTTTGATGAGGGAATAAAGAAAACCATTCAATGGTATATGGACAATCAAAATTGGTGGGAACATATAATTAGTGGGGAATATAAATGTCATGTAATATAGCTATGAATGATAGTATTTATATAAGAGAATTGCTTAAAGATGATATAGAATTTTTACGTATTTTACGAAATAGGAGTGTTAATCGTAAAAATTTTATCTATCAAAAGGAAATTTCTTATGAAAGTCAACAGATATGGTTTAATTCGTATTTAAAAAACTTTCAAGATTATATGTATTCTGTAGTTCGTAAAAGTGATGATAGTATAATTGGTTTTGCTGCTATTTATGATATCAATAATAATGAGGCTGAATTTGGTCGACTTATAGTTGATAAAGATAAATATAATCAACCTGGCTTAGGAAGATTTATTTTAAAATATTTGATTAATATTGCTAGAGATAAATTTCATTTACAAAAGTTAAAGTTAGAAGTTTTTGCTGATAATATTCCAGCACTAAAAATATATGAACAGTGTGGATTTAAAGAATATGATAGAGCTAGTTTAGATAATAGAATTCTTATAAAAATGAAATTATATTTATAGAGGAGTATATAGTTATGACGATTCAAGTATTAAAACCTAAATATCATGTAGAGGAATGTTTAAATGAAATCAGAGAGTGTCTAGAGATTGGTTGGACTGGTCTTGGTTTTAAAACAGTAGAATTTGAAAATAAATGGAAAGAATATACTGGTCATGAGAATGCTCATTTCTTAAATTCTGCTACTGTTGGTTTACATTTAGCAGTAGAGATCTTAAAAAAAGAAAATGGTTGGGAAAATGGTGATGAGATTATAACAACACCAATTACTTTTGTATCTACGAATCATGCTGTTTTATATGAAAAATTAGTACCTCGTTTTGCTGATGTAGATGAATACCTTTGCTTAGATCCTGAAGATGTAAAACGTAAAATTAATGATAAAACTAGAGCTGTTATTTTTGTTGGTTATGGTGGACGTGTTGGTCAATTAGATAAAATTATTGAAATTTGTAAAGAACATAATCTGAAGTTAATACTTGATGCGGCTCATATGGCAGGTACTCGCGTGAATGGACAAATGCCAGGTACCTGGGAGGGGGTAGATGTGGCTGTCTATTCATTTCAAGCTGTTAAAAATCTACCAACAGCTGATAGTGGTATGATTTGTTTCCATAATAAAAAATATGATGAAATTTGCCGCAAATTGACATGGTTAGGTATAAATAAGGATACGTATGCTCGTAATAGTGGTACAAAAGGTTCTTATAAATGGAAATATGATGTAGAATACCTTGGTTATAAAGATCATGGCAATTCTATTATGGCTGCTATTGGATTAGTGGAGATTAAATATTTAGATGAAACAAATGAATATCGTCGTGAATTGGCTAGATGCTATGATGAAATGTTTAAAAATGAGCCTAAAATTCAAATCATTGGTGCACCACATGCTGATGAATGCTCTTATCATATCTATGAAATTGCTGTAGATAATCGAGACGGATTACTTGAATATTTACAAGAAAATGATATTTATCCTGGAGTCCACTATCGTGATAATACAGAGTATGAAATGTATTCTTATGATAATGGTAAATGTCCTAATGCTCATAGAATGTCTAATAGAATTATTACAATGCCACTTCATATGTATTTAACAAAAGATGATGTGAAAATGATTGCTAATAAAGTTATTGAATTTGTGAATAGATAAATAAGGAAATCATGAGTGAGTTAGTAGATAAATACGGGATTACTGAATGGGAAAAAATTTATTTAGACGGAATACGTAAAATTAGAGGAACAAGTAATCCTCCAGAATGGTTATATAAATATTCTAGAAAGAAATATGGATGGAAAGATAATTTAGCTAGATATTGGTTCGATAAATATATAGGAATACCAATAGGAAAATTTACTTATGGATATCGTTCTTTTAAGGAGCGAGAGATGCATTCAATAGGTAGTTTTTGTTCTATTGGTATTGACCAACACCTTGTTCAAAATGGTCATAATATTAATTATATAAGTACTTATGGAGTCTTTCTTGACTATAAGAAAGATATGCCAGATGCGGATAGAAGTATTAGAATTGGTAATGATGTATGGATTGGAGCTCATAGCATTATTAGAAGTGGTGTTACTATCGGTGATGGTGCTGTTATAGGAGCAGGTAGTGTCATAACAAAGAACGTAGCACCATATACAGTTGTTGTTGGTGGTAATCGAGTTATAAAACAACGATTTTCTGACAGTATAGTAGAAACTTTATTGTCCATGAAATGGTGGGAATGGGATGATGATAAAATCTTCGAGAGTATGAAATATTGGAATAATGTTGAGGATTTTATAAAACGATATCAAGTATTTTGAATATTTATTAGATTTTATCGTATCCTTAGCAAAGATAGAATAAATTTTAGGTTTGGGGGCTATTGTGGTTTTTTCATCAACAATATTCTTATTTTTATTTTTGCCTTTAGTATTACTAATCTATTATAATCCGTGGTTTAAAACTATTAATATTAGAAATAAAATTTTGTTATTAGTAAGTTTAATATTTTATGCAGTTGGTGAGCCTAGATTTATTGTACTTTTATTATTGTCGGTTATTATTGGTTGGTATGCTGCACTACAAATTGAAAAGAGTAAGTCTACATCTTTACGAAAATGGCTATTAATAGCGGCTGTTAGTATTCATATTTTAGTTCTATTTATTTTTAAATATTTGGTTTTCACCATAACACAACTTAATAATTTTTTTGGCAGCCATATACCGGTTAGTAATATTATATTACCTTTAGGAATTTCTTTTTTTACTTTTCAAATTTTATCTTATTTATTCGATGTATATAATAAAAAAGTCCACGCACAAAAATCATTATTAAATTTAGCTTTATATATCTCAATGTTTCCACAGTTGGTGGCCGGACCAATTGTTCGATATGACTTAATTGAACAACAAATATTAAATAGAAGAGAATCTATAGATCAAGTAACTGAGGGGATGTTGCAATTCATTTATGGGTTAGCTAAAAAAGTTATAATTGCCGATTATATTGCACAAGTTGCTGATAATATTTTTAATGCAGGATTAGCTATTTCTGTAGGTTCTGCTTGGTTAGGTGCGATTGCATACACATTACAGATTTATTTTGATTTTTCTGGTTACTCAGATATGGCTATTGGATTAGGAAAAATATTTGGGTTTAGATTTGCAGAAAATTTTAATTACCCTTATATTTCTAGGAGTATAACAGAGTTTTGGAGAAGATGGCATATATCATTAGGTTCTTGGTTTAGAGATTATGTATATATTCCGCTTGGTGGAAATCGTGTTTCTGTTTCTAGATGGATACTCAATTTATTAATTGTTTGGAGTTTAACTGGAATTTGGCATGGGGCTAATTATACTTTTTGGTTATGGGGAATGATGTATTTTATTTTGCTTATTTTTGAACATTATATAGATGTTAAAAAATATCTAGGTATATTTTCTCATGTTTATACACTATTTTGGGTTGTTTTAGGATGGGTGTTATTCCGATCAGAATCTCTTAGTAGCGCAGTAAATTACATGGGAATGATGTTTGGACATGGAAGTAATGGACTAACAGATAATATTTTTTATTACTATTTATATAATAGTAGGATAATCTTATTGTTAGGAATTTTATTATCTACACCTATTTATAGGTTAGTCAGTGATAAGTTTTTTTCTAGGAAAAATTTTTTATGGATAGAACCATTTATTGCTATATTAATATTTTTGGTAACATTAGTATTAGTAATAGGATCCTCATATCATCCATTTATTTATTTTAATTTTTAGGGGAATAGTTATGCAGAATAAATATATGTGTAAAGCGATGTTATTTTGTATAGCACTTTTAGTCTTGTTTTTTTTATCTTTTGTGGTTAGGAGTGTTACTACCAAAATATTAGTTCAGAAGTTTCATATGAATAATTTATTCACACAAGTAGTTTTGTATGATAATGAAGAACTACAACAAATTAAAGATAAAAATAAAGATAACTCTCAGAAGATTGATTGGGCAGTATATTATCCATTTACATCCGATAATCCTATAAATGATAAAAGTAAAAATATTGATTTTGTTAAAAATAATGCACAAGGTAAATCATATAGCTCATTTAATAAGACTTTATGGGAGTATTATAGATGGGTAGCTATGTCTAAAGATTTTAAGGAGTTTATTAACTGGAGAGTTTATAGTAGAGGTGCTCAAGCAGAACCAGTTAATTTAAATAATAATTATTGGGTTGAGTTTGATGAAAAACAAGATGTAACAAAACAAGCTTTAGCAATAGTAGAACTTAATAATATTTTGAAAAAAAAGAATATTCACTTTTTATTATTTATGGCTCCTGGTAAAGTTAAGAACAATGATAAGGATATTTCTGGTTTATTAGATTTCTCTAATCAAAATGCAGATGATTTTATATCAATATTAAAGGATAATAATGTAGAGTATATTGATTATCGAAATTTTATAGATGGCTTATCTGATTCTTCTTATCGAGATCTGTTTTATAAGACAGATCATCATTGGAAACCTATAACCGGTATGCATGCTGCAAATAAAGTAAGTCAATATCTAAATCAACATTATGGTTATAATATTGATTTAGATTTAATTAATTTAAATTCATATAATAGAGTCCAGTATAATAAATTCTTTTTAGGAAGTCTTGGTAGGAAGGCCACTTTAGCCGAGGCAACACCAGAAGATTTTTATATGTATTATCCTAAGTTTTATTCAAATTTTCATTATGAAGTACCGGAAGAGAATATAAACATTATAGGTGATTTATCTATTTTATATGATATGAAGAACTTGGAAAAAATTGATTATTATAACTCAAATCCTTATGCCGCATATAATTATGGTGATAAAGCACTAATTCATATTAAGAATAATAATGTAAATGATGGTAAACGATTATTAGTTATAAAGAACTCTTACGCAAATCCTATGACTTTTTTCTTATCAACAGGAGTTGATAAAATAGATATTATTGATTTACGTTTGTTTAATGGTAGTTTACAAAATTATATTGATAAATATAAGCCTGATACAGTTTTATTTGTTGTTCATACGGAATGGTTAACATTATATCGACCAATTTATTCAGATGATCATAATGGTTTTTGGGATTTTAGATAGAAATTATAATTATTAATATATAATGGCTAATTATTTGGTATAGTGGATTTTAATACTGTAAAGTGATTATATAATAACTAAAAGGTGAATGTTTAAAACAGGGAGTTGTATATAGTGGGAATATTGGATATTATCCAATTTGTTTTTAATACAAATGATAAGAATATTGAACTGACACCTTTAAAACAAGGTATGACGAATGACTCATTTATTTTTAGTATTAATAATGAACGATATATTATTAGAGTTCCAGGGGTTAATACAGAAAAAATAATCAATAGATATCAAGAATATGATGTGTACCAAGCTATAAAGGATGAAGAGTTTGTAGAACCTGTTGTCTATATTGATAGAGATAAAGGTTATAAAATTTCAAAATTTATAGAGAATTCTCATACTGTTAATCCAAAAGATTGGAACGAAATTAGTGCGTGTTTAAAGAGATTGAGAGATTTTCACAGTCAATCACATCGTGTAGAGCATTGTTTTGATGTATTTGAGCATATCAATTATTATGAATCATTAATGCCAAATGCAAGTATATACGAGGATTATGGTGATACTAAAAAGAATATAGAGTCTTTAGAGTCTATTATTGAAAATTTAGTAAAAGAGTGGACATTATGCCATATTGATGCGGTATGTGACAATTTTTTAGTTACAGAAAATCAAGATGTATATCTTATAGATTTTGAATATGCTGCCATGCAGGATCCGGATTTAGATTTAGCCATGTTCATCGTCTATTCTTTGTTTGACCGACAAGAGATTGATCGAATTATAGATATATACTTTGAAAATCAAGTAACATCGTTAAAGCGATATAAGATTTACTCTTATATTGCTATGGTAGGCTTATTATGGAGTAATTGGTGCGAAGCAAAACAAGATGAGGATTTATTAAATAGTTCCTATGCTAAGCAGCAGTACAATTATGCGAAAACGTTCTATCAAATTGTATTCGATGAGGCACGAAATTTATCAGAATTTAGTGAATTGGTAGATAACCATGCTTAATGCTATTTTCTCAGGTATATTTTGGGGGGCTGATACTAGTTTATTGGGCTATTACCTTTCAAATTACACCATATATTTTGTAATTCCTTTATTAGTGCCGTTATTTATGACCTGCATTCATGATACGGTTAGTGCCTTTCTTATTAATACTTCTATTGTTGTAACAGGGCAAGTTAGACTTGTTATCAAGGATATTAAGAAAGCAAAATCTAAGTATATATGGTTTGGGTCTTTTCTAGGTGGGCCTATAGGTATGTGCTCATATATTATGGCAGTTCAATATTTGGGACCTTCATTGACAGCTATTATTAGCTCTATTTATCCAGCAGTCGGTCTTTTCTTTGCCTATGTATTTTTGAAAGAACGACGAAGACCATACCAAGTCATTGCTTTGTTTTTGGCCATTGCCTTTATTGTTGCTTTAGGTTTTGTTGATGAAGGACAAACAACTAATAGTATTGTGGGTATTATATTTGCCTTAGTATGTGCTTGTGCCTGGGGCAGTGAAGCTGTTTTGTGCTCTTACGGCATGAAATCTGGTGAAATATCTAATTTAAGTGCTATCTGTATTAGACAAAATTTATCCATGGTCACCTATGGAATACTTTTTGTTTTATATTTTATGTTTATAAATACCGGTGAAAGTATAGCTTTTGATTCTAGTTTTGCTTATGTGGGACTGGCAGCTATATTTGGCTCGGTATCGTATTACTGTTATTATCGAGCGTTGGCGACTATTGGACCAAGTAGAGCTATGGCTTTAAACATTAGTTATACAGCCTTTTCGGCATTATTCTCTTATTTCTTCTTTGATATTACTTTAACCTTACATCAAATCATATTAGGTGTGGGTATAGTAATGAGCGGGTTGATTTCAGCATATGATTTCGAGAAATAAATTTAATGAGTATATAAATCATAAGCAGTATGATTGTATTCAACAACATAAAGTGACAAATGCGATTATATTGGCAGCCGGTAAATCGAAACGGTTTAAACCTATTAGCGATTATTGTCCAAAGGGACTAAGTATCGTTAAGGGCGAAGTTCTTGTGGAGCGACAGATTAAACAATTACAGGCTGTTGGTATATCTGATATTACTCTTGTGGTGGGTTATAAAAAAGAAATGTTCTTTTACTTAGCAGATAAATACAATGTGAAAATTGTTGTAAATGAACAGTATGATACACAAGATAATGTTTCATCATTACGGTTAGTTTTAGATCAACTAGACAATACCTATATTTGCTCTGTAGATAATTACTACCCAGAAAACTTGTTTAATACCTATGAATATCGAGGCTTTTACTCGACCATATATGTAGAAAATAATTCCGATGAATGGGTTGTAAGGACCGATGAAGCTGGGCTTATAAACGATGTAAATATAGGGGCTCCTAGTGGTCACATCATGCTTGGTTTTGTCTATTTTGATAGGGAATTTAGTGAGAACTTTAGACGAGTCATTCACGATGTAGAAGGTATAGATGAATATAATCATCATGTGTGGGAATACCTATATATGAAATATCTTGATACGCTAAAGTTAGAAATTAAAGAATTTGATACGAATAGCATCTTAGAATTTGATACCATAGACGATGCTATTAACTTTGATGAGTCATTTTTAAGAAATAATACGAATGATAAATTTGATTAATAGTTTAATATTTTGTATGGTTAATAGGGACTGCAATATAATGTGCAGTCCCTATTTTGGTCTCAATATTATATCTTGAATTTTATAATAATAAACATCTACATATTATATATAATTTATATTTTATTTGTTATTATTGTATACTAAGATGTATGGATAAAATATTTACGTTCTCAGTAGATTATATAAAATGATAACTATCATCAGAGGTAAAATATGCTTGAGTCACTACTAATAGGATTACAACAGGATTTAAAAATCTTTATATGGGCACCTATAATCAGTGCTATCTTTCGATTTATTTTTATTAAACTATATGGACCCTCATATCATTGGAATGTGGATAAGAAAAAACTAGTTAAAACCTTTAGTTATGGATTTTGGTGGGGACTCGATTTTCATGCTTATGTATTATTAGTTTCCTTTTTAGTTATCTCTTTACCGGGTGCATTTATATCCTCTTATTTTGCAGTGGGAGATATAGTAAGAACTATACTTTTAACATTATATCTAATGGTACTATATGCTGCATTTATGGGAAAATTAATATATTATTATCATTTTAAAGATACTTACAATGAATTAGTTCGTTTGGGTGGTAATGCTGATAAAAAGAATCTACTAGATATATTTTTTAATGAAAATCATGGGTTATGGATTTTACTTGGTTTTATTCCCTTTGCAGTAATTACGTCTTTAGGAATTTATGCCACCTTATTAACACCTGTATTGTTGATACCTACATTACCATTTGTAGGACAAGTAGTGGGAATAATTATATCAGTTATTCTTACGGTAGTGGTTTTCTATTGGTTACGTTATGGTGGTACATTGAATCATCGTAATAAACCGGAGTGGGATTTTGTACCAGCTATTATTAAAAATGATATATTTTTAGCTAAAGCCGTTATTGATGATTTGATTGCATTAGAATTAGTGCATAAACATAATGTTAATGAAGTATTGAATCATGATGATGATACAGCTATCAAAAATTTATGTGTTATTCCAGAATTTAAAGACGTAAAGATAGGAGTAAATCCATTAGAGCTTTTACGAAAAAAAGCTGAAGGCCCGAAAATTTCTAAGCCTAAGCATATTTTTATTCTTGTTGGTGAAAGTCTTACACAATCTGTGACGGATGATATTTATTCAGAATATCATATTGCCGATGCAGGAAAGCAGTTTAAAGCCCAAAAGAATACTATTTCTATGGAGAATTTTTTGCCTGCAGGTATGATTTCTCAACCGGCTATTACAAGTCTCATTTCAGGGATTTATGATTCTAATTTAGAAATTAATGAGAAAACACAATTTTGGGAACATACTATAATTACTTCTCTGCCAGAACAAATTAAGAAGTTGGGGTATAAAACTAAACTTTGGTATGGAGGTAATATTTCTTGGGCTAGCTTAGGTTTATTTGCTCCATCAATGGGCTTTGATGAATGTATCGGTGGCCCAGATATTTGTGGTGAAGATGCACCTGCCACATGGTTAGGTGTGTATGATCATTTATTTCTAGATGAGGTAAAAAAACGTATATTGGAAGCTGATGATGAGCCAACTATGCATTTTATTTATACAACATCTAATCACTCACCTAGCACAATTCCTATTGAAAGATATGGATGGGATTCGGATACGATTTTTGGGAATATTCCTAAAGAGGTAAGAGATAATAAGAGTAAAGTAGCATCTTTGGGCACTTATTGGTATGCAGAACAGGCTTTATTCCGTTTTGTTGATGCTATGAAAGCACATTTTGAAGATAGTCTTATAATAGTCACAGGTGATCATTCCTGTGGCATTGCGGACTCTCTGCTTTCATATAGAAAGCAAACTATTAGAGAATCATTTTGTACATACTTTGCCATGTATCATAAAGATATTGATGCTAACTGGATTAATAAAAATAGTATTGGTGATCATATGCAAATTATGCCTACTATTTTTGAACTTATAGCACCAAAAGATTTTGAATATTATTCTTTAATGCCTTCCTTATTTGAAACGCAAGAACGCATTGTAACTCCGTACCATTGGATGACACAATCTGAAATCGGTTTTTATGGTAACTATACAGCACAGGATATTAACTGGAGAGATTCTAAACAGCAAGATTCGCCTATAACACATATAGAACGTCATGATTTTGAAGAGATAAAACAAGCTTATGTTGAGTTGACTTCATGGGTTGTGCGACATCCAGAAATATTAAAATGTTAAATATAAAATTTTAAGACCACCATCATGTAGATTTTAGCAACTGACAATTGTTATAGAGAAGTTTCCTTTGATGAGTATTTGATAAACGACAACTAGATTTGTTTATACCAGAAGATCAAATTAAACTAGCCTCCTTTGTATTAAGTTATGGTAAATCTAACAATCATAGCATTAGTGAAAAGGATGCAAAAGTACTTATAGAGAATTGGAAAAATAATGTTTAATTAGTATTTATAAGAGTAGGTAAACATTATTATAAATCATCTACTATACAATAATCACGTTAATGCAACTCTGGGTCAATATAATTCTTAAATACAAGTTGGTGATACAGTGCTAATAGATTTTGCTTTCAAAAATATTCGATCATTCAAAGATGAGGCTACCTTTTCTATGGAGGTTGGTGAAGGTGTAACCGATTATACTAAAGAAAATACTATTTCATCAGATAATATAGAGGTTGTTAAATCATCATTTATATTTGGTGGTAATGCATCTGGAAAATCCAATGTGATTAGAGCTTTTCAACTACTTACAGATACTATTGTTCATGGCACATCTTCTGAGTTAGAGTCATTACCTATTGATACTTTTGAAAATGAAGTAGGTAATACATATTTCAAAATTCGATTTATCAAAAATGGAAACTTATATTGTTATGAATTAAATTATGATGCTCATAATATTAATGAAGAGCGTTTAGTTATGAATGATAATATCATTATTAAAAGAACTATTGATGACATCTTTATGCCGTCATCAATAAAGGGCTTAAAGGGTGTATTAATAGCTAATCAGCCTTTACTATACTTTGCTCAAAGTAATAATGTTTCAGAAGCTAAAGAGGCATATGAATGGTTTGCACAAGATATTCTTGTACTTAGTTTAAGGAATACTGATTTATGTAACCAGGAACTATTTAAGCTTTTATATACTAATTCTAATTTAAAAGATAAAGTATTGTATTTTTTGAAGGCTGCAGATTTCCATATAAAAGATATTAAAATACAAGAAACTTTCATGCCTATACAAGAAAATAATCAAAATTTAGAATCTAGATTATTGCTTCAATTTGAATATAAATGTAAAGATGGAGGCAGATTTACTATTGATTATGAAGCAGAAAGTATTAGTACACGGATATTCTTGTTTTTAGCAACGATAATTTTGGACAATTATCATAATTCTAAGCTATTTTTAATTGATGATTTTGATTGTTTTTTACATCCTAAATTAGTCACTATGCTATTACGTATTTTTAATGAATGGAATGATACAGGTACGCAACTAATTGCAACTACACATAATACAAATATACTGGATGCCCCTGTAAGAACCGACCAAGTTTGGTTTGTAGATAAGAGTTATTATGGTGTATCTACTCTAGATAGTGCTTTTGACTACAATGAGTTAAGTATTAAGGGGATTAAAAAGAACTATCAAGATGGTTTATATGGGGCTGATCAAATTATTAATGATTCGATGATAAAAGATATTTTATTATGTTAATAATAAAAAATGAATGAAAATTTCATGAATATTTAAATGATATTTAATCTCTATATGATACAATATACGTATATCTTGTAAAGGTATACGTATTATTTGTATGGAAACATGGACACATAGGGATAAGCGTATTGCTTTGCAAGATTGTATAGTAATTGTTTTTAGTGTAAAGAAGAGGTATTGTATTATGAAAAAACAATTCGCAGCAATCTTTGCAGCAACAGCAGTTTTGGGTGTAACTACTGCATTCGCAGCTAACCCATTCTCCGATGTAACTCCTGATTCTTGGGCATACCAAGCTGTATCTCAATTAGCAGCAGCTGGCATCGTTAATGGTTACCCAGATGGTACTTTCAAAGGCCAAAACGATATCACTCGTTACGAAATGGCTCAAATGGTAGCTAAAGCTATGGCTAACCAAGACCGTGCTAACGCTGAACAACAAGCTATGATTAACCGTTTGGCTGATGAATTCTCCAACGAATTGAACAACTTAGGCGTTCGTGTTGGTCGTTTAGAAGACCGCCTTGGTAATGTGAAAGTAACTGGCGATATGCGTCTTCGTTATCTTGGCGCTCAAGAAAAAAATGGTCATTATGTAACTACTGATGGTGATTACAGCAAACATTCCAAATTTGACGCTCGTGCACGTGTTCAATTCAACGCAAAAGTAAATGACCGCACAGAAGCTGTTGTTCGTATGACTTCTGGCGATTTTGAATTGGGTGATGCTAGTAGCACTGCATCTACTTCCATCGATCGCGCTTATGTGAACCATAAATTTGGTGAACGCGTATCCGTTAAAGCTGGTCGTTTCGATCAAACTATCGGCAATGGCTTGATTTATGATGATGCATTCGATGGCGCTCAATTCAACGCAGGTAATGACAAAGTTCAATTCCAAGCTGCTTACGGTTATGCAGTAGCAGGCGCTGCTGAAGGTCAAACTCAATTAGAAAATAATACATTTACATATGCAAGCATCAAAGGTGATTTGAATAAACATGTTAACCTTGGTGGTTTCTATGCACGCAATAATAAACATAAATCTGATAATACAGATTTCAAAAACTTGTATGGCTTCAGCACAGATGTAAACTTTGATAAAGTTTGGGTTGGTGGCGAATACGTTAAAGGTGCTGGCATGACTAAAGGTTCTGCATGGACAGCAGGTATCGGTTATGGCGCATATGACCAAGCTAAACAAGGTACTTGGGATGTAAAAGCTCAATACTTCAACTTTGGTGAAAACCTAGGTGCTGTATCCTCTACATGGGATATTGCTTATGATTTCGGTCAAAAACCTGCATTCCATGGCTTCAAAGGCTGGTTGGCAACTGCTAACTATGCATTGCAAGACAATGTTGGTTTGACTGCATACTATGGCTTCAACAACAAAACAAATAAAGCAACAGGTACTAACGATAAATTATCCAACTACTACCGTGTTGACCTTAACTACCAATTCTAATCTCGTAGATGAGTGTAGTTTAAGTACATGTACAAAGATGGCGAAACGCATGTTTCGCCATCTTTTTTTTATGTAATACTTACTTAAAAATGAAAATAATATGAACATTTTATTCTCTGCTTATCGATTATTTATCTCTCATTGTTATACTAGAAAGGAATATTATGGTTGTATGATGTGTATATAAGGTGAACGAGGGTACTTATATACTGATTCATGCGACTATAGCATGTATAATATATAGTTTTTTATAGTAGAGAGGTATTTTTATGAAATATCAATTGTCTGCTGTGTTGGCGGCAACGGCTGTATTAGGTGTAACGACTGCATTCGCAGCGAATCCATTTTCTGATGTAACGCCAGATTCTTGGGCGTATCAATCCGTATCCCAATTGGCTAGTGCAGGCATTATTAATGGCTATCCAGATGGGACTTTCAAAGGCCAAAAAGATATTACCCGTTTTGAAATGGCTCAAATGATTGCGAAGGCCATGGCTAATCAGGACCGCGCTAATGCGGAACAACAAGCGATGATTAATCGTTTAGCCGATGAATTTTCCAATGAATTGAATAATTTGGGCGTTAGCGTGGCTCGTTTAGAGGACCGCACGGGTAATGTGAAAGTTTCCGGTGATGTGCAGTTCTTATTGCGTCGTTCCTTTACGAAAAATGGCGTGTTGATAGGGCAAGGCGGTCAATATTACAAGCCATCTAAATTTGATGTTCGTGGTCGTGTGCAATTTAATGCAAAGGTAAATGACCGCACCGATGTAGTAGCTCGCTTTAGAACCTATCAAATGGAATTTGGCGACGGCGATGGATACTTCTCCGCTCTTACCATCGATCGTGGCTATGTAAATCATCAATTTGGTAACCATACATCTGTGAAGGTAGGCCGTTTTAATCAAGTCATCGGCAATGGTTTATTGTATGATGATACCTTCGATGGTATTCAATTCAACACGGGGAATGATAGAGTGCAACTTCAATTAGCTCATGGCTATGCGACGGCAGAGAATAATGAAAATCGTTTCTTGCCAGAGCGGGATCAATATAATTATGCAGGCCTCAAAGGTACATTGAATAAGCATATCGATGTAGGTGCGTTTTACTCTCGCCACAGAAGAGATAAAACCGGTTATTATAGTACATACGGTAATTTGTATGGTGTAAGCACGGATATGAATTTTAATAAACTTTGGGTTGGCGGTGAATGGGTGAAAGCGGTTGGTACCGCACATAGTCATGCTTGGACTGCTGGTATCGGTTATGGTAATTACAACGCCGCAAAAAAAGGCACCTGGGATGTAAAGGCACAATACTTTAGCTTTGATCAAAACTTAGCGCCTTATGGATCCAAATGGAACTTCCCATTTGATGGCAATAATTACCATTGGGATTATAATGCAACACCACCATCTGTCATGCATACATTCCGTGGATTTAGAGGCTGGATGGCCACCGTGGACTATGCATTGCAAGACAATGTGAGCCTCAATGCATACTATGGATTCAAGAATAGAACACATCGCATCGATGGTTCCCTTAATGAATACTTACCAAACTACTACCGCGTAGAGCTAAATTACCAATTCTAGTCCTATGAAAATCCAATGAACTTTACACTAAAATATAAAATATTTGTTATAGTATGTTATACTTATGTTATATTCTGTATATAACGGTTATCACTTATAAGGGGTTAGGGCGATACGTGTTAGTAGGGCCGAATTGCAGATGTGTATGTTTCTTTTTTGGAGAGAGGTATAGTTATGAAAAAACAATTTGCCGCTATCTTTGCAGCAACAGCTGTGTTGGGTGTAACAACTGCGTTTGCAGCGAACCCATTTTCCGATGTAACCCCTGATTCTTGGGCCTACCAAGCCGTGTCTCAATTGGCTAGCACTGGCATCATCACTGGCTATCCAGATGGGACTTTCAGAGGCGAAAATGGCATTACTCGTTTCCAAGTGGCACAAATGGTGGCAAAGGCGCTTGCTAATCAAGATCGTGCGAATGCGGAACAACAAGCCTTGATTAACCGTTTGGCTGATGAATTCTCTAACGAATTAAATAACTTGGGCGTTCGCGTGGCTCGTTTAGAGGACCGCGTAGGTAATGTGAAAGTAACCGGCGATATGCGTCTTCGTTATCTTGGTTCCCAAAAGAAAGATGGTAACTATGTAAACGCTGTGGGCGATTACAGCAAAGGTTCCCAATTCGACGCGCGTGCTCGCATTCAATTCAATGCGAAGGTCAATGACCGCACAGACGCTGTCATTCGCGTAACTTCTGGGGACTTTGAATTTGGCGATGCGACTAATGGTGGCAATGCAACGGCTACTATCGATCGCGCTTATGTAAATCACAAATTTGGTGAACGCGTGTCTGTGAAAGCTGGTCGCTTTGACCAAATGCTCGGCAACGGTTTGATTTACGATGATACATTCGACGGCGTTCAATTCAACGCAGGCAACGACAAAGTTCAATTCCAAGCAGCCTACGGCTATGCTGTGGCAGGCGCTTTTGACGGTTTAACTAAGAAATCCAACAAAACTTTCGCCTATGCAGGCCTTAAAGGTCAACTTAATAAACATGTAAACCTTGGCGGCTTCTATGCTCGTAGAAATGCGCACAAATCTAGTGGTGACGCACTTAGAAACATGTATGGCTTCAGCACAGACATGAACTTTGATAAAGTTTGGGTTGGTGGCGAATGGGTGAAAGCTGCTGGCGTTTCTCACGGTTCTGCATGGACAGCTGGCCTTGGCTATGGCGACTACGACCAAGCAAAACGCGGTTCTTGGGACGTAAAAGCACAATACTTCAACTTTGGCCAAAACTTAGGCGCTGCATCCTCCACATGGGACATTGCATACGATACAACTAATACCGCATGGATGGCTACACCAGCTGGTACAATTAGTGCAATGAACTACCAAGGCTTCAAAGGCTGGTTACTAACTGCTGACTACGCACTACAAAAGAACGTGGGCTTAACAGCATATTATGGCTTCAACAACAAAACAAACAAGGCTATTGGCGATAATGAAAAACTTTCCAACTACTACCGCGTAGACCTTAACTACCAATTCTAATATGATGATTGGTATCGTTCATAACTAAAACAATCCCCTTGATGAGTATCTCGGTACTTATCAAGGGGATTTTAAATTAGAACACGCCTGTAGTAATTAGCAAGACGAGCCTGATATAGTGTCTCTAGAAATAGAACAGGCGTGTTCTAATTTGTAAGATAGTCTGATATAGTGTCTCTAGAAATAGAACAGGTGTGTTCTAATTTGTAAGATAGCCTGATATGGTCTCTCCAGAAATAGAACAGGCCTGTTCTAATTTTTAGGAGAGGTATTAAAGGGTCCAGGCAATACTACAG
>NZ_CAUSQT010000014.1:0-37012 GCF_963534045.1 uncultured Veillonella sp. | reverse complement strand
AATTAACTAATGCATTCTTACTTCCATATTCTAATGGATACACAGAAGGAACTAACAACAAAATTAAGGTATTAAAACGAATAAGCTATGGACTTCGCCACTTTGGTAGATTTAGAGTACGTATTCTACTCTTGAGCAAAAAGAATGGCACCAACCATACATATGATTGATGCCAAAGAAGACTCGTAGGGTGAACACCCCAACATTTGACAGAGAGCCTTTATTATAAGGCATTATTTTTTAATTAGAAAATAGTTATTTTTGTTAAATTCATGAATTCACGTAAATATGAGTAAATATGTTTACAACATATTTTTTATATAATAATATATACTTAATTCGTCTTGTTTAAATAATAGGAGGTTTACTATGAAAGTGTTAATTTTAGAACCAATAGGTTCTGGAGCTGCTTTAGTTAATTCTGCATTAGAATTAGGATGGGATTGTTATATTTTGTCGTATAATAAATCTGATAGACGATTACCAAATGAAGATGCTTGGAAGAAATGTACTATACTTGAAGTAGATACGAACAAAACTGATGCTGTATTTAATTTATTAGATAATTTAAATATAGCGTTTGATGTTATTGTTTCTGGTAATGAATATTACGTTCCATTATCAATTCTTTTGGCAGATAAGTATAAAGTTATAGGGTTACCTTATGATATGTTACCTATAGTTCATGATAAATTAAAAATGAGGGAGTTTTTAACTAATAAAAATATTAGAAATCCATGGTTTACAACTGTATCAAATGTATCGGATATTAAATTAAATAAACAAATTCATTATCCTTGTATTATTAAACCTAAGGCTGCAGCAGGTAGTTATCATGTAAATAAAGCCAATAATGAGCAAGAGTTAATAATGTATTATAATCTGATTAAAAATGAGACGCACAAAGAGTTGGATCATGAACTAGGTAGTGAAGTTTTAGTTGAAGAATATTTAGAACGACCAGAATACAGTGTTGAAGGTTATTATTCTAATCAAGAGTTACATATTGTTTCTATTACTAAAAAGTTTCTTTCTGACGAACCGTATTTTGTAGAAATCGGTCATATGACGCCATTTAGTGACTTAAGCGAATGTAGGGTGGATGAAATAAAATCGTATGTTAAAGATATTTTGCTTGCTACCAACGTAAGTTGTGGTGTTTTTCATTGTGAGATTCGCTTTAATAAAGATTTATTACCTGTATTAGTAGAAATTGCATTTAGATTGCCTGGTGATAAAATTGTTGATCTCATTAAGTTATCATCTAATATTGACTTATCTAAAGCTATGCTTTTATCTTATGCTGGACTTCCTTATGTTACAGAGGAGTTTAAAAATAAAATGTTTGCAGGTGTAGCTTTTTATCATGATAAAACTAACTTACAGGATTATAGACATAGAAAAGGATATGAGATTATTGTAGATAATGATGAAGAAAAAGTATTAAATAAAATGAAGAAAATTTGGGAGTAATAATCATGTATCAAGGTATATACTTACATAGATTGTTTTTTATGACTCTTCATTTTTTACTCTTATTTGCTATACCAGTATATATTTACAAAATTACAGGTGAAGCAACTTATTTGGGAGCTGTATTTGCTGCAGAATGGGGAATTAGACTCTTATCTCTTACTATAGTTCCTAATTTATTTAAATTAACAGGATCATTAAAAAGTATAATAAAGTTTAACTGTATTCAAAGTGGTTGTGTTTTATTTTTGCTCTTCATATATAGTATTACTAATAATATAATTAGTTTGGTTGTTATAGGAATGATAAGCAGTATATTTTTTGATATTAATTATCTTTGCATAGAAAATTATATACAAAATATGGTTTTACCTGAGCAACTTTTAAAGAAACAATCCAATTTGCAAGCCATAGAACAATTTTCTATGGTTATATCACCAGTGATAGCTGGGTATTTTATAGATATCCTTAGTGAGAATACATTCATTTTTTCTATTGGAATTGGCTTTTTACTAATAGTATTTTTTATATTATATAATGATAACGTTTCTGTTAATCCTCAACAAGACAAACTGGAAAATGATGAAAATAATTCAAGGTTTTCAGAATTGCGTAAAGGAATGAAGTTGATTTTCTCATCTTCTACAGCTATTAAACTTGTTGTTTTAACCAATAGTGTAAACCTTGTTTATGGAGCTGCATTAGCATTGCTGCCAGCTATTATATTAGGTTTTTATCATCAAAGTAGTGTTTTTCTTGGGTATTTTAATTTTGTTATTAGTGTGATTGGGATAATTTCAGTTTTAATATTTAATCGAGTTATTACCTTTGATTTTTATCAGTCGGAATCAATAATTAAATTGTTATTAATAATTGTCGTTGCTGGTATAGTTAGTGGAGGTATGCTTTACTTTGAACTCAATTTTGTGTTTACATTATTTTTTATTGCCGTGATTATTCTATCAGATAGTATTTTCTCAGTGGGATTGCGAACTAAAAGACAATTAATTTTTAAAGATGATGAGTTTAAAGCCGTATTACCTAGTATGATGCTTCTTAATGCCATTTCTTTTCCTTTGGGAGGAGTTTTGGTCTCTGTTTTTTCTAATATCTATAATGAGTTATTGACGATGTCAATTATTTCATTAATTGATATTATCATTGTAATATTTTTGTATTTTTTACTATTTTCTTTCAGGAGTAAATTTAATGAGGTACATTAATAAAATACATACCTTAGGCCCAACAAATACTAATTGTGAGAAAGCGGCTTATAAATGGTTGAAAGCTAAAAATATAGAAGGAGAAGTCGTACTTCATGATACACTTGAAGATGCAGTAGAAACTTTACTGACTAATAATGATTCTGAAAGTGCATTATTAGGATGTGTAGTATACCCTGACTTACATAAAATTGTTTTTTCTAATTTAGATCGAATTATACTTTATGATGTCTTTATAGATAATACATACGATATGGTATTAGCTTCGAATGGAAAATGTGTAAATGAATTAAATTGTATTGCTTCTCATCCTGCACCTAGTGGATTAATTTTGGATAATTATCCTACTATCAATGTGGAGTATGCTACCAGTAATTCTAATGCGGGATTAAGATGCTTACAAGGGGAAGTAGATGGATGTATTACAACGAAAGCCGTAGTGAAAACATATAACTTAAAAGAATTAATTAATTATGGGGCCGTACCTATGGGGTTTACAGTTCATATTTTAAAAGAGAGGTAATATGAATCCTTATATAAGAGAAATTGTTGATAAAACTAATTTATTACAGTCTTATCAATCTGAAGAGGGAACTCTAATAAATGTTGAGAATCGTGATAGAGTTCGTACTATTTTGTGTGATATTGTAAATAATATTGAAGCATTAAATGATGAGTTTATTTCAGCAGAGTATAAGAGTGCATTAATTAGCGATATAAATACATATATTGAGTCAGATTATCAAAATTTATGTTTTGATAACTCTGTAAGGGCACTTAAAAAGGTAGAAAATTTATCGAAATTTTTCTTTTGGGGGCCATTGCGTCTAGCTAATGGGCTACGACACGGATGGAAGTTTGAAACATTTTTATCTATTCGTGAAGAACCTATGGAGAAAGAATTTGATATTATGTATAAAACCTATTCACATCCTAAAAATATATGTCAATCTTCAAAGTTGTTAATAGGGAGTAATGGTGTAGAATTAGGTAATAATATTGTATTCTTTCCAGAAAATGTAAAATCAAATATTAAGTTTAAAAAGCAAAGTTGTGCGGTTTTTTTCTTTGATAAGTTTTACGATATATATAATACGATAACATTACCGCTTATTGATAAAATAGGATTGGGGAATTTGGCATCTAGCAGTAGAGATATTGATAGAAATGTAACTTATAATGCTAGATGTGTTTGGGGGTATCTTCATGATTACTATCATCACCAAGGTGTATTACCTTTTGATGAACATATTCAGTTGAAGACTAATTGGTATGTAGGTGTATTGGAAGAAATAAAAGTAGATGTACAAACATTATTAGCTCTTTCGATGGATTTTACTTTGCCATATCGGAATATTGTTTTTGAGTTTGTATTGCTTGATAGAGTTTTCAGATATACACAAGAGGTTAATATATATAGGAATTTCGATTCAGCTACATCATTTTTTATTATACAATATTTGTTGAATCATGATGTGATTTTAATTAAGAATGATAAATTAGAAATTAATTTATCTAAGATGATTGAAAAATTAAAAGTTTTGGTAAAAGAGATTGAAGAGATAGAAGGTCAATTTACTGATGATGAAGATACTTTTAAGTGTCAATGTAAAAAATACTTTTTCAAGACTTTAGAGGTACCTAAAACTCCTAATGATTATTATGCTATATCAGGCCAATTAGCTTTAAATTTAGTACAAGTTGGGATTTTATAGTTATAACTTATATTGTGAACAGATACCGTATGCAAGTATAAAAAAATAACGTAATTATGCTTGCATATATACTTGCAAACATATATAAATACTGGTGAACCTAGATAAATACTGACTTTGGCTACACACTTCTAAGCCGTGGGTCGGGGGTTCGAATCCCTCCTGGATCACCAAAGAAATAAGCGGATAGTTCGATTTGGACTATCCGCTTTTGTATTGCTATTTTAAATTAGAACAGGCCTGTTCTAATTTATAGGGCCCTATGTATCCCTGTCGAATTACAAATTCGTATCAATCTCTACGGTATTCTCTCGCAACCATTGTGCCAGTTCTGTATTTGTCATATTGCCTGCGGCGACATCGATAATCATATTTTCTACGTCTTGTTGTGTAGCAGTAATATCGAATCCATTGATAATTAGATACACATACATGCTATGCAGTGCAGTTCGTTTGTTTCCGTCTGTGAATGGGTGGTTGTTGGCGATGCCATAACATAATTGTGCCGCTTTATCGTAGATGGATGGGTATAGATCGTTTCCCATAAATGTTTGAAAGGGCGTATTGACGGCTGACGCTAATAGGTTTTCATCACGTACGCCTGATGAAAGGACAAATGCATTTTCTAATTGGGTATGGAGTTCGTAGATATCTTGTACGGTAAATTGAATTTTATGTGTACTCATTTGTTCTCCAATGCTTTGTAAAGTTCATAATTCCGTTCTAGTACTTGCTGAGAAATGTCTTTAATGCGTTTTGCTAGTTCTTTATTGTTAGCGCTTGTTATGATAGAGGTATCATTGAGTGCGGTAGAATCGGTATGCGGTGAAGAATTTGGTGCCATGGTTTGACCTCCTTTGATATATTTTGACCTTTAGTTCTATTATATAGGTAATAAATTAATATAAACAATAGAATTTCTAATAAAATAATCAAAAATCTAAAACAGGAAATCTATTATGAATCCAGTATTTATCTGAATTTTCACCATTATAATTATATTTGCCAAAATAAAAGTCAAAAAAAGTCAAAAATTATTAATTTGACCTATTGACTTTTTGACTTAATGAGTTTATTATAATGACATAAGGTTGAAGAAACCTAGAAATAAAGCAAGAAATTAAACAGACTTAAAAAGTCAAACTGATATACTTGTAGTGAAAAAGTGAGGTAATTTATATGAACAACAACTTCAATAACTTTGGTAGCGATTTTGGCAGCATGAATGATTTGTTCAATCAATTGATGGGTAATATGGGTGGTTATTCCACAGAAAACCGTCGTTATAAAATAAATGGTCGTGAAGTAACTCCTGAAGAGTTTGCTTATTATCGTCAAACAGGCCATTTGCCTACTAACGAAGAAATCCAAGCAGCACAAGCTGCAGCTCAACAAGGCAAAATGAAAAAGGATGGTATCCTTGCTCGTTTAGGTACGAACTTAACAGATGAAGCTCGTAACGGTAAGCTTGATCCTGTTATCGGTCGTAACAAAGAAATTCAAGAAACTGCTGAAATCTTAGCACGTCGTACAAAAAATAATCCTGTGTTAGTCGGCGATGCTGGTGTTGGTAAAACAGCAGTCGTAGAAGGCTTGGCACAAGCAATCGTTAACGGCGATGTTCCAGCAGCAATTAAAAATAAAGAAATCATTTCTATCGATATTTCCGGTTTGGAAGCTGGTACTCAATATCGTGGTTCCTTCGAAGAAAATATCCAAAACCTTATCAAAGAAGTTAAGGCCGCTGGTAATATCATCTTGTTCTTCGACGAAATCCATCAAATCTTGGGCGCTGGTTCCACAGGTGATGGTCAAGGCTCTAAAGGCTTAGCAGATATCTTGAAACCTGCTTTGTCCCGTGGTGAAATGACTGTTATCGGTGCTACTACACAAGATGAATACCGTAACACAATCATGAAAAACGCAGCACTTGCGCGTCGTTTTAATGAAGTAAAAGTCAATGCCCCATCTGCAGAAGATACTTTCAAAATTCTACAAGGCATTCGTCCATTATACGAAGCGCATCATAATATTGAATTGCCAGATGCCGTTTTGAAAGCCGCTGTAGATTATTCCGTACAATACATTCCTCAACGTAGCTTGCCAGATAAAGCCATCGACTTGATCGATGTAACAGCAGCTCACTTGGCATCTCAACATCCTGTAACTGATATTAAAACATTAGAAGCAGATATTGCAGATGCTAAAGCAAAACAAGAAGAGTTTGCTCAAAAAGAAGATTACGAATCTGCTATTAACGAAAAGATGCGTATTCAAAAATTGCAAGAAGAAATCGACAAGCATACTGATAATCAAAAGGTTGTGGCTAAGGTTAACGATGTAGCCGAAGCGGTAGAACGTATGACTGGTATCCCTGTTTCTCAAATGGGTGCATCCGATATTGAACGTTTGAAAGATATGAAAACTCGTTTACAAGCTCATGTTATCGGTCAAGATAAAGCAGTAGAAGCTGTTTCTAAAGCTATCCGTCGTAACCGTGCAGGCTTTGACGAAGGTAACCGTCCAATCGGTAGCTTCTTATTCGTAGGTCCTACTGGTGTTGGTAAAACAGAATTGGCTAAACAATTAGCACTTGATATGTTTGGTAACAAGGACGCTATTATCCGCTTGGATATGTCCGAATACAGTGACCGCACAGCCGTTTCTAAATTGATTGGTGCTACAGCTGGTTACGTTGGTTACGAAGATAACTCCAACACATTGACTGAACGCGTTCGTCGTAATCCATATTCCATCGTATTGTTCGATGAAATCGAAAAAGCAGACCCTCAAGTTATTACATTACTTCTTCAAGTATTGGACGATGGTCGCTTAACAGATGGTCAAGGTAACACAGTAAACTTTAAGAACACTGTTATCATTGCTACATCCAATGCAGGTTTCGGTTATGGCAACGACAACGATGATGAAAACAAAGTTGATGTAATGGACCGCATTGCTCCATTCTTCCGCCCTGAATTCTTGAACCGTTTCAATGCTGTTATTGAATTCAATCAATTGAGCAAAGAAGATTTGAAGAAAATCGTTGATTTGATGCTCGACCAAGTTAACAAAACTTTGGCTAAAAAACAAATTACTTTAGATGTAACTGACGCAGCTAAAGATTTGTTGATGGAACAAGGTTATGACAAAACAATGGGCGCTCGTCCATTACGTCGTGTTATCGAATCCGAAATTCGTGACAATGTAACAGATTACTACTTGGATCACATCGATGCGAAACACTTGTTGGCTGATGTTGTGGATGGTCACATCGTGATTAGCGACAAGGATGCTGCTAATACATCTGATGCTAAATCCGATGATGACAAATCTGCAGACAACAGCAAACAAGCTGATGATGCTGCATCCAAGGACAATAAATAATCGGTAGGCTATTGACCCTTTCATAAAATCCCTTACAACTCTCTCCATATACACACATATAACAATAGTCCTATTGATGGTGAAAGCACTCGACATTACGTCGAGTGCTTTTTTTGCGTTATTATATGAATTTTGTATATATGAATTTTGTATACATGACAAAAATCATTGATAACGTATCAATATATTTTGTATAATCATGTTACTATATTCTATAGAATTTAAAGGAAAGATGAAGAACGAGAGGAGCATAGTGATGTCACATTATATAGATTTAAATAGCGATTTAGGTGAAAGTTTTGGTAATTATACATTGGGTATGGATAGTGAGGTGTTAAATCACGTCACGAGTGCCAATGTGGCTTGTGGTTGGCATGCCGGTGATCCTCTCATTATGGAGGCCACCGTTAAGATGTGCAAGGAGAAGGGCGTAGCCGTAGGGGCCCATCCGGGATATCCAGATTTGATGGGCTTTGGACGCCGCAAGATGGCGGTGAGTCCCGATGAGGCACGGGCCTATATGATCTACCAACTCGGTGCGTTGCAAGGATTTTGCAATCAGTACGATGTAGAGTTGCAGCATATGAAATTACATGGTGCTTTTTATAACATGGCGTGTGTAACACCGGAATTAGCTGATGCCGTATTAGATGGTTTACAAGCGGTGAATCCCAATGTTCGAGCCATGGTGCTCAGCGGTAGTTATATCGCCAAAGAGGCAGAGCGACGAGGTATTCCAGTGATACAAGAGGTTTTTGCAGACCGAGGCTATACAGAGGAAGGCACCTTGGTGCCTCGTACGGAAGAGGGTGCTTTCATAAAAGACCCGCAAGAGGCCTTGGAACGAGTACTCATGATGGTGCAAGAAGGCAAGGTCGTAACGAATACGGGCAAAACAATCGATATTGCAGCCGATTCCGTATGCGTTCATGGCGATAATCCAAAAGCGATAGCTTTCACAAAGTATATTCGTGAAGGCCTCACTAAGGCAGGTGTCGTGGTAGCGAATTTTAAGAATCGATAGATTACAATCGATTGTATAAGAATAGATAGAATCAGAATAGATAAAAGGAGTCAGTATGAAACCGATTACAGGTAAAGCGAGTTTATCTGTCCTCTTAGGGGCAGCATTTTTGATGGCCACGTCGTCCATTGGGCCAGGATTTATGTTACAAACGGCGGCGTTTACAGGCCAGTTACAGGCGGATTTTGCGTTCGCCATTGTGGTGTCCGTTATTTTCTCCATCATTGCACAGCTCAATGTATGGACCATCATCGGCATATCCCAAATGCGGGGCCAAGATATTGCGAATAAGGTCTTGCCCGGCCTTGGTTACTTCGTAGCATTCTTGATTTCCCTTGGGGGCCTGGCGTTCAATATCGGCAATATTGGCGGTGCGTCCATGGGCCTTAACATCGTATTCGGTATCGATACGACGACGGCAGCAGCCATCAGTGGTATTTTGGGAATTTTATTATTTGCATCTCCTAAAATGGGTGGCGTTCTCGATAATACGGCGAAAGTGTTGGGCACAGTGATGCTCGTACTCATCGGTTATGTAGCGTTTTCTACTAATCCTCCTGTAGCAGAGGCCGCAACCCATGCCATCGTGCCAACCAATTACCCTTGGCTAGCTACGATTACCCTTATCGGCGGTACCGTAGGTGGGTACATTACATTCTCCGGCGGCCATCGCTTGATTGATGCGGGCATTACAGGCCGTGAACATTTAAAGGATGTACGTCGCGCTGCCTTCATGGGCATGTCCGTAGATGCCATCGTTCGTATATTGTTATTCTTAGCCGTACTTGGTGTCGTATCCATGGGCTTTGCGTTAGATCCAAAGGACCCAGCAGGTTCTGCGTTCTTACTTGGTGCTGGTGAAATCGGTCATAAATTATTCGGTATCGTATTCTTCTGCGCTGCGTTGACATCTGTTGTGGGTGCTGCCTATACATCGGTATCCTTCCTTAAAACCTTGTTCAAGGTGGTAGAACGATATGAAAAATTGACCATCATGGCATTCATCTTCGTGTCCACATGCATTCTTATCTTTATCGGCAAACCGGCTACACTATTAATTGTGGCGGGCTCTGTGAATGGTTTGATCTTGCCTGTTACCTTAGCCGTTATGTTATTGGCAACGCGTAAGACGAATATCGTAGGGGACTATAAGCACAATCCGGTTCTGTTCTACACCGGTTGGATTGTCGTACTTGTGACTGCTTATATCGGTGTTACATCCTTGCAAGGTATTGCAAAATTATTAGGTTAGGGGGCACGTATGAATCCCACAATTTCTCCGGTTGGGGATAGTGCTATCTCCATCGAATTTGGTCAAGTTATTGACCCTAAGATTAATCAGCGTATCCGTCAGACTGTGGCGGGGATTGAAAGCCTCCAGTTAGAGGGCATTATTGAGATGGTACCTACCTATTGTGCGCTTCTCATTCAGTATGATGCGCTATGTTATACCTATGCTGAGCTGTGCCGTATTCTTGAACCTATCTGTGCGCAGCCTATTAGGGCTGATGAAAGTGAATTGGTGACGGTCGTAGAGATACCGACCGTCTATGGTGGTGAATTTGGTCCAGACCTTGGATTTGTAGCCTCTCATAATTACCTAACAGAGGCCGATGTGGTCAGTATTCACAGCGGTACGGATTATCTCGTGTATATGATGGGCTTTATTCCAGGATTTACCTATTTGGGTGGTATGGATCCGCGCATCGCTACGCCGCGATTGTCTTCGCCGCGCACGCATATTCCGGCAGGATCTGTAGGCATCGCGGGTGAGCAGACCGGCACCTATCCATCGGATTCCCCTGGAGGATGGCAAATCATAGGGCGTACACCTGTGTCCATGTACGATGAGTCTCGAGAACAGGCGGCCCTTCTCAAGGCCGGCGATTATGTGCGCTATGTTCCCATTGATGAAAGTGCATTTCACTGTATTAAGAAATTGGGCTCCTCGTTTAAGCCCGTTGTCCATCATGTAAAGGTAGGTGACCTCCGTGGCGGTAAGTGAATATAAGAATGCGTCCTTTGAGGTGGTTGCGCCTGGTATGATGACTACCGTGCAAGACGGAGGGCGCGTAGGCTTTCAACAATATGGCATGCCTGTGGCAGGTCCTATGGATGGTGAAAGCTATGCTATCGGCCAAGCCCTCGTAGGGAATACGAAGCCCGTAGGGGCTTTGGAGTGTACTGTGCTCAGTCCTACGCTTAAGGTGAAGGGCACATGCATTGTTGCTTTCACAGGCGCCGACATGAGACCTACCATTAATAATGTGGAAGTGCCGCGGTACATTCCCTTTGTTTGTCATGATGGCGATGTCCTCTCTGGTAGTTTTAGCCAATGTGGGGTGCGCATGTATATTTCCTTCGCCGGCGGCATCGATGTGCCCGAAATCAACGGCAGCGTAGCGACACACACAAAGGCGAATATCGGTGGATTTGAGGGACGGCCTCTAGCGGTGGGCGATGAAGTCCGTTTAAAGGACTGCAACCGCGATACTATCATCTGCGACTATACTAGAGAATCAAATCATTTATTTAATACGGTTTTATTTAATCGGGGCGGCCGTGAATGCCATGAACCGCTACGAGTGGTACTGGGCTCGCAAGCCAAGTACTTTACAGAAGCAGGTATCCGCAATTTTAGCAATGAACTCTATACATTGACCATCCAATGCGACCGCATGGGCTTTAGATTAGATGGAGCACCTGTAGAACACATTGACGGTGCCGATATCATCTCTGATGGTGCTGTGTTTGGATCCATTCAGGTACCATCCGATGGCAATCCGATTATTCTCATGGCGGATCGGCAAACAACGGGTGGCTATACAAAAATCGGCACCGTTATTACAGCCGATTTGCCTAGACTGAGCCAATTGCCTATTGGAGATGGAATTACCTTCGATGTTGTATCTGTGGAAGAGGCACAAGAGATATACCGAACGTATATGAAACGTTTGAATAAGCGTATTATACTAGCTAATAATCAAAGTGCTTATGTGTTTAAATTAAATAATGTAATATAAATGGAACGTCTAAAGAGAGTATTTCTTTAGACGTTCCTTTTTTCATAAGTTTGTTCTTGTATGATTGAAAAAGTACTTTATAAAAATTTAATAAAAATAATTTTGTAAAGATGATAGAGCTTTTAGTATACAGCTATATAAAGAGTTGTATTTACATTTTTGGAGATTTATTAATTATATTTATATAGAAAAATAAATTGTGAGTTTAGATTCATTTTTCTTCCTAAATATGGTGTAAAATTTACGCAACTATTAATTGTATTTTAATATACATCTTTATAAAATATTATAATTGCTATATTTGCAATGCCTATTCAAAAATGAAATATTAGTGAAAAGGGGTTGCCAGTATATCGAAAAATTTGGTATACTTACCATATCGAAAAAACTTGAATTGAAATTACTTATTATATAGAAGTTTGAGAGATATATAGTAGTTTAAAGGAGAAAATGAATGAACAAGATTTTTAAAGTAGTTTGGAACAAATCTAAAAATTGCTACGTAGTAGTATCTGAATTAGCTAAGAACAATAGTGGTAAAAAGAAAGTTGTTGTGGCTGCTGTGTTTGCGGCATTGGCTATGACAAATGGTAATGTGGCATTGGCGGTAAATGATGTGCCTGCTAACTCTGCTGGTGCATCTGTAGCTTATGGTAACGGTGCTACTGTTACAGGTGCCAATGCAGTTGGTTTAGGTAAAAGTGCTACTGTTACAGGTGCCAATGCAGTCGGTTTAGGTAGCGGTGCTAGTGTTACAGGTACCAATGCAGTCGGTTTAGGTATCAGTGCTAGTGTTACAGGTGCTAATGCAGTCGGTTTAGGTAGCAGTGCTAGTGTTACAGGTGCTAATGCAGTCGGTTTAGGTAGCAATGCTAGTGTTACAGGTGTAAATGCAGTTGGTTTAGGTACAAATGTAAAAGCTTCTAACAGTGATGTTGTTGCAATTGGTACTGCTGCAAAAACAGAAACTGCTGCTGGTGGGGTTGCTATTGGTCAAAATGCTTATTCAAAAGGCCTATATGGTAATACACCAAGTGTTGCTGTAGGTAAAAATTCAATTGCAAATGGTGGTACTGCGATTGCTATTGGTACTAATGCGGCAGTAAACGAAGCTGGTACTTCATTTTCACAAGGTATTGCCATTGGTGGTGGTGCATTACCGGGGCAAGGGGCTACCGTTATAGGTGACCAAAGTATAGCTATTGGTGGTAATACTAAAGCCATTGGTCACTCATCTATTGTTATTGGCGGTGACGATGCTGATAGAATGACGTCTACTAGAGCAGTTTATACTGATATTAATACAGGGAGAGCTAAAGTTGGGACCGTTTCTGATGCTGTTAAAGATTTAACAGGATATGAAATTAAGTGGCGTGATTATAATAATGCTACAGCAGACCATATCGGTATCACAGTGGGTACTAAAGGGCAATCTGGTAATGCTGGTATTGCTATTGGTACGGGCGCTGACTCTAAAAATCGTATCGCTGGTTCTCTAAATGGTGTAAATACAAGTGCTGCAGATAATGATTCTGTAACAAATGCCATCGCTATTGGTACAGGTGCTAAGGCAAATCGAGATAACTCTGTTGCCTTAGGTGGTGGTTCTACTACAGATAAAGCTGGTACAAAACAATCTAGCTATACATTGCCAAATGGTATTACAGCAACATGGGCTGGTGGTGACAAAACACTAGAAGGTGATATTGTTTCCTTCGGTGCTGCAGGTTATGAACGTCAGTTGAAAAACGTAGCACCTGGTGAAGTAAGTTCTACCTCTACAGATGCTATCAATGGTTCTCAGTTGGCTGCCATCGTAGATCAAATTGCTTATAAATATGTATCTATTAAATCTACGGATACACCAAACCAAGACAATACTGGCGCTCAAGCAAATAACTCTATCGCTATTGGTCCAAATGCATCTACAACTGCAGCTGCAGAAAAATCTGTAGTTATTGGTGATGGTGCTAGTGCGACAACAGCTAATGGTGTAGCTATTGGTTCTAAATCTGTGGCTAGTACAGCAGCTGGCGTAGCAGGTTATAATGCTAATACTGGTCGTACTGATACATATGCTAACTTAACTGGTACAACTCTAACATCTACATTAGGTGGTGTTGCAGTGGGTACAACAGACCAAACTCGTCAAATCAACTATGTTGCTGCTGGTACAGCTGATACAGATGCAGTAAATGTAGCGCAATTGAAGAGTGTGAACCTTGCTTTCACAGGTGACACAGGTAGTGGCGATGTGAATTTAGCAAATAGTGAATTGGCTGTAAACGGTGATAATACATACATCGAAACTACTGCTAATGGTAAGAAAATTACAATTGCTGGTAAAAAGCAAGATATTACTGTTACAAATGGCACAGCTACAGGCACAGCTGGCATGGCAGACGCTAAGAATGTAGCTGAAGCAATTAATAATGCAATTGACCAAAACAAATATACTTGGAATCTTTCTGCTAATGGTGAAGCAACACCAGTAACAGTGGAAAAAGGTAATAAAGTAGATTTCTCTGGCGATGATAACATTACTGTTGCAAGAAATGATAAAAATATTTCTGTAGCTTTGAAGAAAGATCTTACTGGCTTGAACAGTGCATCTTTCAATAATGCTGCAGGCAATCCAACTGTAAAAATTGATGGCAACACAGGCATTAATGCAGGAGATATGAAGGTTACTAACGTAGCTGATGGTGTAAACGATAAAGATGCTGTCAATGTTTCTCAATTGAAGAAAACAGACGATAAAGCAGAAGCTAATAAAACTGCAATTGCTCGTAAAATCTCCTTAGGTGGCAACACTGGTTCTACTGGAGAAAAATCCTTGAGCACAGGCGATGTAAAATTCAATGTTAAAGGTGACAATGGTCTTACAACTGTAGCAAGTGGTGACGATGTAACTGTTAAACTTGATGCTGATACTAAAGACAAAATCGATAATGCTGCTGATAAAAACTTGAGCAATTTAAATCCAGCTGGTGAACAAAAGGTTAAAGATTTAGCCGCATGGAAAGTAGTTGCTAACAGTGGTACTGCTGAAAATGTTAAAGGTGGCGACACAGTTAAGTTTATCGATGGTGATAATGTATCCATTACACAAAATGGTAAAGAGTTCACAGTTGCCACAAAAAAAGATGTAACATTTGATAACGTTACAGCAAACCAAAAAATTACAGCTCCTGAAGTGAGTGGTTTGACTAATACTACTTGGGTACCAGGCCAAACAACACCTGTATCTGGTCGTGCTGCAACTGAAAATCAATTGAAAGCAGTTGATGATCAAGTAACAGCAAATAAAGCTAATATCACTAAGAATGCTGATGCTATTAAAGCTAACAGAGATAATATTGCAGCAAATAAAGAACAAATTGATAAAAATACAACAGCTATCGCTCGTAAGATTTCATTAGGCAGTGATAATGGCGATACAGATAAAAAATCCTTGAGCACAGGTGATGTGAAATTCAATATTAAAGGTGCAAATGGTATTACAACTGAAGCTAATGGCAACGATGTAACTGTTAAATTAGACGATGATACTACAAATAAAATCAACAATGCAGCAAATACCGATTTGAGCAATTTAACAGATGCTGGTAAACAACAAGTTAAAGAGTTATCTGCATGGAATGTAGTGGCTAACAATGGTACTGCTGAAAAGGTTGAAGGTGGTAACACAGTTAAGTTCATCGATGGTGATAACATCTCCATTACTCAAAATGGTAAAGATTTCACTGTTGCGACTAAGAAAGATGTAACATTCGATACTGTAACTGCAAATCAAACAATTACAGCACCTAAAGTAAAAGCAACTGATGGTGTAGAAACACCAGAGGTAACAGGCTTAACTAATACAACATGGAATCCTGGTGTAACACAACCAGTATCTGGCCGTGCTGCAACAGAAGATCAATTAAAAGCAGTTGATGATCAAGTAGCAGCAAATAAAGCTAACATTACTAAAAATGCTGGTGATATTGCAGCAAACAAAGCTCAAATTGATAAAAACACAGAAGCTATCGGTCGTAAGATTTCCTTAGGTGGTAACACTGGTTCTACTGAGGAAAAATCCTTGAGCACAGGCAATGTTAAATTCAACATTAAAGGCGAAAACGGTTTAACAACTGAAGCTAATGGTGACGATGTAACTGTTAAGATCGATGATGCAACAAAAGCGAAAATCGATAATGCAGCAAATCAAGACTTGAGCAACTTAACAGATGCTGGTAAAAAACAAGTTAAAGATCTATCTGCATGGAACGTAACTGCAGCTGGTGGTACTGTTGAAAAAGTACAAGGTGGCGATACTGTTAAATTCCAAGCTGGTGATAACCTTGAAGTTAAACAAGACGGTACTACTTTCACATATAGCCTAGCTAAAGACGTGAAAGGTCTTAACAGTGTAACTGTAGGTGATGAAAATGGTCCATCCACTAAAATCACTCCTGCTGGTACAACTGTAAAAGATGCAGCTGGTAACTCTACAACAGTTAATGGCGCAGGTATGACTATTACCCCTGCAAACTCTGCAGCTAGTCCTGTATCCCTTACTGTGGATGGCTTGAACAATGGTGGTAACCAAATTCATGGTGTAGCACCTGGTACAGCAGATACAGATGCAGTAAACGTTAGCCAATTGAAAGGTGCACAAGCAGGTTTACAAGAGGCTATTAACCGTGTAGGTGTTGAAACACAACGTGTAGGTGCTCATGCAGCAGCTATGGCAGCGTTGAAACCAATCCAATACGATCCATTGGAACCAACACAAATTATGGCTGGTATTGGTAACTACCGTGGTGAAACAGCTGGTGCAATCGGTCTTGCACATTACAAAACTGAAGACACTATGTTCAACATAGGTGTTACTCTTGGTTCTAGCCACAATATGATCAATGCTGGTGTAACTCATAAATTTGGTGGCAGCCGTGATAGAAAAGATGCGATTCCAGAACGTTATAAAGCTGGCCCTATCAGCTCTATCTACGTAATGCAAGATGAAGTAAGTCACTTGCGTTCCCAAAATGAAGAGTACAAATCCAAGCTTGAACAACAACAATCTGAAATTGATGCATTGAAAGCAGCAGTTAACCAATTGTTGGCAAATAAAGCGTAATCATAGTGTACATATAGTTAGAACTATGTATATCCTATGAATGGATATGTAAAACTAAAAAGAGCTCCCCCTCGAAAGAGGGGGCTCTTTTTAGTATAAGAACAAAAATATTTTATTAAAGCTATATCTGAAAGATAAAATAGTCTGAAAATTATAGTTTAATAATCGATGAATTACTCAATCAAAGAGAATATATCGTATAAATGATGCATATTTTGTCGAAATAGAACATTTTTATGATACAGTTTGTTGTTTTTGTTATTCTTTGTTGTTGGCATAAAAATACAAAAATATGCAATTTATTAAGGTGAATTATAAATGAATCATAATAATACTGCGTGTTTGGCCATGTTCTATGCATAATTGAAATAATAGTAAATATCCAAAAAACACACTTTTAAATTGAGAAAATTAGATGAATTATGGTAAAATTGAAGATAGGTTTTTATAAATGTAAAGCTATGTAGCTTTCATTATTTCCAGACTGAGAGAAGTATGGAACATTAGATTCATATAGTTGAGGGTTAGTATTTTAGAAGAGGAAAACATATGAATAAAATATTTAAAGTAATTTGGTCTAAGTCCAAACAGTGCTATGTTGTAGTATCTGAAATGGCAAAAAATAAAACAGGGAAAAAGAAAATCGTAGTAGCAAGTATCTTGGCTGCCTTGGCAATGCAAACTGCAGGCGTAACAGATGTTGCAGCTGCACCGGCACCGGCACCAATAACGGATAAACCATCTGATGCTATTGCTAATGGTACTGTAACTAGTGGTAAAACTAATGGCCTAGCTATTGGTAATGCGGCGAATTCTGGTAGTAACCAATCTATTGCAATCGGTTATTATAGTGAAGCAAATGCAACAGAAGTGACTCCAGCTGCTTTACCTGCAACAGCAATTGGTGCTGGTGCTAAGGCAAAAGGTTATTCTACAGTTGCATTGGGGCTATCAGCTGTAGCAGAAGCTGATAGTGCTACGGCGTTAGGTTCTAAGACTAGTGCTACTGGTGATAGATCTGTAGCAGTTGGCATTAATGCTGCAGCTACAGCTGATAGTGCTACGGCGTTAGGTTCTAAGACTAGTGCTACTGGTGATAAATCTATAGCAGTCGGTGTTAATGCTGCAGCTACAGGTAGATATGCGAGTACTTTAGGTGCTGATGCTAGTGCGGTTGGTAATGCTACAGCGTTAGGGGCTAACTCCCTTGCTTCCGTGGATGCAGCTGTAGCAGTCGGTACTGGTTCTAAGGCTACAGGTAACTATGCTAGTGCTTTAGGTGCTGATTCAACAGCCTCTGGTAATGATTCTACCTCATTTGGTCATGGTACTGCTGCATCTGGCGCATCTTCTACTGCGTTGGGCTCTAGGGCCAAGACTAGGGGAACTGCAGGCATTGGTATTGGTATGTTAGCTGAGTCCACCAAGGATTATGGTGTTGCAATTGGCGGAGAAAGTTCTTCAACTGGAGATAGCAGTATTGCTATTGGTAAAAAAAGCTCTGTGACAGGGAACAATGGTATTGCTATCGGCGCTTTTACTACCTCAAAAGGGGCCAATGGTGTTGCTGTTGGTACTAATGGAACTACAGCTGAGTTAGCTGGCGTTGCAGTTGGTCAAGCTGCTAAGTCTAATAAATTTAATAGTGTTGCTATGGGTATGAATGTAACTGCTGATGGTGATAATTCTGTAGCGTTAGGTGGTAATGCTTCAGCAAATAATGATGGAACCATTGCCATTGGTTCCTATGGATCTACTCCAACAACTGCTACAGGCAATAAAGCTCTTGCAATAGGTTCTGCTACGACAGCCAATGGTTTAGAGTCAATTGCTTTGGGGAGTCGTGTTAAGTCCACATCTCAACATTCTATTGCTATTGGTACTGCCTCTAATGCAAGTGCAGTTAAATCCGTTGCTATTGGTCCTGATTCTAGAGCTACCGTTGATGGTGGTGTTGCCTTAGGACGTGATTCCGTTGCCGATGTAGCAGGAGGTGTTAAAGGTTATAATCCTAATACAAACCGTACAGATATTTATTCCGGTTTAAATAGCAATGTGCTTACCAGCACAAATGGTGCTGTTTCTATTGGTAATGGTAGTACTGTAACACGTCAACTTACAGGCCTTGCAGCAGGTACAAAAGATACAGATGCAGTTAACGTAGCTCAATTAAAGAGTGTGAACCTTGCATTTTCTGGCAATGTGAATACTGGCAATGTAAATATTGCAAATAGTACATTAGGCCTTAAGGGGGATAACACATATATTACAACAGCTGCTAACGGTCAAAACCTTACAATTTCAGGTAAAACACAAAATATTAATGTCACAAATGGTCAAGCTTCTGCAAATGCGGCAGGTATGGCGGACTCTAAAAATGTAGCAGATGCTATTAATAAAGCTATTTCTGCCAATGCATATAGCTGGAAAGTAGCTGCGGATAGGGATCCTAGTGCTCCTGAAGTAATCAATAAATCAGATACTGTGATTTTTGGCGGAGATAATAATCTTACAGTAACTCGTAATGGCAAAAAAATTACTACTTCTTTGAATAAGGCGATTACAGTAGATACTGTGAAAGCTAATCAATCCGTTACAGTTTCTTATGGTGGTAATCAAATTACTCTAGATGGTTCAAACGGGGCTGTTTCTGGTAGATCTTTTACAGGTCAATCTTTTACAGCTGGCAATAATGTGTTAAGTAATACAACACTACAAATGGGTTCACCTACGGGTCCTAAAAATGTAACCATTACTGGTGATGGTTTAACTGCGAAAAATGGTACAAGAACTGTTAAGTTTGGTACCGACTCTATTAGTGCAGGGGGGCAACAAATTACCAATGTTTCTAGCGGCGGTAATGTAGGTACTAATGCGGCTAATATTACAGACCTTAAAAATGCTATCTATGGTGTAGATCTTAATCTTTCAGATGGTAGCCATAATGGTAAGGTTAAATTAGAAACTCAAAAATTAACCGTTTCTGGTGCCAATGGTGTTAGAACCTATGTAAATGGACAAACTCTAACAGTCGGTTTAGATAACAATACTGTGAATGCTACAACGAAAGGCATTGGTTTAACAGGTGATACTGGCACGACAGGCCTAAAATATTTAAAAGATGGCGATGCAACATTCAAAGTCTATGGCGATAGTAATTTAGTTAGTACAAAGGCCTCTACTACAGGTGTTCAAGTAGCTGTTGATCCAGCTAAGGTTAAGGATTTAGCTGTAGCTGCTGTAACGGTAAGTAAAGCTACACCAGCAGATAATCCTATTACTGTAACACCAACAGCAGGTACTAATTCTAAAGATTATGCTATTGGTATCGATACTACAAAACTAGCTAATCAAACACAATTAACATATAAAGCGAACGGTGCCAATGCAAACAAAGTGTCCTTAGCAAATGGATTAAACTTTACAGATGGTACTTTTACAAAAGCTACGGTAGGTACAAATGGGAATGTAACTATTTCTACTGCCACTGAAACGATTACTAATGATGCTGATGGTAAAGCTAAAGTAAATAGCCCTACAGATGGTTTAGCGACTGCTAAAAATGTAGCGGATTCTATCAATAAAGCGGTAGACGGTTTGTCTCAAAATCTGACTGTTTCTGATGGTGCTACAGATGGCACTGTAAATCTTAAGAATCAAAAACTTACTGTTTCCGGTACGAATGGTGTAACTACAACTGTAAATGGCCAAACTATTACAGTAGGTCTTGATGCAGCTACTAAAACTAAAGTAGATAATGCTTCTACAGCAGTAGCTCGTAACATTTCTCTTGGTGCAGATAGCGGTACAGCATCTAGTCAATCTTTGAAAGATAACGACGTAGCATTCAATGTGAAAGGTGCTACAGGTGATTTCATTTCTACAAAGATGAATGGCGACACTGTTGAAATTTCCACTAAGCGAGCAGCTATTACTAGCGATGCTAATACAGGGGCAGCATCTGTCACAGGCGATGATGGATTAGCAACATCTAAAAATGTAGCAGATGCTATTAATAAAGCAGCTGATGCGGCTAAAGCTGGTGCGGCATGGAATCTTACAACAAATTCCAGCACAACAGATAAAACAACTGTACAAGGTGGTGATACAGTAGATCTTATCAATGGCGACAATATCTTGATCACTCAAGATGGTACAGATAAAAAGAAAATTACTGTAGCTACGAAGAAAGATCTTACAGTAGATTCTATTACTGCTGGTAACACAGTAATCAACACATCTGGCTTAACAAATGGTACTACTGCAATTACAGGTACTGGTATTACAACAGATAAAGTAACTGTAGGCGGCATCTCTATTGATAAAAACGATGGTATCAACGGAGGCAATAAAACAATCACTAATGTTGCTAGTGGCGGTACAACTGACACTAATGCAGCAAATATTGGTGATATTAAGCAAGCCGTTGCTAACTTGTCCCAAAACCTAAATATTACAGATGGTACGAATAATGGGACTATTGACCTTAAAAACCAAAAACTTAATGTAGCTGGTGCTAACGGTGTAAAGGCGACTGTAAATAATCAAACGATTACAGTTGGTTTAGATACAGACACTAAAACTAAAGTAGATAATTCTTCTGCTGCAGTGAATCGTACTATCTCCCTTGGTGCAGATAGTGGTACTGCATCTAGCCAATCCTTAAAAGATGGCGATGTAGCGTTCAATGTAAAAGGTGCGACAGGTGATTTCATTTCTACGAAGATGAATGGCGACACTGTAGAAGTTTCCACAAAACGTTCTACTATTAACAGTGACGCTGCAGGTACTGCCTCTGTTACAGGTGATGATGGCTTAGCAACTGCTAAGAACGTGGCTGATGCGATTAATAAAGCGGCTACTACAGCAAGAGCAGGTGCAGCGTGGAATCTATCTGCTAATGGTGGTACACCGACTACTGTAGCCGGTGGAGATACTGTTAACTTTACTGGTGACGATAATATTACAGTTACTCAAACTGGTAAAAAAATCGCTACTACATTAAACAAAGATCTTAAGAAAATGAACACTATTTCCTTTGAAGATGGTCTAGGTGAAACAATCAAGTTTGATGCTGCAGATTCTAGCGGTACATTTACATCTTCGGGTGGCGGTGCTTATACCAAAATTAATCGTGAGGGTTTAAGCATTAATAATGGCGAAACTGGTGCTAATGGAGTTGAAACGTTTCTTGGATCAGACATTTTGTATCTTCGTAGTGGTTCTGATGCTAATAATCTTACATCTCGTGAACTTGCTTTCAACGATGCGAATGGAAATGAATCTATTCATAATGCACAAGGACTAATTGCCGAATCTGCAGGAGGAGCTAAAACAATCCAATTTACTCTTGATGAAATCAAGGCTGGTGGCAACAAAATTAAAGAGGTTGCAGAAGGTACTGATGATACTGATGCAGTAAATGTAAAACAGTTAAAAGATACTGTAGCAAGCCAAACGTTGACATACCGTGCTAATAGCGCAGCTGATGCAGATGCTAAGTCTGTTAAATTATCTAAAGGCTTAGACTTTGTAGATGGCACGATGACAAAGGCCACTGTAGATAATGATGGCAAGGTAACATTTGATATTAATGATGATACTAAGACTAAGATCAATGATTCTGCAGCGGCTGTGAGCCGTAAGGTTTCTCTTGGTGCGGATAGTGGTACTGTATCTAGCCAATCCTTAAAAGATGGGGATGTAGCGTTTAATGTAAAAGGTGCGACAGGTGATTTCATTTCTACGAAGATGAATGGCGATACTGTAGAGGTGTCTACAAAACGTGCTACTATTGATAGCAATGCCACTACAGGTGCAGCATCTGTAACAGGTGATGATGGCTTAGCAACAGCTAAAAATGTAGCAGATGCTATCAACAAGGCTGCTAAAGCAAGCACTGATGCTATTAACTTGAAATTTGCTGGCGATACTAATACATCTGCTGGTGTAGTAAACCTTAAAGATGATACATTGGGTATCAAAGGCGATGGTAAATATGTAACAACTGATGCAGATGGCAAAAACTTAACTGTAAAAGTATCCGAAGCAGAGGTTAAGAAATCTGCTGTAAGTGCAGTTACAGTAAGTACTGATACAACTGATGCGGATAATCCGTTGACTGTTACAGGTACACCAAGTGCAGATGGCACAACTAAGGATTACAAGGTAACGATTGATGGTACTAAGGTTGCAACTAAGACTAAATTGACTTACAAAGCAAATGATGGTACTGCTAAACAAGTATCCTTAGCTGATGGCTTGAACTTTAAAGATGGTACACTAACATCTGCTACTATTGATGATGCAGGCGTTGTTAAATATGACGTAAAAACAGCGGCTATTACAGCCGGCACAGATGGCACTGTTACAGCTCCTGCTACAGATGGTGTAGCAACAGCTAAGAATGTAGCCGATGCTATTAATGCAGCTAAAAAAGCATCTAAAACAGAAATTACTGCTAATGATGATGAAGAAGCTAATGCAACAACTGGTAATGTAAAATTGACATCTACAACGGCTGCAGATGGTCATACAATTTACAATGTAAAACTTAATGATACATTGACATTTGGTTCTGGCGCTAATGCCATTGTCATTGATGGTACAGCTGGTAAGGCTACTATTGGTAGTGCAGCTATTGATGGTGTTAATAATACAATTACAACTGGTGGTAATAAGGCGGTAACGTTAGATGGTACTACTGGTACAATTACAGGTAAAGCAGCGAATATCGGTGGTGTTACTGTAGATGGTACAAATAACCATGTAACAGGTCTCGCTAATACGACTTGGGATGGCAATGCTGTTTCTGGCCGTGCTGCTACAGAGGATCAATTGAAAGCAGTAGCTGATGCTGCAGCTAACCAAACATGGGAAATTACAGCCGACAAGGATGCTGCTACATCTGGTAAACAAACTGGTACTAAGACCGATGCCAAAGTAGGAAAAGACGCAAAGGTTACGATGATTGCAGGTGAAAACATCACAATCAACCAAAATGAGCGTGATTTCACATATTCCTTGAATAAAGATCTTGTGAACATGAACTCTGCAAGCTTCAACGGTACTGGTAATAACACAACTGTTATCAATGGTGATTCCATTGCACAAACTGCTGGTACGCAAACGAATACATCTACTGCAGCTGGTAATACAGTAACAGATGGTGCTAAGTCTACAGCAACAACAGCTGATGGTACTAAGATTACTGATGGTACAAAAACAAATACTTCCACAGCAGATAGCACAGTTATCGATGATGGCAATGGTAATAACACAGCTCTTACTAAAGATGGTGTAACAATTACTGCAGCTGGTAAGGATCCTGTGTCCTTAACTAAAGATGGCCTCGATAATGGTGGTAATAAAATTTCTAAGATTGCAGATGGTACAGATGACACAGATGCTGTCAATGTACGTCAATTAGAGGCTAAGTCTAAGGCGTCTAAAACAGAATTGACTGCTAATGGTGGTGAAAGTGCTGGTAGTACTACAGGTAATATTGTATTGACTAAGACTACTGCCGCTGATGGACATATCATTTATGACAACAAATTAAATGATACTGTTACATTGGGCACAGATCCAACTAAGGCAGTAACTGTAGATGGTACAACTGGTACGATTAAAGCTGGTGATGGTGCCAATGCAGTTGCTATCGATGGTAAAAATGGTTCTGTGAAAGCTGGCGATAAGATTGCTCTTGATGGTAAGGATGGCAAGGCTACAATTGGTACTGTAGGTATCGATGGTAAAGATGGCATCATTACTACAGGTGGTAATAATCCTGTTGTTGTAAATGGCAAAGATGGTGTTGTTACAGGTTTGACTAATAAGACTTGGAATCCAAATAACATTACATCTGGTCGTGCAGCTACTGAAGATCAAGTAAAATCTGCCGTTGAAAATGCAGGCTGGAATGCAACTGTTGGTACAGAAGGCTCTGGTGTTAATAGCACACCAACAGCGACTGCTGAAAAAGTAAAAACTGATGAAACAGTTACTTTCAAAGCTGGCAATAATATGATGGTTAGCCAAGCTGGTAAAACGATTAGTTATGCAGTAAATCCAGAGCTCAAGGATATGAAGTCTGCTACATTTAAAGATGCAGCAGGTAACACGACTGTAACAGATGGTAATGGCATAACAATTACACCTGGTAGTGCAAACCCTAATAATCCTAATGCAGGTCCTATTTCCTTGACTAAGGATGGTCTCAATAATGGTAATAACCAACTTAAAGGCATTGCACCTGGCACAGATGATACTGATGCAGTAAATGTGAGTCAGTTGAAAGCATCTAATGCAAGAATTGGCGATGCTATTGGTCAAGTAGCGGGCGAGGTACAACGCGTAGGTGCTCATGCAGCAGCGATGGCAGCGTTGAAACCAATCCAATACGATCCATTGGAACCAACTCAAGTGATGGCTGGCGTAGGTAATTATCGTGGTGAAACAGCAGCGGCATTAGGTCTTGCACATTATACAAACGAAGATACAATGTTTAATGTTGGCGTATCTCTCGGTGCAAACCGTAATATGGTAAATGCTGGGGTAACTCACAAATTTGGCTCTAGCCCAGAAAAGAAAAATATTCCTGATCGTTACAAAGCAGGCCCTATTAGCTCTGTGTATGTAATGCAAGATGAAGTATCTAGCCTTAAAAAGGAAAATGCGGAACAAAAATATGTTATCGCGGATCAAGCGGCTCGTCTGACTACGTTAGAAGCTGAGAACGAACAACAACGTCGTGAATTGGCAGAAACGAAGAAGGGCTTAGATGATTTGAAAGCAGCGGTAGATAAATTGTTAGCATCCAAAGGCTAAGTAGTAAAAATTGATAATAGAAATCAAATTGTAAAGATACAATAATCTTGAAATAAAATAAAGAACCCTCTTAACTACGATACCTATACCCTGTTAGGTATAAAACGTATGCAAGAGGGTTCTTTGCGTTTTTGATATAAGTTGTTATTTAAAATTCATAACATATGAATGACCTTTCATATGTTATATGTTATAATACATACGAATTAAGTGATTACATAAAATATTCCTTTTAGTTTGTTATGGGGAGTTATTATGATAACAGCTATACAACGCTGGTTTTCAGTAGATACCATATTACCGATGAAGGATCGACTGGGACCGGTAGATACTACAAAAAACTTATATAATAAATACTTAAAAATTGCATGGCCTGCAACATTGCAAGGGCTCATGATGCAGCTGATGACGGCCATTGATTTGGCCATGGTAGGCTCTTTGGGGGCCTCTGCACTGGCTTCGGTAGGTATCATGGGGCAACCAGAAATGGTTATGCTTGTCATCTGCCGGGCCTTATCGATTGCAGTAACTGCAATTATTGCCCGCCGTCATGGTGAAGGTGATGTAGATGGTATGAATGCGGTGCTAAAGCAATCCATACTACTGAATTTTTTTATCTATATTCCCTTGCTGGCTATATGCTTGTTTAATTTAGAGCATATTTTGCGATTTACCGGGGCAGAGGATGGCTATATTGAAACGGCTGTTTGGTATGGTCGGTTCATTGTCATGAGCCTTGTGTTCCAGTCCTTTAGCCAAATTGTAGGGGGCGCCCTCATCGGCTATGGCAATACAAAGGTTATCTTTAAATCCAATGTGGTAGGGAATATCTTAAATACCATTATGAACTTCTTCTTGATCTATGGTATTGCCTTTTTTCCAGAATTTGGTGTCATGGGGGCCGGTATTTCAACACTCATCAGTAGTGCCGTTATCGCAGCATTGTTGTTGCGAGCTATTTCTCAACATACCAAGACTGGTCTCACCTTATTGCATCCGTCAAAATGGCGATTTGAGCGCTCCGTACTTCATACGGTGTTCCACGTAGGGGGCAGCTCCTTAGGGGAACAATTCTTTGAACGCTTTGGTATGTATACATATACCATGATTGTGGCATCCCTTGGTGCCGTACCATTGGCTGCGCATTATGTGTGTATGAATTTGATGGACATATTCTATTATTTTGCCATGGGCCTTGGTTTTGCCGGTGCATCTCATACGGGTCAAAACTTAGGACATAAACGACCTGATTTAGCGAAGGCTTTTGGTCGTATCGGCGCTCGTATGGGGCTCTTTGTAGGACTTATTAGTGGTCTTATATTCATCAGTGCCGGTCATTTGTTGGTACAAGCCTATACTCGTGAAAGTGAGGTTGTCACACTGGCTACAGCATTGATGGGCATTATGGCCATCGCTGCCTTTCCTCAAGCACTACAACAGGTCTTTGCAGGCGTGTTGAAAGGGGCAGGTGATACCTTCTATGTCATGAAGTATTCATTAATCAGCGTTGCTGTTATTCGCCCGATTATTACCTATGTGCTATGTATTACATTAGGTCTAGGCTTATATGGAGCCTGGATTGCTCTATGTTTAGATCAATCGTTACGGCTTGTTTGTGCCTATATACGATTCATCGGTGGCACATGGCAGCATAAGGTGGTATAGGCATATCGAAAAATTTAAAATAGTTTATGAAAGATTTATGAATTTATACTTGATTAGAAAATGTTAATAGTATAAAATATAAATGTGGAATAAATGACACGTTGGGGAACGTGTTATTTACAATAATTATCAATTTCACGTATATATGTAAGGGATATATATATATGAATATAAAGAGGCATCGGCCAGTAGTGGTCGATGCCTCTTTTATATGTATACGCACATGACGTAAGCCTCAGATAGACTGGGGCTGTAGTATGTGTATGAGATTAATTATAAACTATTTCTTTCTAGCCATGCAGTCATAGCTTTTTTGCCTGCAGCAGGTAGAGATTCGGAGAAGGTTTGTGCATCTTCTCGAATCTTAGGAATATCAATACCTGCATTGCATAATTCTGCACAGTGTCCCACAAGCCAGCTTTCAATAACAGTTGGATCTGCCTCTAAGTGAAATTGCAATCCTAAAATATGATTGCCAATGGCAAAGGCTTGGTTAGGGCAGAGGTCTGTTTCGGCAAGGCGAACGGCACCTTCTGGAATTTCGAATTCATCACCATGCCAGTGGAGAACCGGCGTATCTCCTAAAAGCGCCAATGGTGTATGTTGTCCTTCGGTAGTAAAACGCAATGGACCAAAGCCAATTTCCTTTTTGCTATGGCTCATAGGGCCAACATGACCATCCATGATGCGTGAAATAAGTTGCGCCCCAAGACAGATGCCGAGCAAAGGCTTTTTACTATCGATACGGTCCTTAATAAACTTGATTTCATCACTTAAAAAAGGATAGATTTTTTCGTCGTATGCTCCGATAGGGGCCCCACAGACGATGACAAGATCTGCCTTAGTTGCATCGTACTGATTAAAGTCGGCAAGGGGTGCCTCGATATACTCTAATGTAAAGCCCCGTTCTATTAATAAAGGCTCTAAAATACCGGCATTTTCAAAGTGGATATGACGTACTACATAGGCTGTTTTACTCATGGTTCCTCCTTATACTACATATAACAATCTATTGTTAGTATATCATATTCTATAGAATTTTATGTGAGAGGTAGCACAGATTCATGAGAGTTTCATTGGAATATTGAATTTTTTCGAAGAGTTGTGTACAATATAATTATCGTTAAAAAAGCCCTTATGTGTGTAAGGGTGATTAATGGAGGGAATAATACAATGAATAAAAAATTAGTAGCATTATTGGCTGTAGCTACAATGGGTATTTCTGTTGTAGGTGCTACACCACAAACACAATTCACAAAAGGTGAAACTCAAGTTGATCTTGGTGCAGCAAGCGTTGAAACTAAAGCAGATGGTTTTAAAGCTGCTCACAAATGGAACTTTGATGGCGATATTACTCACGCATTGCGCGATAAAACTGCTATCCAATACGGTTACCATGGTTTGAATTCCAAACATGTTGATTCCAACATGCAAGAAGTAAACTTGATTCAAACATTGAGCAAAAACTTTGCATTGTATGGTGGTTGGGGTCGCATTCATAGCGATGCTATTAAACATACAAACAACATTGCTCAAGTTGGTATTATCGGTAAAGCTGCTTTAGGTTCTAAAGTAGACGTATACGGCAAAGCTGGTATCGGTACAAAAGAAACTACAACTTGGGAAGCCGGCTTGGGTTACAAAGCAACTGATAATCTTGATATCAATGCTGGTTACCGTTATGTAAATACAAAAGCAACTGATAACCATAACGTATCCTTCCAAGGTCCTGTAGTTGGTTTGTCCTACCGTTTCGGTGGTGCTGAAAAAGCTGAACCAATCGCTGTAACTCCTGCACCAGCTCCAGCTCCTGTAGTTGAACACACTGCAGCTCCTGTACAAAAACCAGCTAAAGCTGATTACTATGTACAATCCATCTACTTCGATTCTGATCAAGACGTTCCTCGTGCAGATCAAGGTGCTAACCTACAAGCTGCATTGAACGCTGCTAACCAATACAAAAATGACCAAGTAAAATTGTTGGGTAATGCAGATACTGATGCTAACCCTCAATACAACATTGGCTTGTCCGAACGCCGTGTACAAGATGTTGCACAATACTTGGTAAACAATGGTGTAGATGCTAACCGTTTGATCGGTATCGCTAATGGTGATGCTAAACCTGTTGCAACTAATGCAACTGCAAACGGCAAAGCTGAAAACCGTCGTGTAGACGTTTTCATTCACCGTTAATTTGAGCTTTCTCAATTTAATCTAAACCCATACAAGTCCATCTTTTCGTCTCTCTGTATATTTTGAGTGCGATAAGATGGACTTTTGTGTTATACTAAATCTATTAGAAATACTACTGTACATATGTAAGCTGATCGTTGTCATATAGCTTTCATTTACATTGTGTACAATACTTACCATGTGTTTAGTAAAAGTGAGTTATTAGTATGGAAAAATTTAAATATTATAAGGAGCTTATCGGTGCGATAATACTGGCAGGTCTTATGATATTGGTGGCCTTGCGCATTAGCGATATAGCATCGGGCATCGACGCCTTGATAACGGCTTTTATACCGCTTATCGTAGGTGCCTGCATGGCCTTTGTCCTCGATATTCTCGTCGTCCGCTATGAACGTTGGTTATGGCCGCGTATCGTATCGGGCTGGCGGTATAAGATTAGGCGTCCATTGAGTATTATCCTGTCCTTTGTGACGATTAGTCTTATCGTGTACTTTATTGCTCGTATGGCTGTACCGCAGTTAGTGCATTCTATTACACTTATCGTGTCCGCCGCACCGCAGCTATATCTAGACTTTCAACAATGGATTTACCATTTAAGTGATACCATTCCATTGGCCTCGAATCCTACGGTATTAAATACCTTGAATGGTGAAAGTGTAGTTAACTACACCCGTGAATGGGGTACAAAAGGTGGCACCTACGTGGTGAATACGATGGGCAGTATCTTATCGTGGACTGTAAATATTGCATTAGGCCTTATTTTTGCCATTTACATGCTACTCGATAAGGAGCGCCTCATATCGCAAGGTAAACGTATTTTGAAAGCCTATGCATCTGATACGTGGGTCAATCGTGTAACCTATGTGGTCAGAGTTGCTGTTCAAACATTTAGTAGTTTCTTTGTGGGACAGTTTATCGATGCCTTGATTTTAGGTATCATGGTGGGCGTTACATTATGGATTTGTAACATTTCCTATGCTACGACCATTGCTTGTGTTATCGGCCTTACGGGATTAATTCCGTTGGTTGGCATATACGTAGGCGGTGTAATGGGCGCTGTTATATTGCTTACCATCAGTCCTATGGATGCATTAATTTACGTCATTATTTTAGAGGTTTTGCATCAAATTGAAAGCAATGTGATTTACCCGAAAATCGTAGGTAATTCTGTAGGATTACCTGGCTTATGGGTATTTGCCGCTGTTATCATAGGCGGTAGCTTGATGGGCGTTACAGGCATGATTATAGGCGTGCCATTAGTAGCGACTTGCTATAAATTACTGATGACTGATGTTGAAGAACGATTAGCCGCTAACGAAGGTTTATAACGGTTAGTCACATTAGATACGTCCTTTTGAGCCTGATGGCTCTATATGAAATGTAAAGTTGAATAGATTACATACAAGTTTGTAGAATCCGATTACTATTGGGAGGATTATAATGAATAAAAAATTACTATCTTTGGTTATGACTGGCGTGTTGGCAGTTGGTGTTTTTTCCGTAGCCACACCGTATGAAGCACAAGCGCGCAAAACAAAACCAGAAACAAGCACAGATATTACGATTAAACGTGCACCTGGTCAATCTGTGGTTATGACAATGAGCGAAATTGGTACGATTTTCCAAAATCGTTTCCCTAATGCAGCGTTGCACTCTGTAGAATTGAATTCCAATGATTTGGCCTATGCTTACAAAGTAACTGGATATAGTAAATATCACGAATACAAAATGAAGATTGATATCATCACTGGCAATCAATCCGATATGAGCGAAGGTGGCAAACCTAAACGCGTTATTGGTGAAATCTTCAATAAAGATAAGGTTATCGAACCATCTCAAGCGGAAGCAGCTGCTAAAGCACAATTAGGTGCAGATGCTGTTATGAAGGGCTGGAAGGTTGAAGCTCACAATGGTAAAGTTAATTACTATGTAACAATGCATCAAAATGGTAAGAAAACAGTAGTGACTGTTGATGGTAATACAGGTGCTTACATTGAACAAAGTAAAGCAACAAAATTACCTCCAGAACCAGATCAAGGTTTTGATAAACGCCGTACGAACCTCGTATGGGGCCATGATATCGTTATGGATAAAAAATAATATAAAGCAAGCCTCACCAACTCAATTAGATGAACTAAGAGAGAAGGTGAGGCTTTTCTTTTGAAAAAAACAGGAAGTACACATCATTTGATGTGTACTCCCTGTTATATTGTTATGTACAACCGATTACCAGCGGTTTTCGTAGTACACTTGTGTCCACATGATAACTTCGATAAGAGAAGGATGTGGGCTCATTGTTTCGCCTACGGTGATTACAGATTTAGGATTCATGTTACGCATGATACCTTTTTTACGTAATCGTTTTGTTCGTTCAGACGCGATTTCTTCATTGATGGCAGTCAATGGAGTTACACCGCTGTTCATAAGATTTACGTATGGTTGGAAGAGGATGGAGGCTTGTGGTCCAATCACGTGAATACCAAGGATATAGTTTGTATCTTTATCGACTACGATTTTTACAAAGCCGTCATTTACATCACCTGGATCAATGCCCATAGCATAGCCTTTGGCAGTAGAGGAGTAGAAGTTTTTGCCTACGCCTACATTGTAACCAGCTTTAATCGCTTCTGCTTCGGTAAGACCTACGCTACCGATTTCAGGATAGGAGAAGGTAACCTTTGGCAATACGTCGTAACGGGCCCAACGGAAATCGGCTTCGTTTTTGGCAAAGTATAGATTATGTGCAATAATATCCGCTTCGTAGTTGGCGCGATGACGGAATGCAGGTTCACCGTTCACATCGCCTAACGCATAGATGCCGTCTACAGATGTTTCAAGGAACTCGTTCGTTTTGATCCATCCCTTTGGCCATGTTTCAATACCTGTATTTTCAAGGTGTAACTCTTCGGTAGCAGGGCGGATGCCAGCGGCTACGAGAATTTCCTCCACCTTAGTTTCAGTGATTTCCCCTGTTGTACGATCCTTTGTGACAACAACCTTTAAGCCATCTTCTTGGCGAACCTCTACGGTATCTTGATTAAGAATCACGTTGATGCCACGTTCTCTATAGTTGTTGAGAAGATGTTCAGACATATCTGCATCTTCCTTTGGTACTAAGCGTACATTATGTTGAATAATTGTTACGTCAGTGCCGGCTGAGTCAAATACATGAGCAAACTCAACACCGATAGGACCAGCGCCTAAAACGGCAAGGGATTTATACGGTTGTTTTGGGAATTTATCGCCAAAGAGGCTTTCACTAGAAAGATAACCGGCCTCTTGTAAACCAGGTACATTTGGCACATTGCTGTAGCCACCAGTACCAAGAACGATGGTAGGGGCTGTAATTTCTACGATGCCAGAGCCGTCGTTGAGGTGGATATTCATCACCTTATCGGACACAAAACTAGCTGCACCGCGGTACACGTCTACATTGTCATATGCGTTGTAGTAATCGTAGATGCCTGCGGACTCGTCGATTTTGTGCCATGTACGTTTGGAAACGATATCCCAATCCATCGTGGCCTCGCTAACATTAACGCCGATTTTACCGAATTCTTTGACCTCTTGCACAGCATTCGCAGCTGTTACCATAACCTTTGTAGGAATACAACCGCGTGTTAAGCATGTACCACCAAATTTACCTTTTTCTATGATGGCCACTTTTTGACCTTTTTTGATAGCTGCATCGGCTACGATAGTCGCGCCGCCTGTGCCAACTACAATAATATCGTATTGTTTCATGTTGATTCCTTTCTATATATATCTAGTAATAGTTATTATCATTAAATCTATTATACCATTACATTGAAAATAATCAATATAGTAAACATATTGTTTTTATTCATGGTGAAAGCCGGAATAGGGAAAGCTTTCACAAAAAGAAAAGACGACCCAATGGATCGTCTTGTTCTATATACTGTTTTAATCCCAGTTTTCGTTGTAACCGCGTTTTGCATAATCTGCTGTGGCAGTGAATAGAATATCAGTACTGGAATTGAGGGCTGTTTCTGTGGAGTCTTGTAACACGCCGATGATGAAACCAACACCTACTACTTGCATAGCCACATCGTTGGAGATACCGAATAGGGAACATGCCAATGGAATGAGGAGCAAGGAACCGCCTGCTACACCAGAAGCACCACATGCACCGATAGTAGCGATAACAGATAGAAGGATGGCTGTAGGCACATCCACGATGATGCCCAATGTATGAGCAGCAGCCAATGTCATAACTGTAATTGTAATTGCAGCACCGCCCATGTTGATGGTCGCACCTAATGGAATGGATACGGAATACATATCAGGGTTTAGTTTCAAACGTTTAGCCAAGTCAAGGTTTACAGGAATGTTGGCTGCAGAGCTGCGTGTGAAGAATGCGTAGATAGCAGATTCACGCAAACATTTGAACACCAATGGATATGGGTTACGGCGCAAATAAATAAAGGATAAAAGTGGGTTGACTACCAAGGCTACGAAAATCATAGAGCCTAAGAGTAATACGAGAAGTTGGAAGTAGCTGATAAGTGCTTCGATACCATTTGTTGCAATGGAATCAGCCACAAGGCCCATGATACCAAGAGGAGCGAAACGGATAATCCAACCTACTACAGTAGTAATCGCTTGAGCGATGGATTCCATTACTTCTTTTGTATTCATAGGTGCATGACGTAAAGCACCACCGATGATAAGTGCCCAGCCTAAAATGCCGATGTAGTTGGCGGACATTAATGCTTTCACAGGGTTATCTACGATATTTTTGAGTAATGTTTTCATGACTTCCGCAATACCTTGTGGAGGCGCTGCATCAGCGGCACTAGCTGCTAGATGTAATGTAGTTGGGAAGAACCAGCTCACGAGTACGGCAAGTGCAGCAGAAAGGAATGTACCTAATAGATAGAGCGTAATTACGGAGCCCATACCTGTTTTTTGTCCAGAGCGATGTTTACTAATCGCCGCGATGACTAAGAAGAATACAAGGATTGGTGCAATACCTTTGAGGGCACCAACAAATAATACCCCTAATAGCGATAATTCGTTTGCAATATCAGGGACATAGAGAGCCGTCAAAATACCGATAATCATACCAATGATGATTTGTTGGATGAGGCTGACTCTATTAATGGATTTCATAAATCGATTCATAATAGACTCCAATACTTAATTAGACTACATAAAACAATGAATTCTGTCGTTTATCGAAGAGAAATAATAAATCCTCATAGAAAAGACATATGTCATTATATAACGAACATTGTTATAATTCAATAGATAAATACTAATTATATGATGCGTTTTTTCTATGTGAACATTTTGTAATTCTTTGTATATATAGTATATATATTAGAATTCTTCTAAGTTCTAGAATGTCATCGTTGGTTATGGTATACTGTCAACATGTGATATTCTTGATTATGAAAGTGGGTACCATGAATACTAAAGAATTTAACACGTATGAAGACAAAGAACAATTTGTGCAAGGTGTATTTTCTAATATTGCCAAAAATTATGATTTGATGAATACATTGCTCAGCTTTGGGCAAGATTATTTCTGGCGTAAGTTCGCCGTTAAAGAAATGAATATTGGACCTTATCAACATGTGCTGGACGTAGCTTGTGGTACTTGTGTGTTTACGAAAGAAGCATTGCGCCAAGAGCCGACTTTGACAGTAGAAGCATTAGACTTTAATGCAGAAATGTTAGAGCAAGGTCGTGAGCGTATGGAGCAAGCGGATCTTTTAGACCAAGTGAACTTGGTCCAAGGTGATGCGATGGCGTTGCCTTATGCGGACAATACATTTGATGCGGCTATGAGTGGCTTTGCAATGCGTAATGTACCTGATATTAAACAAGTGCTATCCGAAATGCAACGCGTTGTAAAACCAGGCGGCAAGGTGGTAGTCTTGGAATTGGCTAAGCCAAGTGCATTTGGGTTTAAGCAATTATATAATTTCTACTTCTCCTATATATTACCTATTATAGGCAAATTAAGTAAGGATAATTCTTCCTATGCCTGGTTGCCTGAATCCTTGCGTCGCTATCCTCATCAAAGCGAGATTTTAGAAATCTGGAAATCTCTAGGTTATGAAAATGCTACCTATACTGAATTAACTGGTGGCATTGTGGCAGTACACGAAGGTGTTGTACCAGAGTCCACCACAAAATAATACAAAATAAAGACCGTATAACATAGTTAGTATCGTATGTTATACGGTCTTTTGTTTGTTGATGAACGTAATCACTTATAGCAAATAGTTAAGTATTTGTGTGCGATAGTTCTTATTCGACATTAATTGATTACAGTATATAGCCGATTATTTATTGTAGGTAGTATACGATATCCGCATCTTGGGATACGATTAAAGAACCTTTTTCAACAGGCGTGGAAGTGCTTAGATTTGCTGCAAGTACTTTGGCACTACGATAATAGCCTTGATCGAATGTACTTGTTTCGGTGTTGCTAATGTTAACCGTTTTTACAGGACCTAAGGTGCGACCAAGAGCCGCAGCAATTACCTCAGCCTTGTGTTGGCCATTTTGGATGGCTTCTGTAGTTAAAGAATCGGATAGCTGTTGAGATGGGTCGTTTTGGAATGAAAGACTATTTATGTCATTTGCACCAGCATTGACAGCTGCGTCTACGACTTTACCTACGCTATCCAAGTTGTTGATTTTAACAGTTACAAGGTTGGATACTCGGTAACCTGTGTTAACGCGTTTGCCTTCTTGGTAATCACTAGTAGGATTAATTGAAATATTAGACGTGTAAATGTCTTTTTTTGCAACGTTTAAATTTGAAAGCTTGCTAATAAGGTCGCTCATGATGCGGTCATTATTAGATTTTGCAGCGTTGATATTTGCGTTTTCACTCGTAATGCCTAATGTAAGTATTGCATAGGTAGGGGCTACAGAGCGAGAAGCCTGACCTGTAACATGGATTTCAGATGTATCAAATGATCCTTGTGGTGCTGCAAAGCTAGCTGTAGCAATCGATGCACATATAGCAGCCAAAGCAACCGTTTTAGTAAATAAGCGTTTTGAGAATTTCATATATCTCTCCTTATATAGTATTAATAAAATGGGGAAGAATACCCCGCTGAGATATGACATGTATCTCTCCTTATATAATATTAATAGAAGAGGTAAAGATACCTTTCATTGAGGCGTTACATGTATATCTTCATAAGTTAAGTATATTGTACAAAATAGATTGTGTAAAATCAATATATTTTATTGAAAATGAGTTAAATGTGAAGTTTTGAGAAAATGAGAATTAAGGGTTGCATAGGTATGTGGTTTATACTATAATAACCATACAGTCGTTGAGGCGACTGTTTCTTAATGAGGAAACACTA
>NZ_CAUSQT010000013.1:0-38230 GCF_963534045.1 uncultured Veillonella sp. | reverse complement strand
GATTGGTGCCAAAGAAGACTCGTAGGGTGAATACCCCAACATTTGACAGAGAGCCAAATAAAAAGGGTTAACATTCCGACTAGCTACTTCTACTTGTCCCTAAGACTTCGCAAAGCTAGCGTCAAAATGTTAACCCCTTCACTTCACAGTGCCAATACTGGTAGTTACATATTAAGCAAACACTTCATCAAAGTTTGCTTCATCAATCAACGTTCCTACATAGAAATCGCTGAAGATACCATATCTTGCACTCGCTTCTTCAAAGCGCATATCGTAAACAATTTTCTTAAATTGGATATCGTCATCACTAAAAATAGTAACGCCCCATTCCCAATCATCAAGACCAACACCACCTGTAGTGTACTCAGATAGTACTTCTAAATATGGTCTACCAGTGATGCCGTGTTCACGCATCATACGACCGCGTTCCTCTTGAGGCAACATATACCAGTTATCATTGCCTTCACGCTTCTTCGTCATATTATAAAAACAAATATACTTATCCTTTGGTACAGTTGGATACAATTTAGCATCCACTTCAGGCGTATCAAGCTTAGCTTTTACATACGCACTGACCTCTGTTACAGACGTATAAGAATACGTTTGAACTAATACAGACGCAATCGTAAGGCGGCGGAATTTACGTTCCCATCGAGCCAAATCATCAAGAGACGGCGCCAAAATCCACAACAAAAGATCGCCCTTATAACCATTCACATCATAGAATGCATAACTGCCTTCTTTAGCTTGGTGCATAGACTCCAACTCAGCCAAAAACGCCTTTAACTCACCGCGAGCCTCAGCCTTCTCCTCTGCATCAAAACAATTCCAAGCACTAAAATCCATGGAAAACACCATATGTTGACTATGCCAACCCTCAACAGTAGGAATTGCCTTACCCATAATACCACTCCTTTTCACATAAAATATATAAAACACAATTTACAATTACAAAAATCAATTACATAAATCGAGCCCCTAGCCCAAAGACTGTTCTCCTCTACTCTGGGCTAAAGAACCTTGTGCAACCGTTTGGCTAAAATACTCTACTGTAGGTTCTAGATAGTCTCCAGAAGGCGCCTTTAGTAGGTCGAGGCCCTAGGCCGATGACCGTTCTCCTCTAGTTTAAGCTAAAGGGCTCTTGTGCTACGGTTGTTTAAAAAAATCTACACTAGGCGATGAATTGCGGTTTATCCTACAGTAGGTGCGAGATGGTCTTCAGGAGGCGACTTTAGTAGGTCAAGGCCCTAAGCCGAAGACCGTTTCCCTCTACACTAGCCTAAAGGAACCTTGTGCAACGGTTTGGCTAAAATACTCTACGGTAGGTTCTAGATGGGCTCTATGTATTGAGACACTACCACAGTAGGTGATGGATTTAGGTTAATGTTTATTCTACAGTAGGTGCGGGATGGTCTTCAGGAGGCGACTTTAGTAGGTCAAGGCCCTAAGCCGAAGACCGTTTCCCTCTACACTAGCCTAAAGGAACCTTGTGCAACGGTTTGGCTAAAATACTCTACAGTAGGTTCTAGATGGGCTCTAAGTATCGAAATACTACTACAGTAGGTGATGGATAAGCATCCTGAAGCGACTTTAGTAAGTCGAGGCCCTAGGCCGAAGACTGTTAAGCTAGTTGGAGCTGAAGGAGGCTTATCCATCACCGGTCATGTAGCACTACTCATACAAACGCCCATCCAGAACCGGCCACGTAGATTATTGAGACAACCGTTGCACAAGTTCCTTAGCCTGTTTTACCCCATCCGGTATCCCAATCCCATCAAACGGTGTCCCAATGAGACACAAGTTAGGATAATGTTCTTTCACATGCTCACGAACAGCTGCAATAGCAGCACGATGTCCCACATTGTATTGAGGCATGCAATGTATTAAGCGATTAATTTTGATCCATTCTGGATTCGCTTTAAAATTCATAATACGTTGAATTTCTTTAAGAGCTAACGCAGAAAGTTCTTCATCACTATAGCGTTCTACCACATCATTACCAGGTTTACCGATAAAGACACGAAGAACGATTTTATCATCCGGTGTTGTTTGAGGCCATTTTTGGTTCAATATGGTACACGCCGTTAGTGGTGTGTCTGTTTTACGGGTAATTAACAGACCAGAGCCTTTTAGTTCACCATCAAAGGCTGCTTTATCGAAGGCCATGATTGCAATAGCACAACTGGATTGTTCTATGTTGCGTACGCCATCAAATCCAGTATCCCCTATGAACCAATCTTTATACGTAGCCGGTGGTGTAGAGATAACCAACATATCAGAGGTTTCTTCTCGGCCATTCACATGATAACGATACATAGCATCTACATACGATATATCTCGTACGAGGGCATTCGTAGTCAATGTAACATTGGATGGCATTTGTTCTACAATAGCACTTACCACACTTTCAAGACCACCCGTTAATTGTCTGAACATACCAGACTGTGATGCGGTTCCCTTTGATGCTTTTAGATTTCTATTCGTTTGGTGAGCGCTAGATTGTTTCTTATCAAATTGAGCATCCGTCATGGTTCCTTTACCAGCACGGGGAACATCGCCTTCATTAACAGCACCTTTAGCAGCCTTAGAAACACCAGCTTTTTGGTGACTCATTTTAGCCGCAATCATGCCCTTAACCATATTCCCGTATTTTTGCTCTACTTGAATAAAATGAGGAAATGTAGATAATAGACTGATTTTATAAATATCTCCCCCATAAATGCCTGCCAATAAGGGCTCAATTAATTTATCCATCATTTCTTGGCCTAAATGATAACGAAAGAAATGACCAATCGACACATCCCCATGTGCATCTAAAGGATAAGGCTTTTTAAAGTAATCCAGACCAGCACGCAATTTACCAGCCCAGGAGATTAAGGTTGCTTTCACAAAAGGCATCATTTCTGTAGGGACACCCATGATGGAACCACCTGGAATTGGGTGAATGTTACCACGGTCATACACATAGGCCTGACCGGTTTCATTAGATACAAGCGTATCTGCTAGACCAAGATCTGTAATGAGATCAGTCATTTCTGTTTTGCGGCCCAAATAGGAATCCGGTCCTAATTCAACAACAAAATCATCTACTTGTTGCGTTTGAATTTTACCGCCAAATCGAGGGGCCTGTTCATATAATTGTATCTGCCAATCTGGTTTGGCATGACCTAAATAATAGGCTGCAGTAAGCCCCGTAAGGCCACCACCAACAATCGTTACCTTCACTTATTAATCCTTTCTTGTATAGCCTTTGCCATGGCCTCCATAAATAGGGGATTTCCATTAGGCATAGGCAAACGTTCATATGTGGCCCCTGCGTTCTCAACGATGTTACGACAAATAATATCATTGTCATACAAAATTTCTACATGATCGCTAACAAATCCAAAAGGGATACATACAATGCGTTTTGCCCCATCTAGAAGAGCCTGTTCAATGACACTTTCAATAGTAGGACCTAACCATTCACCATAGGGCGCCGCACTTTGCCACGCTTGATACCAATGGTTTAGGCCTACTCTTTTCGCAATTTGGTTTGCTGCAGATATCACTTCATCTTCATAGTTTCCAACCGTTGAAGTAGGAACACTATGGGCAGAGAAAATACAGGCTGTATCAGCTTGTAATGGATTCGCTGCCATCAACTGTGAACACCAGTATTCAAAAAACTGCGGTCTATTCCACCAAGATTTGATAATTTCACAAGATATATTCGGATACGCTCGTAATATAGAATGTAATTTCCGTTCATATGCGCCCGTTCCAACCATAGAATAAAACGGCGATGTGACAATGCATAAAATAGAGGTATACCCTGCAGCTGCTATAGATTCTACAGCTTGTTCCATACTATTAGGCATATGAAGATAGGCCAAATACATCGAGTCTATCTTCAATAGTGATGCAAGAGTTTTCTTTTGCTCTTCCCCCATCGTTTGCAACAGCTTATTATCCCATTGTCCGATGGCATCATAACGAGCAGATAGGGCCTCCAATTCTCGTTCCGTCGGGATTTTTCCGCGTCGAATACTCGTCAAATAGGGTAATAAATCAGATGGTTGACGAGGTGTACCAAAAGATAATAACAGTATAGCCGGCTTCATATTATCGGCTTTCACGAGCCCATAATTCACGGCTCTTTTCATGAACATAGTCTGTCAACCAATGCAATTTTGCTGGATCCGCCTCAGGGAACACACCATGCCCTAAGTTAAATACATGTTTACCATGACGAACACCATCCATTAAAATTTCATCTACTATCTTGGCTATTGTTTTTGTATCCCCGTATAAATAAGCAGGATCAAGGTTCCCCTGTACTGTTTGGGTAACACCTCTATCCTTAGCTGCCCCAAGAGAGCTTCGCCAGTCTAAAGCGATTACATCGAGAGGCAATTTAGCCCAAGTAGAAACAAGATGGTCTGTACCGACACCATTCATGGCAAGCGGCAAATTAGGGAATCTAGATTTTACCGTCGAAATAATACGTTTCATATGAGGGAAAATCGCTTGTTCATATTCTGTGCTATTAACAGCGCCCACCCAAGAATCAAAAATCTGTAAAGCATTAGCACCAGCACGCGCTTGCATTGTCAAATATTCAATGGACATATCCGCTAATTTTCCCATTAGTCCATTCCAAATTTCAGGTTCGCTGATTAACATTCCACGAGTCTTGTTATAACTTTTCGTAGGACCGCCTTCAATTAGGTAGGATGCGATGGTAAATGGTGCGCCACAGAATCCAATAAGCGGTACATCAAGCACCTCGGTAGTCAACAACTCAATGGTCTTGGCGATATACTCTACCTTTGTTGCATCAAATGCGTGTAATCGTTCAATATCTTCTATACGGTGAATTGGAGTATCAAATACAGGGCCTACGCCGGGTTTAATATCCACATTCACGCCAATAGCCACCATAGGGCTCATAATATCCTTATATAGAATAGCCGCATCAACGCCATATTCTTTAACCGGTAGTTCTGTCACTTGTGCACACAACTCTGGTTGCTTGGTAATTTCAAACAATGTGTACTTTTCTTTTATCTTACGATAAGCCGCCTGACTACGCCCTGCTTGGCGCATATACCATACCGGTGTTATGCCAGGGTTCTTACCCTGAATCATATCTAAATAAGCAGTATTCAAACTTCCACCCCTTTCTACAAAACACACCCATACATTTATATACGTACCCTTATATTAAGAAATTGCGCTTATATTTGCGCTTATATTAAAAGTGTACTCCAAAAGTGATGAATATGCAAAGTCAGATATTCTCTATATTTTTTATGATAAAAAATCATGCACGTTGGAGTATATGCGTATCTATGCCAGTAATAGCTTGACCCATATAATACACTTGTTGCTGACACGTAAACAACCAAATTTGTTGCTGTTCACCAAGTTCAGCTAACAACTCAAGCGCACTCTTTTGGCGATCTTCATCAAATCGAACTAGGATATCATCTAATATAATTGGCAATGCATCCACTTGGTATGAAAAGACTTTTGCTAGTGCTAAACGCAATGCTAGATATACCTGATCTGCTAAACCACTAGACCAATGATTAATCGGTAATCGTTCACCCCGTTCATTCAAAAGGGCCAAACCATCTTGTAATCCCCACATATCAAATGTATACGCACCATTCGTTAATCGTTTAATATACTGAGATGCTAATTCTAGCATCTTTGGTTGTGACTCTTCTTCGTATGATTGTTGTGCCCGTTCCATACAATGAGCGATGACAACTTGAGTTGCCCAATCTTCCAAGGCAGATTCCAATTCAGATTCTAACTCTTGTCGTTGCTGAATGGCTTCCCGTTGCTCCTGATCTGAACCCAACGCACGCATAGCTTCCACGATTTGTCCTCGTTTCTCATAGAGGTTAGCCATCGCATCTTTGCGCGCATTCAGCTCTTGATCTGCATGGGCTAATTCATCAGTCCAATTCTCTTTATTACCCTCACGTAAACGGCGATAGAACAAATCCTTATTTTCACCATCTGGAGTTAACAAATCAAGCTGTACTTGGCTTTGCTTATAAATTGTTTCCCATTGCTTAAACTGATCTTCATCAATGAGTTTTTGACGATATTCATTGGCGCCGGACAATCCACTTTTTTCAAGCAATGCTTTTTGTTCAAGTAAAAGTTCCTTTTCCTTGCGATGCCAATTATCATACTCCATACGATAGCTTTTACGCTGTGATTCTTTTTGCTCCCAACGAATCATTTGTTGTTGAAAGTTCTTATATTGATTATAAATACGTTTTAACTCAGTAGGAGACACAGGTGCTTCAACACCAAGGTTATACCACAAAGTAACGGCTTGGTCCTCTATGACGCGCAATGATTCCTTATGCTCATCCAATCGTTTTTCATAACCTTCAATGGTCCGCAATTGTTCAGAGTACTGGTCATATTCATGCTTCATACTAAAGAAATCATCTTCATCGAGGCTCTTGGCAGCCCCTTCAGGAATCCACGCTTGCCATTCAGCCAAGGCTTTTTCATAATTAGCCTGTAGTTGTTTACCTTCATCATTGTAACGTTGCTCAATAGCAGCGGTTTCCAAGTTCGGTACATCAGATGTTGCCACAGGTAAAGGCACATCTAATTGTGTTTCTAAATACGCTTTACGTTGTTGTAATCGTTCTAATTCACGCATGCATCGCGCTATATCAGAATCATCTACATGACGAAGGCGCCATCCATACCAGAACAATCCTAGCCCCAGTATTAATAGAATAATACCACCTATGCTATATAGTACAGATTCCAGCGCAATAAGGCCTGCTAAGGACATCAATACACCAATAACGGCACCAATTCCGCCAATGCGTTGCAACCAAATCGGCATGGAGGCCATACGAGCAGAACCGTTATCTCCTATGCGGGACTCTAGCTCTGCTATATCAGACATGACCGCTTGTAACTCTTGGTGAGCCCACTCATTAACCGGACCATTTTCACCAGGTTTAGCGGATGCACCATCTTCACTGATTTTTGTTTCTTTTTGCAAGGACGGTGCTTGGCTTTGCCAATATAATAATTGGTCCTTTGCAGTGCGGAGCCGTTTAGATAAGCGTTCTCCTTCAAACCAATTCACATCAGTTGGGACCGACTCATCCTTGCGCCACGAAGATTGTAAACCTCTTGAGAAATCAAGTTGTTCCTTAACCTTAGCGATGTAGGCTTCACCTTCTTCACACTCGCGGCGTAATTGTTCCCACTTCGCACCTTGTTGAATTAAATCCTCTATATCTTGACCATAGGTAGTAAACGGACTATTAGGGTCAAAATTTTCCGGTTTTAATGCTTCTTCTTTATCAAGCCACAGCTGCATATTTTGACGCGCTTCACGAAGGCCCTCATCGATACTTAAAAACGCATCGCGGTCTAATGTGTCAGGAGATGTAAACTGTTGCATACGACGACGCGCCTCTTCGCTACGTCGATACGTATCCCATGCACGAAGCACCATCTCTACGCCTTCACGATAATCTTGCCATTCTTTGATTTGATTTTGAATTTCTGCTTCTGTATCCTCGGAAGCATGCAACGCCTGTTGTAGTTCTACATACTGCGTTTCATGTTCACCAAGTGCAGATAAACGAGCCTTGTTTTCCTGTAGTTGATCTATCAAAACATTGATGCGGCGTTTACCTGATGCAGATGCAACAAGTAAATCATTAGCATTGGTTTCAATACTTTTCACTACACCACCGAGCTGCTCGCCCCCTTCGGCGCCAAAGAATCTAGCTCGCACATCTACTTCATTGAGTATATCTACGCCTTGAAGGTCCTCTAAGGTAAGAGCGAAAATGCGATTATACGTCTTTTTATCAAGGCCATGCCACCACAATTGATTCGGCTCTTCTTTTATATTAGGCTCACCAGGAGAGTAAAAATCCAGGCTCTTATTTTGTCGGCCTAAATGATAAGCAACCCCTTCTTTGTCGAGTTCAAGAGATCCACTTACATAACCATATTTTTTATGTTTACCGCCAAACAAAAGAGAACGCATGCCTTCTAACAAAGAAGTTTTGCCACTTTCATTAGCGCCATATACAAGCTGTACACCGTTAGGACCGGATTTAAATGTCCAGTTTTCATACGGTCCAAATGAGTCGAGTCGAATCTGTTTAATGTTCATCGTTAACCCCCATTAACACCGTAACCCCTTCCATTTCACTGCGTTCCATAACCCGTTGCAATACATCATCGGATAACAAATCTAAATAACTACCAAGTCGTTTAGACTCTGGACGACTAACTAAGATTTGACGTACCGCCTCAACATCGGTAACGGTTTCATCATAGGCACGTAAATAATCACCTACCATATCAGATAATAAGCGGCGTTCCGCTAAGTTCACGGCAGATCTCGTCTTATTAATCATACGATAAGGCATAACGAAAATAGATTTACTCTTTTCCTCTGACTGTGATTCTCGCAACCATAATTTGCGGACCGCTTCATCTACACATAAGCGATGCATTGGACCAGTTCCTACTAAATGAACCGATACCAAGGTATTCTTATTATATTTCTTACGCAAGGACTGCTTTTTATGGCTCAATAACTCTAGTAACTCACGTTCTGTTTGTATGCCTGCAATATCTATCTTAATATCTTCAAAACGAATGGCACTGGTCTCAATAAATTCTAATTCACAATGTCCATTGTGTGATACGTGAACCATATAGCATCCTTTAGCACCGGATTCCTTGCGATGTAATCCTTGTGGATTGCCCGCATATACGACCATAGGGTCTTCTGAAAGCACCTGTGATTTATGGATATGGCCTAATGCCCAATAGTCCATGGCGCCTTGCATGATATCCGATAAATTACAAGGCCCTGTTACATCATGATGTTCGCTCCCCACACTAGATCCGACAGTCCCATGCATGATAGCAAGGGAAAATTCGTCCCGTTCAAAGGCTTTATATTGGGCAGCAAAATTAGTTTGTTCATTGCCATGGCCACAGCTGATGCCGTAAACGCCACCAACTTCGATATTGTTAACTATCAACGGAAATCGTTGTACCTGAGTATCCGAAAACACGTGTACATTATCAGGCATAGATAAGCCAGCGCGCCAGCTTTCAGCAGGATCATGATTACCTTGCACCATATATACGGGAATATGGGCCTCCCACAAGCGATACATGGCGCGTACAAATCGAACCTGAGCCTCTAAATTATGATCTTCACTATTATAAACATCGCCACTAATCACAACGGCATTAACGTGTTCTCGCACGGCGATTTCAATGATATTATTGAAAGCTTCGTATGTTGCTTCTGCGACGGCACGATCTACATGCCGACTCATCCCCATAGCATATTGAAAAGGAGCTCCTAAATGAAGGTCTCCACAATGTATAAAACGAAAGGGTTGCATATTGTCTCCTTTCCTAACTTATAGAATACTAACATCTAATTATACTATAAATTTCTATATAATTTATAAGATATCATATTGTAAACTAATTTATTTATATAGTTGACAATTAGTATTCAAGAATACTACAATTACATTGTAAATATATTCGTTTTTATAAGTTAACAATAACAAGGAGGCTATAATGGCACTTCCAGTAGAGCAAGAAACCCAAGTGGGTTCTTATGAAAAAATATTAACCATTGCCAATCGCATTTTACATGGTGGCGAAATTACTAAAGAAGAAGCAATCGACTTAATCCATACATCCGATGAAGACACCATGATTTTATTAGCTATGGCAGATAAAATAAAACAACATTTCAATGACAATTCCGTCGATATTTGCGCAATCGTAAATGCTCGTTCTGGTAAGTGTCCTGAAAACTGTAAATTCTGTGCACAATCTGCACACCACAATACAGGCGTTCAAGAATATCCATTTATGGATGATGAATCGATTTTAGAGGCTGCTAGAAAAGCAAAAGAAGCCGGTGCAATCCGCTTCTCCATTGTTACAAGTGGTCGAAACACTTCCAACCCTAATGAATTCAATCAAATCTTACGCGTATTAAAAGAAATTCGCGAAGAAATCGGTTTAGAAATTTGTTGTTCTCTTGGTTTGTTAACCTATGAACAAGCCCTTCAATTAAAAGAAGTTGGTGTTACTCGCTATCACTCCAATATCGAAACAGCACCAAGTCATTTTCCTGACATCTGCTCCACACATTCCTATGAGGACAAGATGTCTACCATAAAAAATGCCAAAAAAGCTGGCATTCGCGTTTGCTCTGGCGGTATCTTAGGTCTAAATGAAACGCTCGAACAACGCGTAGAAATGGCGTTTGAACTTAAACGCCTTAACATTGATTCCATCCCATTAAACATATTAAATCCGATTAAGGGTACTCCATTCGAACATAACCAAGCGTTAAAACCGATGGAAATTTTACGTACCTTCGCTGTATTCCGTTTCATTTTACCTCATGCATTAATTCGTACTGCAGGCGGTCGAGAAGTAAATCTTCGCGATTTACAATCGTACGCACTAAAAGGCGGGCTTAATGGCATCATGGTAGGCGGTTATTTAACAACCGGCGGTAGATCCCCTCAAGACGATTTACAAATGATTAATGATTTGGAATTAACCCGTACAGCCGCTCAGCTATAAACTAACGGTTGTTTCCAATCACTAGTGGATATCTTAAATTTTACCTATCTACAAAGACTGTAACACCTCTGCGTGTTTACAATACATTTACACACAAAAAATACCTAGCTAGTTGCTGTCTAGCTAGGTATTTTTATATTTATTTTTTTAAATTTATATCTAAAATATTAAATTCAAACTATTTATTGCCATAACAATCTATAGATGGCTTGGCCATTTGTATTGCCTTCAATCGGTTCAGGATCTTTATCATAATCAACATTATCATATTGAGTGCCGTTTGGCATATACGCATCTACTTCTAGAATTTCCATGGTCCGATTATAACGGCTAATATATACCTTATAGCGAAGTTCATCGCCACCTGGTTCATTAACTTTTAGCCAAAGAACGGCATCATAATCGCTTTTTTGAACACTATCATTATCTATAAACAATTGATTACCTTTGTCATCAGGACTTACATAATACCAATCAGTCGCTTGTGCTGTATTCGAATATGTTATGAGGCAAAAAAAGGCCATCAAAGCTATAAGCAACTTCATAGTGGCCCCCTTTCTAACCCAACAACAAAAGTCTTATAACTAGAACGATTTTTTTAAATATTTCTAAAAAAAATAAAGAGAAGATATTATCCTCCTCTATTATCATATCAAGAAGTATGGCATTTATCAACATTTAATAAACGAATTTTACATTTCATCTAAATTTCATAAAATATTTTTTAGAAGTTCATTTTACCTTCATAGTATTTACTTATAATTGCCATATCAAATGATAATTATAAGTAAATATTCCCTGATTACTTAATGTATTTATCTCCCGACAAGTAATACTAACCCCAAACCTACTACTTGTTTAAATACATAGGTCATTTGATGTTAATACTAACACTCCCCTTACATGAAAAAGGACTCCAGCAGGAGTCCTTTTTTCGTTGTTAAACCCATACACTTATGCAAAAAGCTGCCCTAGGGCAGCTTTTTATTTTGTAGTTCACAACCTAAATCAGATGGTACAGGTGCGATAACAGTCACCAATTCAGATTGTCCATAGGGTATAAATGTCAACGAATAGGCATGTAAGGCCTGTCTCGTATACGGTTTATTCCGCATACCATACATGGCATCGCCAATGATAGGGTGACCAATATGAGCCATATGAACGCGAATTTGATGAGTTCGTCCGGTTAACAATGTAAACTCTAACAACGATTGTACATCATCATATTCAATCACATGATATTCGGTTACAGCATCTTGACCAAATTCATCAACACAGCGGCGATTATCAAATACCGGATCCACACCGATAGGTTCATTCACCACACCATTAGATGTAATCTTTCCTTCTACGAGACCGCGATAGACACGATGAATTCGACCTTCTTGTAGCTGTTTAGTGTAATATTGTTCTGCCTCACGGGTTTTGCCAAACATAATAACACCTGTTGTATCTCGATCCAAGCGATGAACAGGCCGAATTTTATGAACTTCGCCGCGTTTAGCATAATAGCCAGCCACCAGATTACTCAATGTATGATATTTCGTTTGACCTGCTGGATGAACTAGCATAAATGGAGGCTTATACACCACAAGTGTGTGTTCATCCTCATAGAGAACCTCTATAGGTCCTTTTTCAACCTCTACACCATAATCCTTATCTTGTGGTAACTCAATAGTAATAACATCCCCTTTTCTTAGCATACGCTTAGAATGAGCAACGCGGCTATTTACCTTCACCCGTTTCTTACGGAATATCATCTGCACATTTCGAGAGGATAAAGAAAATCGCTCTTTTACATAAGCAGATACTGTTGTATCTACCTCTTCTTTTACTGTATATGTTCTCCAGCTCATATTACCACCATTCGTTGATATATGTATTTTGTTTAGGATATACCATATCTAGATAATCAATCCAATGAGATCCGCCTTGTAATTTACCTTCAAACACAAGATCTTTAGCTGATACAGCCCCCATCAACAAGACTGTTAGACCGCCAATGTCTATAGTGATATCGATTTCATCCACAGATTCAGCAGAAACGCGTTTTACGTTAGGTAAAGTGCTTTCACCTAGGGTAAGGGCAAACACACCATTATTCCAATCGCATAATGTATCGGTAATCTTAATGTTTAGGGTAATTGGCATCATAACGGCTTCTGGATTAACAGGTACCGTAGTCAACGCTGTTTCTACGTCTACGATACGCGCCATCATATACGGCATCGTTGTATGACCTGTTTTTCCATCAGGAACAAATCTATAACCCGTATCATGCAACCCTTCATTCCAACGAATGCTTTCACCTTGAGAACGATGGTTATAAAAATAATTAAGCAAACCACGTTGAGCACGACGTGTTGTGTATACAAATTCTGTAACTGGAATTTCAGGAGCCCCCAAACGATATACGGCGTAACCTTCGATTTGACCTTCATCATTTTTCACGACCGCAATGTTCACACCTTCAGCAAAGAAACTGCCTAATAGACGTTTCCATTCCTTCTCACCCCGTTCCGCATAGCCACATAAATCCTTCGTATAGGCTTTGTAAACAGGATCAAGCAATGTCCATTGCTCTACATCATTTAGCAATCCAAAGGATAAGGTTTTATCCGTCAAAGGACGCAAACTCTCTAATGGCATGGTCTGTACCCATTGATGAGCGTACAAATCCCAGCCATATTGTTGGTAAAATCCCGCTTTAGAAGGCATTAAAATGGTAATGCCTTGACCACGACGGCGCAATTCTTCTAAGGAGTGCAACAATAATGCACCACCTACGCCACCACGACGTGCAGCTGGATGAGTAGCAACACCAACCATATAACTAGTAGGCAAGATAGCGCCACGCACATTGATGTTATATTGACGCAAATGAACAGTGGAGAGCAATTGACCTTCTTGGATACCTACGACAGTATTCTCCGGTTCATAACAGTTAGAAAAATAATATTGAAAGAACGGATCTTCTTTTGGTTCAAAGCAATACGCCCAAAGCGCTTCTACTTGTGCCGTATCTTGTGATGTAGCAATTCTAAAATCCATACGATTTCCTTTCTATCCAAAATAGCTCTAGAGCTATATATTTCATATTGTAGAATGTATTTCACACACTCTACTCTTTATTATAACGGAAAAGAGTGGCACCATATAGTACCACTCTCATATTCGTTATTAGATTGACCTGATTATTTACCGCCCGTTGCATTATCTGCTTCATTAGCATATACAGCATCATATTTTTCTGCGAAATGATCAGGATTATAAGATTCCTTCGCTTGACGAAGACCAGGCAAGCCCATATCTTCTTCACGATTGATAAACTCTACATTGCTAAATTCATGGCGGATGAATTCATTATTAATTGCTTGATACAAACCGCGAATATCCGGATTGGCTTTTTCGATGTGAATTAAAGCCATTCTATCATTCATTAATTCGCCGATACTGAAAGCCTCTACGCGACCAAACAACTTAATAGCACCGCCTTTTAAGCCCAAGACATCCCAATGATCAAAGAGTAAATTAATAGCCACTAATTCATCTTCAATACCTTCTTCGTGATGAGTTTCCACCCAAGACGCTGCTGTCTCACGACACAATGGAATGATGTCTTCTGTAATTGGCACATATTCATAGTTGGAATATTGCATACGGAATTGATTCAAGTGATTTTTCTTTTGACGGAATTTCTTACCAGACAAATTGATAAGATCTTCAGACTTATAAATATATTCGTAGTTATCACGGTCAGGTGTGAATACGTAACGGCCTGGGCATAGTTCCTCCATCCGTTCTTTCACAACCTTGCTAACACCTTTGAAAATGAATGGTAATTTATTTTCTACAAACCATTCTTTTGCACGCAATAAACCATCGAGGAACTTCGCATCCTTACCAGCAAATGGAGGTAATAGGAATGGATCGCGCTTACCACCACCTTGGATGTACAATACGCCATTTTCCTCAGCCCAACGAATGCCATAGGCTTCTTGCCACATATACAATGTAGTAAAGCAATTATCCGACGCTTCATAATGATGTTGTTCAAAATATTTATCGATTAATGGTTTGTCTCTTAATTCAAAACGTTTAAATTCTAAAATAATAATCTCCTCCTTTTCAACATTCATGGTTGCTAGTTTCTAGCTACACATAAGATACTTATTGAACCTTCACCTTTTCACCTAATTCAAAGGTTCCCTTGGTTGTAATAACTTGTTCGCCTTCATTGAGGCCTGTCATGATGGACACATACCCATCTTGTTCATCCCCTACTTCAACGACACGTACGTCTACTGTATTATCAGCGGTTAATACATATACATATTTACCATCTTGATTTTCACGTACTGCCGCAGCAGGAACAACGAGCATCTTAGCTTGAGCACTAGATTCGATGGACAAACTATAAAATTCACCGGCCTTAATAGCTCCTTTTTCATTGTTGAAAGTAGCCTTAACTAGTACACTTGGTACATTTTCAGGCTGATTTGTATCTATATAGGTCAACTCACCTGGAATATCTGAATCACCAACATGTAAAGACACTTTAATGCTTGATTTTGCCTCTGGGCTAGCTAATTTCATAGCCGCATCACGAGGAATACTCAAGGATGCTACCATAGGCGTCTCTTGTTGTATCAACATAAATGGACGGTCTGCAATCGCCATTTGACGATCTTCATTGTAAATAGCAGTCACCACACCAGCTATAGGAGCCGTAATATTAGCGGCAGCTATTTGTGCGGACACCTGAGCAATTTGTGCCTCAATAGCAGCAACACTAGCACCGTTGCCACCACCGCCACCACCAGTTGTGGTTGTCACAGTTTGAGGTCGAGACCGTTCTAGAATACGATTATATTCCTTTTCTGTAATATTGCCAGCCTCGCGCATCTGACGTGCACTTTCAAGTTGTGCACTGCTAACCGTAGGCGCCGTCGTTGTCGTTGTTGTTTCAACAGCAGGCGTATAGGATTGGGCCGCACTAAGCTGACCTTGTAAGGACGCTAATTGTTGTTGCAATGCCGACGTATCAATTGTCGCCACCACTTGACCCTGTGTTACCTTATCGCCTATCTTCACAGCATACGTAGCCGCACCTGATACAGCGGGCGTAATAGTGGACTTATTAAGAGCTGTTACATTCGCTTCATTATGAATTTGTAACGGCATATCTTTATAAGTAACATCGGCAACGGATACCGTAGATGTACCACAACCTGCAATCGCACATACAACAATGACCAATAGTACCATTACAGCACCAAGTCGAAATTTGTTCATACTTTCACCTTATCTCTATCCATTGTATTGATTTTTATCAATACCTTAGTATATCACAAAATCAATAAGAATTGTATGAAAGCTAATTCCCTATATGATTAGATATTACTAGGCAGAAATAATATCTGATATAATATTCCTAAACAAGTATACATATGGAGGTTTCTCATGGAAGAACGTATGGATTTTAGAATTTTAAATAATGGTAGCTTTGTGCCATCTATCGGATTTGGCACCTACAAAACAGGAACGTCGGAGGAAACGGAGCAAGCTGTAACGAATGCCTTACAGGCTGGATACCGTTTACTCGATACGGCAGCTTATTATGATAACGAAGAAGCCGTCGGCAAGGGCATGAGTGCATCTGGTATTAATCGGTCCGACATCATTGTAACCACTAAAATTTGGCATACCAATGCCGGTTACGATGCTACGATGCGTGCTGTTGAAAGTTCTCTAAAGAAGTTAAATACTAATTATATAGATATCATGCTTATTCACCAACCAATAGGTGATTACTACGGCTCCTGGCGCGCCATGGAGGAATTATACGACCAAAACGTGCTGCGCGGTTTGGGTCTGTCTAATTTCTACGAAGACCGCTTAATCGACTTGCTGTACCACTGCAATGTAAAGCCTGTAGTCAACCAAATCGAATGCCACCCATTCAACCAACGTCAATCCCTTATTCAATTGATGAGAAAACATCAAGTAGTAGGCATGGCATGGTCCCCATTCACACGCGATCGTCAACCTATATTTGACCACCCTATCATCAAAAGCTTGGCTGAAAAATATGGAAAAACGAAGCATCAAATCATCATGCGTTGGCATATCCAACGAGGCATCATTCCATTGCCAAAAGCAACAAGCTTAGAGCATATGAAGTCTAACTTTGACGTCTTTGACTTCAAATTATCCATTACAGATATGGATCTCATGGAGCTACTTGATCAAAGAGCGTTTTTGGAAAATCATCATACTGCTGCGGGGCTTGAGCGGATTTTACAACTAAAATAGTTATAGTTTATGAATCCTCGCATTCTTATCTCTAGCAACATACATAAATGAAATATCCCCTTCGTCAAGCCTCCACCGGCCGGGTCTGACTTCGCCCTGCGGGCTTCGCAGGGCCAAAGTCGTTTGACGAAGGGGATATTTCATTAACATAATACTCTCAGCACAATAAGAATGCGAGGATTCATGTTTACTCTAACTAATTTTATAAATTAAAATCCGCTCAAATCCAGTAATCAGTCTATCCTCTTTTCCAAAAACGCTCTTTGATTCGGGAGTAATATTAAATATTTTGTACGATAAGCATATACACTATAGTACCTACGGCAATGGATACGAGCATGTTCCGTTTCCATAGATGTAATCCTACTGTAACCAGTAATGCTATCAATTCAGGGATACCATATGGATATGCTAAGACGACGGTTTCCTTAAAGGTATATACGACGAGCATACCCATAACGGCAGCGGGTAATGCTTTGCCTAAAAAGAGTACAAAATCTGGCGCTTTTTTTCCAGGTGGGAATATGAGGAACGCTCCAAAGCGAGTCAATAATGTACCTGCTACTACGATAGCAACGGTCATTACCATTTCTATATTAGTCAAGGCGCACACCTCCCCATTTGTACGCAATATAGCAAACTACCAGCATACAGCTCATAGATAGAAGCATAAAGAGAGATTTCCCCACCAATAAGAGCATGGCTACCGCCATAGCTGCACCAGCTACACCAAAGGCTCGAATCTTATTATTCTTTGCATTAAGTAGCATTTCAAGAAATACCACAATAAATAACCCTTGTAACACGAAATCAATGCCTCGTAAATCTACAGTAGTCAATAGATTACCAAATAGACCACCTACAAAGGTACTAAATACCCAGAATACATAGTTAAGCCAAGACACGTGGAAGTAAAACCATTTTTTATCCACATCATCCGGTAATCTAGTAGACATGTTGATAGCAAAGCTTTCATCACACATCCAAGCAACGGTAGGAAACCACTTCCACCCCATATGAACATATCGTTGTAGCGCAGATAAACCGTAGAAAAAATGACGACCATTAACGAACATGGTTAAAACAAAGGCATTAATAGGATCAAATCCAGCCATCAACATACCTATCGTTACAAACTCCATAGATCCTGCAAAAATAGTTGCTGCCAAAACAGGTGGTATCCACCAAGGGAACCCTTGGCTCGTAGCATATAAACCAAATCCTAAGCCTATGAAAAAGAAGCTTATGCCCATAGGAACCATAATAGGAAAAGCATAACTAAAAGCTTGACGCCCTTTATGTAATTGTTCCATTAATATATCGCCTTCTTTCATTTACACTAGATTATGATATTCATAAAATGTATATAATGCCATTATATTCTCCATACAATGTACAAAGAAAAGACACCTACCAGGTGTCTTTTCTAATATATACACTATTCTACTAATTATAAGGCACGCGTTAAAATTTCGCGAGCCACTTTTGGTGTTATATCACCTTTTTCACCAAGTTCTGTCATGCCATGGTCTTCCAATTGTTTCACAATTTTATCAATTGCTTCTTCACCAAGACCATAATCTTTCAAATGCGTAGATACGCCAAGGGACTCGAAGAATTCACGTGTTTTAGCGATAGCCTTATCTGCTTTTTCTTCTGTTGTACCTTCTGTAATATGCCATACACGTGTAGCATATTGTGCCAATTTTTCAAGCTTGTCTGCTTTTTTCACTTCTAATATTGCAGGCAATACGATAGCTAATGTAATCCCATGGTCAAGATGATATGCAGCAGTCAATTCATGACCGATAAGATGTGTGGCCCAGTCTTGTGGTACACCGGCACCGATTAGACCATTTAATGCTAAGGTAGAGGCCCACACGTGGTTAGCACGAATGTCGTAGTTTTCTGGATTTTCTACCGTTTCTTTGCCGATTTCAATCATAGTTTTCAAAATGCCTTCGCTGAAACGATCTTGAATACGGCCTGCCACCGGGTATGTTAAATATTGCTCTGTCGTATGTACGAAAGTATCGATGACGCCGTTCTTGACTTGTTTTTCAGGCAATGTGAAAGTCAACGTAGGATCGAGCATGGAGAACTTAGGGAATACTAAGCTACTGAATACAGGGTATTTACCATCACCATAGGTAATAACAGCACCATTGTTCATTTCAGAACCAGTGGCAGGTAATGTCATAACTGTACCAAATGGTAATGGATTTGGTACCATTTCCACCGGAACCTCTGGTACACCTGCTTTCATAACCTCAATTACAGGGCCATCATAAGTAGCGCCCATAACGATAAGTTTTGTGGCATCAACTACAGAACCGCCGCCTACAGCGAGGACGAAATCTACGCCATGTTCTTTAATAAAAGCTACCGCACGTTCACAGGTCTCAAGAGATGGGTTTGGCTCAATACCACCGAATTGTTCTACCTTACGATTACCAAGTGCCTTTACAATGCGGTCAATAAGACCACTGCGCACTGCAGAGCCACCACCATAGGTAATAAGCACCTTTGCATCCTTTGGAACCAATGCATCTAATTCATCTAAACGGTCTTTACCAAATACGATATGTGTAGGGTTATAAAAATCAAAGTTAAACATAAAGACCTCCTAAGTATTATATTTCTATTCCACCACTTTAATTGTATAAAACTTATATGTATTATATCATATTTCGATTTTTTTAGATATATATTAATAACCCATTTTTACAACTATTTGAAAGCCATAGTTTTAATCTATAGATAACCAGTATATTTTGCTCTATATACAAAACCCCATTCACGTGATAGGATATATTCATTATATGTATATAGAAAGGGATGTTCACATGAAATTAAAAAAATTTATTGCCCCTCTTCTCGTTGGCGTTTTAGCATTCGCCATCGCAGGCTGTGGCACAAATACAAATCAATCTAGTCAGACACCAAAGGAAATTAAAATTGGTGCTACTGCAGGCCCTCATGCTCAAGTAGCAGAAGCAGTTGCGAAAGAGGCTCAAAAGCAAGGTATTAACCTTAAGGTTGTGGAATTCTCCGATTATGTAACACCAGACAAAGCATTGGCTGATGGAGATATCCAACTCAACGCATACCAACACGTTCCATTTATGGAAAACTTTAACAAACAAAATGGTTCCGACCTTGTAGCTATTGGCAAAACGATTTTAATGCCTATGGGATTGTATAGTAACTCTGTACATAGTGCACAAGATGTACCAAATGGCGCTATCGTAGCTATTCCTAACGATCCAACAAACGGTGGTCGTGGTCTTGCATTACTTGCTAAAGCGGGTCTCATTACATTGAAAGACGGCGTTGGCTTTAAAGCAACAGTAGCAGATATTACATCTAATCCTAAAAACCTTCAAATCCAAGAACTCGAAGCAGCTCAATTGCCTCGTAGCCTTGATGATGTAGTAGTAGCTGCTATTCCTATGAACTATGTTCAAAGCGCGGGCCTTAACGTTGAAAAACAAGGTTTCTTCTTAGAACCTAAAGACGAACCATTGGCTGTTATGATCCTTGCTGTACGCGACCAAGATAAAGACAACGAAACTTACAAAAAAATTGCAGATATCTACAAATCTGATGCAATCAAACAATTCATCAACGATACTTTCAAAGGTAGCATTACCTCTGCAAACTAGATAAACAAGAACCGACCTCTATCAAATTAGAGGCCGGTTCTTTTATTTATAATGCCAAAAAGCGATACCCTAATCAATGTTAGAGTATCGCTTTTATTTTATTCTTTAGTATCAATCACGTTTATTCTTCAGTGTCGAATGTAACGTCCAATGGTTGGCGTTCCACAATATTGCGGTAACGAACCTTTGGATAGCCCATTAAGATACCACCTGCAATGATTTTATCCTCAGGTACACCTAATAGGTCCAATAATGGTTCATATTCTGCTTCCCCAGCATGTTCAAAGAAGCCTGCCCAACAAGTACCTAATCCTAATGTTGGTGCATACAACTCTGCATAAGACAAGCAAGAATGACCACTATCGTGAGTACGATGAATATCCTTTTTAGATCCGATAGCCACTACTAACGCAGGCGCATCGCGCAAGATGTATTCCTTACCCTTATCCACTTCAGCTTGTGCTGCACGAGCATAAAGACGCATAATGGGCACAGTTTTTGCCGCTAAATGCATCCACTCAAGAACGAGATCTGCAATGCGGCGTAATTTTTGTTTATCACGAATTACGATATATGAAATTCCTTGCGTATTTGTCGCAGTTGGCGCCATACGAGCCACATTCAATACCTTGCGAATCAATTCAGCAGGAACTGGTTTATTTTGATAATTACGAATGGAACGACGGCTGCGTAAAAATAGCTCTGCTTGTTCCGGTGTAAATTTAGTTTCTTTTGTAATATCCACTTGTTCAGCACGCGGTGTTAGGTCGCTATCTAGAGCAAGCGTAGGGCATACTGCAACACAATGACCACAGGAAATACAACCACCCTTACCTGTTTTAGGACCATCATCAGTCATAACAAGAAGGCCTGTTGGACAATCGGCTACGCATAGACCACAACGAGTACAGACTTCTGTATTCACGGTAAATAACATAGTAATAAACCTCCAAACACATACTATAAAGCCTATTATACCATATAAAATCAATTCGTAGGATAACAAAAAAATATAACACATATGTTAATGAGTTAATCTTTACGCATAAACATATGTGTTATCTAGTCATATCATTTCTATTCGAAGGATTTAATTAAGTCCATATATTGGGCCTTATGAGTCAATCGCCAAGAACCAAAATCCGCTTCTGGTGCCTCATTAAGAATATTGGCTAATGCCGCCATAAACGCGGGAATATCTGCAGCGACAATATTCCCAGCCATTTTACCAAAGCTTTCAGAGCCCATATGTTCTGAACCGCCATCTACGATAATGAAAGCAGGTTGTGGTTTCTTATCTACGAGTTTTACAGCGCCGTGAAAGCCGATTTCCCCAATTTGATGAGTCCCACAAGAATGTGGACAGCCAGAAATATGTACTCTCGGTAATTTTTTCGTATCGATACCTTTTTCTTCAAGATGATCAAAGATAGCCTTTAGCAAGCCATTAGAATCTTGCATACCGATTTGGCAGACTGTAGAGCCCACACAGGATACAGAACGACGAAAATCATCGCGTGCGCTATCATCTGTTAATTCCGCAATTTTTCTAGCTTCATCAGCTGTCAAATTGATGAAAAACAAGGCTTCATCCGGTGCAATACGAGCCTCCACTTGGTCTAGTGTAACCGCATAATCAAGGGCCGCCAATATATGTTCAACGTTCGCATCGCCACCAACTGGGTGGTATTCTACAAAGTACAGACCTTCTTGTTTTTGACGATGAATACGATGATTTTCTACCGAATCATCGCGCTTGCCCGTCTTCGTAATTTCATAAGCATAATCAGCAGGATTAATGGTCAATTTTTCAACCTCTTTCACCATTGCCAATGTTTCTTCATAGGTTTTGATGAAAGCTTCCGCGCCCCCCATTTCTGCAGGCATATAACGGGTACGTGCTTTGCCGCGATTTTTAAAGTTACCATGGTTTGCAAATACCATGAGCATAGCTTTCACATGATACAAAACATCCTCAGGTTGCACATCACGAGCTACGGGAATACCGATGCGAGGATTAGGACCAATACCACCACACGCATATACATCAAAGGTATGATGTTTTGTTAAATTGAATCCCAGATCCTTAAAGGTAGCATGTGGTGTGCTATCAAATCCATTATCGATACCCATCTTAAATTTACGGGGAATCTTGATATAAAACATTTGCTCCATAAGAAATTCGCTAATGGCTGCCGCATATGGTGAAATGTCAAAGGTCTCGCGAGGATCAATGCCGCGTAAGATACTGGCTACTACATTTGGATTATCGCCACCTGCACCGCGATTATAAATGCCATGTTCATAACATTCCTTGAAGAGCTGTAAAATAGTTTCCCCATCGAGTCCATGCATTTGTAAGCATTGACCGGTTGTGAAATGAATATGTGTAAGATTGTACTTGCGGATAGTATCTGCTAAGAACCGAATTTGTTCTTGTTTGATGCGACCACAATTAAAACGCCAACGGCTCATGCCCGTAGCCGCACCACGTTCGGCGTAGCTACCATATGCGCCGGACTGGCCCTTATAGTCCGCAATAGATATCTCTTTCTTATAAAACTTGCGTGTCATATCTTCAAACTTTGGATAATCTGCAATTAAACGTTCTTTTACTTCTTCTGTAATCATAGTACTACCTCTTGGCTTATATTTATTAAGCATATATAGAAACTTTTATATGTACATTATACGCTTATGTAATACTTGAAAACGTATCCATAGTCACAATTATATATATAAATATTTGTATTATGATATTACAAAATGTAATAATAATTATTTTCGATTGCACCGAAGAAGGGTATAAATTCAATTGCATTACAATCTATGCATTCTACTACAACACATAGTCCAACTACACAAAAAGCAGCAGACTTAATGTCTGCTGCTTTCACAATCAATATGATTATTTAACTATTATTCCTCACCTTGTGTAGGATTGTTATACGCATCTTTATCAATGGTACCCATAATTTTATCTACCACAAGTGCATTTGTTAAGGAACCGGATACGTTCAAGCATGTACGTCCCATGTCGATTAATGGATCGATAGCAAGGATCGGGCTGATGGATGTAAAGTATGCACCAAGACCAGTACCACTAAGGGATACGGATGCAGCCATTGTAGCCGTACCAGGAACGCCTGCAATACCAACGGAACCAACAGCGATAACGATAACGCTCATGATGTACATTGTCAAGTCAAATGGAATACCCGCTACATTAGAAATGTAAACTACCACAAGAGCGGGGAATACGCCGGCACAACCTTGCATGCCTGCAGTAGTACCAAAGGATGCTACTGTATTAGCAGTTGTAGCATTTACGCCAAGACGTTTTGTCAATGTTTCAACAGTCAATGGCAATACGCCCATAGAGGAACGGGATGTGAAGGCCAACAACAATGGAGCCTTCGCTTTTTTAAAGTATGTAATCGGGTTGTAACCAAAGCTAGCAATTAAGATAGCTTGAACGACGAACATAATCAAAAGACCTACGTAAAGCAATACTACGAAAAGTCCCATATCGAGGATAGCTTGCAAGCCACGTGTCGCCAATGTAGATGCCAATAAAGCAACTACGCCGTATGGCATAAGGCCAATAATGAAATCGGCAACCCAGGAAATCAATTGATGAAGCTCATCAAATAACTTTGTAAAGATTTCCATGTTATTAGTGCCCGTTTGTTTTAAGAGACGGGCTACGCTGCCCAAGATAATGGCAAATACTACGATGCCAATAACATTTGTTTCTGCAGCAGCTTGAATAGGATTGCTAGGAATCAAAGCGCGGAATGTATCCACCATCGGTTTAATTTCACGGATTTTTTTACCGGACTCAACGATATCAAAACCTTGACCTAATCCAAAAGCATTACCGAGAATAAGGCCTACGATAGCGGCTACAGCCACCATGCCGAGGTTAGTAGACACCATGGCAACTACTAACTTCTTAAGATTAGCCCCTGCCTCCATGTGTAAAATAACATGGACAATGGAGATAAATACGATAGGAATAACAAGCATGCGGATTAAGTCGATGAACCCACCACCCACAAGGGAGAACCACTTCGTACTTTCCTTGATGTAGACCACCTTAGACGGATCATCAGGAAAACCAGCAATAACTTGAATTGCTATGCCTAATACGGCACCAACAATAGTGCCAATAATAACAAGATTACCAAAGGATGTGCCCTTGCGTTGCAACACATAAATACCGATTAAGGCAAGTACAAACACTGCGATAATACCAATACTTAGTGGATTGCTTAACATGAGGTAATCTGTAAAGAATGGAATATTCATAATACACCTCTTTAATTCATATCATAATAATGGGTTATGAACTAAGTATAGCATATATCGAAAATTTTACAAGTAAAACAATACGAATTTTATGAGTTTATCTATGCAGAATCCGCAAGCTCCATAAACATGTTAATTTCCATCGCTCTACAGGAGCCTATACAGTTCTAAGAGAGCTCTACACCATAATAGAAATCAACACATATAAAAAAGGTGACCTTCCTAAGGAAGATCACCTTTAAAGTGATTCAGTTATAGCTATACGTAGTTAATGTATTAGCGCTTAACCAAAACGTAAGTTACTTGGATAGGACCATGAGCACCATCTACAGTAACCAACTCAATATCAGCTGTACGGGATGGACCAGAAATCAAGCAGATATTTGTAGGGAATTTGGATGGATCGTTATGATAACGTTCAGACAAATGTTCCATTGTTTGAGTCATACGTGGATTGATTGTATCAGTGTACAATACAGCAATATGTGTTGTAGGCAACAAGCTGATAGCACGGCCAGATTCTTCACCAGATGCTTGTACTACAGTAGCTGTTTCAGCAATACCGCAGTATGGGAATGTAATACCGATATCTGCATTGGCAGTGTTGGAGATACATTCTTCACGGCCTTTAGCTGGATCCCATTGGAAGTATGTACGAGTGCCGCCATTATTAGCTGCATCTTGTTCGAATAATTCTTTTAATTTATATTCGTCTACTTCAGAAGTGCTTGGGAATACAATCTTACCATTGCCCCAGTCTTCGATAGCTGCCAAAATTGTTTCACCTAATTTATCAGGTGTAGTTTCAACGAATTTTGTACCAACACGTTGACATTGTTCCTTAAACATTGTCAAAATTTGATCTTGATTCAAATCTTTGAACATAGTTTCTTGAGGACCATGGCTGTAATCAAAATCCTCTACATAAGCAGGGCACATTTCTTGATCACGGCCTAATGCACGAGATAAACGTGCAATAAATTGTTTACGTTTAGCTTCATCCATTATTTTTTCTCCTTCTTCTTGTTCTTTTCATGTTCAGCATATAAGTCACGGAATTTCTTGAACTTCAATGTACCCATTTCTTTAGATTTAGTCCAGCCGTTCATAACTGGAATAGCTTGAGTCCATGTAGGCATATTGCCTTCTTTGTTACTAATCAAGTTCATGCCAATAGCGCCAGCTTTTGTACCAAGGTCGAATAATGTAGAGTTACCAAACATCTTAGCCGCTGCAGTGAAGATTGCTTCTTCTGCTTTCGGACGAGTTTTTTCGATGTCAGCCATAATATGACGGTGTTCCATCAATAATTCATGCAATGGAATAGCTACTGGACAGTTTTCTGTACATGCACCGCACAATGTGGAAGCATATGGAAGATCACCTGCTACGTCGTAACCTTTGAACAATGGAGTCAATACAGCACCCATTGGACCTGGATATACGGAGCCATAACCGTGACCAGAGACGTGACGGTATACAGGGCAGATATTCATACATGCACCACAACGGATACAACGAAACATTTCTTGGAATGTACCACCCAAGATACCGGAACGACCGTTGTCGATGATGATGATGTGAGTTTCTTCAGGACCATCAGCTTCACCAGCGCGAGCAGGGCCAGTCATCATGGAGAAGTAGTTGGAAATTTTAGCACCTACTGCAGAGCGGTTCAACATTTCCATCATTACGTCAAGAGCTTTGAAGTCAGGAACAATACGTTCTGTACCCAAGAAGATTACTTGAGTCTTAGGAATGGAACTAGACATACGACCGTTACCTTCGTTGGAAACGATAGTACAAGTACCGGATGCAGCAACCGCAAAGTTACAACCATTAACACCTACGTCAGCTTTCAAGAAACGTTCACGTACATAACCACGTACGAAGTGAGTCATTTCAGTAGGGTTTTCAGTACCTGTATAACCTAATTTTTCAGCGAAAATTTCGCGGATTTTATTACGTTCAAAGTGAAGGCCTGGTACTACGATGTGAGATGGTGGGCTCACTGCTGTTTGCAAAATGAATTCCGCCAAGTCAGTTTCGTTTACTTCGATACCAGCTTCTTCAAGAACTTCGTTCAAACCAATTTCTTCAGTTAAGATAGTTTTGGATTTAACGATCATTTTGGCTTCGCGTTCACGAAGGATATCCAAAGCGATTTGAGTCGCTTCTTTATCATCGAATGCAAAGTGAACTTTAGAACCAGCTTTTTCAGCGTTTTCAGCGAATTGGTTTACATAGTAATCCAAATTGTTAAGAACGTGATCACGAAGTTTAGCTGCTTCTGCGCGGAAATCTAACCATTCAGGAACGTCCGCAACTACTGTATTACGTTTATCATAAAACACGTCTTGTGCTTTTTTGATAGCTGCAACTTTGAAATCATCAGCCAAACATTCTTTTATACGTGTTTTATAGGGGCGATTGTCATATATAAGTGCCATGTCGTCTCCTCCTTAGCGGCAGTTTAAGATTTCAGCAATATGCATTACTTTGATACGGCGATCGATTTCACCATCTTTATGAAGACGGTCAAGCATACCTGCAATATTCATCAAGCAAGCTTGGTCGGAACCGGAAATTACGTTAGCACCAGTGCTAGCGATTTCCAAAGCTTTTTCGCGTGTCATTACTTCGCTGATTTCTGGGTTTTTAACGGAGAATGTACCGCCGAAACCGCAGCAACGGTCTGCACGAGGTAATTCGATCAACTTAAGGTCTTTTACATTGCGAAGGAGTTTGAAAGGTGGTTCTTTTACACCCATCAAGCGAGTTACGTGGCAAGATGTATGGTATGTAACAGTTTCGTCAAAGCGTGCACCAACATCTTCTACACCCAATACATCGGTAATGAATTCAGTGAATTCATAAATTTTTCCGCTCAATTTTTCTGCCCGTTGTTGCCATTCAGGTTGACCTTCCAAGAAGTGTTGGTATTCATCGCGAATAGCAAAGGCACAGGAGCCAGACATGCTGACTACATAGTCAGCGTTTTCGAAGCATTCGATTGTATTCTTAATAGCATCCATAGCCGCATCATTGTAACCGGAGTTTGTGAACATTTGTCCACAGCATACTTGTTTCTTAGGCACTACAAGGTCGCAACCTAGTCTCTCAAGTACTTCTACGCCAGCCATGCCAACATGAGGGTAGAACATATCAATCAAACACTGTTGGAAAAGATGAATTTTCATATTTTCGTCCTCAACTTTTCTAGTACTTAACTCAAAAAAATTTTTGATATGTATTCATTTAGGTCGATAAAATTCCACAAATTATCAGCCTATACAATAAATTGACGATCTTTAAAGTGTTATATTTAAAGAACATTTCGATATAATTATAAATAAGGGCACCATAAATGTCCAAGCAATTGCTATATTCGTATTTAGGGTTGCATAAATCATATCCTTATGACTAAAAGTAATAATCAAAATTGATTTTTATCACACTCACGTACTGCTTTATAAATTTTTTCTATAACTCCCGTGTTTTCTTTATTTGCAAATGTTTATCAAGTAGATATTTTTTAGTCCCAAAATTGCACCATTCTCATTTGCTATAATGAAAGTGTAACTTTCACCATTATTCATCTAATTTTTATCCTTATATATTACATTTTCTTATAGTAGTGGTTATTTCATAAAAGTGCTATAATTTATGTATATAAACGTAATTTGAAAGGAGCTTTCTCATGAAACTCAATAAATTGTCCTTATCTCTAGCGATTACATTGGCGCTAGGATCTACATTCGGCATGGCTCATGCAGAAACTACAACAACTACGAAAGCACCAGTTGTAACGAATGCAAAAGCATCTACACATACTACAACTGCTGCAAAAACAACTGCTAAGACAACACATGCAAAAACAACTGCTGCGAAAACTACACCAGTAGCAACAGCTAAATCTACTACAACTACAGATAAAACTACAACAACTGCCAAAGCAACACAAAAATCTGAGGCTCCTGCAAAGGCTAAAGAAACATTGCCAGCTGGCGTATACCCAGATACAAAAGATAACTGGGCTCGCGATGCTATCCAAGCAATGACAGAGGCTGGCTACTTATCCGGCTATGCAGATAACACATTCCGCCCTGGTAAAAGCATTACTCGTGAACAAGCAGCAGCCATTTACGGCAAAGTGTTGCAACACAATATGAACGAGCAAGAACTTGCTGACTTAGTAACAAAAGAAAATGGCGTTTCCTATTCTGATGTTGAAAGTGATCGTTGGTCCAATACAGCAATTAAATTAGTTGGTGCTGCTGGCGTTATGGAAGGTACAACAAAATCTACATTTGCCCCTGCTAAAGCAATGGACCGTGAAGAATTCGTTGCTTCCGCAGCTAATTTGGTTAAGAAAATAAAACCTGATGCACCTGTAAAATCCGAAAAGGTTACATTCAAAGACAGTGCTAGCATTTCCAAAGCATATGTAGCGGATATCGAATACATGGCACAACGCGGCTATGTAGCATCCGGTGCAACAACTGCTTTCAACCCAACACAACCTGTAACACGCGCACAAGCGGCAACAATCTTAAACCGCATCTTAAACGGTGAAACAGCCCCTACTACTAGCAAGGCTACCGCTATTAAAGAAGATGCAAAGCAAGACGCTGAAAAGGTTGAAAACAAAACTAAAACCGTTGAAAAAGAAGTCGCTAAAGACGTAAAAGCGGATGCTAAGAAAGTAGATACTGCTGCAAAGGCAGATGCAAAAAAAGCTGATGCTGCTGTGAAATCTGATGCTAAAAAAGTTGATGCTGATGCGAAAAAGGTAGAAAAAGAAGCTAAGGCTAAAAAATCTGACAAGATTTCTGAGTCTAAAGCAGAACAATCTCCACGCATCGTTCGACCTGTACGTCGCAGCACATTAAAACCACTTGATCAAAAACAACAAGAAACATTGGAAAACAATGTATTCACTCAACTCAACAAAACATATAAAACACCAGAAGCGTTCCAAGACTATGGTGTTATGTACTGGAGAGACAATCAATTGCATGTGGCTTTGAAATCCAATTCCGATTTGGATACAGTAAAAGCTAATTTGGCAAGCCAAGGCAATGCTACTATCAACAACTATGTAGTAGTTGAACCATCTCAATACAGCCAAACTGAATACGATGTTATCGAATCTAATTTCCGTAACTACTACAGCAAAAACGAAAAAGGTGGCAATATTATCGCCGTATTCCCAGACGTTGAAAACAATCAATTATACGCTGTAGTTAGCACTGCAAGCAAAGAAACACAACAAGGTATTTCCAAGGTATTTGGTTCCAAAGTTAAAATGACTGTAAAACGCTAATAGCGACAAAACTCCGATATACTTTAGTCCTTAAGGGGACTTCAAAAACAGCGTTATCCAACGCTGTTTTTGATATATTTACCACATGATTAAGAAGGATATGTATGCAACAGGTATCAACACACACATTACGGGCTCTCATCCTGTCCGCTTTACTTACTACATCCGGTATGGCATTTGCCGCTACACCGGCACAAACACCAAGCGCTACCCCAGCGCAACATACTGTAACAACAACGGCAACAGTTCAAGATACAACAACGACTGCACAAGACAAAACTGCTGTACCTACTAATACTGTTGTTAATCAACAACTTCGCTCCGGCGTTGTTACGTCTCCAAAGGATATCCAGGATGTGCGACCATACATCTTCTCCGATGTACCAAGTGATTTTTGGGCTTCTAAATCAATTAGTGCCGTAGCAAAGGCTAAATTGATGAAAGGCTATGCGGATGGCACATTCCGTCCTAATCAACCAATGACACGGGAAGAAGTGGCCTCCCTATTCAACAACATTACCGATGATGGCCAAGCAGCGTTCATCTCTAGTCACTTTAAAGATATTACATCCGACCGTTGGTCTGCCCTCGCTATTGAATCAGTAGCGCGCAAAAATATCATCTCTGGCTATGGCGACACTACATATAAACCTGAAAAATATATGTCCCGCCAAGAATTTGCTGTGGTAGCAGATAACTACCTACATTATCTAGGCTATACAACAGATGACCCTACTGTACTCGATCAAGTAGCGTATGGGGACCAAAAATTCGTAGCCTCTTGGGCACAAGACGCAGTGCGTGAATTAGCATACTTAGGATTTACCAACTATGCACCAGGCACGATGTTTAACCCAGAAAAATACGTAACCCGTGCAGAGGCGGCTGAAATTTCCTACCGTATGACTCAAACACCACAAGCATTGGCATTCCACAATGCGCTCTACCGTCAACAAGTGGAACGAAAAACATCCACTGTCATCAGCCACGCCCTTCACTATGGTCAAGACTTCACACAATTTAGAAACGACGGTGCTCTCTTCTGGAAGGAAGGTAAATTGCACGTTTCTGTAGTGGACAAAAAACACTTTGATACAGTTCATACAGCACTAACTGACGCTCACGATCCGCAACTCGATAATGCATTAATTGTAAGCCAAGGCAAATTGACACAAGCCCAATTAGAAGACCTCCAATCCGATGCATTGGCGCTTTATCAAAATAAAGAACCTCAAGGTAAAATCATTAGTATTTTACCAACAGATGATGCATCTGTATTAGTTATTACGGCTGATTCTGTACAACCTGGAACAGTAAAGGCATTTAAAAAGAAATTTGGTAAGAAGGTAATTGTTCAAACACCGCCTGAGGAAATTCCGACTACGACAATCCAATTCCCATTACCATTAAAACCAACAAAATAATCAATTAGGCAGTCCTTCGGGGCTGTCTTTTTTGTCCTATCCCCCTATTCTTCATATAGAACAATACACACAAAAGCCCCTCCGCACATCGCGGAGGGGCTTTCTAGTAAGTATTAAGTTCTATACCACATAAAACAGTCTGTGTACCCTTTTTGGTGCTACGCACCTTGCATTGTTTAACAATACAGACACATATAGTTAGTTTTGTTATTTGGTCACATCATTTTGACGGTCGCGCAAATTGCCAACTGGTACATACACGGTACCAGCACTATGGATTGTATCCACATCTTGTTGAAGAATCATCACTACCGAATAATCTTCAGTTGTGTAGAATTCAGATGGCATTTTGTCGAATGTAGCATTCGCACCAACTGCATCCTTCACTTGTTGATTATTATTGATAGCATTAACGAGTTCCTTCTTATTCAAACCACCAAGGTCATACAAGGATAATTGACGACCTGTTGTAGTATTGAATGTAAAGCCTTTTACATAATTTACACCATTTGCATCACCATCACGCATTGTATAGGTGTGAATCAAAACGCTAAAGATACCATTTTTATCCGTTTTTACATCATAGTACATGATGACATTCGTTTTATTGGATTCTTTTTCATTCAATTTTTGAGTGTCATTTTGAACCTTGGACACGTATTTCTTAATCGTTGTATTAATGGCTTTTTCAACGATAGGGCTAACAGATTTAACCTCTGGGAATACGAGATTCAAATGATCTGTAGTCGCATCTACAGGAGATACGCCTACCTCTTTACGATCCATATAACGATCTGCATTTGGCGCTACCACTTCGATAGTACCACGATCAGTTTTATTCGCTACGGAACGTAATTTTTTGTTTTGCTCTGGCGTAGCCGTGCTAGAGAGACGATATGTCACATCGTGACGATTATTTTGTGCTACTACAGCACCAGTATCCTTTGTTACAGGAATCGTTTCACTAGCGGCTGCCATAGATGTGAGTGGCAATGCGGCAGCCATCATGATGAGAACAGTCTGTTTTAATTTCATGGTTAACCTCTTACTTTGCTTGTTCTTGCTCTGCTTTCATAGCGAGAGCTTCTGCTTTATCAAATTTGTGAGTTACAACACGACGAACTAGATAGAGTGCAGCGAAGATGAAAGCAAGTAGACCTAACCAACTAGCTGTACTTTCAAATTCAGGACCAACTAATTCAAGTGGAGATTCACCACCACCAGTTGTAACTGACAATACAATAATAACAGCTATAATTACACCAATCAAGCTTTCACCAACAATCAAGCCAGACGCAAATAGAACGCCACGACGATTAGATTGTTCTACATCGTATTCAGCCAATTCACCAGCACGCATTTTAGCACGAGCGATGAGGTAACGACCTACGAAATAGCTCAAGAAAGAACCGACAATAAGAGGTACTTCCAATGTTGGAGGCAAGTAGATACCCATACCAACAGCCAATGGAGGCAATGTTAAGGAAGCAGTTGTGCTCTTAAGAATCAAGTTAACAATGATTGCTACTACGCCAACACCAACGCCGATCAAGATGTAATTCCAATCCATACTAGCATTGAAAATACCTTGAGCGATTGTAGTCATCAATGTTGCTTGTGGAGCAGATAATGCTGCATTTGGATCCATTTCAGCACGAGGCAACGCACCTGTGAAACCATATGCTTGGTATAACAAGTTAAGAACTGGAGCAATCGCAATAGCACCGGCTACGGAACCAAGTAACAATGCAATTTGTTGACGCCAAGGTGTAGCACCAACGAGTTGACCAGTTTTCAAGTCTTGCAAGTTATCGTTAGAGATAGATGCAATGGCGATAACTACGGATGTCATGAAGATAGCCATAGCTGTAGCGAATTGAACGCCTGCTTCGGTAGCAAACAAATTATTTTCAGAAGCGATGAAGTATACCACTAGGGAAGAAATAATAGTTGCCAAGATACCAATACCGGAGATTGGAGATGCAGATGTACCGATAAGACCTGCCATGTAACCACAAGCTGCAGCTACGAAGAAGCCGATTAACAAGGCCACGATAACACCTACTACAACGAGTGTCCACATCAAGCCTGCACTGATAGGTACAGCGGATACGAAATCCCAGAACGTAACAACCAAACCAATAAGGATGATGGCAAATACGATCAATACAGATTTTGTGCTCATATCTGTATCCATGCGATGTGTTTCGCGTTCAGCAGCACTGCTGTTCATGGATTTAACGGAAATTTTCATACCTTCGATGATAGGTTTAATCAAGGTAATCAATGTCCAAATCGCTGCGATACCGATAGCACCAGCACCAATAAAGCGAACTTTAGATTTCCAGATACCCATAGCAAATTTTGCAGTTGCACCACCATCTGGAGCAAATACATTAGTCAAGTAAGGTACAAAGCCAGCCCACGCGATGAGAACACCAACGAGGATAGCGATACCAGATGCGATACCGATAAGGTAACCAGCACCTAACAACGCTGTGGAGAAGCCCAATGGAATTTGAGTAACCCCTTTGCTACCTACTGGAAGCCAGAAGCTCATACTATCTCCAAGAACTTTGAAGCCGTTAGCGCAAAGGCTGATGATACCAGCTACAGCACCACCGGAAACGATGTCTGTCATACCTGAACCAGATTTAGCAACTTCACCACCATTATGAGATCCGACCTTCAAGATTTCGGCTGCTGCACGGCCTTCTGGATATGGTAGGTCACTGTTCACTACCATGGCACGGCGCAATGGAATGGTGAATAACACACCGAGGGAACCACCGCATGCGCAAATCAAGAATGTTTGCCAGAATGGGAACCCTTGCCAATAACCAAGCATTAAAAGACCTGGCAAGATAAAAATAATTGCAGATAAGGTACCAGCTGCAGATGCTTGCGTTTGTACCATGTTGTTTTCAAGAACGTTAGAATCCTTGAAGAAACGTAAAATTGCCATTGAGATAATGGCTGCCGGGATGGATGACGAGAATGTCAAACCGACCTTCAAACCTAAGTATACGTTAGATGCCGTAAATATTAGAGTGATCAATGCACCTAATAACATCCCACGCAACGTAAGTTCCGGCAAGTGAAGGTCATGGCTCATAAAATCATGTTTCATAAGTACTTACCTCCTCTTATAAATTAAATAAAACTAACTATAAGCTATATTCATTTTATCGTGTTAAAGCGATGTTGACAATAAATATAACCATATATGTGCTATGTATACACAAATTTATAGATATAAATCAAATATGTATAAAGGTAATAGCCATACACGCATTATATCTAATTGGTATTTATTATCATTTTCTATTATATTTCTCCGTTTTTCTGTATATAATAGAGAGGAACCGACGATAAGGTCGGCATGTCTTTTAAGGAGGTTGTAAACATTATGGAAACAAGAATTGAATATGATTCAATGGGACCAGTCGAAGTCGACGCTAGACGAATTTACGGACCTCAAACGCAACGCTCGTTCAATAACTTTAAGATCGGTGACCACCGCATCCCTATTGAACAAATCAAAGCGCTTGCGCTTGTCAAAAAAGCATGTGCTTTAACCAATGCAAAATGTGGCGCAGTAACTGAGGAAAAAGCGAAACTCATCGCTCAAGTAGTAGATGAAATCGTAGATGGCAAATGGGATGATGAATTCCCATTGACCGTATTCCAAACAGGTTCTGGCACACAAACAAACATGAATGTGAACGAAGTTATCGCTCACCGGGCTAAACAGTTAGATGAATCTAATCCACTTCATCCTAACGACGATGTAAACCGTGGCCAAAGTACAAATGATACATTCCCAACAGCAATGCATATCTGCGGGTACTTTGAAATTACAAAACGCGTAATTCCTGCATTGGACGGCCTTATTGTATCCTTTGAAAAATTGCAAGAAAAAGGTAAAGGCTTGCAAAAGGTTGGTCGTACTCACCTACAAGATGCTACTTTCATCATGGTAGATCAAGAAATTAGCGCCTTTGTGGACGGCCTAAAAACTGCAAAAACTATGCTCCTTCAAAACGCTGATTATCTACTCGACGTTGCCCTTGGCGGCACTGCCGTTGGTACAGGTGTGAACACACCTAAGGGATATCTAGACGTTATGGAAACCGTATTGCCAGAGGTAACAGGCGCTCCATTCCGCGTTAAGAATAATAAATTCCAAGGCCTATCCTTGAAAGATGCGTTCATGATGGCCCACGGTGCACTTAACACATTGGCTACTACACTATTCAAAATCGCTAACGACGTACGTTTCTTAGGCTCTGGCCCTCGCTGTGGCTATGGCGAATGGCATCTTCCTGAAAACGAACCGGGCTCCTCCATCATGCCAGGTAAGGTTAACCCTACCCAATGCGAAGCTCTTGCTATGGTATGTGCCCAAGTATTCGGTATCAATACAACCATGACGCTTTGTGCAGGCAGCGGCGCATTCCAATTGAATGTGTACATGCCTATCATGATCTATGATTTTGTTGAAAGCTGTCGCCTCCTTGCAGATGCGATGAATTCCTTCACTACACACTGCATCGACGGCGTAGAATTCGTACCTGAAAAACTTAAATTCTTCGTAGAACAATCCCTTATGATTGCTACATCCTTAACACCATACATCGGCTACGATAAGAGTGCTAAGGTCGTAAAAGAAGCATACAAACGCGGTTGCTCTATCAAAGAAATCATCTTGGAAGAAAAACTCATGACCGAAGACGAATTCGCTGAAGCAGTTCGCATGAAATAAACCTCTCACATCTCTTTGACATATCTATAACATCCTCTCATACCTCAAATGAACGGAAAAAGCCCCGATACGGTTTCGTATCGGGGCTTTCTATCTTTAATCTTATATTAGCTTATTAACTTTTAACAAAATTAGCGCAGACATTATGTAAGCAAACATAAAAAGAACTACATACATCTGTTTTTTTCTAGCCCATTCATAATAGCGACTATGAAGTGGCTGTTTTAATAATACAGCTAACACAAAAACAGGTTGCAGGAACCACACCAATACAATTGGCACAGCGATGTAATCTAAGAAATAAAGCATGCTAAACAGCATAACCGGGTATGTAATAATTGCCGACCAGGAAAGAACTTTCATAAAACCATAATCAGAATTAGCAATTAAAGATACTAATAATGGTGAAAGCTTTTTCCTTAATAAGATTTTATAAATAAGCCAATATAAAGCAATCCACGAAAAAATGATAGCTTCTAAAACTAATGGTAAATGTATATGCACAAATGCTAACCTCTTTTACGTCTTAAGTAGTTATAAATATAGTTCCATACCACATAGAACAAAAGTATTATGACATATGCGATAACAAAGAAATAAAAGTCCACTTCATCTTCAATCAACTCTGGGTTTGTGACAAGACTATATGGAATACATATAAGTAAAAAAAGTACTAAGCCTCGCACAAAATAATTATAGATTTTTAAAAACATATTCTCACACCAACCTTAAAACTTTAGCTCTAATATCTCATAAGTTTTATAGCTATTAATACCATAAAAAATATGATTAGAAAAACATACTTCATATTGAATAGATTATTAATCTCTTTAAATCCATTTTGCTTAAATGCTTGCATTAATAGCTTTACTTGTTTACGAGCAAGTATATATAAAAGTATATGGAATAGTATTACCACTATTATTGTTGCTTTTAAATTCCCTTCGTATCCACCAGTTATTATTGAGCAAATAAGCGCTATATCAATAAGAATAATTGGAATGGCACATATAATAACTCTGTAGATAAAAAATTTACTATACATTAATCTACACCTATAAAATAGATCTACAATAGCGAACGCTTCGATCTAGTCAATCATTCAATTAAATATCATCCACAATAATATGGCTGTCATGAAATATAAATAATACCGAAAAACCTTTGCATTAGAATAGCTTTTTGAGGATTTAAGTTTGAATGTTGAAATAATTTCAACAATAAATAAAATACCTACATTTACATAGAGTAAACTAAGGTAATCAACTAAATCAGGAATAAAAAATGTTTGCACTATGAGAAAAAGACTTGCCGGAATCCCTAAGCCTAAAAAAAGAGTATATAGAGTTGGAAATTTCAACTCCATATTACTTTTTAAAATATAAATCCTGAACAACCTAAATATATAATAAGCAAATAAACCTACAGGAACCCCAATTTTATAAATAGACAACGGAATCATCTGTTAACACACTCGCTTCTGCACTCAACATTATTAAAAGTTCATTTCTAATATATCACAACTCTTATATAACTTCATATAATAAAACGAGGTATCGTATTCCAAATACAATACCTCGTTTTATTATGAACTTTAATCATCTAAAATTGCTTAAATATTATAGCTATTAATATAGCAAAGCCACTACCTAAGCTACCCCATCAAAGAACGTAATGACTGTAATTTCTCTCGGACAGTTAATACGAATAGGGAACCAGTGTCCAGATCCGTTATTGACGTAACATACGCTATTTTTCTCTGTATAGCGACCTTTTACATATGGTGTACCAA
>NZ_CAUSQT010000012.1:0-39821 GCF_963534045.1 uncultured Veillonella sp. | reverse complement strand
CATGGCCGTTTTCGATTCCTTCTGTATGGTATGCATAGTTTTTAAGCTCATTATAGTGAGTACTTACCATCATAAGTGTTCCTTTTTGGCGGAAGAATTCAAGTATGGATACAGCTAAAGCACTACCTTCCTCCGGATCTGTGCCGGAGCCGAGTTCATCGAGTAGCACAAGATCATTAGGACCACAATGTTTAATAATAGAAATCACTTGTGTCATGTGTGCAGAGAATGTAGACAAGCTAGCTTCAATGCTTTGTTCATCCCCAATGTCTGCAAAAATATTGTGAAAAATCGGCAATATAGAACCGTGATCAGCAGGAATAAATAAACCGCTTTGGTTCATAAGGGATAATAAGCCAAGTGTTTTTAATGACACCGTTTTACCACCCGTGTTAGAGCCAGTAATCAATAAAATTCGATAATCCGTACCCAAACGAATATCTGTAGGTACAACTGTATTGGCAGGAATCAACGGATGGCGAGCACGCATCAAATTGACGTCACGCCCTTCGCTCAATGTGGCTTGTACTGCCTTTTGGGCCATAGCGAGTTTTGCTTTACCATAGACAAATTCAATATGGGATACCTTTTCACAGGCATCCATCAGATCATTACTATGTTGTTTTATAAGAGCTGAAAGTTCCTTATAAATGCGTAATACCTCTTGCTCCTCACCAATTAAAGCTTCTTGCAAATCATTGTTTAGCTCTACAAGTCGCATCGGTTCAATATATAATGTTTGCCCTGTTGCAGATCGGTCGTGAATTAAACCATCAAAATATTGGCGATATTCTTGCTTAACAGGAATTACATAACGATTGTTGCGTTGCGTAATAATCGCTTCTTGGAAATATTTCTGATTATCCTTGTCATGCAATATGGCTTGAATATCGTGTTTGATACGATCCCGCGTCTTACTAATCGTATTCCGTAGGCTCGCCAATTTAGGAGATGCTGTATCGAGCAGTTCCCCTTTTTCATCAAATACACGTTTTAACCGTTGTTCTACACGATCCATATTCGGCATGTCTTGCATCCATAAGGACAATAATGGATATTCTATATATTTCGCTCTAAAGAACTTCACCATACGCTTGTAGGCGCCTATAGTTATATATACATCCCATATGGCCTCTCGTGAAAGCACAAAATCCTTACGACTCTTTTTACAAGATTCACGTATATCTCGAGTCCCCCCTAAAGGTTGCTCGATTTCTGTTTGCCAAGAGCGCAGTGCTTCTGCTGTTTCATCTAAAGCCTCTTGAATCTTTTCTCGATTCGTCATAGGTTCCAATGCTAAAGCCATTTCTTTAGCAATAATAGAGCTACAATGATTAGCCAACTCTTCTTTAATTTTTATAAAATCTAATACATCTTCATTAAACAATGTACTACCTCGTTCTATAAAATACCTCTAAAATAATGTCCCCGTGTAATAGATTCGCCTTGGGAATCTATTTTCTTAGGTGGTGCCTCCATCGTACCCTTTGCTATGCCAACATATTGGGATACAATATCTTTCACATAACTTGGTTTCATATGACGACCATCTACGCGTAATATGGAAATTCCTTTTTGTAATAACATAGGTACATAGGCTCGCATATCCATTTCATGACTATTCATGATGTGCATACGACAGTATGGATCCGTACGAATTGGGAATATTTCACCTTTTCTATCCTTTAACGAATACGATTCCTTAACACATGGCATAGGACAATTTACTTTACTACCTGTGCCAACAAAACTTGCAATAGCACAATATTCGGAAATCATCATTTCCGTATAGCCATGTATCATCGTCTCAATAGGAACGTGGCTATGTTTAGCTAGTTCCGTAATTTGTTTTAAGGTCAACTCTTGCGATGGATTTACACAACTCATATGTAACTGTTCCCAGAAATGTAATGTAGGTGTATTGAAAATATTAAGGCCTGTATCAGCCTCAATGGCACCTGTATATCCTAATTCACGGAGCCATAATAATGCTTGTGGCACGTGAATGGAAATACTATCTGGATGAGCCTGTACGATTGCCTCTAATGTATGTTTATATGCTTCTACTTCATCATCTTTCACAACTCGTGGTGTAGCAAAGGTGCAAATCACATCAGATTGAGCACATAAACGGGCCACCTCATCATATATAGATAACGCATATGGTGTACGACTCAGTCTATCACCACCAAAAACGATTTTCTGTGCTCCACCAGAAATTGCTGCTTTCACACCTTCTATTTCATCGACACGAGCTGAAATCATAGGACAAGTATCATAGGATAACTCGTGTTGCGCCTTGAAATCATAATCTACATCGCCTGTTACTTGCAATGCTTGCCATGATTCTACATGATGTGTAATTAACGCTGTTTCTAATGCAGTTACGGCATCACGACGTAGTGCATTAAGAACGCTAGCAGGCCACATATAAGGGCCATCAGGAATATCTACATAAGAAAGCCTAAATAACGTATTACCCAACCGACCTAACTGTTCTGTTACCTTCTCTAACGATGTGGGCACTTTATTAGCAATAGCTGGCACATACTCATTTGTAACAGTCACACTAAGACCAGAGTCTAGGATGGCAGTTAATTCAGTATAATTTGTTTCACCATTAGAACCAACACTGAGATATACAGACATATCATATTTACGGGTAAACTCTTGTAAGCCTCGTGACTTTGTATTCTTTGGTGTAGATGCTAAATATAATCGACCTACTGCTAAGCCCTCTGCAGGTCGCCCTTTATACAGCGTATCGGATACACATGTCCATTCGTCATCTACCGTATAATAGGTAACACTGCCATTAGATTGTAATATTTTAACTAATGAACCTTGTTCAATAGGTTCTGTTAAGGATAAGTAAACTTCCCCTTTTTTCGTATACGATTCGCCGATTGGCTTCCCCTGGTGATTTGGCGCCACTACGGTCATCATTTGTCGACCTACCGTATCTTCTAAATAGGCTGTGGAAAATCCACGATTAAATCCAGAGGCTAGTGCTTTACGTTGATTTTCGTGAATTGATGCCTCATCCAATATCTCTCTATAAGTACCTATCACTTGACGAACATAGGATACCTTTTTCATACGACCTTCTACCTTAAAGGATGTAACACCAGCCGCTACGAGTTCGTTCATATGCTCACTATAATTGAGGTCCTTTGGACTTAGCAAATAAGCTTCATGTTTAGGTAACACACTTTCACCCTTAGAATCCAATAATTCATAAGGTAAGCGACAAGGTTGTGCACAAGCACCTCGGTTACCACTGCGTCCACCGATGAAAGAACTCATCAAACATTGACCTGAGTAGCATACACATAATGCACCATGTACAAATACTTCAATTTCTGCCTTACAATGTTTGCATATATGTTGAATTTCCTTAAGACTTAATTCACGAGCCAAAACAACACGTGTAAAGCCTAGGCTTTCATAAAAACGAACCGCATCAAGTGTAGCAGCCGTCATTTGTGTACTCCCATGAAGATGGATGTTTGGTGCAACACGTTTTGCAATTTCTGCAACAGCTAAGTCCTGCACGATGATTGCATCTACACCAATGGAATCTAAATCCTTAATATACTGTTCAAGGTCCTTCAGTTCCGTATCGCCAATCAAAATATTAACGGTTACATACACAGACACATCTAAAATATGTGCTAACCGTACAGCCTCACGCAATTCATCAATACCAAAATTGGCTGCATGAGCCCGTGCATTAAAGACCTTGCCCCCTAAATATATAGCATCTGCCCCCGATTCTAAGGCGGCCATAAAATTTTCCATCGTACCCGCTGGTGCTAATAATTCCATAATAAATCCTTTCTGACTCATTACCTATACCTTCTATTATACAACAGGGGATAGATAGACATAAAAGGGTTTACCATAAGGTAAACCCTTTCACGATGATTTATCGTAATTTACAATTTTTGGTTGCTAATGCATCAATAATCGCTTGAATTGCACCATCAATGTCTTCATCATTTAATGTGCCTTCCATCGATCTAAATTGTAAATTATAAGCTAAGCTACGATAGCCTGCTTCAATATGTTCCCCTTCGTAAACATCGAAGATAGATACGGATTCTAAGTATTCTCCGCCATATTCCTTAATAAGGGCTACAATGTCACCACTTGTAACAGATACTGGTGCTACAATAGCCAAGTCACGACTTGTACCTGGGAATTTACTGAATGATTGATATCTAAATGGCGGTACTATAATAGATAATACAGCTTCCAAGTCAATTTCAAACATATATACTTTACCAGACAAATCGAAGTTTTTAACCACTTGTGGATGTAATTCACCATAGTTTGCAATCGTTACACCATTGACTGTATAATGTGCACTAACGCCTGGATGGTAATAGCTTTCACTAGATGGTTGAATATCATATTGAGTCAATCCTAATTTAGCTAGTAAACCGTCAACTACGCCTTTTACATCATAGAAATCAGTGTCGCGTTGCGCTTGGTTCCATGCGGCCTCTGTAACCTTCCCCATCATAATACCACATGCCATAGGGCGTTCATGCGGTACTTCTGTTAATGGCAATGCCTTTGGTTCATACACATTAGCGGTTTCAAATAACCACAAATCCTTATTTTGTTGAGCAATATTGCGTTTAGCTGCTTCAATAACAGCTGGCACCAACGTAGTTCTCATATATGGGAACTCTTCAGAAATAGGATTTAAGATTGGAATTGCCGTATAACGATTATCACCTTCTGGTAACATCATATTCGTAAGGCCATCTTTGTGCATGAAACTAAATGTAATGATTTGGCTAAGACCTGCATGTGCTAAGTAATGCGTTACTTCTTTTGTTAACGCTTTCTTAGGTGTCATACCGCCGGAGGATAGTATCGCTACAGGAATTGTAGGCGCAATATTATCATAGCTTACGATACGCGCCACTTCTTCCGCAATATCAGGCATACCAGTTACATCATCACGCCATGTTGGAACGAGTGCTTCAATAGTATCGCCAGATTCTGTAATGCCGAATTCGAGCTTCGTTAAAATATCTACCATTCTATCTTTTTCAATAGAAGTGCCAAGATAGTCATTGATTTGTTCTGCTGTGAAAGTTACAGTGCGTTGTTCTACTGGTTCTGGATATACATCAATAACGCCAACACTTACCTTACAGGAAGGACAGATTTGTTGTAACAATTGTGCAGCACGATCGATAGCATATGCTGTATATTTATGGTTTACACCGCGTTCAAAACGACCAGATGCTTCGGAACGCATACCTAATGCTTTGGATGTACGACGAATAGATGGTCCATTAAATACAGCAGCTTCGAACAAGACGTTCGTAGTTTTATCTGTTACTTCACTAGTAAGACCACCCATAACGCCAGCTACGCCGATTGGGCCCTTTGTATCTGCAATGATAAGCATAGACTCATTGAGTTCACGTTCATTACCGTCTAGTGTAGTAAGTGTTTCACCAGCTTTTGCACGACGTGCAATAAGGGTATGGTCCGCTACACAATCATAATCATAAGCATGCATTGGTTGACCTAATTCAAGCATAACGTAGTTTGTTACGTCCACTACATTGTTGATAGGACGAATGCCGCTGTTACGCAAACGATTTTGCATCCACAATGGAGATGGTTCGATGGTAACATTCGTAACAAGACGGGATGTAAATCGCGTGCAAAGATCATGTGCTTCGATAGCTACAGATGCTTTACCTTCGATGGACTCACCATTTTCATTCACCATAATAACTGGGAACAAAGCCTTTTGATTTGTCATGATACCGAATTCACGGGACAAACCTACCATAGAGAAGCAGTCTGCACGATTAGCTGTTAATTCAAATTCATATACAGTATCATCAAGCATAAGTGCTTCTTTAATATCTAAACCAATCGGTGTACCTTCAGGGAAAATATAGATGCCTTGTGCTTCTTCTGGTCTTACCAAATCAGAGGAAATACCGAATTCAGCAACGGAGCAGAACATGCCTTCGGATACAACACCACGTAATTTACCTTTTTTGATTTCTGTACCATCTGCCAAACGAGATTTATGATACGCAACTGGTACGATTTGACCAACAGCCACATTCGTAGCAGCGGTAACGATTTGCTTAGTAATTTCTTCCCCATCTTCAGATAAGCATTGTACTTGGCATACTTGTAATTTATCTGCATCTGGGTGTTTTGTAATTTCTACGATTTTACCAGTATAGATTTTTTTCAAACCTGGATCCATAGAAAGTACTTCTTCTACAGGAATACCTGCTTGGGTCAATTCATCCGCTAATTCTTGGGCAGGACGATTTAGATCAAGAGGTACGTATTCATTCATCCATTGTAAGCTTGCTTTCATTTCTACCTCCTAAAATTGTTCCAAGAAACGGATATCATCTTCAAAGAATAGACGTAAATCGCCAATACCATATAACAACATAGCAATACGCTCTACGCCCATACCAAAGGCAAACCCTTTCACCTTATTAGGATCATAGCCATTAAGCTCAAGTACACGAGGATGTACCATACCACAACCTAAGATTTCAAGCCACCCTGTATGAGAGCATACACGACAGCCTTCACCACCACACATTACACAGGAGATATCTACCTCTGCAGATGGTTCTGTGAATGGGAAGAAGCTTGTACGGAAACGTACCTTTGTTTCATCACCAAACATATGGCGTAGGAATGTTTCAATGGTTCCTTTCAAATCAGCGAACGTAATGTGTTCATCAATAATCAAGCCTTCTACTTGATGGAATACTGGTGAATGCGTAGCATCATAGTCCCAGCGATACACCTTACCAGGCGCAATCATGCGAATCGGGCTATTCGGCTCATGACGTTGCATGGTACGTGCTTGTACAGGAGATGTATGAGTTCTAAGCAAGAAATTTTCTGTAATATAGAAAGAGTCTTGCATATCGCGTGCTGGATGATCTTTTGGTAAATTAAGACACTCAAAGTTAAAGTGATCTTGTTCGATTTCAGGACCTTCTTCAACGGTATAGCCCATTTTCATGAAGAAATCTTCAATCATTTCGTTTACTGTTGTCAACGGATGAATATGTCCTGTTTTGGGAGCTCTACCAGGTAGAGTGATATCGATTTTTTCCTCTTCCAAGCGAGCGTTCATAGCCGCTACTTCCATAGAAGTTTTCAATGCATCGATTTCTTCCTCTAATGCTTGACGAACTGCATTGACAAGAGCCCCCATTTTAGGGCGTTCCTCTGGGGAAAGTTTACCCAATCCTTTTAGCAATGCTGTTACTTCACCTTTTTTACCTAAATATTTTACGCGTACGTCTTGCAACGCTTGTTCATCAGAAGCGCTTTTAATAGCAGATAAGGCTTCTTCTTTAATGCGTTGTAATTCTTGTTCCATACAACCGTCCTCCTAAATTACAAAGTTCAACCCTCATTATACCAAATTTGGGTCATCTTCTTCAATGAATCTCCAAGGTAAATCCGGTAAAGGACGCTCTTCTACCACAAAAAACGTACCTCTTGCTATATGTACCACTTCACCTAACTCGTTATAAATACGCGCAGTAGCCACCATCGTAGTTTTACCACTGTGTTCCACATTCGCTACACCACGCAATACTGTTCCGCCTTTGACAGCTTTCAAATAGTTACCATTAATATCAATGGTACTCACCGATTTTCCTAGTGTAAAGCATGCCGTTCCCATCAAGCTATCTGCAAATCCAATACAAACAGCACCATGCAAATGGCCCCTAAAATTGCAGTACTCTGTTTCATTTGTTTGTAACGTCATTTCTGCATGACCAGGTTCTACAGTTGTCACCTCAGAATCTTTTACCCAGGAAAAAGGATTCTGTGTACGTAATTCATTAAAATATTCCAATAATGTTGTTGCCATAATTTCCTCACTAAATTAAAAATAGTGCGTTACATCATACTTAATTGTATCATGCAACGCACTGTATGCGAATATGTCTATTACATTATATAAATGTGAGATCTCCCAAATATCTGCATCTACCAATACTATTCATAGTGTAACGCATCAATTGGATTCAATTTAGCCGCTTTTCGCGCAGGATAAATACCGAATACCAAACCGATGGCCATGGAGAATGCAAAGGATAACACGATAGTCGGTACCGAAATAACTGTACTCATACCAGATGCCAATCCTATCAGTTTTGACGCACCTATACCGAGAGCAATGCCTATGAGACCGCCCATAAGACTGATTACAACAGCTTCGATTAAGAATTGTGTAACAATGACAAAGTATGTAGCACCTAAGGCCTTACGAATACCAATTTCACGAGTCCGTTCGGTAACGGAAACGAGCATGATATTCATAATCCCAATACCACCTACAACAAGAGAAATAGCAGCTACAGCACCTAAGAACAAGGTCAAGGTTCCTGTCGTCTGCTCCATCGTTTCCATAATCGATTTCATATTCTGAATGTTGAAATCATCAAGGTTTGTGTCCTTAATGCTATGACGTACACGCAATAGATTTTCTATATCCGATTGCAAACGGTCAATACCGTTATCATCATTAGCAACAACGTAGACCATACGCAAGTAATCGACACCTTCTACCCGCTCCATAGCTGTCGTGTAAGGAATGAAGATAGTATCATCTTGGTCATTCCCCATAGTACCATTCCCTTTACTGTTAAGAACACCGATAACGCGGAACGGAATATTTTTAACACGAATTTCCTTACCCACTGGGTCCTCACCAGCAAATAAGTTCTTAACTACGGTTTGTCCCACAACAGCTACCCGTTCACGATTTTCTACATTCTTGCTAGAGATAAATCGACCTTCAGCCATGGTCCAATTATTTACATCTTGAAAGTTACTACTTACACCACTAACAGTAGTAGTCCAGTTCTTACTTTGGTATATAGTTACATAAGAATTAGCTGTATATGGACTTGCTGCCTTGACGCCATCTAATTTGCTAATAGCTTGATAATCAGAAACCTTCAAAGATTTCATAGATCCCTGTGATGGACGCACACCCGGTGTACGTGGAGCACCAGGCATAACCATCAATAGATTGGAACCTAAACTAGAAATGGAATTCTGAATATCTTGTTTAACACCATTACCGATTGACACAAGGGCAATAACAGCAGCTACACCAATAATAATACCCAGCATCGTTAAAATAGATCTCATTTTATTGGCAATCAACGATGCCCAGGCCATTAAGAAACTTTCTTTATACATGTGTCACCTCCTGAACAGGAGTCATATTTACATTTTTCTTATCCTCCACAATTAAGCCATCACGCAATACAACGTTTCGACTTGCATAGGTTGCAATTTCAGGTTCATGGGTAACAAGAATTATGGTACGGCCTTCGTCATAGAGGCCTCTAAAGATATTCATAACATCTATAGTCGATTTCGAATCCAAATTCCCTGTCGGTTCATCAGCCATGATGATAGCGGGGTCATTGGCCAATGCACGGGCAATCGCCACACGTTGACGTTGGCCACCGGATAGTTCTGCCGGTAAATGATCCATACGGTCACCCAAGCCTACAGATGTAAGCAAAGCCTCTGCACGAGTAGTACGTGTTTTTTTATCGATGCCTGCATACACCATGGGCAAAGCCACATTTTCAATAGCCGTTAATTTTGTTAATAGATTGAAACTTTGAAACACAAAGCCAATTTCTTTGTTACGTACGTATGCTAACTCATCATCACTGAGATTAGCAACTTCATTCCCATTCAAGCGATAGGATCCCGATGTAGGTCTATCTAAGCAACCTAAAATGTTCATAAAGGTAGACTTACCAGAACCAGAAGGGCCCATGATAGACACGAAATCACCTTTTTGTACCTGTAAATCTATACCATGTAGAACGGGAACCGTTAACTTACCATTTACATAGGTCTTTGTAATACCTTGAATATCAATAACTGACTGATTCATAGTTCACCTACGCTTAAAATGGTCCATGAGAGTTATTCTTAGGGCCCGTTACATCACCACTAACAATAATTTCATCACCTTCGGAAACGCCGCTTAAGATTTGAACATTTGTATCACCCGTTACACCTGTAGATACAGCAGTTCTAACAGGTTGACCATCTTTGATAACATATACATATTCACCTTGTTTATCAGTACGTACCGCTGTTAATGGTACAACAAGGGTATTCTTAATATCATCGCCAAAGATTGTGGCACGTGCGGTCATAGATGGCAAGAAATTCGAGGAAATATCAGCTGGAATCGATACTTTCACAGTATAATACACTACGCTATTACTTGTAACACCCATATTCCCTTTAGTACCTTTTGCAATTTCAGATACATAGCCTGTGAAAGTTTGACCTGGCTTAGAGTCAACAGTAAATTCTACCTTAGAGCCATTTTTTACATTGCCAATATCAGTTTCATCAACTGTCAAATAAATTTCTAAATCAGATAAATCCGCTATGGTCGCAATGATCATTTGTGTCGAAATGCCTGTACTAATCGTTTGCCCGGCCTTAAGAGGTGTCCCTACTACGGTACCCGACATAGGAGCAGTGATAGTAGCATCATTTAAATCAGCAGATACTCTATCATAAGTTGACTGAGCTTGTTCATATGCAGTCACAGCATCATCATAAGTTTGCGCTGCTACAGCATTTTGATCGATTAGCGCTTTATAGCGATTCATATCTAAGCGTGCTTTATCAAGAGCAGCCTTTGCATTATCGACCTGAGCTTGTAATTGTCGTGTATCAATATAGGCGATCACTTGACCTTGCGTAACATGATCATTTTCCTTGACCAATACTTTTTCAAGTTTACCAGCCACATTTGTGGATACATCGACATAATTAACAGGGTTAATAGTACCCGTAGCACTAATACTAGTCTTTACATCGCCCTTTTCAACCTTGCCGGTTGTATATTTCTGCTGGGTCTGTGCACTATCATTTGTATGAACATAATAATAGCCACCACCACCTAATAAACAGATAGCAATAACACCACCAATAATACGTTTACGGTGCTTCTGAAATAATTCTTTCATATATACTCCTTAATAAATGAGTCATTTCATTATTATTTACCATATTGTACTAGAATTTTACCGATTATACAATATAATTTTACGAATTCATTTTAATGACTCAATATAGAGATTAATTCATACTGACTTTTATCAATGCCAAACTTCATTGTTTTAGCGTTTTCATAGGGTATAGCTCGAATCTGACCATCAACATACCCAGTAATACAATTATGTTCTCCACGTACTAAGCAATCCACTGCCAACTCACTCATACGAGCAGCTAAAATAGCATCTAATGCAGATGGTGCACCACCGCGTTGTAAATAGCCTAGAACTGTTAAACTCGGATCAAAGTATGTATGTTGTTTAATATACTCTTTAACCTCACCACTAGAGTAGGCCCCTTCAGCAACGAGTATAATACTATATTCTTTACCTAACTGATGAGTCTTATTAATATGTTCACATACCTCATCTAATGGCATTGGGTATTCAGGTACTAATACAAGCTCTGCACCACTCGCCAACCCAGCTTGTAATGCAATGTGTCCCGCATGGCGCCCCATAACTTCGATTATAGCCACTCGTTCATGAGAGTTTGATGTATCCCGAATACGTCCTACCGCATCAACTACAGTATTAAGTGCGGTGTCAAAACCAATCGTATATTGAGTACCATTCATATCGTTATCTATGGTACAAGGAATGGTTATCGTAGATTGACCGAGCCGCATCAGAGCCTCTGCACCAGCTTGTGATCCATCACCGCCAATAACGATTAAATGATCGATACCAAAATCTTGTAATATTCGATAGGCTCGTTGCTGCACATCTAAATTTTTAAACTCTGGATAGCGAGCCGTTCTAAGAATTGTACCGCCAGTGGTAATAATACCGCCCACATCACGAGCGTGTAAGGGTCTTATTTCACTATTAATAATGCCCTCAAATCCTCGTTCTATACCATATACGCTAAGGCCCTCATGAATTGCTTTTCTTGTGATGGCGCGAATGGCTGCGTTCATTCCTGGTGCGTCTCCGCCGCTTGTTAGTAATGCTATTTTTTTCATGTCTATGTCCCTTCTGCTGCTTTGGTTCAGCTTGTATGTCTTTAGACATAATTTCAGTTGTTTTGGGTTGTCTTCGCGCCTTAAATTGAACACCTATAGTATCCAATTGACGCTCAATTGCTTTCATAAAATCATAGGTACGTCCATTAGTCGTATCCAATACATAATCACATTGTTTATATACTGGCTTCCATGCCTGAATCATATTATGAACAAAGGCAGAAACATTGGTATAATCCATCGTTGGTCGTTTGCCCACACGACGATTGACGCGGCTTACAATTCGGTATTGTGCCGCTCGTATACCTATAATAAAAGAAAATTTCTTAAGCGATCTAAGCGTTCTATGCTCTATAGGAAAATTTCCACCTACACTAATAACCGCCTCGTGATATAGGGAAACTTTTTTTAGAACCTCTAATTCAGCACGACGAAATGCTTTTTCGCCAATCTTTTTATAAATTTCTGCAATGGGCAACCCAAAACGACCTTCCAATACTCGATCGGTATCCACGAATTGCCATCCTTTTAAATCTGCCAGATTACGTCCAAAATGGCTTTTTCCACTTCCCATGGACCCAATGAGAATAATATTTCGTTTTACTATCATGTTACTATTGCCCCTTATTCTTACGTTAAAATTTATTTTACTATAAAATTGGCATAAAAACAAAAATGAACATACAATAATGAGAATTATTACTCATTATTGTATGTTCATTTTCTTTACATCACTAATGGCGTAACCTTGCATGTAAAAAATATACTATTTCCTTTTGTATCAATGGACATAATCTGTATATGACAATACTTTATCTTCTGTTGTACCATATTATACCAAGATAAAAAGGACTGACTGGTTCCAACCAGAGTAAGATCTAATGCATCATCATGATGAGAACTACTCGTTATGATTAAAGGTTCTCTATTTATACTTTGATATATATCATCTACCCAATATTCATGCAGCAATAAGGATGAAATCAACTCATATGTATGAGAAGATAAAAATTGCTCTTTTACTGTTGTTTCCAATTGGTAATATTCAATGTTCTCTACCACCGCTTCGCATTGCTCTGTATAGTATCTATATATCCATAATGAAGAAAAAGCAATCATAATGCTTATACTACACGCTAGGAATATCCTCCTTAGGTTTGGTGTCATGCTGTTTTGTATGTCCATCCAAATGGAATGAACAAGGTCCATCTGCTTTTTCCACTTGTTGTTTCCCATCACAAATCACCTGTTTCATATGAGCTTGAACATATTGAACATACGAATGATAAGCTTCATCATTTGTTGCATCACCATCAACAGTAAACCCTCCTTCAGAAAATTCTATATGTCGTAACGTAATGGTTCCTCTTGTTGACATAGCTCCATCCAATAATGTAACAAGACAATATTGATTATCTAATTGTGCGCCATGTTGTAACAACCGCGACATGGTATCCTCCATAGCATGATATTGATCTCGTATATGCTTGGATTGTTCATCCATCTGTATTTGTTCGTACTTCGCTACCTGTTCAGTATAAGTTTTATAAGAATAGACCCCCATACCAAGACAAAAAGCACTGAGTAATATAATCACTCCTGCAGTAGCATATATATACAACTTATATTTACATAGCCAAATATACCATCGTAATGAACGGGGCATAAAATTTATTAATCTTTCATTACCATCCTTGTCCAATCCACCGTAACCCCCGCGTAGCCATTCCAATCGCCATATCCCAATCTAATTCACCTAATGTGCAACGCGTGCGACCTCGTCCAAGAAACATCATAGGTATATATTCGGTATTTCCGTATACCTCTTGTAATGCGCTTATATCGATACGCTGCTCTTCATTTAAATTATCAGTATTATAAAAATGTATACCTTGAATTTCTTCTACGCCAAATCGCTGCAACATTTCTTCCATTTCAATCAATGCGGTACTAATATCTGCACCATTTATCTTTACAATACATTCCTTCACACAAGTATCCTTCCACCAAGCCCATAAATGCATACCGGCTGGTTCTACGATACCCGTAACCGTTCCTGTTCTATGCATCAATCCATATGTAACTGGTAATGGCCAACAATCAATAGTATCGACAGGTGCACATGTATCGCGTATACCTTGGCGTAGTAATTCAAGTTCATGCCGGTCTACGGCGGCTAAAAACAAATAATAATTATGTCGTGGATACTCTCTACGACAAGCATCAAGTTCAAATTCATGTTCGCCAAAATTAAATGTATCTTCTATATTCCACTTTATAAACTCCTTTACATCAAAATCATGAGGATCAAAACTAGCCATCGTCATTTCCGTAGGTATACAAGCGACAATACTATATTCTCCCTCTTCTAGATTATAGGTATTGATAAATTCAGCTATATCTTCATCAATTGTACTAGACCGTTTCATCTCCATTGCATCAGTAATAATCATAGTTTTATTTTCAATATGTGCTGTAGTGGCAACAATTCTATCATCCGTAATACAAAGCCCTGTATGTATCTGTTTTTTCTCTTTCATAGTGATGTCCTCCTCAATATGGTTTTACACTAATAACCTCTAATGTATGATTTTCTTTTTCTTTTACATATATATGAACACGACTTGATACACCATCTAATACAGCACAGCTCATCACATGTTTTGGATTAGTAACCTTTGGATCTGCCTTAATATATATATAGATAGTATCGTTTTTTTCTACATCAATAGCCTCGCTATAATCCCAACGGCCACCGTTATTGCAATACGTAACGAACCATCGCGCACCACGCTCTGCTGCATAATGAGATGCAATGAGTCTCATTTCATCCGTTGTATTACTTAGTGACAGGGTCGCAAGCCTATTCATTCCTAAAATAAGTACTAATAAAATGAGCATAATATATATGGCTACATAGCTAACCATGCCCGAAGAATAGTCAGAGATGCTTCGTTTTTTTAAACCAATCTGAATGTGTTGATACCGCCGTTGACACCTCATAATTTGCTATTCCTCCATACCCTTTTGCATACTCTGTTTGACTATTAAACCGGTTATTTATAGACCATTTAAAAGTAACCAATCTATTAGGATTCATAGAAAACGGTTTGGTAGTATCCAGTTTACGCTTATCATCAGTACCTATGATGCGGCTTCCACTCAAAGGTTGTAAGCTACCATCACTTAATTTTCTATATAAGGCCCTTCTAGTAACAGTAAACGCGGTACGGCTTGTATCATTGATAGATAACAGGTCTCCCTGATCATTGATGGATACCATAGAATGATTCCAAATAATATGAGATACGATAGCGCGTCTTGTATAACGGCCATCCTCTAACATGGCCAGGCTATCATCAATTCGCTCGGTCCATATATAACACGTCATACATATTGTCATGATTACGAGAATCACGAAAGAACTAATCAAAACGCTAATAAGTAGAGATGGTAATATAAATCCATTGAATGATTTTGTCCTATGATTTTCAATGATGACTCGATCCAAGAAACGTAGATATCTCATAAACAGTAACTCCATTATCAACGGCTTGTACGCTAAATCGTAGTATAGATACACCATTTACCACTTCTTCTATAACACTTTGTTTAAATGTTATATTGGATAAATTATGTCCATTCGATGATGAGATAGTTCCTGTTGTTGGTACACCACCAGAATCATATACCGCTTTCCCTGCTTCTATATAAGATAATGAATCCTGCAATATATAGTCATGAGTATACGTAGTCTTTACTATCGATAAGGTACTACTCAAGACATAAAGTATGATTGGCAATATGAGTAATACTAAGGTTACTGCCATAAGTGCATCACCATATAAAAATCCAGATTGTTCTGTTCGTAATCTATGTTTGTAGTTTGGATACGTTCTTATTTGTACACATGTCATAATCACAATGATTCCCACCGAATACGTCCCGTTTGTACAGAAATCCATATGCGATTTGTCGCACCGGTTTGTAAGTCTTGTAAAATAAATTCTGTCCCATCATAGGGCAATCCATAAGCAGAAAAATAAACGCGCTTCATAGTATGAGCACTTTCTATATGTTCTGGTAATTCTATCTCTACATGATGCTGCATAAGCCCTTCTTGAATTGAATAAGAATGTTTCTTTAAAATAAACTCACCCTGTGCCATCCGATCATCCCGGTGTCCTAACATAGCCCATAGTTGAACCTTCTTAATAGCTAATACGACTTCTTCAGTACTTCTATTCAACTCATGACGTGATGGTATGGTAACGATACTACTTAGGCCTATACCAATCAAGGATAGTAGAATGGTAATCGCCACAAGCCACTCTACTAATATAGAGCCATTACAATAATGTGTTTTATCACCGACCAATATATCGCCTCCCACACATTAGCAAAATGCAAAGCACTCCATGCTCCAATACATAAGAAAGGGCCAAAAGGAATATACCGTCTACCTGTATTACGAATACTATATAAGCTGGCGAGATAGAGGACACTAGCAAAACAAGAAACGTAAATCATAACTATAATTTGTATGTTTGTTAGCCATATGGATATAGCACTCATCCATTTAATATCACCCCAACCAAGACCACCTCGACTCAATATGCGTAATGCGATACTGATACTAGCAACGATCAAAACATGTACACAGGTGTCGAAAACTGCATGCTGTTCAACGATGCTATAAAGGATACCTATAATCGTAAGAGCGATAGCACCCTCATCAGGTAATATGAAATATAGCTTATCAATGGTAGCACCTATTACGAGAAATAGTGAAAAGAAGCTATAACATATAATTTCAAATAGTGTGTAATCCCTATACATTAATGGGATTACAATTGACAATATCCATATAACTAAACAGATATATTCCTTTCTCCCTTTCATTGCAAAATCCTTTATGTTTCAGGGGCCGTAACGACTACAGACTTACCGGCATTACCAGCAACTTGTTCATAGGTAATAACATATTCCTTACCTTTTGTAGTTTTAACATGCTCCGTTAAGTAACCTTCTTGATATAATTTTTCTACTGTTGGTGGCGTATCTAAACTTTTATCAATCATGTAGAGTTGTGTCGCATTACGTATGATTTGCATATCTGCCACTTGTTTAGCATTTTTTGCCTTATCGGCAGCGGACATAAATTGAGGCATTGCAATAGCTGCCAAAATAGCAATAACAGCTACTACCACCATAAGTTCTACTAGTGTAAATCCACCTTGTTTAGTTCGTTGCATGCGACGCAAACTAATATATCTAAAAAACGATCGTTCTAATTGAGTTAGTAGTTCTCTACAATACATAAGCATTTTAAAAAGTCTCCTTTCATTGACCACCTAGAGATGATATTGATGTAAATAATGGATACATGACGGATATAACGAGGACTGCAATGCCAACGCCCATAATGGTGAGGAGTATAGGTTCCATAAGGCGCTCCATTCTTGCTATATATTGTGTTAACAACGATTCATAATAGTGACTACAATGATTCAACATGGCTACCAATTCACCACTTTCTTCTCCAACAGCGACCATTTGCCATATAAATGGGTTCCCTACAGACGATGATTTTAAACTTTCACCAAAAGAATGTCCTTTACAAAGCATGTTATAAACTTGATTACTACAGGATTCACCATACGAATTTCGCCATATATGCTTTGTAATATCTATAGTATTGATAATTGAAATTCCCGAATCTAGCAATAATGACCAAATATGTAAAATATTCGTATAATATAGAGATGTTAAAAATGTATTATGTTGAGCCAACTGCCATAACCATCTATCAAATCTATATCGAATTGCAGATTGTTTAAAAGCATATATGAGTATTCCAATAAAAACCACATGCCCACTAACATACAGTAATGGATGTTCTCGAAGGGAAGTTCCTAATACAAATAAACCTTTTGTCATCCATGGTAATTCTATATGCATAGTAGCAAATACGCGGGTGAACGATGGAATAATAAATAATATAGTAACCAAGAAAAATACATTCATAAGCACCAGTAAGAATAAGGGATATGAAATAGCACTTACTATCTTTTGTTGGTATTTTCGTTCTCGTTCATAATAAGAAGCTATATATTGTAAAGCTTCTCCAACATTCCCTGACATTTCACCACTTTCAAGTAATGCCAATGCTATAGGAGGAAAGCCCTTTTCTCGAAGAGCCTCTGATAAAGGTTGACCTCGTTGTATACCCTCGTATAAAGAGCGATATAACATCGTTTTCGAGCCATCCATTAAAAGTTCTAACGAACGCCTAAGGGAAATACCAGATTGTAGCAGTAATCCCAGTTGATATGCTGTGGTGCTCACTTGTTTATGATTCCAACGTACCGATTTACTAGAGGATCTTGCGATACTACAAATGACATATCCTTCTAACTTGAGTTTAGTGCTAACCTCATCCTCAGAATCGGCCCATAATAAGCCTTGTATTCTTTTCTTGTCTGTTGTTATCGCTGTATATTCATAAGCATTCATGTAATCCCTCTATGATAATTGTTGTTCCAATAGAGCATGTAATTGGCGAACTGAGCCATATTGCGTTTTTACATCACGCACTGCCATTTCTAATGTCTTCATGGGGGCCTGCGTTTCTTGAATCGAAACAATTTGAGGTTCCTTTCGATTTCTAATTAGATTTGCCACTGCATTCGTATTTAACAGAATATCCCGTATTGTTATAAACGAGGTTTCCCATCGCAACAAACGTTGACATATGACCGCACGCAATACTTGTGATACTTGGCTGCGCACTTCATCTTGTTGTTCACCAGGAAATAAAGATATCATGCGTTGCACGGCCATAACTGCTCGTTGTGTATGCATGGTTGCCAGCACAAGATGACCTGTTTCCGCAGCATGTAATGCGGCCTCTAACGTATCTCGGTCTCTCAACTCTCCTACCATAATGACATCTGGATCCTCACGCAAGGCATCACGTATCCCATGCGCCATCGAATCCACATCAATTCCGAGTTGGCGCTGATGAATGATTGACTGTAAGGGTATGAACTCATATTCCACAGGATCTTCTAACGTTATTATGTGTTTATTCATAGTTTTATTTATATATTCTATGCAACAAGCTAAGGTATATGATTTGCCACTACCTGTAGGGCCTGTAACAAGGACTAACCCATCATGATATTCACAAATTTGTTTTAATACATCACTATCTTTAGATGTATCTAGCGATAAATTAGCATGACAGAGTAGTCTCAATGTGCCACAAATTCTATGATTAGCCCTATAAATATGAGCCCGAATTCGAATGCCATTGCTGGTGAAAGCATTATCGACAGAGTGCCATTCATCATGTGTAACGCCACATCGTTGTAATACATCTTTAATCATATCCACACTGCAAATACTTGAAATAGATTCCAACCCATTAGCAGCTCGAATATAAATCGGTGTTCCCACCTCTAAATGTATATCAGTAGCACTATGCTCTAACGATAGGGAAATTACATCTTCTATGGTTATCATCGAGTCGGTTGTCACTACACAATCACAATAAGATGCCTGCACGATGTACCTCCTCTACTGTTGTAATGCCCGAATTAATAGCAGTCTGCGCCGAATCTTGCAATGAAACATATAGATATGTATCAACATGATTCCAATCAATATCGCTAGACGGTATCTCTACATATTCAAACAAACCTAATCGTCCTTGATAAGAATTTGTAGTGCTATTAATACGTCTTACGAGGCGCTGCGATAATGAACCAATTAATGTAGCATGCAGTAAATACGGTTCGACCCCCATATCAATAAGGCGCCCAATAACACCCAATGCGGTATTCGTATGAACCGTGGTAATTACACGATGTCCGGTTAAAGCGGCTTTTACAGCTAGCTGTGCCGTCTCATGGTCTCGTATTTCACCAATCATAATAGAATCAGGATCTTGCCGTAATACAGTGCGTAATCCTTTAGAAAAGGTGAATCCAATCTTTTCATTAATCCCTATTTGAATGGCTCCATCAATGGCTGCTTCTACAGGATCCTCTAAACATATAAGTTTTGTTTCCTTTAAATTCAACATGCGTAACATGGCATATAAGGTAGCCGTTTTACCACTTCCCGTAGGTCCACAAATGGTAATGAGACCATAGGGTCGTTTTAGTAATGCGGTAATCTTCTCCTGTAAATCGACTGACATACCCAGTTCTAATAAATTTTTATGCACTCCTTCATTTCCCATTAGACGACACACAATGGCCTCACCATATAGACTAGGCAAACTAGATACACGCATGGTGACAGCATACGATTTAGCTGTCCATTCCCATCGCCCATCTTGAGGCAATCTCTTTTCGCTAATATCCATGCCACTGAATACCTTGATGCGGTTTACAATCATTTCCGCATCAGTAGCATCGATAAACATATAATCCGTTAATAATCCATCAATTCTCAATCGCACTTGTACGCCATCTGGAATAGGATCAAAATGTATATCACTAGCACTAATCGTAATGGCATATGTAATGATTGAATCTAATGCAACATCTACATACAATGCCACCCCCTCCTTCATACCTTGCGGTGTGTTTATACATCACCTCTGCTCATTGCACTATGTAATTCTGTATAATAAGAAAAACTCCTCTTTATTTCTAAAAAATCCACAATGCGTGTACAGATACGCAAAAAAACAACAAAAAAGAGACTCTCTTGAGTTTTCACTACTCAAAAGAGCCTCTTATCTAGTATGTGATTCTAAAATAAAATGTATTATTCTATTTTTTCAAATTATAGAATACTGCATCGCCTTTATATTGCGCTGTTTCGTATAACATTTCTTCGATGCGAAGCAATTGATTATATTTAGCAACACGTTCAGAACGTGCAGGCGCACCTGTTTTAATTTGGCCCGCATTAACAGCTACTGCAATATCTGCAATAAATGTATCTTCTGTTTCACCGGAACGGTGAGATACTACGCATGTGTAGCCAGCGCGTTTTGCAGTTTCCATAGCATCAAAGGCTTCAGTTAATGTACCAATTTGATTTACTTTGACAAGAATAGAATTAGCTACGCCAAGGTCGATACCCTTTTCAAGGCGTTTTGTATTAGTAACGAATAAATCATCACCTACGAGTTGAGCACGCTTACCAAGGCGTTCGGTTAATACTTTCCATCCATCCCAATCTTCTTCTGCAAGGCCATCTTCGATAGATACGATAGGATATTTATCGACTAAGTATTCATAGAAGTCAACCATTTCGCTAGCGCTCAATACTTTGCCTTCGCCTTCTAGATGATATTTACCATCTTTATAGATTTCACTGGAAGCCACATCGAGAGCTAATTTGAAATCTGTACCAAGTTCATAACCGGCACGTTTAATAGCTTCGCAGATTACTTCTAACGCTTCTTCATTAGATGCCAAGTTTGGTGCAAAACCACCTTCATCACCTACAGCAGTGCTGAGACCTTTATCGTGAAGCACGGATTTCAATGTGTGATATACTTCTGCACAGCTACGCAATGCATCGCTAAATGTTTTAGCCCCCACTGGCATAATCATAAACTCTTGAAGGTCTACGTTATTATCAGCATGAGCACCACCATTTAGAATGTTCATCATAGGAACAGGAAGTTCTTTAGCATTAAAACCACCTAGATATAAGAACAAAGGCAAATCTAAAGATTCAGCAGCAGCTCGTGCTACAGCCATAGATACACCTAAAATTGCATTGGCACCCAAGTTAGCTTTGTTATCTGTGCCATCAAGTTTAAGCATTAAATTATCAATCGCCACTTGTTCAGTCGCATCATAGCCGATAATAGCTGGGCCAATTTTAGCATTTACATTGTCTACGGCTTGTAGAACACCTTTACCACCATAGCGTTTTTTATCGCCATCGCGAAGTTCTACTGCTTCAAACATCCCTGTAGATGCACCAGAAGGAACTGCAGCTGTTGCAATTGTACCATCTTCCAAACATACTTCTACTTCTACTGTAGGATTACCACGAGAATCCAAAATTTCACGAGCTACGACTTGTTCAATTACTGCCATACTACTACCTCTTATTTATATACTAAATTAATCTAATAACAAACTTTCACCGGTCATATTACTTGGCTTATCAATATGAGCCAACGCTAACATTGTCGGTGCAATATCACATAATTTACCTGATTTAAGTTGTTTATGTATATCCTGAGCTCCCACTAAAATCAATGGCACAACATTCGTTGTATGGGCTGTATGAGGTTTTCCAGTCTCATGATTGACCATTTGCTCTGCATTACCATGATCGGCGGTAACTAAAAGCTGTCCTCCAACCTCTAATATAGCCTTTGCAATACGTTCTAATCCTGCATCCACAGTTTGAATTGCTTTCACTGCAGCTTTAAAATCGCCTGTATGACCTACCATATCTGGATTTGCATAATTTAGGATAATCATATCGTATTGACCACTATGAATAGCATCAACTACCTTATCGGTTACCTCAGGAGCACTCATTTCAGGTTGCAAATCGTAGGTTGCCACTGCTGGAGATGGCACAAGAATGCGGTCTTCACCTTCAAATGGAACCTCATTACCGCCATTAAAGAAATATGTTACATGTGCGTATTTCTCTGTTTCAGCAATACGTAATTGACGATAGCCTCCATCAGCAAGGACCTCACCTAATGTATGATGTAACGTATCCTTTTCATAGACAATATGAACAGGCAATCCATCCTCATACTTAGTCATTGTCGCCATAAAGATAGATATAGGTTCTCGTTTAAAACCTTCAAAATCAGGTAAAGTTAAAGCCTTCGTCAATTCACGAGCTCTATCAGGTCTAAAGTTACAGAATATAACGGCATCGCCATCAGAAATCATCCCGTTTGGATCGATAACTGTAGGCACTACGAATTCATCATTCACACCATCATCATAGGATTGTGTAACGGCGTCACACGCAGAATTAGCCTTATTACCAACACCATTAACAATAGCATTATAGGCTAATTCCTCACGGTCCCACCGGTTATCGCGATCCATCCCATAGTAACGGCCACTTACAGTAGCAATTTTCCCACAGTTTATATCGGACATAAAAGATTCTAAGTCCTTAAGATAGGTTAATGCTGATTGTGGTGGTACATCGCGTCCATCGAGAAGTGCATGCACATATACCTCTTTAATGCCTTCATGTTTAGCACCAGCAATTACGGCCTTAATATGCTCTAAAGAACAATGTACATTGCCATCAGATACAAGGCCAATAATTTGTAATTTACCATGCTTAGCATGCTTGTATAACTCTTGTATTACAGGCTTTTGAAAAAACTCGCCACTCTCTACATCCTTCGTAATACGCGTTAAGTCTTGATATACAATACGGCCGGAACCAAGGTTGAGATGTCCAACTTCTGAATTACCCATTTGCCCTTCTGGCAAACCGACTGCAAGACCTGAAGCTTGTAATGTTGTATGAGGATACGTATCCCACAAATAATTAAAATAACTTGGTTTTGCTTGTACTACGGCATTCGTCGTATCTGTTTGGTCCCCCATACCAAAGCCATCTAGGATGACTAGCATTACGGGTGCCTGTAATTTTGCCATATTTATACCTCTAGTATGTTATTTACTTACGTCTTGAGCCGCCATGATGATTTCATTAAATTCATCCACGATTAACGAAGCGCCTCCAACGAGGGCCCCATCAATATTAGGCTCACTTAAAATTTCACGCGCATTATTAGCCTTTACACTACCACCATATTGAATTCGAACTGATTCAGCTACAGCAGAGCTATATAGTTCCGCTATATAATCACGTATAGATTTACATACTTCCTCTGCTTGATCAGCAGTCGCAGTCTTGCCCGTACCAATAGCCCAAATCGGTTCATAAGCGATAATCAATTGTTCCACTTGATCCGCTGGAATATCTTGTAATGCACATTGTAATTGTCCGTGAATGAAAGAAATCGTTTCATTTGACTCTCTCTGAGCAAGGCTTTCACCAACACAGACAATAGGTTGCAAATTATGATGAAATGCACTCTTAATCTTTTCATTAACCATAGCATCTGTTTCACCATAGTACTCACGGCGTTCGGAATGGCCAATAATGACATAGGACACACCGAGTTCCGTTAACATCAACGGAGAAACTTCGCCAGTAAATGCACCGGCATCATGATAATCCATATTTTGAGCCCCTACGCCAACCTGTGTATCTCGTGTTAAGGACACAGCTCTCTCAAGCGCAGTAAAGGGCGGACAAACTACTACTTCACAGTCCAAGTTTTTATCACCTAGAAAACTAGTAAATGCTTCAATCAAGATAGAACCAGATGCAATGGTTCCGTTCATCTTCCAGTTTCCTGCAATAATTTGTTTTCTCATATTAGGCCTCTGTTAAAGCAGCAATACCTGGCAAAACCTTACCTTCCAATAATTCAAGGGATGCACCGCCACCAGTTGAAATATGGCTAATTTTATCTGCTAAGCCGCTTTTTTCAATAGCAGCTACAGAATCACCACCACCAACGATAGTCATAGCATCAGATTCTGCAACGGCTTTAGCTACTGCATTCGTACCAGCTGCAAAATTATCCATTTCAAATACGCCCATTGGACCATTCCAAATGATAGTTTTCATATTAGCCAATGCTTCTGTATATAGGTCACGTGTTTTAGGACCGATATCCAAAATCATCCAGCCATCTTCGATGTTATCGACATCCACGATTTTTGTGTTCGCATCATTGCTGAAAGCATCTGCCACTACAGCATCGATAGGTGTCAATAATCTAGCACCTGCAACGCGTGCTTCCATAACTAAATCTGTAGCGATAGCATCTTGACCATCTTCATATAAGGAACTACCAATGTTACATCCTTGCGCCTTAATGAAAGCATTCGCCATACCGCCGCCGATAATCATAACATCTACCTTAGGTAATAGATTGGAAATAACAGAAATCTTATCTGTTACCTTAGCACCACCGATAATGGCAGCCATAGGTGTTTTTGGATGTACTACAGCTGCACTTAGTGCATCAATTTCTTTTTTAAGTAAGAAACCTGCACCCATAGGGATGTAATCAGCAATGCCAACTACAGATGCTGCATTACGATGAGATACACCAAATGCATCATTAATAGCTACATCAGCAAGAGAGGCTAATTGTTTAGCAAACTCAGGATCGTTTTTAGTTTCTTCGTTATGGTAACGCAAGTTTTCAAGCATCAATACATCGCCAGGTTGTAATGCTTCAACAGCTGCCTCAACCTTAGGACCAACGCAATCATCTACAAATGCAACTGGTTTATTGATAAGTTCAGATAAACGTTTAGCACAAGGAGCCAATGTCATATCCGATTTACGTTCCCCCTTTGGACGACCAAAGTGAGATGCAAGAATGACCTTAGCATTGTGGTCGATTAAATATTTGATTGTATCTAGTGCACCACGAATGCGAGTGTCATCAGTGATAACACCATCCTTCATAGGCACATTGAAATCCACGCGTACAAAAACGCGTTTATTATCTACATTCATATCTAAAATGGTTAATTTCATCCTAGAATTTCCTCCCATTATAGACCTTTACTAGCTACGAAAGCTGCCATATCGATAAGGCGTTCAGAATAGCCCCATTCGTTATCGTACCAAGAAACAACTTTCACCATGTTACCATCCATAACCATTGTCAAATCAGCATCAACAATGGAACTACGAGGATCAGAACTAAAGTCACAGGATACCAATGGCACATCGGATACGCCTAAGATACCTTTTAATTCACCAGCTGCTGCTTTGCGGAATGCTTCATTGATTTCTTCTTTAGTAGCAGGTTTTTCAAGTTCGCAAACAAGATCTGTAGCGGATACATCTGGTGTAGGAACGCGCAATGCAAAACCATCTAATTTACCTTTTAATTGAGGCAATACTTTAGCAACAGCCTTTGCTGCACCAGTTGTTGTAGGAATAATAGACATAGCTGCTGCACGAGCACGGCGAGGGTCTTTATGACGTGCATCAAGAATTTTTTGGTCATTAGTATAGGAATGAATAGTTGTCATCATGCCGCGTTTAATGCCAAATTCATCGCATAATACTTTAGCAAATGGAGCCAAGCAGTTAGTTGTACAAGATGCATTAGAGATAATGTGATGTTTTGCAGGATCGTACATATCTTGGTTAACGCCCATAACCATTGTTAAGTCTTCATTTTTACCAGGTGCAGAAATCAATACTTTCTTAACAGTAGGTTGATTCAAATGAACCTTTGCTTCCTCTGCATCGCGGTATTTACCAGTACATTCCATAACGATTTCTACGCCTTCTTCAGACCAAGGCAATTTAGAAGCATCACGGTCATGGAATACGCGGATTTTTTTGCCATCTACATAAATATTTTCATCGTCAAATGTTACTTCATTAGGGATTGTGCCATGTACGGAATCGTATTTTAACAATAATGCAGTACCCTCATTATCACCAGTCGCATTAATAGCTACTACTTCAACATCTGGATTATTAATTGCCGCACGTACTACACATTTACCAATACGACCGAAACCATTAATACCAACTTTAACTGCCATTGTTTTGTCCTCCTCAAAAGAACTATATAATACTAAAAATAATAAACTAAATTATAATGCAGGAATATTTAGTAATTGACGCATACCTTCTGCTGCTTGGTCATCTATTATGAGGATTCCCTTTTTACAAGACCTCATAACGCTGATAATAGCACCAGCTTTATCAAAGCCACCTGCTACAGCTACGACATGCGGTATATTTACTATATCCCTTAATGAAAGCCCTATGTTGTTCGTCGCATAGACGATAGAACCATCCATAGAGCAATACTGACCTAATGCTTCACCTACGGCATCGCCATCAACGAGTTGACGGCGCACATCCTCCGGTATATGTCGTACATCGGCCATATGGAGTGCTTGACCAATACCAAAAACTAATATATCAGTTCTATGGATTAATTCGCTAATCTCCTTGATTTGTGGTTCTAATGTTACAAGCATATCTAGGGAATCTTTAGATAGCCCATCTGGTAAATGAAGCATCTTATACGAGCCATGCCAACGTTCTGCTAATACAGAGGCGATTACATTCGCTTGATATTCGACGACTTCACCAACACCACCACGGGCTGGTACAACCACGGGATGCAACACACTACTAGGCATTTCATCAGCCATTGCCGCCATGGTACTACCACCACTAACGGCTACTACAGACTCATCGGTTACCATACGTTGAACCACTTTCGCAGCAGTAAAACCTAAGCGTTTTAACATTAATGATCCTTCACTTGGTGTGATAATAACATCATCAATATGTAATGCCGCTTTCAACCGTTGCTCTAATTCGCCAACACGCTCATATTCATAAAGAATACTCCTTAATTTGGGAACTAGTTCTCGTCCTTCAGCACTTAGATAGATACCAGGTTTAGAGATTTCAACTAATCCGTTACCACGTAATGCATCAACATGAGATCGTACTGCGCGTTCTGATATATCCGTAGCTAGTGCTAAACTCCTACGGCCGAGAGGTTCTTCATAGGCTAGATGACTCAATAATTTATAGCGATCCTTTAAGACGGTCATTAATTCCGGTGCTATACGCTCGCATACCATTAACAACTCATTCATAGGGTTCCTCCTTTACCCTTTGATAAGGATAACGATATTTGTCCCGGACAAACAAAATTAGTCCCACCTAGAATAAAAAATACTTCTACATGATTATTTTATACCTTATTACAACTTTATTCAAGTAAAAAACGCCCTTTCGGGCGTCTTTTACATCGTATTTATAGATATATGTCTATCATAAGTCTGTCGTAATTATTTTGTACCGAAAATACGGTCCCCTGCATCACCTAAACCAGGCAAGATATAGCCATGTTCATTCAATGTTTCATCAAGAGCGGCTACATAAATAGGTACATCAGGATGTTCTTTATTAACAACCTCTACACCTTCAGGAGCTGCTACAAGGCACATCAATTTAATGCTCTTTGCACCTTTCTCTTTCAATAACGTAATCGCTGCAGATGCACTACCACCAGTAGCTAACATTGGATCTGTAACGATGAAATCGCGTTCGCCTACGTCACTAGGTAATTTGCAATAATATTCTACTGGTTTTAACGTTTCTGGATCACGATATAAACCGACATGACCAACCTTAGCTGTTGGAATCAAGCTAAGCATGCCATTTACCATGCCAAGACCAGCACGCAGAATTGGAATAATACCTAATTTCTTACCGGCAATGCGTTTACCTGTCATCTTAGTCAATGGTGTTTGCACTTCAACATCTTCTAATGGCAAATTACGTGTAATTTCATAGCCCATCAACAATGTAATTTCATCTAATAATTCGCGGAAATCTTTTGAACCTGTTTGTACATCACGCATCAATGTAACCTTATGATGAATCAATGGATGTGTCATAACATTAACGTTCATGATTATGCCCCCTATAAAAACAATCCGAATCCGAAATCATTATTTCGGCCTTTTACTATTCATACATACTCTATCACATATTTACAAATCCTGCCATATAAATATGACCACTACAACATAAAAAGGGTGAGCAAGAAAAACTCTTACTCACCCTTTTGGGTTCTTACTATACCAATACCTATAAATTATAAGTTAGGATATAAAGGATATTTTTCACATAATGCAGCTACGCGTTTTGCAGCATCTTGATGTTTTACTGCATCTTCTGGGTTTTGAAGTACTGTAGCAATAATATCTGCAATTTCTTTCATATCGTCTTCTTTAAGACCACGTGTAGTCAATGCAGGTGTACCTAAACGAACACCACTAGTTACAAATGGACTAGCTGGATCAAATGGAATTGTATTTTTATTAGCTGTGATACCGATTTCATCAAGAAGATGTTCTGCTTCTTTACCAGTCAAACCTGTGTTGCGCACATCTACAAGCATAACATGTGTATCTGTACCACCAGAAACGATAGTCAAACCTTTAGCCATCAATTCAGCAGCCAATACTTTTGCATTTTTAATAACTTGTTCAGCATATTCTTTAAATTCTGGTTGTAATGCTTCACCTAATGCAACAGCTTTTGCAGCGATAACATGCATCAAAGGACCACCTTGGATACCAGGGAATACAGCTTTATCAATAGCTTTTGCATATTCTTCTTTGCACAAAATCATACCGCCACGAGGGCCACGCAATGTTTTATGTGTTGTAGTTGTAACGATATCTGCATATTCTACTGGATTTGGATGTAAACCAGCAGCTACAAGGCCAGCAAAGTGAGCCATATCTACCATGAAAATCGCCCCTGCTTCATGAGCTACATCAGCCATTTTCTTGAAGTCGATTTGACGGCTGTAAGCACTGCCCCCAGCAATGATCAATTTAGGTTTTGCTTCTAATACGATTTTGCGGAATTCATCATAGTCGATTTGTTGAGTTTCTGCATTAACACCGTAAGGAACAACATTGAAATATGTACCAGATACGTTAACAGGAGAACCATGTGTTAAGTGACCACCATGGGACAAGTTCATACCAACAATAGTGTCACCAGGTTTTAACATAGCAAAATATACAGCAAAGTTAGCTTGAGACCCAGAATGTGGTTGTACATTTGCATGTTCTGCACCAAATAAACGTTTAGCGCGTTCAATAGCCAATGTTTCTACTACGTCCACATGTTCGCAACCACCATAATAACGTTTGCCAGGGTAGCCTTCAGCGTATTTATTAGTCAATACACTACCTTGAGCTTCCATAACGGCTTGGGATACGATATTTTCAGAAGCGATCATTTCTAATTTATCGCGTTGACGCATTAATTCTTGATCGATAACTGCTTTAACATTAGGGTCTTGTTTTGCTAAGAAACTCATGGGAATCCTCCTTGAAACATATGTAAATATAATGTGATAACTAATTGAATAAAGATGTATTATTTTTCAAGAGCAGAAATTTTTTCTACACGACGCGCGTGACGTCCGCCTTCAAATTCTGTATTAAGCCAAATCGTAACAATATCCTTTGCAAGTCCCGGTCCAATAACGCGTTCCCCCATCGTAAGAATATTGGCATTATTATGTTCGCGACTTGCATGTGCGGAAAATGTATCGTGGCAAAGCGCTGCACGTACACCTGCAATTTTGTTGGCTGCAATACCAATCCCAATGCCTGTACCACAGATTAAGATACCTCGATCTGCTGCACCATCTACAACGGCATGTGCCACTGGTTCAGCAATATCGGGATAATCACAAGATTCTGTACTATGTGTACCAAAATCTTCCACTTCATGGCCTAATGTAGACAATAATTCCTTAATTTCTTGTTTTAAATGTAATCCACCATGATCACAACCAATAGCAATTTTCATAGCTCTATCTCCTATTCTTTTGATGCTACTAATCCAGCTTTCACCAAATTATAAATTTGCTCAGCACATTGATTATACACGTCTTGATTTGAACCGAAAGGATCTACCACATCTCCTGCACCATGCCCCCATTCAGCAAGGGTTTTGATTTTAGCTACTTCAAAAGGAAATTGACGAAGTAACACAGATTTATGATCTTGTGTCATACCAATAATCAAATCCGCTGAATTGACAAGCTCCATTGTAAGAGGTCTTGATTCATGGCCAGAAATATCGGCAATAGATTGAATCGCAATCACAGCTTCTTCTGTAGGTTTGGCACCATAAGCAGCAAATAATCCAGCAGAAACTACATTCACATCTAGACCAAGCTCTGTTGCCAAGGTCCGCGTAATACCTTCTGCCATTGGGCTACGACAGGTATTACCAGTACATACATACAAAATATTCATAATGACATCCTTACCGCCACAATTTCTGTGGCTATTTATACATTATAGCAAATACATCCAATATGTAAAGACATTTTTCTATTATGAATGGACATAATAAATATTACCTAATTGCTTATAAATAGATAATATGACCAGCACACGCCTTTTCCATGCGATTCATAACCGCTACGCCGAGGCCTGTATTCTCAACACCTTCTGCTAAAATATAGTCTACATCACATTCATTAAAATGATGTAATGTCTTGTAAAAATCGTGAGCTAAGGCAACCGCATCACCACTATGTCCATATACATGAAATTCACCGTGTACACTATCTTTTAACAATTCATATGTTTCTTGGCTAACCAAAAATGCACCACGCTTAGTGTCCTGTTCATGAATTACATTATTGAAAGCTTCCGCCACATCCTTGGGATTACCTATAAATGCACGCATAGGTGCATCGGGAGCATAATGCTTATACTTCATACCCGGAGCCTTTGGCGCTTCATTTTGAGACGATAAAAATGGATCATAGGACACATTATCCACAACTTGTTCTAACATTTCTTTTGTAATTCCACCAGGCCGTAAAATTGTCACTCCATCATTTCGAACCTCTACAACAGTAGATTCCACACCGATCGTACAGATTCCAGCATCCACAATATACGGGATACGTCCATTCATATCATCATAAACGGATTGTGCCGTAGTTGGGCTTGGACGGCCTGAAATATTAGCACTAGGCGCCGCGATGGGCACACCGGCCATTTCTAATATGTTACGACATACAGCGTGGTCTGGACAACGTAATGCCACGCGAGCTAACCCACCAGTTGCACGGTCAGGCACGAGATCGGATTTAGGCAATGTAATTGTTAAAGGACCCGGCCAAAAAGCCTCAATCAAAGCCTTTGCTGTTTCAGGTATTTCTTTCACAAGCGGTTTAATACTTTCCGCATTGGGTACATGTAATATTAATGGATTATCTGAAGGACGACCTTTAGCAGCATAAATTTTATCCATTGCATCTGCATCGAGGCCATTAGCACCAAGGCCATATACAGTTTCCGTAGGAATTGCTACAACATCACCATGACGCAACGCATGTGCAACTAATTGAAGATTATCTCTTGTATGCTCGGTAATGATTTTAGTCTCCACATTCTCACCCCTTCACGCGAGCCGTTACAACTCGATTAATGCCCGCTAAATCTGCTGCAAAAGATATATCTACATAGGACCCAACAGACTCCAGTAAAGATTTTACATCTTCAGCCTGATCATATCCTACCTCAAAGGCCACAAGTCCATAAGGTTTTAGATATGTAACGCACTCCATAGCTAACTGACGATAGAAATCAAGTCCATCTTCACCACCAAATAATGCAATATGAGGCTCATTAAGTACATCAGGAGACAGGATTTTCTTATCTTCTAATCGAATATACGGCGGATTAGATACGATCACATCAAACAACTCATTATGATGTTCTAAATAAGAAAACATATCCGATTCGTGAAATTCGCTACGATTTCCGAGATTAAATGCTTCTTGATTCTTTGTGGCTATTTCAAGTGCATCACGAGAAATATCAAGGCCCATCCCCGTTGCTGTAGGCAGATAATGCAAGAGGCTTAGTAAAATAGTACCAGGGCCCGTACACATATCAAGGATTCGAATAGAGTCTTGTTGATGATAGGAACTTAATACGTATTCTACTAATGTTTCTGTATCGGGACGAGGAATGAGGACCTTATCATTTACAGCAAATGTCAATCCCATAAAGTCTTTTGTTCCCGTTAAAGATGCTACAGAATGTCCTTTAGCCCGTTCAATGACAAGCGGCCTAAATCTATCCAGTTCTTCTTGCTCTAATGGTTGATCATAATTCGTATATAGATATATACGATTCTTCCCTAAAACGTGAGAAAGCAGTACTTCCCCATCAAGACGAGGTGTATCCATCCCCTTGCTTTGAAAGTACTGCTCTGTCCACTGGAGAATACGACCAATCGTCCAAATCTCCTTATACATTTGTATTAGCCTCCTGCATTTTAGCTGCTTGATCAGCGGCATTTAAGGCTTGAATAATTTCATCGAGATCGCCATTCAAAATAGCATCTAATTTATACAATGTTAAATTGATACGATGATCTGTTACGCGGCCTTGTGGGTAGTTATAGGTACGAATACGTTCACTACGATCACCTGTACCAACTTGGCTCTTGCGGTCTGCGGCCATGCTAGCTGTAGCCTCTTGTTCGGCTTTATCTTGCAATTTTGCACGCAATACGCGCATCGCTTTTTCTCTGTTTTGTAGCTGAGAACGTTGATCCTGACAAGCTACGACAATACCTGTTGGTAAGTGGGTAATACGGACAGCAGATTCTGTTTTATTAATATGCTGACCACCGGCACCACTAGCGCGATATGTATCGATTTTCAAATCCTTATCATTGATTTCAATATCAACATCTTCCATTTCAGGAAGTACTGCCACAGTAACCGTAGATGTATGTACACGGCCCTGCGTTTCTGTAGCTGGAACCCGTTGTACACGATGTACACCAGATTCAAATTTCATCTTGGAATATACATTCTCACCATCTACAGAGAATACAACCTCTTTAAAACCGCCTAGTTCAGGTTCATTAGCATCGATAATTTCACAACGCCACCCTTGGCTTTCAGCATATTTAGTATACATACGGAATAAGTCGCCTGCAAACAATGCCGCTTCATCGCCACCAGCGCCACCGCGAATTTCGATGATAATATTTTTATCATCGTTAGGGTCTTTTGGTAATAAAAGAATTTGTAATTTTTCTTCTAATTCCTCTTTTTGAGGTTTTAATTCTTTCAATTCTTCTTGAGCCATTTCACGGAATTCTTCATCCATCGTTTTGTCTTCAATGACTTCCATGGCTTCATCAATACCAGCTAACACCTTTTTATATTCTCTAAAAGCTTCTACAGTTTCAGATAATTGGGCATGTTGACGTGTTAGTTTACGCCATTCATCTTGACGCGCAATGACTTCAGGGTCACTGATGCGTTGCTCTAGATCCATAAATTTATCTTCAATAACTTGTAATTTATCTACTAACATATATAACCTCAATCTTAATATGTTTCATCTTCATAAGAATCTTCTTCTGGAGGACGCACCTCTTCTAGAGCACGAATAGCCACTTCGATTTGATCTGCTTCTGGTTCACGGGTTGTCATATATTGCAACGCCAAGCCCGGTTTAACGAAAGATTTTACAAAGGAGCTTTCACTACGTCCTGCAAAACGAATACATTCATAGGCAATACCTGCTACAACGGGCATCAGTAAAACACGTGACACAATGCGCTCTAGCAAATTAGGCCAACCTAAAAAGGCAAATACAAATATACTAACTACCATTACAATGAGTAGAAAATTAGTCCCGCATCTCGGATGTAAACGAGATTGAGCACGCACATTTTCTACGGTCAAAGGTAGATCATTTTCATAAGCATGAATGGTTTTATGCTCTGCTCCATGGTATTGGAATACACGTTGTATATCCTTAGTTTGACCAATACCCCATATATAGAGCAAAAACAAAGCCAATCGAATAGCACCTTCAACCAGGTTCAAAATAAAGTGATTATCTTGAATACCAGGAATAAATTTAACTACAAATGTAGGAAGGGCCACAAATAAAGCGATTGCAAATAGTGTGGAAAATACCATGGTAATGGCAATTTCACTATTCGACATTTCTTCCTCTTCATCACCAGCCGCTTTCGCAGAGAAGGACAAGGCCTTCATACCGATAACAAGAGATTCATATAAGGCTATACAGCCTCGTAAAAAAGGTTTCTTTAATATAGGATATCGCTCTTGAATGGACGTGGTGGCTTCCTTTTGCACCACGATAGAACCGGAAGGCTCACGTACAGCTGTCGCCGTATATCCTGGGCCACGCATCATGACGCCTTCAATGACAGCTTGTCCACCAACGAACTTCTTAATACGTTCTTTTGCCAAAGGATTTCCTTTCATAAACAAATAGAGGCAGAGCCCAAAGCCCTGCCAATAGTTGTTTCGCTACATAAACTATTATTTACCGTAACGTTTGTTAAATTGTTCGATACGACCACGAGCTTGAGCCGCACGTTGTTGACCAGTGAAGAACGGATGGCATTTGGAGCAAACGTCTACACGAAGGTCTTCTTTTACAGAGCCAGTTTTGAATGTGTTACCACAACCGCAAGTAACTGTAGCTTCTTTATAGTCTGGATGAATACCTTGTTTCATTCTATACACCTCTTTCCAGCAATCAATATTATTCTTATAGATTATAGCACGATAATGCGTACAAATCAAGAAACTACTCTTTAGAAGCCTGTTTTTCTTCAATTGCTTCCGCTAAGATAGTTTCTAAATCACTTTCATTCAAAAGATCGCGTAATGCAATCAATTCTTCCAAGGAAAGAGTAATCCCTTTTTTCATACTTGTATATTCGCTATCCCAAGCACGAAGATCAAATTTAGGATTATATTTCCCCCAGCTTGTGCATGTAAGTTGTTTTTTCCAGCCATCTTTATCTTCTGATAATGTGCCGATAACTTTGAAAATTTCGAAATTAATAACAGCCATTGTTACCTCCCTCCTCACCTAATTACAGTGTACACTATGTGTCAAATTATGTAGTTCTAAATCGATACGATATATTGTAAACCAAATTACCTATATTGACAATTATTTTTTATAGTCACTGTAGTCTTCAATATCGATGGATGTCGTCGGAGGCATTACGTCAGCACCCAAAGAATTCATATTTTCTTGCCATGATGCTCGTGCAGATTTGATAGTCTCTTTATACGCTTCATCAATATTTTTGGCCGCATTAACTAGTAGCGATTCATCATTTACATCGAGTACACGGCGACGTACGCTGCTAAGCATATAGCCGAAGGATTCTTCTGTTTGAACGAGCATAGAAATCTCTTGCATTAAGGTTTGCCCAATTGTGCTAGAGAAATATGTATACCACATATATGCCAATTCTACATCAGGGAACATCCAATATACACCCGTACTAGGTGCTTCTGTACCCATAGACACCTCTACATGGTCACTATAGCGGGTAAAAGCTAAGTAATACGCTCCATTTTCACGAAGTGCCGCACGTCCTAGTTCTGAAACACGACTATCTATACAATAAATGCCATCCTGCCCTAAGGCTACATCAGTTTGACCACCCGGCAATAAAATAGAGCGTAGAGACAAACCATAATTTAGTACGGTAAATACTGGTAATTGAGCAAAGACACCATGAGGTAATGGAATATAATTAATAGCTTTCCATTCGTCACCAACCCGTTCACGAAGGCCTACGCGCATCTTTTTAACATCATATTTACCATAAATGATTTCATAAGCCCCTAGAGGAGTCCATTCACGAATAGATTCTACACGTTTTTGGTTCAAAAAGAATTGTAATGCCATATTATTCAATCCCAATTGATTTTGTGCCATCGTTGCTGGTAAGAACAATTGAGCAGTCCCTTCTGGAACCAAATTATGCAAACCATTAGCAACCTCTTCTACAATATCTTCAGAGGATTGGAACATACCAACAGTACCTGTAAAGATATGGTCAAAATAGCTACGATGAGGCCATTGATTAATAATTTGAGCCATTGGATATAATCGAGAGATAATGCTATAGCATACAGGAGATGCTGTATAAAGTACCACCTTTTTATCCTCATAGGATTGCAAGATTTCTTCTATCATGCCAGCATATTCTTCTACATACGCATATAAGACGAGTTCCCCCGTTTTGCTATGAGCTTCTATACTTTCACGTACAGGGGTTTCCCATATAGTGCCCACATCAAGGCCATCTAAAATGCCCGTATCACTAATAAAATCAAAGAGCTCTACCGTAAAGGATGGTCCATACAATGCACGAAATGTATTCACATCATATGGAATAGGTCCAAAGGATTCAACCGTAGACTTTTCTGCTAATCCATACAAATCCTCTGGTGTAACACCCCATTCACGAGAATTCGCATTGCTGGAGAGCAATTGATCTAATACTTTAAAACGCATTAATTCGTTAACGATATCAATACCTTCTATGCCATATTGGGCACAAAGAGCAATAAATTCTTCATTATTCTTTTTCATATTAAACCTTTCCTGCTGACGGACAAAGATGATTTAAGAAACATGTTTCACATAGAGGCTTACGGGCCTTACAAACGCGTCGTCCATGATAAATTAGCCAATGATGGGCTGCAGACCACTTCTCTTTTGGTATAGCCTTTTGTAACTTTTGTTCCATTTCTTCTGGCGTTTTTGCAATGCCTAATTTCAATCGGTTTGCTACGCGGAACACATGTGTATCCACCGCAATAGCTGGTGTTCCGAATAATACGGATACCACAACGTTTGCCGTTTTTCGACCTACACCGGGTAATTCAACGAGCTGATCAAATTCACGTGGCACTTCTCCATGATATTGTTCTACCAGTATATGGCAAGTGGCAATCAAATTCTTTGCCTTCGATTTATACAAACCACAATCCTTGATAAGAGTTTCTAGTTTTGTAACACCAATTTCTAGCATCTTAGCAGGATGATTTAATGCAGGGAACAATCGTTTTGTAACAATGTTAACCCTCTCATCTGTGCACTGTGCAGATAACACAACAGCGACTAATAATTCAAATTCATTTGTGTATTCAAGAGCAGGTTTAGCATCAAAATAATGTTCTTCTAATAATGCTAATTGTTCTGCCTTAATTGCTTTCGTAACACGCACGATAAACTCCTTTCTCACTTGTGAAAGTACGAACTCGTACAATTTATATCTTACCATACGTATTCATTAAGTTCTATGTTATAATAAATCATGTTATTCTAATATAGAATACAGGAGGCAACTATGAGTAATATAAACGATACACTAAAACGTATAAATGAACTAGCAGCTAAGAAAAAATCTGGTCAAGAACTAACACCAGAAGAATTAGCAGAAAAGAAAGAACTATATAACATCTACTTAGGCTTTATTAAGGGGCAAATCACAGACACCTTAGATCGCGTTGAATTCGTCGATCCTAAAACGGGTGAACGAACTGCTCCTAAACGAGCTCTAGAAGATTTAGCTAAAGAAGCTGACCAAGATATTAAAGAACATAAAGATATTCACTAAGACTAAAAGGCACTTCAAATTTGAAGTGCCTTTTTAAATTCATCTTTTTATAATTTCCCTAATCGCTTCATAGCATCATAGATTTTTCCTGCTAATCCCTTCATTTGGAATTTAGGGATACCACATGCAGCGATACGAATACCATTGCCTAGAGCGATACAATAAATATGTTCTTTTTTAAGTTCTTCGCATATAGCGGTACCGGAATCAGTTGGTATGGTTATAAAGAACCCACCACGATATGGCAACATAGGTAAACCTACTTGTGCTGCCTCTTGTTTAAAGATGTCTGCACGATCGCGAATCAATTGATAATAACAATTACGTTCGTCCTCATAAGCCTTAAATTTATCAGGATCAGAAACGATATTTGCCATAGCGCGCATTGCTGGACGACAAATATTGGACCATGTTGCACGACTAGTCGATTTATTCACTTCTAAAAATTCATCAGCAATTTCTTCATCAGAAGAAATACCAATCATAGCACCAACGCGTTGACCATACATTGTAAAGCCCTTAGATAAGCTATAACATACGCAAACTAAAATTTCTTTTGGCAAGTGCCCCATCTTTTTAAAGAATGCGCGGACTTCTTCTTTTTCACCAGAATAATCCAAATAAGCCACATCGATACCAATGATGACGTTATTGCGACCAATAGCAACTAATTCTTTCAAGAAATTAAGAATAGAATCCCAGTCCTTATCCTCTACAGAATATCCTGTAGGATTATTACCTGGTGTATTAAATAAGATAACAACATTTGTTTGTTTAGCAGCTAATTCCTTAACACGATGTTGGAATGCATCATGGTTAAAGTTATTATGTTCATCAAATAAAGAGTATGTAACAAGTGTACGTCCATTATCACTGCAAATAATGCGGTATGCACCCCAGTACCAATCTGCAGTTAATACTTCATCACCAGGTTCAGTATAATTATGTACCAAATGATGAATGCCACCTGTACCACCAGAGGTAGCAATACTACGAATAAAGCCGTCAGGACGAGAATCGCCAAAGCATTCTTTTTCTGCACATTCCAAATATTGTGGAATCCCTGCAATAGGGGCATAGCCAATATGTTCGGTGTCAGATAAATTTAAATATTCTTCTTTTACAGTTTTTAAGAATACTAAATTACCTTCTTCATCATAAATAGCACCCAAAGTACCATTTACTACATTTTCACGACCATTTAATTTTGTATCTTCCGCCGCCTGTCCTGCAGTTACAAAGATTACATCTTTTAATTTTTTTCCTCTTGCGTGTTTCGCTGCTACACTTGTCATCGCATACACCATCCTAACTAAAAAGAACTATTACAACAATATCATACCTAAAGTTAAGCATTTATACAATGAGTATTAATGAAAAATATTGTATACATGAATACGTACAAAAAAACCACCCATCCAAGATGAGTGGTTTTACTTGCTCTATTATGATTAGAATGTGTAACCTACGCCAGCATGTAAGCCTTTGGAAGTTTTGTCATTATCGTTTACACTATATTTGTCATAACCATAATAAACATTCAAATCAATGTTAGGTTTTACTTCGTATTGAGCACCTACTTGATAGGATTGTTTAATATCGTTGCCCCAACCAGCTTTAG
>NZ_CAUSQT010000011.1:0-42979 GCF_963534045.1 uncultured Veillonella sp. | reverse complement strand
GATTTTCCTAGGCCGATCATTCGAATGCGTTCCATTCAATACCTCCTTTATCATTTCGTAACTATTATTATACCACAGTCGCTTTCACCAAAATGACCATTTCCACGCTATCCTTTGTCTTCCGGCTATGCCTAAATAATTTACCTAATAAAGGGATATCACCGAGTATCGGGATTTTCTCAATCTGTTTTTGATCCCGATTATCCATTAAGCCACCGATAACCAATACTTCTCCTGGTTGTAGACGCACTCTAGTCTGTGCTTGTCGAGTAGTTATTTTATAAGATTTCATCTCAGATACCATAATAGGTGAACTCACCTCTGCTCGTATAGACGTATCAATCATACCATTTTTCGTCACTATCGGTGTATAGTCAAGTTTAATACCGACCTCTTCGTAATGAATGGATCTTTTTCTTTCACCATTAGAAATTGACTCTTCGATTACAGGAATTCGTTCACCTATCAAAATATGTGCGGCTTCACCATTTAAGGCCATAATGGAAGGGGTTGCAATAACAACTGCCTTTCCCGATGTTTCTAAAAGGCTAAGCTCAGGTTTAACAAAAAATTTATAAGCTTCTCCATCTGGAGCTTTTCCAAAAGAAATAGCACCATAGGAATTTGTCTTGTCATTACCATGTCCGGTTAAACTCAACCAGGACCATCTAAATCCCGTCTCCTTCGTATAGGAATGCTCCATAGCCATAATAGTAGCTTCCAAGCGCACTTGTTTCATATCTCTATCTACAGATTGAATGATAGAGTTTACCCCTTTTTCCTCGTCTCCTGTTACATTTAATACAATCTGATTCGTTTCCTTATGCACAGAGAATTTTCCATTAGGTACTACTGTTTTTATGACAGATTCTAGCGATGTCGATGATGCCATCTTTGGTTCTACTACCACTACATGACGATGCTCCTTAGCACTAGAATGCCCTATAACGGTTACCACGCCCTGATCATCCTGTATATCAAAATGATACATATCCCCTAAATGATGTAGCATGTCTAATGGTGACTTACCGTGTATCGTTCCTGTCACAGTTCCGTTCAATGTGTTAATACCAAGTATATCCATTTTATAACTACGACTGATGGCCTCTACCACATCGGACAAAGGCGCCTTGCTAACCGTCATACTATATGTATTTTGACCTGACTCAGATTGTTGTACATGTATCGATTCTTTCGCCCATACACAAGGATTTTCTATTACACCTAAGAATAAAACTATAATCATGATTCGCCAATAGATACACATCGTACATTGCCTCCTTCATCAAGGGTTACACCATTTTCATCTACATTAATTACCTTTACACCATGCCAAGAATCACCTTCCATAACAACAGTAGATTCTGTGCCACTGCTTAAAATTACAGCCCATTGAGGGCCATGTATTACACCATTAACATGAATTGTTTTCTGCTTATTATGTTTTGTTGTAACTGTTTCTGCACTAGAACTGCTATCTTGGTCTACTATCTTCTTACTATGTCTCCGTTTACCTGGTTTTACCTTTGATGAATCATCTTTATTATCTAAGTTCTGCTGACCTTCACCGCTATGTTCTTCATCCATCATATGTATTGAAGATACATTACTTTTGTCTAATGATTCGCCTAATACCTCATGCCAAGGAAGAGCTCGCAAGTTATTACTCGTACTGTATAACAATGTTATTTCATGAGATTTATCTTCTGATTTCGACATTACCGTTGAATCAGGCTCCATCTGGACATAATCAGCCTCAGGTGTATAAAATATGCCCCAACCAATTGCTATTCCACCTAATACAAACAATACACCTAGACTCTTCTTGTATCGTTTACATTGAGTCACATAAGGATACAATTTTTCTCGTAAACGTTCCTGTATGTTCATTCATCAGGACTCCTTTCACATAGTAGAATTAAAATATCTATCTAGTATCAGTATGCAACACAAATATACATAAAAATAGGACACTAATAGTCACCCCCGTGACTATTAGTGTCCTTGACAAATTATAAAATATCAGTTATAAAATTTTATTTATCATCATAACCCATTGGATGAGATTGATGCCAACGCCATGCATCCCCTATGATGTGTGATAATTCACTATGTTGTGGATTCCAGCCTAGAACATTCTTAATGCAATCCGAAGATGCAATTAATGTACTTGGGTCCCCTGCGCGACGTTCACCATACTCGACAGGAATATCAATTTCAGTTACCTTTTTAGCCGTTTCTATAATATCTTTTACAGAAAAACCATTACCACTGCCTAAGTTAAAAGCTCTTGATTCACCACCATTAATCAAGTAGTTCATAGCCAATACATGGGCAGATGCTAAATCAGTAACATGAATATAATCACGAATACATGTACCATCAGCAGTATCATAATCAGTTCCAAAAACAGTAATATGCGGTCTCTTTTTTAAAGCAGCCTCTAATACTAATGGAATTAAATGAGTTTCTGGAGAATGATCTTCACCAATATCGCCACTTTCATCTGCACCAGCCGCATTAAAATAACGTAATGCTACATATGTAGAACCATAAATAGAGCTATAGTCATGAAGCATTTCTTCAATCATCAACTTGGTGCGACCATAAACATTAGTTGGCTGTAATTTAGCTGTTTCTACAATAGGTACTACCTCAGGTTCACCGTAAACTGCGGCTGTACTTGAAAATACAAAATGTTGTACACTCGCCTGTCTTGCTGATTCTATAAGGCGATAAGATCCTACAACATTGTTCTCATAGTAAATAGAAGGGTTTATCATAGATTCCCCTACTTGAGAGTGTGCAGCAAAATGCATAATACCCTTTATATTATTATCTTTCATGACGTTCACGAGTTTTGAATCTGCAATATCTAACTCTATGACCTTAACCCCTTTAGGAATAGAACTACGATGACCACGCGAAAAATTGTCAACTACAATAGGTGTAAACCCAGCCTGGATTAATGCTCTAACCGTATGACTACCTATATAACCAGCACCACCTGTTACTAAGATATTCATATACTTACTCCCCCTTAATAACTACAACTTTTTCATGGCTTGAAGTTTTGGACCAATCAAGCGTTTATAAACTTCAACACCAGGTTGATCAAAGGCATCAACACCGGCTAAAATCGATTCAAAATACACAGCCCAACAATGCATGAACATGATTTCCCCTAAATGGAATGCATTTAATGTTGGTACAGATATGGTCATATTAAAACGATTATCTATCGATAGTGCCTCACGATTCGCATCGAGTGCACTATTTAATATATCGCTAATAGGAATATCCCCTATGGCATCCAGTTTATCATATTCACTATATAAATTAGGAACAACTAGTGATGTATTCCAGTCTCGTACCTTAATAAATTGAACTACCTTATTGAGTCGCCCTTCTTGATGTTCTTGCACTTGAGCATGCATATCCATTGTACCAACAGCAGGAACAGGTGTACGACCATAAGGAAGACAGGTATTACTCATTTTACCTAATGATTCGGATAGGAGTTGTACATACCAATCAGATAGTGAATGTAGAGACTCACCATAGGGCATGAATACCTCGATAATACGTCCATATCGCTCAGACGCAATATATTTCAATAATGCACTAAATAGTGCAGGATTTTTATAAACATCCTCTTCTTGGCAAGCCATATCCATCGATGCAGCACCAGCCAAGAAGCCTTCGATATCAAAGCCCACAAGAGCAGCTGTAACAAATCCGACCTCAGTAAAAACGGAGAATCGGCCGCCTACTCCATAGGGAACGGAGAATGTTCTCCATTGATGCTTGATAGCCATATCATGAAGAATGGTAGGATGCGCCTCATCATTTGTTTCTGTAACAACAGTAACTTCATAATTAATATGATTATCTTCAAGCGCTTTTTGAAGAATCATAAAATTAGCCATCGGTTCAATGGTAGAGCCAGATTTTGATGTAACTACAAGCATGACCTTATAGTCACTACCCTTTTCATCAGCCTGAGATACTAATGTTTTAATAAGCCCTTCCAAATACGGTCCATCCACATTAAAACCGGCAAAGTAAAATCTTGGATAGCCATTTCGTTCTTCATCAGTATAGTTATTCCAGAATGAACCACATTGCACATCAAATAGAACCTTACTACCTAAGTAGGATCCACCAATGCCAATGGATACAACTGTATCGATATGTTGACGAGCATACTCACCTAAATCATGTAAACGAGCCATCATATCCGGTGTATTGATACCGTTTTCCGATATATATGGCAACTGATAAAACAAAATTGGTTCTGGTTGACCATCTTTAGAAAGGTGGCCTTCTTCATAACCTGTGGATCGCAAAATATTAGTATGACGCCATACATTTTGAATGGCCCGTTCAAAATTTTGTATGTCCCTTGCCTGTATGCAGCTTTCATTATAGATATTGTTATAATCTAGCTCAAATCCAGAATCTAACTGTAACATCAAGTATCTCCTTTATGCACCAATCCAACCATAGCCATAACCGATACCAAATACGGACCAAAGAATAGCGATGGGAATCAATAACTTAAATTTCAATTTTGCTGTTTTATGATGACATAGTACCATGCCTAATAATGCACCTATCCCTGCAAAGGCAAATGCTAAAAATAGCAATGTAAATTCAGAAATCCGCTCATACCCCTTTATAGCGGAAAACTTATCATATCCATATATACAAAAGACAATAAAATTCCATACGGCCATGGTAATCAGAAAATACGTTTCACTCATAATACTATATTTTATTTCCCCTTAAAATATGAGAGGGTATCACCCAATCCACGTTCCAACCCAACAGTGGCTTCAAATCCAAAATCCTTTTTAGCTTTTTCATTACATAAACGAGAATGGCGAATATCGCCAACTCGTTCTGGTTCATAATTAGTTACAATTTGTTTTCCACTGATAGATGTAAAATAAGATACCAGTTCATTTACAGATGTACTCGTATTAGTAGAAATATTATAAATGCCTGTTAAATCAGGATGATTCATGGCTTTAATATTAGCTTCAACAACATCGGCCACATATACAAAGTCACGTGTTTGCTCACCATCCCCAAATATGGTAAGCGGTTTATCTTCATTAACGAGACGGTTAAAAATACTAATTACACCGCCTTCGCCACCATCACCTTGACGTGGCCCATATACATTGGCATATCTAAAGCACACTGTTTTTAATCCAAAAGCTTGTTCATAAATACGTAAATACCCTTCAGCTGTCAATTTAGTAAGGCCATAAAATGATGTTGGTTTACCAGACATCTCTTCTGTTAAAGGTAATGTATCGAGATCACCATACACTGCAGCAGAGGACGGCATTAGAAAATGTTCTACCTTATGCTTTCTAGCTGCTTCGAGCATATTGATTAATCCTATTAGATTCACATCACAATCCATCTTAGGATTTTCCATAGATGCTGGTACCATCGTTTGTGCCGCTTCATGAAATACTACCTGAGGTTTAAAATCTGCAAAAATAGAGTCTATGTTAGAATCTCTTACATCTACCTCAGCGAATGTAGCCTCTGGATTGACAAACTCCCGTACCCCTGTGGAAAGATTATCTATTACTAATACTGTATGACCTAATGCTATGAGTCGATCTACTAAATGGGACCCTATAAATCCGGCGCCCCCCGTTACACAAACACGCATTGTTTTCCCCTTTTATATTATTTACCTTTAGCTGCCCCTGCCTTCGCGAGTTGGTCAGCCATTTCATTATATGTATCACCTGTATGAGCATTTACCTTGTGAAAGCATACTTTCACATGTGGAAATATACCTTCACAAAATGTTGCATATTCGTTGGTTAATACATTATTTCGTTTCCACTTCTTCGTGGCCCACCTTTCTATCCCCATATAATCATAATATAAGGAACACTTTGGAATTCCATGAGTCAAAGCATACTGCATAACATGCATAGCGGCTAGTAACTCACCAGACACATTCCAAAACTCTGTATATTTCGCATCCTGTGTGCCGAACGAAAATGTTTCTTTATTACCGTTTAGAAACATTATACCTCCGGAACCTACGGATTGGTTATATTTATCATAACTACCATCGATATAAGCAATTAAATGATTGAATTCTGAAAAATCAGGAGCTATAGATTTTTTTGCATCAGTTATTTTTGATGTCTTTGATGCTGCAAGATAGTCTCCGATGCTCATCCCTTCATCACCTATAAAAGCCTGAGCTTCTGCTTTTGTAGGAAACGATTTATAGATAGCACCACCAAAACCTTTTACCTGTTTTTCACAATCGCTCCAAGTTTCATAAATACCTGGCGTACGGCCTGCCTTTACAGCATAAAATTTCTTCGCCATACAACCTCCTAATGTTTCATGGTAAGCGGTACAAATTCGGCATTTACCACAGATTGCAAATCTTGTGGATTCACATGCATCTGCATACCCCGTAACCCTGCACTAACGTATACAGCCTCTTGAGCTTGCATGGTTTCATCAAAATATGTAGAAAATTGCTTTTTCATTCCTACTGGGGAGCAACCACCACGCAAATAACCTGTTATACCTAATAAATCCTTTACGTGAATTAACTCTACCGATTTATTACCACTTACACGTGCAGCTTGCTTCATATCTAATTCTTCAGCTACAGGAATACAAAATACTACATATCCAGTTTTATCACCCTTGCCCACTAAAGTTTTAAATACTTCTTTTTCATCAAGACCTAGTTCATCAGCTACATGAACACCTTGACCTCGTTCTTCAGACCATTCATATTCGCCAATCGTATATGCTATGTGATGAGTATCTAATATGCGTAATGCATTTGTCTTTTTATGCTTTTCTTTACTCATACAAGAGCCTCCTATTTATTAACAATTTTATTTATATTCTTTAATTCTATGCGTAACGTACCATCATCATTTGTTTTGATTTCGATGAATTCACGATTTTTCATATATTCTACAGGAAAGGAAATTTCTATACCTGTATCGGTTTTAATCTTATGATGCTCCCCAACCTTCGTAGCAAATTCGCGATTCACAGGTAAAGGCCGCATCATATCTTGCTCTGCTAATTCTTTCTTGGCCGCCTCTTGTTGTATAGGATTAGATTTGAATACCTCTTCTACAATACGAACAGGATTAACCGTATCAGATACCTCTGCATTTTTAGCAATCATAGATTTTGCCATCGTCAGCTCTACTACACCATCTGACTCATGAGCTTGAGCCACCTTATCTACGATGGCCTTTACCTTTTTAACCGTATCTCTAGAGGATTGATCCGTTCCGAGTTGCAATACCTTATCAGCTAAAATATAACAAACTTCGCCATCATATTCCCCTTTAGGTTCAAAGATGCGAACTGACAAATCCATAGTATTTATTGCCACAAAAGCTCGTAATTTTTGTGTCGGCATAGGCAATACAGCCTTATGTGGCACAAGCTCTGTTGATAACGAACCATCATCTTCGCTAAATAACTGATGTGTAAAGGCATCATGAGCTTGGCATAAGAGCATACAAATATAACTCGTATCAGTGACTACATCACACACGATAGTATCAATGACAACCCCAACTGTTGCTTGTTTCATATAGTCAAAGGTTTTCTCCCCTAACTCTTTAGATAACGTGATAAAGGAGATTTCTCCACCTTTATATTCGCCGATTCGTTTTCCCATAGGGCTATGTGCATGTAATGTTCCTGTTCTCGCACCAGGGTCTTTAAAGGCCTTCGTTACATGCCCCGCAATATAGTCATGTATATCTTGTTCACCTATTTTTAATTCATGTTCAGAATAGACCGCTAAAGATGATGTAAAATCAAAAATCTCTAGGGCTGCTTTATTAATTTGCATGATAACTCCTAAAGGATAAAAATATTACTCTTTATTATACCATTCTTTTAGCAATTCTTTGTCTATTTTTGAACAATCTGTTAATGGTATTGCATCAATATATCGAAAATATTTTGGTTGATTCTCATGAGGAATCGATTGTCGTACATCACACTCTACCTCTTCTGATGTAACACCCGTAGCCGGTACGATAAAGGCGACAACCTCTTCTCCACGCAATGAATCAGGTACCCCAATAACAGCAACATCCTCTACTGTTGGTAATACTTGTAACTGCGATTCTAAATCTAATACAGCAACCTTATAGCCACTGCGATTAATAATATCCCCATTACGGCCATCAAATATTAGATAATTCCCAGACCAGTGCCCCTTGTCACCCACTGTTACCATTCCATCAAGTCCACATATACCGAACTGTGTAGACACATAGATATACTCATCTTGTACCTCGACTGTAACGCCTGGAAACGGCCGTCCTACGGTGCCAGGATACGTATGCCATTCTTCACCAGTACAATAGCTAATATAGTTTAACTCTGATGCACCATAGTACAGAATAAATTCCATCGAAGGATAGAGCATGTGTAAAGAATGTAACAATTCTCTATCTACAACTTGTGAACCGGCGATAATATATCGTACACAAGAAGATACACTATGATTCCAACGTAATAGTAAACGCAGTTTTGTAGGCAAAATATAAATATGAGTGCAACGATGATATTGAATCAATGATTGCCATCTCTTCGGTTGCATTTTATCACTCGTAACTATCTGTCCACCTGCCCATAATACAGCTAATATCATATTCGTATTGCCTGTAAAGCTAAAACTGCCATGTACAAATATACGCGTCGTATGATCGATATGAAAGATATCATTTTGTACATCAAAATAATCAGCCCACGATTTTTCAGTTCGCCACAAAGGTTTTGGCATACCTGTTGTACCAGATGTAAGAACGCCAAACTGTGCTTCTAATGGAATTTCTATAGAACCGAGTAAACTCATTAATTCACTACGGTAGTTACTATCCATGTGCGGGTGGGAAACAATGGGAATATATCCGTTATATAAGGCGGCTAGCCACAATATCAATTGTTCATATACAGACTCTGTATCTATAAAAATAATATGACGTTTACCATTTATAATTGATGTAATACAGTTGTCATTCTCTATCCCTTGTACTCTTTCAATAACAGCATCATATAGATTCCTATACGTATAGTGAACCCCATCTATAATAATGGCAGTATCCAAGTTCTGCTTATGACCATGGTTAAATATGGCCTGTAATATCATATTCATCGTAAGATCCTTATCTACATACGCTCAATAATCATAGCTGTTCCCGTACCGCCAGCTCCAGCAATGGCACATAGTCCATAGTGACCATTGCAGTACTCTAGAGCTGCCATGCAATGTATCAAAAGCATAGCGCCAGAACAGCCATACGGATGCCCATAGGCTAGTGCACCACCAAGCATATTATATCTATCAACAAGGTCTGGATATTCTCGTCCAAATAAAGCAGAGATAACAGCGAACGCTTCATTCCATTCAAATACATCAATTGCTGTTGGTGAAAGATCAGTCACATCTAATATTGTTTTTGTACTTAACAAAGCACCTTCAGGACTATATAGAGGGTCTCCTGCCCAAGGCATGGCATGCACAATCCTAAATGGTCCTTCTTGATTACTCAATGTAACAAAGGCTGCACCATCATGAGTAAGGCATGCATTTCCAGCGGTTGTGATAGAATTAGGCCACAATAAGGGCTTCATACGATTTAACAGCTTTTCATTCATAGATGGGCGTATCGATTCATCAATACAGTGCTTTCCATCTATTTCAATGTCCAGTATATATGGTGAAAGTATTCCTTGTTCTAAAGCATATTGTGCACATCGATGGCTCCTAATAATGTAAGGATTTAACTCCTCTACACCTACACAATGTTTTATCATGGTACGTTCAGCCCCTTCTAACATTGCTAAAGGCGATATTTCCTTCGGTGCAAATTGTGCCACCATATAATCACCACAGCGATCATCATGGTCGGCATATGTCCTTAGCGGTTGTAAAGATGAGCTTTCAATACCACCAGCAATGACTGTATCCATCATTCCTGATGCAATATGAGCATAGGCCATCTCAACGCTCATCATACCTGATGCACATTGCATGTCTACTGTAACTGCTGGTATCGTATTAGGTAAATGACTATAAAGTCCCATCAATCTTGCTATATTCCCACCAGTACCAACTGCATTGCCACAAAAAATGGCATCCAACGAAGATGCTTTTACTGAGTCAAATAGCTGATTTAATACCTTGGCGCCAAGTAATTCAGGGCGCATTGATTTATATTGTCCATTTACGACACCAATGGGTGTGCGTAATCCATTATGAATAAAAACAGGCATAACATTACTCCATATAAATAAGGAGGTGTACTATCAACACCTCCTACACATATCATAATTATATTTTAATTTTTGTCGCTAACCAAGAGGCAACTAAACATTTAACAATGTCTCCTGGAATATATGGAAGCATCACAATAGGTAGAGATGCCCAGAATGGAGTACCTGTAACAATCATAAATCCAGCTACACCAAAAATATATACGACCGGAATAGTAATAACTATTGAACGCCAGCTATACGATAAAAAGCTTTTTGATTTACCTTTACAAATACTTAATAATGTATACGCTACGGGCCAAGAGAAAATAAAACCGCCAGTAGGTCCGAGTAACTTACCCAATCCAGATGTACCGCCTACAAAGACTGGCAATCCTACGGTTCCAAGTAATACATATACGATAAATACAATTAATGTATCCTTAGGGGACAGTAATAAACCTGTCAAAGTAGCAACTAATGTTAATGCTGTCACCATAGCAGGGCTAAATGGCAATGGAAATGAAATCCATGCTGATACACACAAAAGAGCTGTTAATAAAGCCATTTTTGTTAAACGTCTTGCTTCCATAATATACCTCATTCACATAAAATCTTAATTCGTTCTATGCTCATCATGGAGACGAGCCTTAAAAAGAATCATATCATCTAACGCGCCAACTAAGACATTACCTTCACGTTGGCTTTCAACAGAAACACAATCATTAGCAAGCATAGGAGATAAAAAACGAATAGACATGCCTACCTTTGCATTACTATTTATCATATGCGTCCAAAGATACTCAAGTATAAGTAACCCTGGCACAATATAAGGGTCCTCACGATGTATACGATTACGATCATTTACATCCTCTACAAATTGTATAATTTCATCCTTTGTAAATGTAATACTTTTAAGTGAATCATCAACTTTAGGAGTCTCACGAATTTGTAAAGGTCTTGTTAGTTGTAATAAATTAACCCATAACGTACCACTCGTATTGGACATACAAACGGATATATGATTGCCTTTGTACTCTACATCATGAAACACAGTTGCATCTGTGCCTTGCGTATCAAAATAAGCCTTCGTAATGACGCAATTAGTAGGTAAATTTAACGTTTCTTCATCCGTTAAAAGAGCTAATAGATTTCGCATATTACTCCTTATAATTTAACCAGTATAATAATAGTTTTATTTATACCATTACTATTAAATTATAATCAACGGAAACACTATAGTCAACCTAGTGCTATATATGAGTTAACAACAAAAGCCACCATTGATACTCAATGGTGGCTTCGATTTTATATTTAGGTGGAAAGAATATATAAGCTATTTTATAACTTCAATCCTTTTAAATATTCCTTAAATGCTGAACCTAATTCCTCATTGCGAAGCGCATATTCTACAGTAGCTTTCAAATAGCCTAATTTATCGCCTGTATCATAGCGAATACCTTCATAAGCTAATGCATAGGTATCCGTTTTTGATGCGGCTAACGCATCTGTTAATTGCACTTCATTACTTACACCTGGTTTTGTATTTTCTAGTATATCAAAAATATCAGGCGTTAAAATATAGCGTCCGAGAACAGCTAAATTGGAAGGTGCTTTATCAACGCTTGGTTTTTCTACTAAACCATGAACGCGATACAAGTTATCGGCTAACGCTTCTCCGGACACAATACCATAGGAGCTCACCTTTTCTTTCGGTACAAATTGAGCGCCCAATATGATGCCTGGATGTTCTTCATAACAATCCATCAACTGTTGTAAGCATGGTTTTTCCGGATTATAAACAATGTCATCACCCAATAGTACAGCAAATGGCTCATCACCAATAAAGGCTTTAGCACATAATACAGCATCACCTAAACCACGAGGTGCTTTTTGACGAATAAAATGAATTTTTATATCCGCCAAATCCTTTACCATGGCTAATTGTTTATTTTTACCTTGTCTTTGCAATAGTTCTTCTAATTCAACACTACTGTCAAAGTGATCCTCTATAGCACGTTTACTACGTCCTGTTATGATAAGAATTTCCTCAATACCAGAGTCAAGTGCTTCTTTTACAATATATTGAATCGCCGGTGTATCGACGATAGGCAACATTTCCTTTGGTTGTGCTTTCGTAGCTGGCAAAAAACGTGTACCAAATCCAGCTGCTGGAATGACAGCCTTACGAATAGACTTCATATGTAAACTCCTTAGAAATCTTTACCAACGAATTTAATTTTCCATTGGTTATTATCATTTTTATGTGAATCTTTATACGTTAAATATAAATCAAAAGAGTGTAAATCTCGATGGTATGTATAATAAGTAGCATCTATATTACCACTCATCATATTTTGCTTAACGCTCACAGAAATATCATCAAGACGTGTCAATTTAAAGGAACCACCATAGATAAGTTCTTTAGGAAGCTCTGTACTATCAAAACGATATGGAGAATTATTATAACTAATATTGCGTTGGTTATAGGAAATCCACGCATTAACTCTTGGATTCACAACTGTACGGAATTGAATTCCCCAATATGGCATACTACGTATTGATTTATCATAGCCATAATAGTCGCGTTGGTACCCACCGAAGAATCGCAATGTAGCATTTTTCCAAAGATTAATTGGATCATGAGATACTTCTACCTTATAACCCTTATGAGCGCCCTTTACAGAACCTTCCTTCCAATAACCAATGCTTGTTTCACCACGTGCGGTAAATGGAGATTGACCAATATGATAACTATGTGTATCAATACGGAATTCACCAATTTTTTCTACCCATACGGTTTCATCATTATATTCATTGGATTCTTTACTATATCCAATAGATGCCGTTCCCCAAGGTAGGAAATAACGATAGCCAATTTGAGGCTTAAATCCAGATTTTAAATACCATCTGTAATCAAAATAAGCTTCACCCGACTTACCCAATGGTATCTCAGCATCGCCACGTAATCCGATGCCATCATCACTATTGTAAGTAGGCCGTGGCATAATGGAAAATGTACTTACTTTCCCTTGTTTATCACCACGCAAGGATTTCGTATAAGACTTCAAGCTAAAGAGTTTAAAGTTCTTAATGTAAAAGCTTGGATGTTGAATAACCATTTTATCGCCAGGATATATCTTAATATCTCTACCTTCAATGCGATAATCAGGTGTATGCTTGAATGCCATCGCATGCTTAGATGTAATCATACCTTTTTCGATGGAACCAGTTTGACCATCATAAGATAAGTTCTGCCCCTTCACATAATAAGGATCAGACCAACCTTGTGTATGACCGGCATCAAAATGTTGGTCACTGGTACGATAGGTCATAACATCACCAGTAAGATTTTTAGTTTTCCCTCCATCTTCTAAGTAGCGATATGGGCCATCAGCAGTTCGATACTCTGTGGTTTTTGTATTACCAGTGATACGATTAGCTAGTAATGTACGATTGCCTTGTGTAACCACTACATTACCAAAAGCATTTACATCTCCAGTACTACCAGAATATGTCATTTTATCAGCATCAACACGAGTTGGTAATTTTTCTGTTGGTGCCGTAATCGGTGAAGCACCACGACGAACAACACGAATATTGCTGCGTTCAGGTGTCGAAGGTTGTTGCAATTCACCTGGATATGATTCAGATATACTATCTAAACTATCTTGATATGTAATTGAGTCTGAAGCAGCCCACGCTGGCTGGGCTAAACAAAGCAAGCATGCTGCCACGAGCCATTGTACTCTTTGTTTCCTCATGGTTACTAAACTCCTCTATTGGTTACGTTTTACTACGACGATTGGTTGTGAAACATTTTCTGCTGTATCATTTGTATCTTCTACTTCTTCTGTATCAGCAGTGTTTGTATCTTCTTCATCAGTGTTCACAGTTGAATCATCGGCTTCATCTACAGTGCTATCTACGGAATCATCATTTGCAGCCGGTACTGTCACAGCTTCAGCTAATTCATCATCACTATGAGCTAATCCATCACCGCCAATAACAAGACCTTGAATCGACACAGAGTCTTGAGGTTGAATAAATACAGTAGAACCTACTGGGTAATCAATATTTTTACCCTTGATGAAAGCACCACCCACTAAGCCTACAGGGCCAAGAAGAACGGCACCAGCCACAGAGGCACCAGCAGCTTTAATTTCACCCTTTGTTTTTTCCTTTGCCTCATTACCTTGTACAGCAGTAAATTCTGTGCCATCAATAGCAGGAACAGAGTCAAAAGTTATATCCAATGCACCATTACGTCCAAAGGAGCGAGCTTTTTTCAAGGATGTAATCGTCGCGGAACCCACAGTACCAGCTGGCACCAACAACACATTACCATCCATTACATTTTCTGCAACAGTGAATTTAATTGTATCCCCTTCATGGCTAGTTTTTGTGGATACCGCATCATTTAGCGTTACCTTGAACACGTGATCAGAAGATAATGTTCCCACTTGATTTGTAAGAGTTACATTACTACCATATACCTTGGTTTTCAAACTAATAATACGTTTTTGTAATGGACCTGTTGAAATTCGACCGTTTACGCTACGTTCCATCTTTTCAACACGTTCTACCAAAGAACCATCATTAATGCTATTTTGGTATGTGTATTCAAGTGCGTCCATTTCTTCACGCAATGAAATGTTTGTACCACTACCTTCAACGGAATCATATAAAGAATCTACACGTTTACTCAATGTAGCAGTATTGCCAGAAAATCCGTTGCCGTATACAGTTTCATCCAATTGATTAATACGATCCACAACGGCACCATCTTGAGGTGCACCATATACAGTGCTTTCTAATACTTGTGTTTTTTCCGTTACTGTACCAGGTGCAGCAAATGCGGTACCTGTCAACAAAGATGCCATCAAAAGTGTAAGTACTTGCTTCTTCATATAATCCTCCACAACTTATCCTCTATGGGACATATACGTTAAACAGCACAATAAGCACGGGCCTAAGACCGTGCTTATTTTCTGAGTACTTCTAAGGAAGTATCTCAGTGGCCATTAAATTTTTAAATCAATAAGTGCAGATACACCTACACCTTGAACACGGGAAGCGCCCACTGGATTTGTACTATCTACTGGTACTAAACCTTTAACACGAACCATGCCGTTAAAGCTACCTTCAACTTGAGCAACAGCCTTAACTTGTTCGATACTAGATGCAGGGCCTGTTACTTGAGCAGCACCAATGTACCCTTTTGTACCAATACTAATGATAGGTACAACCTTTGTAGTATATTCAGTACTCAAATTATTTTGTTTTAGTAATTTATTTAAGAAAGAATCAATTTGTGGACCAAATTTACTAACTAGAATGCCAACGCCACCAATTTTAGCAGCACCACCAAGGATACTACTTAAGCCGCCAGCTTGAGTGGTTAAAATGCCACCAAATGCAGTTGTAGTTAAACAAATTCCTAGAACAGCGGTCATAATTTTCTTTTTCATGATAAGCCTCCTAATAGATACTTATATTTTAACAAATTCTATACATAGTTTCTAGTGAAAGTATAAATACTTACACTTAAAGATAGTAAAATTATATAAAAATACAATGAGTTTATTATGAATTTTATGCAATTTAATTTTTAGCTATGTTTTAACGGCAAATCATACAATTATAACCAGAAGACTTAACAGATTCGAGGCACTTGATCTTCACCCAATAAATCTACTAGACGAACACCGCCAATCGATGTTTGTAGGCCTACTTTACCAATATTTTTATCCATGGTTACACCGATATGAGTCGCTTCACGGCCTTCTGGATAACTATGTAAAATATCTAGCACATCATTTGTTACAGACGGCTCTACAACGAAAATACATTTACCTTCATTTGCTAAGTATAAAGGATCGTAACCTAAAATATCACAAACGGAACGAACTTCATCATGAATGATAAACTTAGATTCCTCAACCTTTATCCCCACTTGACTTTGTTCGGCAATCTCTTTAAGAACAGTACCCACACCACCGCGCGTAGGATCACGCAATAGTGCAACCTGAGGCCCTACTGCATTTAAAACAGCATGAACCATATGGTGCAATGGAGCACAATCAGTCTTAACAGAGTCTGATAATTCTAGTCCAAATCGTTGTCCCATGACAGCTATAGAGTGATCACCAATAGATCCGGACAGAATAATGTCCATATTAGGTTTTACGACATTCGGACCTATATTTATGCCATCTGGAATCATACCAATGCCGGCTGTATTGATATAAATTTTATCAACTTCACCTTTTTTTACGACCTTCGTATCACCCGTCACAATTTGTACATTCGCAAGCTTTGCCATATCAGACATAGTGCTTAAAATTGTTTCTAATTCGTCGAAAGGAAGACCTTCTTCTAAAATCAAACCACAGCTAAGATATTGCGGAACAGCGCCATTCATAGCTAGGTCGTTAACTGTACCGCATACAGCTAATTTACCTATATTGCCACCCGGGAAAAAAGCTGGCTGTACAACATAAGAATCCGTTGTGAAAGCCATTCGCCCAGATGATACTGGAAATTGTGCCCCATCATGTAAGGGGGCTAACAAATCATTAGTAAAATATTTTAATATAAATCGTTCTGTCAACTCGTGGCTAAAGCGGCCACCATTGCCATGAACTAAACGAACTCGTTCCATTAATCCTCCCAAGCTAATCCGCCACTAGAAAAGCCATACTTATACCATGCAGCACAACTACCTTCTACAGATACCATACAAGCACCTACTGCATGATCCGGTGTACAAGCTTTTCCAAAAAGCGGACATTCATTAGGTTTGATTAAACCTTGTAATACGCTCCCACATTGACAGCCTTTAGGATCAAGAGATGGTTTTTCTAGCTGTATAGGTAGCACCTTTTCCGCATCTAAAAATGCATAGTCATCATTAAGCTTTAACCCAGAATTTGGGATTCTACCAATGCCACGCCATGCATCATCACACACATCGTATATTTCATTCATCATGCGCACAGCCACAGGATTGCCTTCTTTCATAACAACAGAGTGATAGGTATTACCTACTTCGAAATGACCACTTTTCCGTTGTTCTAAAATATTGACGATAGCAGATAATATTTCTACCCCATCAAATCCAGCGATACAAGATGGAATTTTATACTCATCCGGTAAAAATTGATATGGTTTTTCGCCAATAATAACACTGACATGCCCTGGCAAGATAAAGCCATCAATTTGTCCTACTTGTCGGTCTAATAAAGCGCGTAATGCGGGTGGAACCAATTTATGAGACACCAAGAATAATACATTTTTCAAGCCAGCCTGTGCTACAGCTTTCACAGTGGCACCGATGACAGCAATCGTCGTTTCAAACCCTATAGCTAAAAATACTATATATTTATCCGGATATTTTTTACTTAGTTCCAACACTTCTAACGGCGTATAGATAACATGAATATGAGCACCCTGTGTTTGAGCTTCACTAAGACTACTATAACTACCTGGCACCTTTAGCATATCCCCAAAGGTTGCAATAATAACATCATCACGTTTGGCATACTCTAGAGCTTTATCCATATACACTTGGTCCGTTACACACACAGGACATCCAGGACCACTGACTAATTCTATTCCCGATGGCAATAATTGTCGTAACCCTTCTCTAAAAATAGATACTGTATGTGTACCACAAACTTCCATAATTCGCACCCGTTCGCCAGGTGTATGTAGTTCGCTAATACGGTGTAATAAAGCATCAGCTGTTTTCTGTTTTTCCTGCAAAGTAAGCTTCTTCAAGTTCTTCCAACTCCCGGAAGGCATCTAAGGTTGCCTTCGCTTCTTCTTCATCTACAATTTGAACTGCAAAACCGGCATGTACTAATAACCAGTCTCCTACCTTTGCATCTGGCACGAGAAGCAAACTACAATCGCGCGTTGCACCTGTTAATTCTACTGTGCCAATGGCTTCATTAATAGAAATTAACTGTGCTGGTACTGCTAAACACATACGCCCTCCTTTTGTAAATATACTTATACATCTATTTATAACTATTAATCCAAATATTTTGATTAATTTAATTGTATCATAAAACTAAGAACTCTTATGTAACCAATGATACGTTTATATATTTTTTTGATGAGCAATCCACAATTGTCCCAACGATAAACCACCATCATTACATGGTACTTTTTTATTAATATATAATGTACCATGATGCCACTTATGCTGTAAGGATGCTAATAGTCTGCGATTTTGAAAAACGCCACCACCGATACATACATCATCGATGCCATAGCGTTCACACAAATCAGCTCCAACTTCACAAATAGCAATGGCCAGTGTTTTATGAAAGCTCGCTGCTAATGAAGATACACTTTCACCTTGAGCATAGCTATCCATAATCTGTTGAACTGCAGGCACGAGATCTAATACTTGCCCATCATAGTTAAAATCTAACAACCGACCTTCTTCATTTGCACAGGCAGATTCTAATGCTATGGCGATTTGTGCATCAAAAGAGTGTTCATTTCCTAAGCCCAACAAACAACCAATTACATCAAATAATCTACCTGCACTAGATGTCATCATCATGGACATGTCTGATTGCAATGCCTTATCTAGAATTTGCCAGCCTTTAGGCAATGTGGTTAACCATTTTTTGTATATATTAGGTAACTCTTCTCCATAATAATTCCGTAAGTACCATAAAGCCTGACGCCATGGTTCTTTTACCGCTTTTTCACCACCAGGCAAAGGCGCTACATGTATATGGGCAACACGCATATACTCTGCGCCATAACATAGCATAAATTCGCCGCCCCAAATCGTATCATCGTCACCATACCCAGTGCCATCAAAACAAATTCCAAGAACAGGATATTTTAAATCGTATTCAGCCATAACAGCTGCGATGTGACTATGATGATGTTGGACCTCTATAGCCGGAAGATCTAGCGTTTTACTTAATTGTCGACCATAATTAGAAGAGAAAAATGATGGATGCTTATCCATGACAATTGCTTTCGGCTTCACATCAAACAGCTGTTCATATCGTTTAATGGTCCACTCAAAGGTTTCATGAGTTGATTCACTTGCCAAATCACCTATATGAGGACCTAACAATACCTCCTGCTTTTTATTAATCGCAAATGTATTCTTTAAATCACTGCCCATGGCGAGTATTGGTTGATCTGTAATTGACTCACAATGAATTGGTTCAGGAATATACCCCCGACTTCGCCGAATCAAAATAGGTGTATCTTCCACCACTGATACAATCGAATCATCTACAGGCGCATAAATTTGACGATTATGTGTCAAAAAATAATCTGCTATAGTCTGTAATTTTAAAAAAGCTTTTTCATCATCATAAATAACGGAATCACCGCTCGCATTACCACTTGTCATAACCCATTTCGCATCATGCGGTACTAACACATGATGGATAGGTGCGTAAGGCAACATAACACCAATCAAGTGATTATTAGGGGCTACTAACTCACTTATAGACGCATGAAAATTATCATTTTTCTCTAATAAAACAATAGGCCTTGCCATAGCGCTTAATGCATCTAAGTCTCCATCGCTAACGACGGCAAAGTCTTCTACGATATCAATGGAACCGGCCATAATAGCAAAGGGCTTATCCTTGCGATGCTTTCGCTCCCGTAATATTTGTACTGCTTTATCATTAGTAGCATCACAAACCAAGTGATATCCACCAATTCCCTTTAATGCAATAATCGCACCATTTGATATCATTTCTCTAGCAGTTTCAAAACAGTCATCAACGATACAGAGATTACCATTCTTATCTAATAGTTGATAGCTCGGTCCGCATTGTTCACAAGCATTTGGTTCCGCATGATACCTACGACCATTCACATCAACGTATTCCTCATGGCAAGCTTCACACATGGTGAAATCAGACATAGTAGTTCGTTCTCGATCATAGGGCATAGATTTAATAATGGAATATCGAGGTCCACAATTGGTACAGTTGATAAAAGGATAGTCATACCTCCTACCAGATTCCTTCATTTCAGCCAAACAATCATCACATGGTGATGTATCGGCACTAATAAACGTGTTTACAGTACCATCCACAGGAGACTGAGCGATAACAAATCCCTTATCATCATCATTTACAGATGGACCAATCTTTGTAATGCTCACATGTGTGATACGACATAATCGCGGCTGTTCTTCCTGAATCGTATCAACAAATAATTGCAATGTATCTATGTCGGATTGGGCCTCTACATATACACCGGAACTATCATTATATACAAATCCACTAATCCCTAATTGATGGGCCCACATAGAAACAAGGGGTCGAAATCCGACCCCTTGTACAATACCTGTAAATCGAATCCCCCAACGTTCAATAGTTTGTTTTTTATCCAATCTAGTGTCCATAGCGGCTCCTATTACAAAATATATCTTATTTAAAATGTCTATCCTAATGCTACAGGAATACTACCATCGATGCCGGCTTGTTCAAGTTCAGCTTGAATCATGATAGCACATTCAATTCGTTTCTTTTGTAGACGACAGCCAAACTCATAAGGCGTTTGTAAATCTCCACCCAATGTAATGTTATTGGCATGACAGCCACCAGAGCAGAAGAATTTAGCCCAACATTCTGCACAGGTAGGTTTTGTAAACACATGTGTGTTACGGAAATCCTTTGGAATTTCAGTGTTTTTTAAACCTTCATATACATTACCAAGGATGTAACCATCTTTTCCTACAAATTGGTGGCATGGATAAATATCTCCATTAGGTACGACCGCCATATATTCATGACCAGCCCCACAGCCACGCAAACGTTTTGCCATACAAGGTCCACGGTACAAGTCCATACGGAAGTGGAAGAAATTAAATTTCTCACCCCACCCGTCCTTTTGACGTTGCAAATATATATCTGCTAATGTTTCATATTCTTTCTCAAGCGTTGGCCAATCTTCTTCGCGAAGTACATAATCGCCTTCTTCACCTACTACAGGCTCCATGGATAAATGTTCAAAGCCTAAATCAGACATAGCCAATACATCTTTAGTAAAATCAAGATTCTTATGCGTATATGTACCGCGTACATAATATTCTAAACCATGACGTTGCTTTACAGCATTTACAAGATTTTTAGCAATATACTCATAAGAGTTAGCTCCACTGCCAGCGACTGGGCGCATAGCATTATGCACATCTTCTCGGCCATCTAGAGACAAGACCAAGCTCATTTTATGTTCGTTTACATAATCGATTTTCTCTTGAGACAATAACATACCATTAGTAGTCAACGTCAATTTAAAGATTTTATTATGTTTTGGCGCCTCTTGCTCAATATATTCTACAGTTTGTTTCACCACGTCCCAATTAAGAAGGGGTTCACCACCGAAGAAATCGATTTCGCAATGTTGACGAGTACCACTCATTTGAATGAGAAAATCAACAGCTCGCTTAGCCACACCAAAGCTCATCAATTCGCGTTTTACACCGCCGTAATCGCCTTGACTAGCAAAGCAATATTTACATGCTAAATTACAGTCATGGGCAATATTAAGACACAATGCTTTAACGATTGGTTTTTCCCCAACTACGAGCTTGAATTCGGTGCTCATAGGAGCAAAGAGTTGTTCTGCAGCGATGAGCTCATCTAATTCATCCATGATTTCATTTAATTCTACAGGATCCTGAGAGCTATCTAACGCGGCATGGACTGCATCACGATTCGTTCCATCATATATATCTAATACTTTATCAATGAGTTCATCAATAACGTGAATGATACCGCTATTTACATCTAAACAATAGTAGTTATCTTTCATCCGAAACTTATGGATCATTGGTTTTAATTCTAACATGGTACCTCCAAATTATGTGTATGTGAAAGTGCTAAACTATATAGAACTTTCTAGATAATTGTACCACATTTTTTGTCTATCGTGCTGAAAGTCCTCATAAATATATACCATAGATAGTATGTAATATATACATACATAAAAAAAAGAGAGCCATTGGCTCTCTTTTAATTATTTTTGTTTGCAAACTTGGTTGCCTACTGTGCAGCTTGTTTTGCAAGCGGATTGGCAAGAAGTTTGGCATTCACCACAACCGCCAGTTTTAGCAGTTTTTTGTAAAGATTCAGTGTTGATTGTACGAATACGTTTAGCCATGATTATCCTCCTCAATACTTATTGTATTACTATTATTTTATCATAGTTATTCAAACTATGTAAAATATAAATTATTTTTGTACGTCCTTACGCAATGCTTTACGCAACGCTAATGCGATTGGTGTTACAATAACACCTGCGAAAATTGCTTCAGGAATACCATGAGTAACAGACAATACTAAAATAGTTCCAATTACTTGGTCAGATGAAAGATGCATTGCCTGCGCGAACATATCGGCGTATATCAAATAGATTAACCCCATTACCATACATGTATGGAATATAGTGCCCATAAATGCAGAAACAATCAAGCGCGGACCTTGTGGTACCTTCCATAATGCTTTGTACACCAAAACAGCTAATACAGGGAATATAATCCGAGGTAATACTGATATTAATGGATTAATAAAAAGTGGTGATAAAATATTCGGTGCCGTAAAATTTTGCCAGAAGCTATAGACGCCAAAAATTAACCCCACAAATGCACCGACCTTAGGACCTTCTACAAGGGCACCGATTAATGCTGGTACATGTAATGTAGTAACATTCAATGGTCCTAATGCCATAATACCATAGCCAGAAAGGCCTAAAATAATGGTAATAGCCGCTAATAGGCCCACAATGGTTAATTCACGCAATGTTAAGCCCGATTTTGTAACAGTATCCTTACTCTGTTTACGCTCAACTTGTGCCGTTGGCTGTTCTTGGATTGATACCTGTTGGTTACCATCCTTTACATTTTCATTCATAAAAAATCCTCCTCCGCTCTCATTCTCTTAGGATATGAGTCGAAACTAGAAATAAAATTAAGATTTGCTCTTAGTAAGAGCTTTTATTACACCTATCTCTACTAATTTACCAATTAATACAGATACGATAATAAACACAAGTTCTAATAACCCTGGTGTAAAGAATACAAGAGGATTACCTTGATAGATTGGGAATACAGTAGGTGCTATTGCTTTCACAAATTCTGGTATATACCCACCATATAAGATATGACCATTCATAGCTAATAGCATAGCAGCTGTAACGACAATACGCAATAATCTAGTCCCTCTATATTCACCATTCCGAGGATACATATAGAATGCAAAGACTAACATGGAAAGGATGATAAAGAGGAATTCCCCCACTAACGCATTCAAACTAATAGTAGGACCAAAATAAGCTACCATGATAGGATCTGTTAAATTGATGTAAAAGATAGAACCTAAATAGATAAATGGAATTGGTAGAATATACACGGCCATATCTAAAGCTTCATCAACTGCACCCCATCTATGATGACGCTTGAAGAAAAATGTCATTAATAAAGCTACGAGTTCAAGTAAAACCTGTGTAAAGAAATATACACATAAAAGGATTAATACTATAAGTGCTTGATTTTCTAATGTTACATTGAACGGCGTAGTAAATAGATTAATAACCGTAAAAATAGCCCAACTGTATACATGATACCCCATGTGAAGTGGCAATTCACTAAATTGCCCTTGTCGCATTCGTTGTAAGAGAACAGGTACCAATAGAGATAAAACTGGGAATGTAAGATATGGAGAACCTAACCCGGTTTGATGCAATACAGCAGTCACAACGCTTACAAAAAAAGCACTAACCAAAGTAAATACAATAAACTGCTTATTCATATGAACCTCCCAACAATTGAGAAATTACATAAGCTATGATAAGAACAATGGTAACTTGACCATACATACCGACAAGGAAGATAATATCACGACCAACGGATGGCAAGCCCCATAACCAATTTAAGTCCAATCCAAGAAACATTAGTTTATAGGTAGCAAACTGAATAACGGCCCACCCCAGCACATATATAATGCGGTTAATCCGTTTATTTCCAGCTCCAAATGTACTTGATTTAAACGATAAATACGCCCAAGGAATACATAAGGATAGCAATAAATACCATACCAATGCCACTGTAGCACTAGAGCCATTATGAATCATATAAGAAATAACAGGAATGGCTACGATAAATATATTCATATATAGTGATCGTTTACAAATATCTAATATAGTGTTCATATACGTTCTCCTAAGATAATTAATCACTTGATATTGTACACTACACACCAGTAAAATGCCACAAAAAAAGACCTCTTATAGAAATTTTCTATAAGAGGTCTTTTAATACAATCCATGTACTAAACACGGAACAATCAATGATTATGCAACAGTAGATTCTGCAGTAATATCAATTGTATTTTTGTCTTCAGGTTTTTCTTCCTTCAATAATGGAGTCATGCTTTCAATACCAATTCCCAATGTGAATAGATTGTGTAACCAAGCTGTTTGACTTGGAGGCATGAAACCAAGTACGCCACCACCTACAAGGGCGCCATTGAAACCAACAATGCCATTGTAATTAGCTTTGATGCGTTTCATCAATGCCATAGAAATTCGACGTAAATCTACAAGAGCTTGTAGGTTATCAGAGGAAATTGTAACATTCGCAATTTTTTGGGCAATAGGAGCACCTTCATTCATTGCGATGCCTACATGTGCCTCAGAAATAGCTGGGGAATCATTAATACCATCCCCTACCATCATTACGGTATAGCCTTCTGCTTTTGCTTGTTTTACATAAGTTGCCTTATCCTCTGGCAATACCTCTGCATGCACTTCGTCGATACCAAGTTCATTGGCTACGCGTTGAGCATTGCGTTTGGAGTCACCAGTCATCATGACAACCTTTTTAATACCTAATGCATGTAAATCAGCAATAACTTGTTTTGATTCATCACGTACAGGGTCTTTAATACAAATAACCGCTGCTAATGTACCACCAATAGCGAGGTAAATATGGGAAGATGAATTTGGCAAGTTATTGAACTTTTCTTGTTCATCAGCAGGAATCTTAGTTTTTTCATCATCAAAGATGTAATGAGCACTACCAATGCGTACACGGTAGCGGCCAACTTTAGATGCAATACCATGGGCAACAACGTATTCTACATCGGAGTGCATTTCCTTGTGAGGCAAGGAATGATCCTTAGCAGCACGTACAATTGCTTTTGCCATGGAATGAGGGAAATGTTCCTCAATACATGCAGCCAATTTTAACATTTCATCTGCATCATGACCATTAAATGGAATGATTTGTTCAAACTCAGGTTCTGCTTTTGTAAGAGTACCTGTTTTATCGAATACAATCATATCTGCTTGTGCAATTTGTTCTAAGAATTTACCACCTTTAACAGTGATACCGCGTTTAGATGCTTCTTGCATAGCGGAAAGTACTGCCAATGGAATGGATAATTTTAGAGCACAAGAGAAGTCAACCATTACGAAAGACAATGCTTTCATCACATTTCGAGTCAACAAATATGTTAAACCAGCACCGATAAAGCTAATAGGCACTAATTTATCAGCCATGCGGTATGCTTGTTGTTCCATACCGGATTTCATTTGTTCAGACTCTTCAATGAGGTTAACGATTTTTTCGTAACGAGAAGATTTAGATGTGCTACGCACTTCTACAATAGCTTTACCGTCTTCAACAACAGTACCTGCATATACAGAACTGTCTTGATCGCGACGAACTGCTTCTGGTTCACCAGTCATGGAGCTTTCATTTACAAGAACAACACCATCGATTACAGTGCCATCCAATGGAATTACTTCACCTTGACGGATAATGATTTTATCGCCTTCCACAACTTCGTTAACAGGCTTGCTCACTTCAATGTCGTCAACTAAAACCCATACTTTATCAACATTCAAAGACATGCTTTGAGCAAGATTCAATACAGATTTACGGTGAGTCCATTCTTCTAAGATATCGCCAATACCTAATAGGTACATGACAGCACCAGCTGTAGGATAATCTTTTTGAAGTAAAGCTGCACCAATAGCAACACCATCGAGAACCTCTACGGTTAACTTACGTTGCCACAATGTTTTAATCGCTTTACCGATAAACTTAATACCATCAAACCATGCCCATGCAGCCGCAATTGGTGCAGGTAACACTGCTTTTTTACCTAAGTAAATAGCAGTGCGATTAATCATCATTTCACGGTATTTTTTATTTACCAAGCGTGGAGAATATTCGTTCAAAGCAGGAGCTTCGGACAAATCTAAATCGCGTAGACCCAACACTGCATCACGCACAGCATCAGAATCGCCATTATGTTTAATGGCGATCTGACTGCTACGAGTGTAGAAGGTTACATCTACAATTGCATCATTAAGTAATAATGTATCCTCTACATAAGCAGCTTCAGCTTCTGTAAAGCGATGACCTGTTACCTTAACATGCAAGCGATTTCTGAGTTTTCGTACAACAGAAAATTGTAACATAGTTAAACCCTTCTATTATTTGTTTTCTTCAAAGATTTCTTCGTTGCGAGCTTCGTTGATTTCTTGAGCTTCTGCCAATACATCAGATGCAGAAGCTTGTACTTTTTCAGCTGTTTCCAATACAGTTTCTTTTGCACGAAGGCCTGCTGCTACGATACCAGCATATACTTTTTTAGCGTCTTTAGAAGTCAACACTTTAAGACCTACAGTACCCAATGCAAGACCTGCTGCGAATAAGTTAGCGTTTTTAAGATTGTTTTGGTTGAAGTTGAACATGATAATATCCCTTTCTACTAATAAATATATAAAAAATTTACTTACTATATTTGAAAAGAGGAGCCCATTATAGAGACCCCTCATTCAAATTCAGAATTCGTATTAGCTTACTTAGCGGTACGTTTAATGCCTAGTGCTTTATTGGAACCATCACAGCTGCAACTACCACCGCAACCAGAAGATTTTTTAGAGCCAGACTTGGAGCCACCGCCACCACAGCCGCAGCCACCTTTACCAGACACTTGTTTATAAATTTTTGTACCAAGATAAGCCAATGCTAATATCACTATGAGTCCTATAATTAGGTTATCCATTATAATTCCTTCTTTCTCAATATCCACCAAATTTTCATAAATTGATATATGATAAATGAGTTAAAAGCAATATATTTGGATATTTCCCTTTTCTCATTATCATTTAACCATAAATAATGATAATTGGCAAGAACTATTTTAAATTTTTCTATAATTAAATTACATTATGTCAATACAATTTAGTTCTAGGTATCTAAGGAATGTAAACCATAGTGATTAGCTACGCTTTAATTAGAAGCCTAGTGCCAAACCAATATTGTAGAAAATAAAGCATGCAATCCATGCGAAAGCATTTTCATAGCAGAACATGAATAACATCCATTTCCAAGAACCAGTTTCGCGTTTAATAACTGCTAGCGCTGCGATACATGGAGGGTAAATCAAGATGAATAGCATTAATGTTAATGCAATCAATGGTGTAAAGTGTGGATCATTTTGTAAGTAATCAGTCAATGCTTGAGGATGATCTGTATCACCACCTACTGCATAGATAGTACCCAATGTAGATACAACAACTTCTTTAGCTGCTAAACCAGCCACAAGAGATACACCGATTTTCCAGTCAAAGCCCAATGGTTTAAGAACTGGATTGATTGCTTTACCAAACATAGCAGCATAGGATTGTTCCAATTTTTCAGATTTTTGTTCTTCGTCAATTTTTTGATTTTCATCATCCAAGTTAGCTTGGTTTTTATACATAGCCCATGCTACAGGGAATAATTGTTCATTTTGTTCTTTAATGTCATTGAACAATTCAGGTGCTTCAGAATCATCTTCTACTTCGATTTCAGGAGCAGCTTCTCCAGCATCCTCTGCTTGTGTAGTGGCATCTGCTACAGTAGATTTCATATTATCTACGATTTCATTAACTTGGTCTTTTTGTTCATCTGTAGCGATACCAAAATGAGCCAAAGTTTCAGCATCTTTCATTTCATATGTTTGAGCTACTTGATCATGCAATGCATCATAATCTTTGGAGTATTCTACATCCATTGGATATGTTGTGATGAACCATACGAGGATGGAAGCAGCAAGAATGAAAGTACCTGCTTTTTTAAGGTACATAATACCACGTTCAAACATATGAGTTAATGTAGCTTTTAAAGTTGGTAAATGATATGGAGGCAATTCCATTACGAATGGTTCTGCTTCGCCAGCAAATAAATATTTGCGGAAAATTTTAGCAAATACGATACCAAATACAATACCTAATGCATACACACCAAATACAACAGTACCAGCCCATTCAGGAGGGAAAAATGCTGCTGCAAACAAAGTATAAACAGGTAAGCGTGCAGAACAACTCATGAATGGTGTAATTAAGATAGTAACCATTCGATCCTTATAGTTATCAAGGATACGAGCACCCATTACGGATGGTACGGAACAACCAAAACCTAATAATAAAGGAATAAACGATTTACCATGTAAACCACAAGCGCGCATTACACGGTCAATAACGAAGGCAGCACGTGCCATATACCCTGTATCTTCCAAGAAAGAGATACCAAGGAATAATAATAGAATTAATGGTACGAAGGATAATACAGCACCTACACCGGCGATGATACCGTCAGAAATAAGTGATTGTAACTGACCTTCTGGAATAACTGTTATAACCCATGCTTGTAATGCAGTAAAGCCATCTTCAATCCAACCTTGAGGAATAGCACCTACAGTATTTACGAAGTTAAATAGTAACCACATTACAACCATAAAAATTGGCAAACCAAGAATACGGTGAGTTAAAATTTTATCATAACGGTCAGAACGCGTTTCTAATTGTGTAGGAGCCTGTGTTAAACATGTATTATATACTTCTACTGCGAAGCGGTGACGATATTCTTGGAATACTACATCAAGATCGACTTGATCTTTAATTTCTTCACGAATCGCTTTCGCTTTTTCAATAACAGCTTCTGTATTTTCAAAGCGCATAACTTTGCCAATAACGTCCGCATCTTTTTCTAACAACTTAACAGCAACCCAACGAAGTGGATATGTAACAGTACCAGCTTGTTTTAGTTCTTCTACAAGTTCACTAATTTTGCCTTCTAACAAATCGCCATAGTTAATTGTTACACCAGGAGCTTTTTGAGAAGCAGCTACACTAACTGTTGCTTCTAACAACTCTTTTGTACCAATGTTTGTACGACCTACTGTGCTAACGATTGTAGCCCCTGTCATTTCTGCCATTTTTTTTAGGTCGTATTTGATGCCCATATCTTCAGCAACATCAGACATGTTTAGAGCAATAACCATTGGCTTTTCAAGTTCCAATAATTGTGCAGCTAAATATAAGTTACGTTCCAAATTAGATGCATCAAGAACATTAACAATTACATCTGGGTTATCATTTACGATAACATTACGCGCTACTAACTCATCCAAGGAACGTGCAGTTAAGCTATATGTACCTGGCAAGTCAATAAACAATAACTCATGGCCATCAAATTTCTTATAGCCTTCCTTTTTTTCTACTGTAACGCCGGCATAGTTACCAACGTGTTGCTTCGCCCCTGTGATATTGTTAAACATTGTAGTTTTACCACAGTTAGGGTTACCTGCTAAGGCAATTCGAATTTGCCCTTTTTCTGCCATGTGAACCTCCTATTGAACCTCTACATCAATCATGCCAGCTTCGCTATTACGAAGTGCTAATTCAAAGTTTTTTACTTTGATTTCCACCGGATCCCCCAAAGGGGCAAACTTCATAACATGGATTTTTGTACCATGTACAAGACCCATGTCAATTAGACGATGCTTAACGTTGCCACTGCCATGTAGTGTAACAATAAGACCAGACTCACCTGGTTTCATGTCTTTTAACTTTTTGATAGCCATACGACACCTCCTAATTATTGTACCTAACAACCTCATATTAAACACACCAAATAATAATGCGTATTAATATCTTAAATTATTATATCATGCGCATTTAGAATTTCAACAATAATTATCATTTTGTTATTCAAATTACTAATACATATTATTAAATATGATTATAAATTACTTTTAAAATACAGTCTAAACACTTATATAATCTTTGTTATCCACTAATGAAATTTTATGCATAAATCACTCTTCAATTTCTAATTATGAGAATAAAGATTATTTAATTATCATTTATTGCTATATCAATTCTCATTTAACTATTTATCATGCAAGAATCATTAACTATTACAATACATTCTATTCTCAATTTTATATATTGCATTCTCATTTATCATATCATCTATAATATTTAACTATCATTATTCATGGATCAAGGGCCCCTATAGACATATATTTGCTCACCTCTACGAGATTGGGTATAATTAATATAATATGTATTAAAGAAAGGACGACTCATGAAATCTTTTAAATCCTTAGGCGTTTGTGATGAACTCATTAGCACCTTACAAAAACAAGGCATCAAGGAACCAACGCCAATTCAAGAACAATCGATTCCCATCGTCTTTAAAGGCAACGATATTATTGCAAAGGCACAAACAGGAACAGGCAAAACACTGGCCTTCCTATTGCCGATATTGCAACGTATTCACACAGATGTACACCAAGAACAAGTATTGATTATCGCACCAACACGGGAACTCATTAAGCAAATTTCCGATGAAGCGAAGGTACTAGGCGCAGTGTTAGGCGTCGATATTCTTCCTCTCATCGGCGGCAAAACAATCGAATCCCAATTACAACAATTAGGTCGACGCCCTCATGTTATTTTGGGTACACCTGGTCGTTTATTAGACCATGCCAAACGCGGTTCTCTACATCTTGACTCAATCCGCCGCGTAGTGCTGGATGAAGCCGATCAAATGCTTCACATGGGATTTTTACCAGACATTGAAAACCTCATTGGCCAAACAGATGCAAATCGTCAATTACTGCTCTTCTCTGCTACGATTCCGGACAAAATCCGCAACCTAGCAAAAGCGTACATGACAAAACCTGTGTCAGTTACAGCTGAAGGTAAACATATTACACTAGACTCAATCGACCAACGCATATATATGATGAATGCAGAGGAAAAAACACCACGGCTCATCAAAATGATTCAGGACGACAATCCTTATTTGGCAATTGTATTCTGTAACAAACGAGAAGGCGCCATTCGCCTCTCTTATGAATTAACAGCTGCAGGACTTAATATAGCAGAAATGCACGGCGACCTAACACAGGGTCGACGTACACAAATACTTCGAGACTTTGCAAAGGCGAAAACACAAATTTTGGTAGCTACCGATATTGCAGCGCGCGGCATCGATATTGAAGGCATCACTCATGTATACAACTATGATGTACCTCATGATGTAGATTACTACATCCATCGTATCGGTCGTACAGGTCGTGCGGGCAACTCCGGTATAGCCGTTACCTTCGCTACACCAGCCGACGAATCTTGGTTACGACGCATAGAACGTGCCATCCAAGCAACTTTAACAAAATACACAAAAGATGGGCAAATCAAAACTAAAGGTAATGCTAGCACTGCGCCAAAACGCAAAAAAGCAACATCTAAGCCTAAAATTACAAGTTCCTATCAATCTACAAAGGCAAAAGCCCATAAGGCTCGAGGCCACAAAGGCTCCAACACCCGACAACGCCGTACCTCTACATCTCAAACAGGTCGACGTGGCAAACGCAGATAACACAAAATGCGTGTAGCATATCATAAGCTACACGCATTTTTTTGTGCCATTATTTATTTTGATTTACATAGATACTTGGTACGCCCTCTACATCCATGCACTGAGTCTTACAAGCAGAACGATTACTGCAAATCCATGTAGTACGACCTCTCATCTGCTGTTTTACAAAATATCCTTTTTTACATCGAGGACATACATATTGTTTTGACTCTTCTGGTACTTCAAGATCAGCACTTATATTTCGGTCATTCCCGCCATCAACGGGTTGAGTATACCGACAAGATGGATAATTGGTACACCCTAGAAAGGCGCCAAACTTACCGTTACGTTGTTGTAAACGACCCTTTTTACAGGATGGACATTCAGGTAAATCCTTTAGGTTCACTTGATTAGCATCCATTGGTTGTTTTGAATTCTGATTCGAAATGGTACGAACCACATTTGGCATCATTTGGTCGCGACTTACCTGTTTATCAAAGCCAAGTTTATCAATCAAGTGTTGTAAGAATTGAATTTGGTCTTTCAAGAACGATTCCAGTGTATCCTCACCTTCACTCATCAGAGCAAGTCGTTCTTCCCATACTGCTGTTTCATCAGGATATAATAATTCATCAGGCAACGCATCTACCAAGAGATATCCCGTATCGGTAGGAGATAACACCTGCTTCTTGCCCGACGTCTTCATAAACCCACGACTAATTAATTCATCAATAATATTAGCCCGCGTTGCTTCCGTTCCGATACCGGATACAGCCTTCAATTGTTTCTTCAACTCTTCATTCTTAACAAACTTATGAATTTCCTTCATCGCCTGCAATAATGTGGACGGCGTAAACCTAGATGGTGGCTTTGTTTGTTTAGCCTCTATAGATGAATCAGTATATTCCACAGCATCATTCTTTTTAACGGCTGGTAAATGATCCGCTTCTTCGATAGCATCCTTTTTAGGTCCCGATTCAGCCCCTCGATCATCGGTTAAGTCCGGTTCCTCACCATCTGCGTTAGTCTTAGACTTTTGACGCTTATATAAGGACTTCCAGCCTTCTTCAATAACAACGCGACCATTGGCAACGAATTCTTCCTCGCATTGACCAACTACAATCCTTGTTTGCTCATATACATGTTCTCCATAAAATTGAGCAATATAGGCCTGACTGATGAGAAAGTAAATATTACGTTCTGCTTGAGTTAGGCTGTTTACATTACAAGCAACTGTGGTTGGAATGATGGCATGATGGGCAGTAATCTTTTTTTCATTCCATGCACGACTCTTAATATTTCTATCCGCATTTTGTGCCCATTGTGAAAGTTTTTCATCCCCCGATTGCACTAAATTGCTGAGAATAGCCATGCGATCGCCATATTGATTAGGTGGCAAATATTCACAATCAGAACGAGGATAAGTGGTCAATTTTTTCTCGTATAATTTCTGTGCCGTATCAAGTACAGTTTGAGGGTCATAAGAGTATGCCTTCCCTGCCAACACTTGTAATGACGATAGTGATAATGGCAACCGTTGTAAATCTTTCTTCTTGGATTTTGTAACGGATTTTACCACACCATCAGGGCTTGATGCTAGCTGTTGCACTAAGTTTTCAGCAACCCCCTTATTAATGAGACGCCCATCTGGATCTAATCCTTTTTGTTCATCCTTAGGTTGCCACGTTGCCCAAAAAGTACCATTCTCATGGGTATATAAAATTTTAACGGTAAAATAATCAACCGGTTTAAAATCGGCTAATTCTCGTTCACGACGTACCACGAGTGCTAACGTTGGTGTTTTTACACGACCTATAGGTAATGTTACCTTATTACCTTTATACCGTTCAGATAATGTATAGGCCCGCGATAAATTCATCCCAATTAGCCAGTCGGCACGTGCTCTAGCTAATGCAGATTGATATAAATTGTGAAAGTCCTTATTATCACGCAAATCACCTAATGCGGATTTTACAGATTTCTCGTCCAAAGCATTTAATAAAATCCGTTGCACCGGTTTTGTATTGCCTACAAAATACAAAACCTCATCGACTAGTAACTGCCCTTCTCTATCGGGGTCACCAGCGTTAACGATGATATCAGCCTTTCCGATAAGATCTTTAACGGTTTCAAACTGTTGGCGACTGCTATCGGTTACGAGCAATTTCCACTCAGTAGGTACGATTGGTAAATCTTGAGGACGCCAACGGATATATTTATCGTCATAGTCACCAGGCTCGGCTTGATGTAATACATGCCCCACAACCCATGTAACAACATCATCACCTTGAATAAAATAACCATTGCGTTTTTGTATATTCTTATTTTCCGGCAAACATTTACTGATTTCTCGAGCCATAGATGGCTTTTCTGCAATAAATAACCGCATGGTCCCCTCCTTAACGTACATATGGCGACCATCCCCGTAGTCGCTCTTTGAAATCTCATTATACTACAATTTAGTGGTCATAACTACCAAAATCATGTATAATTTTAAAGATATGAATGATGTGAAAATTGTACACTACAATTAAACTTTCACAAGCAAAACAACAGAGGTGAATTATGACATTTTTAGAAGAAGTAAAACGTCGTCGTACGTTTGCTATCATATCTCACCCGGATGCGGGTAAAACAACATTAACAGAAAAATTACTATTATACGGTGGCGCTATTCACTTGGCAGGCTCCGTTAAGTCTCGAAAAACAGCAAAGCATGCTGTATCTGACTGGATGGAAATCGAAAAGCAACGTGGTATCTCTGTAACGAGTTCCGTATTGCAATTCGACTACGATGGATGTCGCGTAAACATCCTCGATACCCCTGGTCACCAGGACTTCTCTGAAGATACGTATCGTACATTAATGGCAGCCGATAGTGCGGTCATGCTCATCGATGTAGCTAAAGGCGTCGAAGCGCAAACTAAAAAACTATTTGCCGTTTCTAAAGAACGGGGCATTCCTATCTTTACATTCGTAAACAAAATTGACCATTTCGGCCGCAGCCCATTCGATTTGATGGAAGAAATCGAAAACGTTCTAGGCATTCGTACATGCCCTATGAACTGGCCAATTGGCATCAACGGTGAATATAAGGGCGTATACGATAGAGAACACGAAACAATTGAGCTCTTTGCAAAAGATGAAACACATGGTCAAGAAAAGTTAGCCTCTGAAAAAGGTGCGTTAACGGACCCTCGCATGAAAGAATTACTAGGTGACGATGTATATCAAGCATTGCTTGATGATATCGAATTATTAGACGTTGCAGGCGACCCATTCGATTTTGATAAGGTGCGCGCCGGCGAATTGACACCGATGTTCTTCGGCTCCGCTATGACAAACTTTGGGGTAAAACCATTCTTAGAAAAATTCTTAGAACTCGCTCCATCCCCTGCTCCACGTCAAGCAATCGAAGAGGTTGTACAACCTACAAGCGAAGACTTCTCGGCATTAGTATTTAAAATTCAAGCCAATATGGACCCTAATCACCATGATCGCATCGTATTTATGCGTATCTGCTCTGGTAAATTCGAAAAGGGCATGTCCGTATTGCATCGCCAATCGAATAAGACGATTCGCTTATCACAACCACAACAATTCTTGGCTACAGAACGTACCATTGTAGAAGATGCGTATCCTGGCGATATTATCGGTGTCTTCGACGCCGGCACAATGGGTGTAGGTGATACACTGTGTGCACAAAAGCATAAGATTACATTTGGCGACTTCCCTGTCTTCCCACCTGAATTCTTTGCTCGTGTATCTCCAAAAGATACGATGAAACGCAAACAATTTCAAAAAGGGATGACACAACTTGCCCAAGAAGGGGCTGTTCAAATCTTTGAACAATCAGGTGCTCTCGACTCCTTCGTAGTTGGCGCTGTCGGTATGCTTCAATTTGAAGTATTGGAATACCGCCTAAAAAATGAATACGGTGTCGATTTATTAAATCATACATTGCCATACAGTGTAGCACGTTGGATTGACGGAGACGTAGATACATCCACACTAAAAGGTCTAGATAATGCGATGATTGTAAAGGATAACCGGGACCGCACCGTTGTACTCATCGCCAACGAATGGCAAATGGGTTGGGTTCTAGAGCGTAATCCTGATGTTACTTTCTTAACAACACCAAAACTACATAATGAGATTTAATTAAATCTTAGTTCACTATATAAATGGCGAAGGTCCTTTCTATCGATCCTTCGCTATTTTATTCTCACATTTATACAATCAAAAATTTTTCTATTCTCATTAGAGGAATTTATAAGGAAGACGTAGAATATATAATCTATACATATTTTGTATACATGATAAATTCTATAGTATTTAATTGGTTGTTCATGATACAATGTAATAAATTATTTTTATTTGTTAAAAGGAGTGATTTTATGCCACTGATTGACCTAAAGTTAGTCAACGATGTATGGACACTAAACCTGTCCATGATTCAAACTGTGGGCCTCGCTGTAATTACCTTATTCATAGGTACTTGGATTAATAAACATTCCAAGTTTTTACAACGCATGTGTATGCCAGCACCAGCTGTAGGGGCTCTTCCATTTGCATTTTTAACTGCTATTCTTTCTTATTATCATATTTTAGATATTAAGTTCGAAGGTTCCCTACAAACATTCTTAATGCTCGCCTTCTTTACCACCATCGGTTTAATGGCGTCCTTAAAAGTATTGAAAAAAGGCGGTATCTTCATTATCTTCTTCTTCCTTGCTTGCGCTGTGTGGATCGTAGTTCAAAATACTGCAGGTATTGCCATTGCCAAAGCATTGGGTATCGAACCAATTATCGGTATCATGGCCGGTTCCGTATCCATGATTGGTGGTCTCGGTACAGCAGGTGCCTTCGGTCCATACTATGAACAATTACTTGGTATTCCAGGTACGGCATCCGCAGCTGTTGCAGCAGCTACATTCGGTATGGTGGCTGGTACGATTTTAGGTGCTCCAGTAGGTGAACGCATCATTAAGATGCACAAGGTAAAAACACCTTATGACAACCCTGAGTCTATGGATGATGACAACATCGATTATATCGAAGATCATGTTGAAGGCGGCGGAAAACAATTCAACTCTCAAGATTTGTTAACCATTTGTATGTGGATTGGCCTAGCTCTTGGTATTGGTACCATCGTAAGTGCTGGTTTATCTGTCATTACACCGTTGCCTGCATACATCGGTTCTATGATTTGTGCAGCCATCATTCGTAACGTAGGTGATTTCACAAAATCCTACAAAATTAACGATGCTGCTCTCGACGCTGTGTCTAATGTAGCATTATCCTTATTCGTTACAATGGCAATCAACAGCTTGAAGCTTGTACAATTAATCGATCTTGCATTGCCACTTATTACAATTTTAGTTGCACAAATGGCGCTTATCTGTGTGTTTGCATACATCATTTACTTCCTATTTGGTCGCAACTACGACGCAGTTATGCTCGGTGCTGGCGCCATCGGCTTTGGCTTAGGTGCAACACCAAATGCATTGGTTAACATGTTATCCTTGGCAAGTAAACACGGTCCATCCCCTCGTGCATGGCTTGTAGTTTCCTTGGTAGGTGCATTCTTAATCGACTTTGCAAATGCCTTTATTATTACAACAATGGCTGGCATTCTATACTAAAACTAAAGGACCCATTCGGGTCCTTTTTTTATATCCAAAAGGGCCTAAGAATAATCCTTAGGCCCTTTTAATTATATTATTTAATTAAGGCAGCCCACGCATTGGCTACATCGGCAAATTCTTGTAGGGTAAATGTCTCCCCTCTTCGTTGACCATCGATATTAGCTTTTACTAAAAGTTCTTCGATTCTATCCTTGGATAGACCTGTAGTCTTCATCGTATTAGCAAAGGTTTTGCGTCGTTGCGCAAAACCAGCTTTCACAACGCGGAAAAATAGTTTTTCATCAATTACATCTACAGGAGGTTTATCACGTAATACACAGCGAATGACAGAGCTCGTTACAGCTGGTGCTGGCAAGAAAGATTTTGGCGGCACATCTAGTACGATATCGGGCTTAGTATAATATTGAACAGCTACCGATAATGCACCATAGTCCTTCGTACCTGGTTTTGCCACCATCCGTAAGGCTACTTCCTTTTGTACCATTACAACAAGACGCTCGATAGGCAATCTACTTTCCAAAAGAGACATGATAATTGGCGTCGTAATGTAATAAGGCAAATTAGCAACTACCTTAAATGGTTCATGATTCATGATGGATGGCACGTCTAATTTCAACACATCTCCATGAACAATAGTTACATTACTATATTGAGCTAGTGTCGTATCTAACACCTCTAATAAACGCGTATCGAGCTCAATAGCCGTTACATTAGCACCACTTTGCGCTAAACCTTGTGTAAGCGTGCCAATACCAGGGCCAATTTCTAACACCGGTTCTCCTTCTTGTAAATCTGCAGCCTTTACAATTTCATCAACAATGCCACGCTTAATCAGAAAATTCTGGCCCAACTTTTTGCTCATTTTAATATCAAAACGTTTGCATATATAATGAACTACTTCTGGACTCGCAATGATAGATTCTATCATGAATACTCCTATTCTAAATTTTATTATGAATATAATACTATATTGGTTGAAAGTATATTAACAATTGGAAACGGCTTGTTCATATTCATCACGAGTGATGCCATAATGATTGAGTCGATATAAAAACTGTTTGCCATTTCCATAGCCTATCCCCAAAGCAGCTCCAACGGCAGCTCGTTTATCAGCACTATTAGGAAATCCAGAAAGGCCATGTTGTACAAGATCTGCCATCGTAAATTCCTCACTGGATACCAACGATTCCGTATGAAGTACGGATAAAGCCTTGATTATAGATTCTGGCGAAGCTTGTTCAATGCCAATATCATCGTTAGCAAAGGCCTCATCTCGAGGAACAAAGGCATGTTGTGCATTAGGAAATTTCTTTGTTAAAACGCGACGTATACGTTCTCCTGCCGTATCTGGATCGGTAAGGATAATAATCCCCCGTTTTTCATAGGCCACCCGAATCTGTTCAATAACACCCTTACGCAATGTGAACCCTTCTGTAGCAATACAATCCGCTTCTAGTGCCTGATGTATACGCTGTATATCCGATTTACCTTCTACTACAATGACCTCTTTTAACATAGGACCTCCTTATATCTATTATATTATTGTAACATATATATCATTGCTTAAATAGGTGTAATAGTTTAGTATAAGATTATATGAAACTATAATATAAGGAGATAATTGTGACATTACAACAATTACGATATGTAACAACAATTGCCAATATCGGCAGTATTAGCGAGGCTGCAAAACGTCTATTCGTATCACAGCCAAGCTTGACGAAAGCCATAAAAGAATTAGAAAAAGAAATGGGCATTACCATCTTCGATCGTACTAATAAAGGCATTACTGTTTCCAAGGACGGCGAACGTTTTTTAGGGTATGCGCGCCAAGTATTAGAACAAGCTACACTGCTAGAAGAACAGTACAAGAGTAATAAGGGGGGGAAAAAACAATTTTCCGTCTCTACACAACATTACTCCTTTGCTGTAAATGCTTTCATCGACCTTATTAATCAAAGCGATGTAGATTCTTATGATTTCTCATTACGGGAAACACAAACCTATGAAATCATTGATGACGTAGCGCATATGAAAAGCGAAATCGGTCTTTTATATTACAATGAGTTTAATAGACCTGTATTGGAAAAACTGATTCACACCAACGAATTAACATTTACAGAACTATTTACGGCTAGCCCTCATATTTTTATCGGCAAACAACATCCATTAGCCTCTAAAAAAGTGGTCTCCATGGATGAATTGGAGCCATATCCTTATGTATCATTTGAACAAGGTGACCATAATTCGTTCTACTTCTCAGAAGAGATTTTCAGTACTGTTGTACGCCCAAAACATATACGCGTTCGCGATAGGGCCTCCCTCTTTAGTCTATTAATCGGACTCAATGGTTATACCGTATCAAGCGGTGTTATCGATAAGGAATTCAATGGTGAAAGCATCATTTCAGTGCCCCTAGCGGAAGAAGGCATCATGCATATAGGCTATATTACCAATAACAAGATGCAACGCAGTCGTTTAGGACAAGGATATATTAACGCCTTAGAGCAATATGTAAACAACTATGGCAAACATATTCAATTGCCCAGCGAAAAATAAATCTTTTGCTTCTACAAATCAAAATTAACAAACTAAATCAGTACATCCTCTATACAGAAGGATGTACTTTTCTTTATAACTAATACCATACTATTTGGTTGCCTCCATAACTCTAGACTATATCAAACAGCAATATATAGATATTTTTAAATATAGTTAAACCTAGCTATAATAAACCTATCGAAATTATCGGTTATACCGTTTATTATAGGAGGATTTATTATGTCTAAACAATTAGCACCATTTCATTTTGATATTGTAGGTTCATTTCTACGCCCAGAAGAATTAAAAGAAGCACGTCAAGCTTTCACAGAAGGCAAAATTAGTCGCGAAGATTTAACAGCCGTCGAAGATCGTCTCATCACAGATCTTATCCAAAAACAAAAAGCAGCAGGTCTACCTGTTATTACGGATGGTGAATTCCGCCGTGCTTATTGGCATTTGGATTTCATGTGGGGATTTAACGGTGTAAAAGAAATTGAGCTCGAGCACGGCTACAAATTCCACGGTCAAGAAACAGCACCAGGTTCTCTTGCACTTACAGGTAAAATTACAGGAACTAATCATCCATTCGTAGAACATTTCAAATTCGTAAAACAATTTGAAGATGAACATACGACAGCACGTCAAACCATTCCTGCACCATCTCAATTTTTAGCAGAATTATTCCGTGAAGATAATGGTATTGTAACGCGTTCCTTCTACCCAGATTTAGAGGAATTAATCCAAGATATTGCAGCAGCCTATCGCCAAGTCATAAAAGACCTTTATGATGCAGGTTGTCGCAATATTCAATTTGATGATTGTACATGGGGTATGTGTTGTGACCATGGCTATTGGACTGGACGCCAAAAGGATAAAAGCGTAACCATCGAAGGAGAAACAGCGAAATACTTACGCGTAAACAACTTAGCTTTAGAAGGTCGTCCTCAAGATCTAGCTTTTACAACACATGTATGCCGCGGTAATTATAATTCTACTTGGGCTGCTAGCGGTGGCTATGAACCAGTAGCACCTATTCTATTCGCTAAAGAAAACGTAGACGCCTACTATTTAGAATTTGACGACGAACGGTCTGGCGGCTTCGAACCATTGCGTGAAGTATCCCCTAATAAAAAGGTCGTGTTAGGCCTCATTACAACAAAACATCCACAATTAGAGGATAAAGAAGTAATTAAAAATCGTATCAAGGAAGCTACAAAATACATTCCTCTCGAAAGACTTTGCCTATCCCCTCAATGCGGATTTGCATCTTGTGAAATTGGCAATCAATTAACAGAAGAAGAACAATGGGCTAAATTGGCATTAGTTAAAGAAATCGCACACGAAGTATGGGGTGATTAAATGACAGAACGTACAATATACTTAGGTGGTGGTTGTTTCTGGGGTTTACAAGGTTATATTCGCCAAATTCCTGGCATAGTTTCAACCGAGGTCGGCTATGCCAACGGACCTACTACCAACCCAAGTTATGAAGATGTATGTCATGACAGCGGTCATGTAGAAGCACTTAAAGTAATCTATGATGCAGATACCTTATCATTAAACCATTTAATTCAGTACTTTTTACGTGCTATTGATCCATTTAGTATCAATAAACAAGGTGGTGATGAAGGGATTCAGTATCGAACTGGCATTTATTATACAGATAGCTCAGATAAAGCAATTATCGAAACTACATTAGCTCGTGCTCAATCCTTTGAAAGCAAGCCTTTTGCCATCGAAGTACTACCATTGGATAACTATTACTCTGCAGAGGAATATCATCAAGATTATTTAGACAAAAATCCTAATGGTTATTGTCACATTCCACTCGGTCTCTCCCAAGAGCCACTTATAGACGATAGCGCCTATAACAAACCGACTGAAAAAGACTTACAAGCCTTATCACCGCAAGAATTTGAAGTGACTCAGAATGCTGCTACAGATGCACCATTTAGTCATGAATTGACTGATGAATTTAAATCTGGACTCTATGTAGATGTCACTACGGGTGAGCCGTTATTTGCATCATCACGTAAATTCGAGTCACACTGTGGTTGGCCAAGTTTTACAAAACCAATAGCAAAAGATGTTATTCGGTATTACAAAGATAACTCATATGGTATGCAACGTATTGAAGTACGCAGTCGAATTGGTAATGCCCACTTAGGTCATGTCTTTGAAGATGGCCCGAATGGATCGTTACGTTATTGCATCAATGGATCTGCTCTCAAATTTATACCAAAAAATGAATTATTAGGAACAAAGTATGAATACCTAATTCCTTATATAGACTAATATCTATACAATAAAAGGACGATACATTTCCTCATCGGAAACTATCGTCCTTTTCTCATTAGGGTAATTATACAAAAAGGAGATATCACTTGGATATCTCCTTTTATGATTACTATAGATTAATCAAGTACGTAAACTGTTACATCACGTCGACCAAAGTCCATGGCTTCGCCATAGGAATCCATAACAAGGTCAATACGATTCCCTACAATGGCACCGCCTGTATCAGCTGCTACGGCCTCACCATAGCCTGGAATAAATAAGCGAGTACCTAATGGAATAACATCAGGGTCAACAGCAACTACACCACGTACTGCAGGAATACCTGTAGCAGTAATACCAGCTCCATCCCCATCACCTGCTAAGTAAGCAGATGCTTCCATAACGATGGAACGAGATGCGCGACCAGATACATTACGAGATGTCGTTACCTCACGAGTACCTTCTTTAATAATTGTAGGTACCATATTTGTCATTACAGACTTAG
>NZ_CAUSQT010000010.1:0-43235 GCF_963534045.1 uncultured Veillonella sp. | reverse complement strand
TATTGATGCTACCAGGCATTGGTAAAAAAACGGTGGAACAACTAGAGCATAATGGCGTTATATTTAAAGCGTAAAATGTGACTTGAACTCACTAGCTATCCTAGGATAACGAAGGGCTATTTGTCTTTTCCATAACTAAAACAATCCCCTTGATGAGTATCTCGGTACTTATCAAGGGGATTTTAAATTAGAACACGCCTGTAGTAATTAGCAAGACGAGCCTGATATAGTGTCTCTAGAAATAGAACAGGCGTGTTCTAATTTGTAAGATAGCCTGATATGGTCTCTCCAGAAATAGAACAGGCGTGTTCTAATTTGTAAGATAGCCTGATATGGTCTCTCCAGAAATGGAACAGGCCTGTTCTAATTTTTAGAAGAGGTATTAAAGGGTCCAGGCAATACTACAGGCCTGTACTAATTTTATTTCTCTCATATTTACAAATAACAAATTGTAAATTATAATTTAAGATAATTTATAGTTTGTTTACATTGTGCGAGTGAGAGGACTATTATGAGACATGTAAGTAAAGCAAAGCTATCGCTAGCTGTGGCACTGGCGATTGCTGGATTTGTAATGCCTAATATGATGGTAGATGCGGCCTATACCGCTCCGTATACTAATAATACAGATTTCGTAGCTAACAGTGACGATATGATACGTGTATTCCCAGAATACGATAAAAATATATCTTCTATAGTAGCGAATGGTGGTATGGTTATTATTGAAGACGGACGTTCAAATATTGGCTATGGTCATAGTGCATTTGCTACCAGTAAAAATGGTGGTACCATTACATTGAAAGAAGGGGTGTATTATTCTGGTAGAGTGAGTACACCTGTTGCCCTTGCTCAAGGCGGTGCAATTAATATAGGCGTTCAAGACCAAGATGGTCAGTTTACGGGTGATCAAATATTCGTTGAGGGCGATGTTATAGTTAAAAGTGATCCAAATCACGACTCAATCATTAATATCGGTATAGATGGTGAGGAATCCAATTGGTCTGGGTTAGCTTTCAATTTAGCTGATGAACATGACAGAAATTATAATCATATTAATGTGTTCCTTGGTGAAAGAGGGGGTTGGGAGCTATTATATCAAGGTGGCCTTAATGGTACTAATCTTGATAGTAGTACTATGCCTAGCCGTGTACATCGACTCGTTGGCTCTACGAATCGCAATTTCAAAAATACGGTAGAGCAAAATGAGCATAATAAACTGTATATTGATAAACTCGAAGGCCATGTCAATTTTATGTATGATCCTAATGATGAATATGCGGATACGGAGGATCCAGAATATACACCGCCAACCACAACATATAATGGTTTAACGGCTGATTCCTTCTGGGGTGGTGACATTCATATCACAAGTGCGGCCCCTAATTCTGGCGCTCATCTATACACTAGCCGCAAGGGATTTGACTTGTCTACTGAGGATAATGTAAACAAGGTTTTAGATAATCTTGCACACAAGGTGTATTACCATAACTATGTGACTGGTGAAAGAAACCTTGAAGGCACAGTAGCGATTGCCTCTGAAGGTGCTGAATCTGGACGTTTTAAGGTATTAACATCTGGTTATGCTAAAGAAGGTGTTATTACATGGCAAGCTGATAAAGATGGTCAAGGTAAATACGTGTACGGCAATACAACAGTAACGCCAGCACCGCAACCAACGCCGACACCGACACCAACGCCGGCGCCACAACCGGCACCAACACCACAACCAGCACCAACGCCAGCTCCAGCGCCACAACCGGTGCCAACGCCAACTCCTGCGCCGCAACCAGCACCAATACCGGCGCCAACACCGCAACCAGCACCAACGCCGGCACCAACACCGCAACCAGCGCCAACGCCGGCTCCAACACCACAACCAACGCCGGCTCCGGCACCACAACCTGCTCAATCAACGGCATATGATACTCCTCATATGCGTGGCACTCGTTCCGCGATTATGAGCAATATCAACGGCTGGCGCACATTGACAAATACGTATCGCCCTCGTGCATTGCAACAAGGCGCAACAACAGGTATTTGGGCCCATATCGGTGGCGATCAATACAGCTATGATGCACAAGGTATTGATACTGACACAACCTATACACGCATTCAAGGTGGTTATGACGCTAAAACTGGTAGCGGCTGGACCGTAGGCGGTCAAGTGTCTTATCTTCGTGGCCATGATGATTATGTGTTCAATGGCTCTGGCAAAGAAAAGGCCTTTGCTGTTGGCGCCTATGGTTTGAAAGATCTAGGCCGAGATCAATACATTCAACTTGAATCTCAAGTTGGTCGTGTAACGAATACTTTCACAGCTCGTAATGAAATTGGTGAAAGCCTATCTGGCGAAACGAAGGCTAATGCATACACTATCGGCGCTCGCTATGGTAAAACTGTGAAATTACAAAATGGTGTATACATCGAACCGCAAGCACAATTGAGCTATACTCACTTTGGTGGAGATAGCTTTAATGCAGGCAACATGCATGTAGACCAAGCTGGTGTAAGCAGCACTGCTGGCGGTCTTGGCCTTGAGATTGGTAAAACATTTGGCTCAGGGAGTATCTATACTCGTGTCGGCGTTAACCATGCCTTCTCTGGTTCGGTAAAAACTACATACACAAGTGGTTTTACTGTGAAATCCACAGAACAAGACCTTAAAGGCACATGGACTGACCTTGCATTCGGTGGCCGCTATGGCATCAATGCTAACAACAGCCTTTATGCTGATATTAGCACCGGATTATCTGGCGACTATAAAGCAGGCTGGTCCGTGAACGCTGGATTTACACATAAATTCTAAGATATGTTCACCTAAAACAATCTGAGGATATAGTCGATATATAAATAGCCCCAGAGTACTAATAGCTGTATATATTAGCTGTTAGTACTCTGGGACTTTTATAATTTTAACTCGTATATCTGTATTTATAGATGCTTATTGCTTAACTCATATGTTCGCATTATAATTAGCTTCTCTTATTTGTCTTGGAAAAGACAAATAGCCCTTCGTTATCCTAAAGTAACTAGGTAACTGAAAGGCCATTTCATCACGTTTTTTATTCTTGAGATGAGCCTGACGGAACTACTCGCTTGGCTATCTTCTTTTATTATAAGGAAAATTATATATATCGTCAAATTCAAATGAACTTAATCAATTATATGGTGTCTCTAGAATTAGAACACGCCTGTTCTAATTTTTAGAAGCAGTATCAAATGGGCCTATCAATACTACACGCCTGTTCTAATTCCAAGTAGGGCTGTCAGAGGAACGCAATCTCAGAAAATGTGGTATAATAAGTTGTTAAATCGTATACAATCATTTTTATACTTACATAATCTATCTACCATTAGTATGTATTAATGTATATATATATATATATAGTATTAAGATAGGTAGTATTTCATAATGAGGAGGCCTCATGTTTCAACGTATGTGTGCAGTGGCTATGTTTGTGGCAGCGCTGTTTATATCTGTTATACCCAATGCCGATGCTCGGCAAGATATTTATGCTTTCACCTATAATGGCAATAATTGGTATGTGGACCGCGATTCGATTGACCGCAGTAAACCGGACGGGTTGTTACATTTCACGGTGTATACTATGATTGGTTTGCGTTATGATGTGGCCAGTGGCAGTGAGTATTACAACGCAGATGTGTATTATTATGATCAAAAATTGTCTACCGAAGGTGGTCAGTTATTATATCGCAACCCAGGTATCTTAGCGGCGGCTCGTGTGGCACGTCAACAATCGGATGCGCCTAAACAAGCACCAAAACCAGTGGTAGCGCAGCCAGCAGCATCTCAATCGATGGCAGCTCAAACGGCACCACAACCAAATATCGTTAAAGCTTTATCGACACCGGTACAAGCCCCTGTACCTGCTAATGGCCCTGTGAAAGTAAACACACAAATACCAATTGTGTTACCAACAGGTCCTGTGAAAAAGGTGGCGGCTAAAACGGTTATGACGCTTCATAAAGCACCTCAACAAACAACGAATTCAACACCTGAGTCCGATGAAACAGAGGCAAATCGCACTCATAAATAATTTTAAAACTGCAATTTAGTTTTACGTATACTGAGAATACATCAGATACAGTATATATGACTAGGTTGCAGTTTTATTTTGTGAACATGAGGATGGCTGCAGAAATCTCTACCTTGTAATCTGTATGCATTCCTTTCTATCAATATGCGGAATTGGCAAATCAGCGGGTTAAAAATAGTAATCTTTTAATGAGGTATTAATGAAACAGATGGTATATAATAGAATGTATAAAGTGTTAACAATAGACTGATGACTGGGAGGACAGAGGTCTTAACGTAACTTGATTGTATTTGAGCTGTCAATAGAGGGTAGAGAGAGATGAAGCAGTTCGTAAAAAGGTTGGCTTGCGGTGTATTGGCAATAGCCACGATGGGCACTCTTGTAGGGTGTAGTCGAGAGGCGCCGAGTACGACGACAAGTTCAGACCGTGCGCCCGTAGGGTATAAGGCGATTGCTGCCATGAATGCGTCGGCTGCGGAAAAGGCGGACCGCAGTGTGCGCACCATGTCACGAGAGGATAAGATTGGCCAATTGATGTTCATTGGCCTAAAAGGTACTACGTTTGATGAATCACAAAAAGAATTAATACGTAAATATCGCGTAGGTGGTATTTTGCTCGATCATGATAATATGGAATCCAAGGAACAAGTGCGGGCTTTCACAAAAGGCATACGAGACACTGCGAATACGTCGAGCCTCATGCCACCGTTCATCGCCATGAATCGGGAACGCATGCAGTACAGGCCTAGCTTGATGCTGCCTTGGACGGACCCTAAGCTGTTATCGAAGCAGGGGCTTGATGCGGTGTCGAGTTTGGCGACGCGCACGGCCATCGAGATGCGTGACCTTGGGTTCAACCTCAATTTGGGTATCATGGTGAATACCCATTCGTTTTACTCATACACGAGCGATGTGGACCGGGCGGCGCGTATCGGTGAGACCATTACTAAACACTATGCGGCGAATCGCGTGTTTACGGGGTACGAATATTTTCCAGGCGGCGCTGATTACACGGTACCGGGCATGAAACTAGATGCGTCGAAGGCGAGCCTCATGGACGATGATGGCCACGTATTTGCTCAGCTTATCGGTGCGACCGCCGAGGAACATCCTATGATTATGGTAAATGCTGTGAAAGTCACCTCTATTGACTCCAATAATCCGGTGAGTCTCTCTAAACCGATTATTACAGATTGGTTACGGAAGGAAATGGGCTTTGAGGGCGTGGTGATTACCGATGATATCGAGGTTGGTGCTGCCGTTGCTGGCATGTCAATAGAGGACTATGCGATCCGCACTATCAATGCAGGTAGCGATATGGTTATCGTTTGTAATCATGCTAAGCACATCAAGGAGGTTCACGATGCGTTGACGCAAGCCGTAGAAAACGGAACCATTTCCGAAGCACGCCTTGATGAATCGGTGCGTCGCATCATGCTCATGAAATTTAGCAATGACCGATAGATATGGCTTACAACTGTAAGTTTTAATAATAAGAATGTAAAATTAGGCATAGAAACTCTTTTCTTGTAATAATGTACCCTCTTTACTGGACAACCAGTAAAAGGGGTACATATCATAATGGGAAAAGAGTTTTTTATGTGTAAAAAATGAATTTATTATCTATTTGTTAAAATTTACAAGATATATTTTATAGTTTATTTAAAATATGATATAATAAACTCCTGAGAACTATTTTAAGGGAGGTGAGATCTTATATGAAATGTAGTAACCATGAGGCGGTCATTGACGCCATAATGGAACTATACAATCAGGACCGTATGGAAATGAGTGTTGTACACGGTCCTTACAGCGTTGGTAAAACGTATATCGCTAGAGAGTTACAGTCTCGATTAAGCAAGAATCATACCATATATCTGCTTGGACGCTTGGCGAATGAGTCCATTCATATTCGATCAATTGAGAGAGAACTAAAGGTGCCATCAGGGTCTTTTAAGACTTTAGAGGATGCATTGCGTGGCGTTTTTCAAGTAAGTCTTGACAAGCGAATCATGCTCATCATAGATGATTATCCTTCATTTGTGGATACGGTTCCACAAGCGCCTATCATATTGCGTGACTTGATGGAAACCTATCGCGACCATGGCAAAGTATTCGTACTTCTTATGGGAACTCATGTAGATGAGTTAAAAGGTCGTATCATCGGCGAATCAAGCTTGATTGCAGCCTACATTCATAGTTATTTCAAGGTCAATCCGTTCACACTTGATGATGTGAGAGCATTAGGTTGGGACTATACGGACGAAGATCTTGTTAAGCTATACCATGTAACAGGTGGTATGCCGGGGAACCTCGTGCATATAGATCCCGCCTTATCGGTAGATGAAAATATTGTGCGTCTATTCTTTAAACCACAAGGCATATTATGTAAGGAACCACAACGATTGCTTATGCGCTACATTCGTAATGTAGGCGCCGCTAATGCGATTCTCTATGCGTTGGCACAACTGGATAAGCCGTTCTATACAGAACTCTGCCACGCTAGTGAGCTCAAAAGTGGTACCTTTGCGACCCGTATGGCTGACCTATTAGATATGGAAATTATTGGACGTATTCAAGGGGGCAGCCGTGGTCCATTGCGCTACGCAGATTACCATTTTGTGAATACTATGTTCCAATTTTGGTACCAGTTCGTGTTCCCAAACCTTGAGGAAATTAATTGTGGTCAAGGGCAATATATTTACGAAACCATTGCAAAACCTGCGCTAGATACAATTGCTTAATACAATCGTTTTAGTGAAATGAATTCGAATTCGTGCGACTTGTCATTGATTCGAACTCGCTCATTGTACAATAATCGATTCAAATTCATGCAGCTATGTAAAATTGATCTAAATTGGCGTACTTTACTGAAATAGGTTTGTAATTATACACAAATACATATGTAACAACAAAAATTCCGCTGTAAATCTATGCATTTATGGCGGAATTTCTCGTTTGTCTAAATACTCATTTGGGTGTATATTCCAAGTAAGCCTAGGCAGAAAGGAACGAATATGAACGTAAAGCATGTGGTATGTCCCCAAAAGGTGTTACAAGCGGTGACAGACCTAAGTTTAGTGCGCGTCTGCCAAGAACGTCGTGTATCGGTGCTCAGTACGGAACGAGCCGTGTGGCCCATTGAGGAACTGACCATCGATGCAGCACAAGTCGAGCTATGCCGACGCTATCGGCCACTTATCATGCGGTATGCGAGCCGATGTAGTACGGCTATGATGATGGATGACGTCGAATCATTTCTGTGGATCATCTTTATCGAATCCATCTATAGCTTTCACACGTCGGGAAAGGTACCATTTTCTGGCTATGTAAAAGCAGCCATTCATTATGGGTATCTTAATTTTTATAAACAATCAGCTCATCAGTGGCGGCACGAGTTGACATTGCCCCTATGTACCGGTGATGATGTATCAGAGCCTGCTATGGATCAGTTCCCCGATGATGTAGATATCGAACACGACATTATCGGAACGGTGACAGAAGACGAATTGCGCAATCGTCTGTGGGCTGCTTTCAGAAAACTGCCACGCGAGCAACAGCAATTGTTGTTTGCCTTATATCGAGATGGCAAGAGTTGCGTAGACATAGGTTGTGAAATACATCAGTCTAGGCAGGCTGTGCAACAGCGCCATCAAAAGGCTATCGACCAATTGCGGTACTATATGATGGTAGCGGATAACAAAGAATTCGATATCCAAGATATGCAAAATATGCATAGTTATAAGTAATATTAAAAAAACTAAAATATTTTTTAATTTATATATTTACAGTTTGTAATTATAGGTATACAATTGACTCATAAGTGCTGCTAAAGCACCTACTATAACACGTGTTATTTATAAGCTTTTACAAGAGGAATTCCTTAATATTATTACTCCTTTAACATAAGAAGAGGTCATGATGATGCATAATACAACGTGTCAAAATGTAAGTAATAACGAATTAATTTCTTGTAACCCCAATGCCATATATGGAGATGTAGATCACCATATATGTTGCTTGATCCCAATCTACATTGACGGCGGTGATTGTACCGCGTGTTATTATGTAGATGGTCGGCGTGAAATCGTCCATAAATCCATTAAGATGGTATTACGAGAAGTAGCGCACCATGAGGGTGTTCTAGCAAACGGCATTCAATCGTCGAGGCGGTCAAAGCCGATGTATACGGACCCTAGAACAATGAGTCCGAACATGACCTTTGCCAGCCTGAAATCGCGCAAAGCAATCGGGCGTGATGTGGTATATGGTTTATTCAACGTTATCATTCCATTTCAATACCGCATTGAGCCAGGACCAGAACCACATACAACGTATATCATCATAGGAGACTTTGATCCTATACTCGTATTTCATTCCCCTGACCACGTGCAACGCAAACTACGCGATGCTTTGTTAGAACATCTTGATTATACGAAACGGATACTTGCTAAATTGAGTACTTGTGGAAATCCTTACGTGGTGGCTGAAATATATGGTACATCGAGAACGCTAGCGGGAGTATAGCAACATGGTGTAAGAGGAGAGTGTAGGAGGGACGTAACATGAATTACGCAACAAAATTATGTATTCTATCAATGGTTAGTGTGTTTAGTGTATCTTCCATCGGCTTGGTTCAAGCCGCCGATACACCTATCGTTTCAACAGGTGGTGTAGCCTATAATATTGGATTGCAGGGAGCTACTTTTTCTAATTCAGATAATGTATCCTTAGGTGGACAAACTGGAGCAGCTAATAGTGATCCATATTCCCATACAGGAGATCCGAATGCAAAGGGCAATAATATCGCTATTGGTCGTCTTGCTTTGAATGGTTCTCAAGGTGGTGGCAATGTAGCACTTAGCTCTAAGACCTTTGTAGGTGGTAAAGGTGATTATAACTTCTTAGGCAACTTTGCAGCCGGTTATAATTCAACCATTTCCGATACAATTGCTATAGGATATTTTGCAGGTTCTTATTCTCAAGGCAATAAAAACGTATGGCTTGGTGCTTCTCAAGCTGCCTCTAGTAAGGCTAATAATACCGTATTAATCGGTTCTAACTCTACTGTAAATGGTAATTTTAACTATGGCATGGGTCATGGTGTTATCTTTAAAGGTGACAAGAACTCTGCTATTGGTGCATACAATAAAATTGAAGGTAACCAATCTGGTGCCTTTGGTGTAGGTACATATAATGTGGCTACCGTTAAGGGAGATAATTCCTATAGTGTTGGTAACTATAATCGAGTGAGCGCTAATAACACATTCGTAATGGGTAATAATGTGAAAACATCTCTAGATAATGCGGTTGTATTAGGTAATAATTCCACTGCTGAAAGCACAAATGTGGTGAGCACTCCAAGTTACACCTATGCAGGTGGCACCGTTAACTTTGCCGGCACTGCACCGGTATCCACCGTATCTGTAGGCGCTACCGGTCAAGAACGGACCATTACACATGTAGCAGCAGGCCGCGTTAGTGCGGACTCTACAGATGCCATCAATGGTTCCCAATTATATGGTGCGAACCAACAAATCGATAATCTGTACAACAAAATTAGCAACATTGGAAAAGAGGCCAATAAAGGCGATGCTCGTGCTGCGGCACTAGCTGCATTACATCCAATGCAATTTGATCCAGATAATCGAGTACAAGTGATGGGTGGTATTGGTCACTATAAAGATGCCAATGCGCTAGCCCTTGGTGTGGGATATTATCCAAAGGAAAACTTGCTCCTTACAGCAGGTGCTACCGTTAATGATCACATTATGGCCAACCTTGGCGTATCCTATAAATTCGGCGAAAATAAAACGTTACAAAACATCTCTCCTGCTTCCTATAACGCTCTCGAACAACGGGTTGATACATTGGAGGCTCAAAATAAAAAGTTACAAGAAACAGTAGATATGCTCGTACAAAAATTGAATAATAAACAATAGTTACACATTCTATAGTATGGGTATCGTAATTGAATCTATTATAGAATAAATCAAGTATATAAGCGGATAGTTATCCTTTGTGATGCGCTATCCGCTTTTTGGTTTGTTTAACTGTCTTGAAAAAATATTTATTTTTAAACTCAGTTTATAGATTGTATGATTTTTATGAATAAAATTCTATAGTAAATCTTATATTGTGAGATATATTACATATAAATATTGGTGAAATGAGTATAAGGCATATTTAAAAATCGTTAACTTCATATTAAATTATTGATTTTACAAATCAATTCAAAGTGGTATAATATTGAATTGTAAAGATAAGATGAATTTTATGTATATATAATTCATCTTATGTATAATTTGTGAAATGGAGAGCGGTAAAATGAACAAACGAAAACGTTTATTAACTTTGCTAATTAATGGTGTGCTATTGTCTAGCTTATGTATGGTAGCTAGTGCTGCAGATACAGCAACAGGCACAGGCAATGGTATTGCTTATGGTACAGGCAGTAAAGCGCCAGAAGTTAAAAATGTAGCTATTGGTAACGGTGCTGAAGTTTCTTATGCAAATGGTACTAATCGTCCAGCTACAGGAGATATCGCTATTGGTAGTGGTGCACATACAAATAACTATGTTAACCAAGGCGGTGGCATAGCAATTGGTGAAAAAGCTTTTTCTGAAAATATGGCAGGTACGCAAGAGGCTAGTTTTAATTTTAATCAAACTAGTTTCCGAGGAAGTGGATTTCTTGGCTTAAGTGCGCCATTTGTTCCAGCTGATCCAACTAAAGTACCAACTGGCGTGGCTATTGGTCAAAATACATATGCTCGCTCTGGTGGTATTATGATTGGTACTCATAACTATAAGGGTGAGATTGGTGATACCACAGTAGATACAAGTAATGTAGATAGTATGCGTTCTCATAATGTGAGTGTAAATGCAACTACAGTTGGTGTTAATAGCTTTAATAATGCTACCTTTGGTGTAGTTAATGGTGCCTATTCTGCTATAACAGGTGCTTATGATGGCGGCGGGTTCAGACCACAAGCGGCACAAAACTTTGGTGCTACTATTACAGGTTCTTTAAATAGTATTGAATCCAAGACTGCAACTAGTGACTACTCAGGTATAGGTAATAGTATTGTTGGTACAGCCAATAGAACGTTTAATTCTAATGGTTCTATTATTGTGGGTGCTGGTAATGAAATTACAAACTCTACTACAGCTATCATTGGTGCACCAACTAGTGGTGGTAGTTCTGCTAAAAAATTAGCTGGAAAATTGCGTACAGCTGTCAAAAATTCCAACGGCGGCGGTGCTACGATGGCATTCGGTGGTGGCAATAAGGCTGACTACACATTGCGCACATCTATGATTGGTATTAATAACACTGTAACAGGTGCTGATGGTGCTGAAAGTGCAGACAACCTCGTTATGGGTGTCGGCAATACAGCCTCTAATGTACAACATTTGACTGCTATCGGTTCTAAGAATACTGTATCTGATGCAAAGAACACGGTCATTGTTGGCGATAACCGTACCGTAACAGGTGCTAATAACGCTGTTATTATTGGTTCTAGCGATACGGCTACAACAACAACGGTACATGATGTGGTGGCCATCGGTCACAACACAGACGTATCTACTGAAGGTGGCGTAGCACTTGGTAGTGGATCTAAAGCGACAGTAGCAGCAGGTGCAGTTGGTTATGATATTCTTACTAACGCGCCATCCACTAATACATCAGCTACATGGAAATCTACGGCATCTGCTGTATCCGTTGGCGATGTGGCTAATGATGTAACACGTCAAATTACATCCGTTGCGGCTGGTACAAATGATACTGATGCGGTTAATGTGGCTCAACTTAAACAATTGCGTAACAATATCGGTGGCGATATTACAAACATCAATGGTACCGTATCCCGCCTAGACAAACGCGTTAACAAGGCCGTAGCTGGTTCTGCTGCTTTGGCGGCGCTTCATCCACTCGACTTTGATCCAGATGCCAAATGGGACTTTGCGGCTGGCTATGGTCATTACCATAATGGCAATGCGGCTGCACTTGGCGCATTCTACCGTCCTAATGAGGACGTTCAATTGAGCGTAGGTTCTACATTAGGTAATGGGGAAACCGTTGTGAATGCAGGTCTTTCTGTGAAAGTTGGCGCTCATAGCACTGTATCCCGTTCTCGTGTAGCTATCGGTAAAGAAGTATTAGAACTTAAGAAAACCGTAGCTCTTCAAAATGCACAAATCCAAAAATTGACAACTCTTCTAAATGGTGTAGCTGGTACTAATATGAAAGCTGACCGCACTACACTATTCCCAGATGTGCCAAGCAATCATTGGGCATACGAAGCTGTTAGCGACTTATCTCGTCGTGGCTTAGTAGAAGGATACCCAGATGGCACATTCGGTGGCGATCGTATGTTAACACGTTATGAGTTTGCACAAATCGTATACCGTGCTATTCAAAATGGCGTACAAGTAAACGAACAACTCGTAACAGAATTTAGCCCTGAAATGGCTTTGTTCCGTGTTGATACAGTAGCTAAAAATCATCAAGGGGAACCAACTATTGAACGTGTTCGTGTCAATAAAAAATAGTTAAAAGTATAAGCTATATAAATAGTAATAATTTATCGATTATATATAATAGCAGATAGTTAGTTTAGCAAGACCAATTATCTGCTATTTTTATGTAATAAATATATAAGTATTATTTAATTATGGGGATGTTAGATTATGGTAAAGTTCAACAAAAAAACAATGTTAATCGCTATGACTATGGCTTCTATGACGGGGTCTGTATTCGCTGGAGGTATTGATAATACGATAGATCCTGCGGCAGCGGCAAAAGGGGCAGAAGCCTTTGGTAATGGTAACACGATTTCAGCAACTGCTACGAGTGCGTTGGTTGCTGGATATAAAAATGTAGTAGATGGTGATAATGCGTTTGCTATTGGGGATAAAAATAAGGCTTTGGGTACGAATAGTATTGCTGGTGGGTCATTATCTGAGGCACATGGCAGAGATTCTTTGGCATTTGGTTCCTCCGCACAAGCATTAACTGATTATACCTATGCGATTGGTGCACAGGCTAGAACAAATGGTGAGCATACTATTGCGATTGGTAATGGTTCTTATGCCTCTGGTAAAAGTGCAGTGGCTATTGGTAAATCTTCAAAAGCTACTGATGTTATGGCTACTGCAGTAGGATATGGCACAAAAGCATCTAACCAATATAGTAGTGCTATTGGTTATCAATCTGTGGCTTCTGGTGTGCAATCTACAGCTGTTGGTAGTGATGTAGAAACAACAGGTGATTATTCCTTAGCAACAGGTAATCATGCTGTTGCTAGTGGTGATTATAGTGCTGCTGTTGGGTATAAATCAAAATCAACAGAAGAATATGCTTTTGCTGCAGGTAATGAAGCCGTTGCTAGTGGTAATTCAGCGTTAGCCGTAGGTTCATTAGCAAAAGCATCTGGTAAAGATGCAATCGCTAATGGTCATTCTGCAACCGCTGATGGTGAAGCGTCCATTGCTATTGGTCGCAACGCGAGTGCATCAGGTAATAGTGCAGTAGCTCAAGGTAATGATACACTCGCAGATATTCCAAATAGTGTCGCTATTGGATCTAATTCTGTAACCGATGCAGCAGTTGGTACAAGTACAATAAAAGATAATGCAAGTGACATTAAATTTAGTAATGTCACATTTGCAGGCAGTACTCCAGACTCTGTTGTGTCCTTTGGTGCTAATGGTCGTGCTGGTACAAGTGGTGTTACAACTTATACTCGTCAACTTCAAAACGTCAGTGCTGGTAGAGTATCTTCCACATCTACAGATGCGGTTAATGGATCTCAACTCTATGATGTCGCTCTTGAAGCACAAAAATATAATACTATTGTAGCGGGTGATAATATTACCGTTACATCACAAGACAATGCGCATGGTCGTAAAGAATATACTATAGGATTGAGTCCTGATATCGTTAATCGAATTAACAGTTTCAGTAGTAATACTAATAGTTTGCATAATATTATTAATGCTAATCAAAAAGAAGCACGTAAAGGTATTGCAGGAAGTGCCGCACTCGCTGGATTACATCCATTAGATTTTGACCCAGACCATAAATTAGACATAATGGCTGGATATGGTCATTATCATAATGCTAATGCCGCTGCTATTGGTGTAGCCTATCGACCAAATGAAGATATAATGATTACTGTTGGATCTACTGCTAATGGTGGGGATGATACTGTTTATAATGCAGGAATTTCTTATAAATGGGGTGCTAAGTCTGAAGTATCTCGTTCTAAAATAGCTATGGCTCGTGATTTAGCTGATGCTAAACGTGAAATTGCTAAATTACAAGCAGATAATGAACAATTTAAGGCTATTTTAAATTCCGTACTAGGTCTTAATATACAAACAGATCAAAATAAGGATCTAAAACATAATTAATAGGGTACGGTTATAACATAAAAAGATATAACATTATAAATCCTATATATATGATAAATGGCGAATAGTTGATATATTAAGGCTCTATAATAAATGTTGGGGTGACACCACTACGGTGTCACTTCCAACATTTATTATAGAGCCGTTTTTTTAGAGGAGATTTGATTTGAAGAAAATCTAATGTGTTAATATTGATAAGTATAGATTATAATGAAAGAAGAGAATATGTAGGGAGATAACGATAGATTTTATATATCATAAACTAGAATGAACAGAGGAGTTTTGTAATACAAATGTGTTAGTGTTAACTTAGTGTTGTAGGAGTTGAAGATATGTTACCGTTAGTTGTTGATGAAGTTGCTATTGGTCTATTGCTATTATTATTTGGAGGGAAAGATAAGAAATTTGAGGCAGAAAGAAGGGGACTTGAACGAGCTGCAAGAATTTTTACGCCTATTCTTGAAGAAGTAATACAATTAGAGGAACAGTTAAAAAATATATATTCCGTTGAGAAGGAATGTTTTAATAGTTTAATAGAAGAGAAGACAAAGTATCTTAAAAAATTAGAGCAAGATATACCGAGATATAAAAAAGCCTACGAAATGAAGTTAAAATACGATATAGAAGAAAGCAAATCACAATGTATTGGGGGAATCACAAGTACAATGGGTAATGGATCGTTGAGTACTATAGCGATAGGAACGGGTGGTATTATTGGTGGTCCATTATATAGGTCCCCATGGGAGCTAGAAGATGAGATAAAAAAACGGGAAGCAGAACTTAAAGCTATTGAAAATCAAGGATTTGAAAATGCAAAAGTAATGTGGGAGAAACAGATAGCTGAACATAGAAAAGGAATAGACATAATAAAGGTTAAGGGGGATAAAGAATCTCAAGAATTGATAAAAATATATGACGAATGTATTTATAAAGTGATAGAATTAGAAAAGACTGTTGCCTATTATCAAGAACGTGTAGGTGATTTGGGATGAGTACGGCTGATGAATTACTAGCAAGGAAAAATGCTACTATAAAAGCTTTAGATGATACGATTGGTTCGTTAGATGATATACAAAAAGAAACAAAACGGTTACACTCTATTGCTATTAATACTACCAATATACTTACTGACTTAGATGAAGAATTTTCTAAGCGTACTTCGTTAGGTTGGCAAGATATTAAATTTTTATTCGCTGCCACTGCTTTGCAATGTATTAGGATATATGTTATTAATACACTTACTAAAGTGCAACCAGCTGGGGCAGGAAATGTAAAGGAGAACCTTTTACATAAAATACAAGGTAAATTGTTAGGAACGTTAAATGATGGTGTGCCTTTAACACCATCTCCATATTATGCACCGTTGATGCAAATTTGTACTGCTCGTGGTGTTCCTTATGATGCTACAAGATTTAAAGGTGTAAATCATGGTTTTTTTAAAGAAGCAAATCATCGTTTTGCTACATTTGGTCATGATCCTATAGTCGGTCTTATCGTAGGTACATCTAATATACTGACTAACACAATTACCTGTAGATCGAAGGGTCCCTTGCCAGTCCCAATCACCTGTCATGTCGAATATGATATGGATTTAAAAAATCCATGTATAGGTGATGTGTGTTCTACTATAGAGGCATTAAAGGCAGCAGCTTATAGAATTGACAATGATGCGGTTTCTATTGTTGCAGCATTGATAAAGCAAATTATCCATATTGGAACAGACCTTTACACACCTTGTGGTATTCAAATTCCAGGGGCAAATTTAATACTCGATAATCGATATGCAGAGGAATTAACTAAGTATGTTAGTGCAGGTGATTTTATTAAGATTGGGGTATCTTACCAGATTTTTAACCTTATTAATATGTTCATCAGTTCTTTACATATGTTAACCTGTCAGTCTACAAGCCATCGCGATAAAGAATTACATCATGTTAAAACAATGAAAATATTGGAGTATTCTAATATCATTGCTACAGGGAGTAACGTAATCATTAATGCAGTACGATCTTATTATGGAGATGGAAAGGCTTTAAAAGATATCGACTTTGCAGGACTTGTAGGGACTATAATGATGCTCATTAGAAATGATGAAATAAAGAGAAAAATAAAAAGAGAATTTATTTTTGGTGAATATGAACGTATGGTAATAGGTGATTCATATGACCCAACAGAGTCATTTTTACTAAAGTTACCACAATAGAAAATAGTATTAATATAGCATATGAATATTCATTGATACTAACTAGATAAGTAATGAAAAACAGCAGCTATCAGCCCTTTTGAGGGCTAACTAGCTGCTGTTTTTATCTGTTTATGATAATAGATAGGCAATAGATATTAAATAGACAGTAGATAGACAGTAGATAGACAGTAAGTAGAAATTCTTGTTAATATTAGATTGATAATAAGAGTTTAAAATACAAACACAATGGGGCTGTAACAGAATGTGGTTTTACCGCACTCTAGTTACAGCCCCTTTGTTGTATCTATGTTATTTTTTCCTAAAGAACCCCAATACTTGTAAATGATGCAATACTTCATCTAAGTATTGTTCCGATGGAACGCGGTACTGTTGACCGTCTTTCGTTGTCCGTTCGACGGTCACATTCACATCTAGATCTTCTATGAGTTTTTCTTTTGTAGTTGGTTTTGTTAAGAGACGCATAATGTATAACACGCCATGGTCCACGTCATAGTCTATTTGATTATACATGTTTGATGTCGTCATATACTGATTGCCATCCTTTTCAATGAGGGTCGCAATATAGTCGATGAACCGTTGAGGAATGTAGGTTTCATTTTCCTTGAATGGTAGGTGTTCATAGCGTTCACCAAAGGTATAGAGTTGTCCGATAACCACTAATAAGAACAAGCGCGTATAAAGCTTATCTATATCGATCTCATAGCCCGGATACTGATGTTCAATATGGGCGACCACATCTTGTACAGAGAATGGTAATCGCGTATCCATCATTTCCTTAATAGCGATGTGTACTGTATCCGTCCATTCCGGTGGAACGCCTAAATCTGTATCTAAGGTGATGAGGAAATAGAGTCCGTCCAATATGTCCTTAGTTACCGTTTCATTTTGCGTAATCTGGTCTTCGTTGGATTGTTTCGTTAACAACGCCATGCGGAACTGTGTATCATACACATAATCAAAGTACTGTTCTTTATCTACGCGGTTATCTTGAGCCAACTTTTTAATATTCGTCACCGTCACATCCGGTAACCACGTAATAAAGGAGCGCTGCATACATTCATCGCCTACATAGGCGCAGCCTTGAGCCTCGGCGCGTTTCACAAATTCCGATACGTATACCGGATCGTTGATGGCCTCTAAATACTCATGGCCCACGTAGTAATCATTGGCCTTAAGGACACGGTCAATATTAGGAATCTTGTAACTCGATTTCATGCGCGACCGTTCATCCAACTTCATCGTTTCCTGAATGAGCTGCAACACCTGTTTCGTATACGCCGTTCGGTCCTGTAGGGACGTCGTTGGCGCATGCTTTTCCGAATAGAGCATAATATCTCGCAATTGTTCTAATCGCTTCCATCCCGGATACGTATTATATGACACATACGCAATGCCGCGGTCCGATAGATTGCGATTACAAATGCTGAGAATTTTGTCCTTCACCATGTCCGGTACCCATGACCAAATGCCGTGCACGATGATGTAATCGAAGGTGCCGAAATCGTCGTCGATATCCATGATGTTTTTCTCCAGCAACGTAATATTCGTGAGACCCATAGACTCGATTAATTCCTTGCCGTGCTCAATCTGTACGCCCGATAAATCGATGCCCGTGAAAGTGGTCTCTGGATAGTACAGCGCTTGTGGGATGATATTGCCCCCGCATGACGAACCTAGCTCTAACACGCGCGCCCCTTTGAGTGGTGCTGGTGAAAGCCCATATAATCGGGCGCGGGCTTGCAGTGAATTGATATTGGTGTTGGAAAACGCCTTAGACACATAGAGAAAATTGTCATACGACTCTTTCAGCTCTTCAATCTTTTCTTGCACCACCTCATTAATAGGAGGCTGTATAGTGTTTGATTTCTTTGGAAACTCATCTTTTTTAGGTGTTTTAGCTTGCTTTGCATCTGTCTTGGGAATAGAGTTTTGGCTCATGTGTATACCTTTCAATAAAGACTAGTATGTATATCTTTTAATAGAAATGAATATTATAACTTTTATAAGAGACAAATTTTCTTTAAGTATATCATAGGAGAAATATTTGAGTAGGGTATAACTTGTACCTCGCTGTTCATATTTTCCATGAGAAACCTCTCCTACATCATGATATATATGTGTTTAGTATAGCATAGAGTTGATTTCTCTATATAAGATTATGAACAAAATTTCATAATTAATATAAATCGTCCCGTATGGGGCGATTTTTTCGTTTTATATTATTTAGAATTGTTAATTTGTATTGCTAGTAAAAAGATGACTAAAAAATAGAAATCCTTATTTTATGCAGATTTATACTATATCGATGTATATGAAAGTTATTAAAACGATAGGATAATAGTTTATAAGTAAAACTAATGCATATATCGATAATTATTGTAGTAAATCGAATTCTATAAAAATAAACGGTCTATATAGAGAGAAAAATACCCATAAAATCAATAAAAATTGAGTTAAAATATAAAATGTTTATAAATAAATATAAAATAATAAAAATATATGAGGGAAAAATGAAAAAACTATTTACAAGGACTTTTATATTTGTTATCTTATATATGACGCAAGATGAGAAATAAATGAAATGTGTATTATGTCTCGGTTTTGAGGCTTTCACAAACATGAAAAACCTCATCGAACAACATTGTAATAATAAGGATTATAATTGTGTCTTTTTTCAAAGGGGGTTCATAGATTCTATGAATAAGATTTTTAAGGTTGTTTGGAGCAAAACAAAAGAATGCTACGTTGTAGTATCTGAAGTTGCGAAAAACAATAGTGGTAAGAAAAAAGTTTTAGCTAGCGTATTAGCTACGTTGGCTATTATGGGCGCTGGTGCTCAAATGGGTACTCCGGTACAAGCGGATACAGATCTAAGGTATAGTGCAGTTAATATTGCCCCAGATAATCTTCCTGCTGGTTATGGTCCGAATAAGGTAAGTACAAACTCGATAGTTGTGGGGTATGATAACAATACTAAGACTGGTGTCAAAGGTAAGGGTCATGTGGCTTATGGCTTTGGCAATACTGCTACAGAGGACAGTACTACCGCAATTGGTGGTGGCAATCAGGCTACAGGTGGTGCAGCGACTGCAGTAGGTTCATTTAATACGGCTTCAGGGCGTGCTTCTGTAGCTATTGGTAATGTATCTATTGCTTCTGCTGAAGACTCTATTGCCATTGGTAACCGTGCGAACTCTAATCCAGCTAATACAGATAGAGGTAGTGGTCGATTCTCTATTGCTGTGGGCCGTGAAAGCTGGGCAAATGGTACTGATAACATCAGTATCGGTCATAAGGCTGAAACAAATTCCACTGGCGATAGCATTGCTATGGGTCGTGAATCTAAAGCAAACCAAGCTAATGCAATTGCTGTTGGCCCACAAGCTGATGCCAACGGTTGGGGTGGCATTGCCATGGGTCGCGAAGCAGCTGTAAGTGCTAACTTTGCAACTGCTATTGGCTATCAATCTAAGGCAAACGGTAGTGCTTCTGTAGCAATTGGTAAACAAAATAAATCTAATATGGCTGATACTGTTACTATGGGTAATGGTAATACAGCTAATACTATGGGCGGTATTGCTATTGGTTTGAATAATACAGCTGATTCCTCTATAGGTGATTCTACAACTGCTAATAAAAGTAATCTTCAGATAGCTTTTGGACGTGATAATGAAGCTACGTCTCTTGATACAATCGCTATTGGTCGAGAAGTAAAATCTACTAAAACTGGTGCAGTTGCAATGGGTTCTCGTATCAATGCAAATGGTGACTATGCAGTTGCTATCGGGAATTCCTCAGCAGGCGGTACCGTAGAAGCCGGCGACTATGCTGTAGCAGTTGGTTTCAAAGCAAAAGCAACTGGTGGCCGTTCCATCGCTCAAGGTGGTGCTGCAGAAGCTGCTGCTCGTGCATCTATCGCTATGGGTTTACGCTCAAAGGTTAATGCACAAAAAGCGACTTCTAACTATGAATTCTCTGGTTCCAATGGTACACCAAGCCCAGCAGGCTATAATACAGAAACAATTACTATTAACTCAGCTTCAGCTCCTGCGGGTGGTGCCGTAGCTGGTAATTATTATGATGCTGGCTCTGCTATTGCTGTTGGTGAAGGCGCAACTGTTAGTGATGAATCTGATCGTGCTGTTGTTGTTGGCCCAGATGCAAAAACCAATGGTAATGCTCACTATTCCGTAGTATTAGGTTCCGGTTCCCATGCAGATGCATCTGACGGCTTCGTAGCTGGTCATGGTTCTTCTGTTGCGTCTCGTGAAAGTATCGCTATTGGCTCCGGTGCTAATGTATCTGGTACTGAAAATATCCGTTCTCAAGTTATAGGTTTTGGTGCTACTGTAACTGGTACTGGTGCGTATGACGCAACAGCGATTGGTGCTACAGCTCAGGTTTCTGGCGTACAAGGCGGCGTAGCGCTAGGTTCTGGATCCTTGTTGAGCCGTACAACAAATTCTAATGAAAATGCTGGTTTTAATAGTAAATTCGTAGACGGTACAAAAGTTCGTAATCGTGCATATACTGCTGATTTGACGGGTCATAATGATCAATGGGATTCTGGTTCCATTAATACTGGTGCCGTTTCCGTTGGTAATGATACTCAAAAACGTCAAATCATCAACGTAGCAGCTGGTAATAAAGATACTGACGCTGTTAACGTAGCACAATTGAAAAACGTTGGCGTTCGTGTTGGTGCTGATACGAATACAGCTACAATCGGCACAAACAAAGTTGCAGCAGATTTCCTTGCATACAATGGTCAATTGAACATTAAAGGCGATAACAACCGTGTTACAACTGTATCCGAAAATGATGCAAACGGTAAAGATGCTAACGTAAATGTTAAATTCGATTACGATGGTTTGGTGAAAGCTAAAACTGGTTCTGCAGTTACTGTAGATCAAAAAACAGATGCAGCTGGTAAAACATACTTTGAAATCGACGCTGCAGCAGGAAGCAAAACTGTAGTAGCCGATGGTAAAAATACAACTGTAACTGGCGCAGGTACAACGGCTAGTCCATATAAAGTAAACGTAGAAGGTGCTTTAACAGGTATCTCCTCCATTACAAACAACGGTGGCGGTAAAATCGAATTCACTACCGGTGGTACCACTATTTCTGGTGGCCCTGTTAATGTATCTAACAACAAAATCACAGGTGTTGCTAATGGTGATGTAAATGCTACATCCACTGATGCAGTTAACGGTTCCCAATTACATGCTGTAAAAGCGGCTGAACGTCATATTGCGCCTACAACTGCTGGCCATGAATATACTGTTGATAGTAATGGCGATGTAACTATGACATACCTTGATGGTAATAATAACGCTGTTACTGGTGAACAAGCAGTTATTAAAGGCATTGCTAAAAATGATCTTTCCAACATTACAAATGAAGGCAAGAAAGAAATTACTAAACTTGGCACTATTGTAAAAGCTGGCGATAATGTCAATGTATCTGAAAGCTCTGATGCAACAACAGGTCGAACAACTTACACTGTAAACGCTGTAACACCTGCTGTTTATACTAAAGCTGATGGTACAAAAGTGTATAAACGTCCAGATGGCACTTTCACAACAAATAGTAATCTTGCTGCTGGTAATAATGTAGACAAAGGTGATGTAATCACATCCTTCATGGATGGCAATGGCAACACAACTGGCGGTAACATGGTTATCAACAACGTTGGCTCTGCTATTAAAAAGGCTGGTAATGCAGGTGATTCTTTCTTGACTAAGTTAGATGCTGCTAATACTGCAACTCCAAATGCAGCAGTAAACGTATCTGACTTGAAAAACACAGCTGATGGCTTGACTGATAAAGGCTTGAGATTCGATGCTAACGAAGGTAATGAAAAAACTAACAAACTTGGCTCTAAAGTAACAGTCAAAGGTACTGGCGCTTTAACTGCTGGTAAAGCATATGCTGATGAATACAACACAGCTAATATTAGAACAAATATTGAACAAGGTTCTGATGGTAATACAACAATCAACGTTGGTTTAGCTAAAGCGTTGAAAGATATTAATTCTATTTCTAATGGTAACTCCTCTATCACTCTTAACAGCAATCCAGGTGGCACTAATAATACACCTGCAGTACAAATTACTGGTGGCAACTTGTCCATGGGCAATGGCACAACAAATAATAAGATTGTAAACTTGGCTCCTGGTACCAATGATACTGATGCTGTAAACTACAGCCAAATCAAAGGTTTGCGTACAGAAGTAAAACAAGGTGCAAATGTTACAGTTAGTAAGACACAAGGTACTGACGGTCACGATATCTACACAATCAGTGCGGCAGCAACTGGTGGTACAGCATCTTCCTGGAATATTAAATCCTCTGCAGACACTGCTAATGGTGGTGCTACAGCAACTGGTCATAATGCTAACGCTGTTACCATTTCCGACCAAAAAACTGTTGAAATGGTAGCAGGTAAAAACCTTACTGTTAAACAAGACACTACAACTGATGGTGCTAAAGTTGAATTAGCTCTATCTGATAACATCGTAGCTGGTAAAGATGGCGTGAATGGTAAAGATGGTTCTGTTGGTGCAACTGGTAAAGACGGTTCTTCCGTAGTTATCAATGGTGCAGACGGCTCTATCGGCATGACTGGTCCTAAAGGCCAAGACGGCAAAGATGGCATCAATGGCCGTGATGGTGCTAACATCTCCATGACATCTGCTAAAGGTGAACAAGTTCTTGTAAACCGTGACCCAGCTCATAATGCTGATACTGACAAAGCAGAACGTATCGTATATGTTCCAAAAGATGCTAATGGCGACCCTATTAAAGGTGCTGATGGCAAGAACATTGTACGTGAAGTAGCCACTATGGACGATGGCTTGAAATTCGCTGGTGATGATGCACAAGGTACTGATAAATCTAAAGTAATTGCTAAGAAACTTAACAATACCGTAGATATTATTGGCGGTGCTAATAGTAATAACTTGACTGACAATAACATCGGTGTTAATAACGACAACGGCAAGTTGAAAGTTCAATTGGCTAAGACTATTGATCTTACTAAAGATGGTTCTGTAACAACAGGTAACACCAAGGTAGATAACAGTGGTGTAACAATCACAGCGCCTACTGGTGGTGCAACAACTAATGTTACCTTGACTCAATCCGGTCTTGATAACGGCGGCAACAAGATTGTGAACGTTAAAGCTGGCGATGTAAATGCTACATCCACTGATGCAGTTAACGGTTCTCAATTATATGCTGTAAAAGCTGCTGAACGTCACATCAAACCTACAACTAATGGCAGTGAATACACTGTTGATAGCAATGGCGATGTAACTATGACATACCTTGATGGTAATAATAACGCTGTTGCTGGTGAAAAAGCAGTTATTAAAGGCATTGCTAAAAATGATCTTTCCAACATCACAAATGCTGGTAAGAAAGAAATTACTAAACTTGGCACTATTGTAAAAGCTGGCGATAATGTCAATGTATCTGAAAGCTCTGATGCAACAACAGGTCGAACAACTTACACTGTAAACGCTGTAACACCTGCTGTTTACACAACTCCAGATGGTGAAAAATTAACTAAAAAATCTGATGGTAAGTTCTACAAGGCGGATGGTTCCGAATATACTGGTGGGGATATCATTACATCCTTTGAAAATCCAAACGCTAACAGCATTCCGGCAGGTAAAAATAGTACAACTGATGGTGGCATGATTGTTAACAACATTGGTTCTGCTATTAAAAACCAAACCCCAACAATGCCTGCAGGTCAAACTGCTACATATTTGGATAAATTGAAAGCAGCTGCTGATGCTGGTTCTAATGTTAAGAATGCAGCGGTTAACGTATCTGACCTTCATAATACTGCTGAAGCATTGAGAGCAAATGAACTTCATATTGCTCCAACTGCAGTGAAATCTGGTTCCACTGAAGTTAAAGGTGGTGAACTTAATACAGCAGGTACTGAAAATGTATATAAATATGATGCAGCTACTAAGAAAGTTACATTGACATACAATGATGGCAATGGTAAAGCAGTAACTGATACAAAAGCAGTTATCGACTTCTCTGCTTTGAATACTGGCGGTACAACAGCTTCTACTTGGACTGCTAAAACATCTGCGGAAAATACAACTGCAGGTTCTGAAGTAGGTAAACATGCTGGTAACGATAGCCAAGTAATTGGAAATCAAAACTCTGTTGATTTCCAAGCTGGTCGTAACATGACTGTTAAACAAACTAATGATGGTAATGGTAATACAACTATTAACTATGCATTGGATAAAGATTTAACAAACTTGGATAAAGTTGTTGTTAATGGCAAAGATGGTATTGCTGGTAAAGACGGTGTAACAATTATTGGACCACAAGGTGCTACTGGTACTCCTGGTACTAACGGTATCGATGGTAAAGTTGGTATCTCTGGCAAAGATGGTAAAGATGCTGTATCTATTTCTGGTAAAGATGGTGTAGGCCACATCGGCTTAACAGGTCCTCAAGGCCCTCAAGGTCCTGCAGGTACTCCTGGTACACCTGGTGCTAATATTGATATTTCCACAGATCATGGCATACAAACACTTGTTAAACCAGAAGCTAACAATAATAACCAATCTGAACGTATTGTATACGTACCAAAAGATTCTCAAGGTAATCCATTGAAGGATACTGATGGCAATACAATTAAACGTGAAGTAGCCACTATGGACGATGGCTTGAAATTCACTGGTAACAATGAATCTACTGTAAATAGCCATAAACTTAATACACTTGTAAAAGTTCAAGGTGAAGGTACTAAAGAAGGTACTAATGCAGCTGGTGCTAAAGAAATCCAAACTTCTGATGGTACTAAATTCGAATCTGCTAAAGATAATATCGCAGTAGAAGCGAATAATGGTGATACATTAACTGTTAAGTTGAATAAAAATCTTAAAGGTTTAGATTCTGTTCAAACTAAGACTGTTGAATTAGGCGATCATACAACACCTGGTGGCACAACTAATATTACTTATAATACTGGTGATAACCGTATTGAATACACAACACCTGGTACTACAGATACTAAGAAAGTAGCAACTACTGACGATATCTGGACAATCCAAGGTAATGGTACTGATGTTGCTCCTGTAAATGGCAAGGTTAATGTAAAAGCTGGCGAAAATATCCTTATCACAACTCCTGCTACTGCCGATGGCTCTATGACTATCAATGCAGTAACACCTGCTGTTTATACAGATAAAAATGGTAACAAGCTAACTAAGGATAAAGATGGTAAATTCCATAAAGATGATGGTACAGAAGTAGCTGCAGCTGATGTTATTACATCCATCCAAGATGCAGCTGGTAATGTAACTGGTGGTAATTCCATCGTTAACAACGTTGGTTCTGCTATTAAAAACGCTGGTAATGCAGGTGATTCTTTCTTGACTAAGTTAGATGCTGCTAACACTGCAACTCCAAATGCAGCAGTAAACGTATCTGACTTGAAGAACACAGCTGATGGCTTGACAGATAAAGGTTTGAAATTTAACGCTAATGAAGGCGGCGTTAAAACAAATAAACTAGGTTCTACAGTAACAGTTCAAGGTTCTGGTGCTTTAACTGCGGGTAAAGCATATGCTGATGAATACAATACAGATAATATTAGAACTAAGATTGAACAAGGAACTGATGGTAACACAACAATCAACGTTGGTTTAGCTAAAGAGTTGAAAGGTATTAACTCTATTTCTAATGGTAATTCCTCTATCACTCTTAACAGCAATCCAGGTGGCACTAATAATACACCTGCAGTACAAATTACTGGTGGCAACTTGTCCATGGGCAATGGCACAACAAATAATAAGATTGTAAACTTGGCTCCTGGTACCAATGATACTGATGCTGTAAACTACAGCCAAATCAAAGGTTTGCGTACAGAAGTAAAACAAGGTGCAAATGTTACAGTTAGTAAGACACAAGGTACTGACGGTCACGATATCTACACAATCAGTGCGGCAGCAACTGGTGGTACAGCATCTTCCTGGAATATTAAATCCTCTGCAGACACTGCTAATGGTGGTGCTACAGCAACTGGTCATAATGCTAACGCTGTTACCATTTCCGACCAAAAAACTGTTGAAATGGTAGCAGGTAAAAACCTTACTGTTAAACAAGACACTACAACTGATGGTGCTAAAGTTGAATTCGCTCTATCTGATAACATCGTAGCTGGTAAAGATGGCGTGAATGGTAAAGATGGCTCTGTTGGTGCAACTGGTAAAGATGGTTCTTCCGTAGTTATCAATGGTGCAGACGGTTCCATCGGTATGACTGGTCCTAAAGGTCAAGATGGTAAAGATGGTATCAATGGCCGTAATGGTGCAGATATCTCTATTACATCTGCTAAAGGTGAACAAGTTCTTATCAACCGTGATCCTGCTCATAATGGTGATGCTGACAAAGCTGAACGTATCGTATATGTTCCAAAAGATGCTAGTGGCAACCCTATTAAAGGTGCTGATAACAAGAACATCGTACGTGAAGTAGCAACTATGGACGATGGCCTCAAATTCGGTGGCGATATGGGTACTGTAGGTGCTGTTAAACTCAATAAACAAGTTGATGTTAAAGGTGGCATTACAGATACAAATAAATTAGCTACTGGTAATAACATCGGTGTTACATCTGTTCCTGATGCTACAACTGGCAATACTGCCTTGAATATTCAATTAGCAAAAGACCTTACAGGGTTGAACAGTGTTGAACTTGGTGGTAAGACAATTAAGACTGATGGTGATCACATTACTATCACTACTCCAAGTACTACACCTGGTGGTAATGCTACTGTGAATAAAGTAGCTAACCTTGCTGATGAATTACACATCACACCTGGTACATATGAAGTTGGTGCAACAGATAAAGATGGCAATGCTAAAAACGATGAAGTAACATTGACATACACTGATGGCAATGGTGCTGAAAAAGCAAATACATTTGCAAAAATCAAAGGCGTTGCTAAATCTGATCTTTCCAACATCACAAATGATGGTAAGAAAGAAATTACTAAACTTGGTACTATTGTAAAAGCTGGCGACAATGTAACTGTTACATCCACATCTGATGGTACAACAGGTCGTACAACTTACACTGTTAACGCTGTAACTCCAGCTGTTTACACTAAAGCTGATGGTACTAAGGTTTACAAAATTGTAGATCCTACTACAGGTGCAGTAACTTGGAATACAAGTGCTGATGGCAATGGTACACCAGTTAATGCTAATGAAGTGATTGCATCCTTTGAAACACCAGCTAATGGTACTACACCAGGTGCAACAACTGGTGGCACAATGATTGTTAATAACATTGGTTCTGCTATTAGTGGTCATGAAGCGAAAGATACTGCAGGCACGGTAATTACTAGCCCTACATATTTACAACGTTTAGAAACAGCTGCTGGTGATAACTTAACTAAACATGCTGCTGTTAACGTATCTGACTTGAATAGCGCTGCTAAAGAATTGAAAGCTTCTGAATTGCATATTGCTCCAACAGAAGGTACTACAGAAGATTTAGGTGGTACAGTAACTGGTACTACTGCTGTATACAAATACGATGCAACGACTAAGAAAGTTACATTAAATTATAACGATGGTAATGGTAAGGCAGTTACTGGTCCTAAAGCAGTTATCGACTTCTCCGACTTGAATATTCCAGCTGGCGGTAATAACTACGGCTTCAAAGCTAATGCAACTGCTAATGGTGGTAAAGTAGCAAATGATGCTACAACTCCTGCAGCGGCAACAGCTGTTGAAAGTGGTGGTACTGTTAACTTTGCAGCAGGCAAAAACTTGACTGTAAAACAAGATATCGATGCTACTAACAAAACTCAAACGTATACATTTAGCTTGGATAAAGATCTTACTAACTTAGACAAAGTTGTTGTAAATGGTAAAGATGGTCAACCTGGTAAAGATGGCGTAACTATCGTTGGTCCTCAAGGTGCTACAGGCACTCCTGGTACAAATGGTATCGATGGTAAAGTTGGTATCTCTGGTAAAGACGGTAAAGATGCTGTATCCATTTCTGGTAAAGATGGCGTAGGTCATATTGGTTTAACAGGTCCTCAAGGCCCTCAAGGTCCTGCAGGTACTCCTGGTACACCTGGTGCTAATATTGATATTTCCACAGATCATGGCACACAAACACTTGTTAAACCAGAAGCTCACAACAATGACAAATCTGAACGTATCGTATACGTACCAAAAGATTCTCAAGGTAATCCATTGAAAGATACTGATGGCAACGTTATTAAACGTGAAGTAGCTACTATGGATGATGGCTTGCGTTTTACTGGTAACAATACTTCTAAAGAAAATAAACAAGAAATGAATTCTCTTGTGAAAGTTCAAGGTGAAGGTGTTACTGAAAATGCAACATCTGGTAAATTAGAAGTTAATGGCCAAGAGTTCAAATCTGCAGCAGGCAACATCGCAGTTGTAGCAGATGGCGGTACCACTTTAACAGTTAAGATGAATAAAGATCTCAACCTTACTAAAGATGGCTCTGTAACAATGGGTGATACTGTTGTAAATAACGATGGCATTACTATTAAAGCTCCTACAACTCCTGGTACAACTACAACTGATGTTAAGTTGACTAACCAAGGTCTTGATAATGGTGGTAACAAAATTACTAACGTTGCAGCTGGCACAGATAATACTGATGCAGTAAACGTAAAACAATTGAAAGATAATGTTACAACTGTTACATCTTCTGATAGCTCCATTAAAGTAGTAGACAAAAATGTTGCTGGTCAACCTGGTTATGATGCAACTAAAGGTCACCAATATGACATCACTATCAATAACCAAGGTGTTGTAAATAATGCACAAACTCCTGTTGTGTATACTAAGGAAGATGGCACTAAAGTTTACTTACAACCAAATGGTACTTTCACAACAAACATTGATGGAAGTGGTCAAGTTGTTCCAGCAAATGAAGTTATCGCATCTATGAACAATGCTGATAAATCTACAACTACTCCTATGAAGTTGAATAATGTTGGTTCTTCTATCGCTGATAAAACTGGTACTACATTCTTAGATAAGATTAATACAGCCGCTAATGATCCTAATGCTAAGAATGGTGCAGTTAATGTAACTGACCTCAAATCTACATCTGATGCTCTTATCGACAAAGGTCTTGTATTTGATGCAAATAACGGAGATCCTAAGACAAACAAACTTGGTTCTAAAGTAACTATTGCTGGTACAGGCGCTCTCGGTACTGGCGAAAACTTTGCAGATAAATACAACACTGATAACATTAGAACTAACATTACACAAGATCCAACAACTGGTAATACAACTGTTGAAATTGGTCTTAATAAAAACCTTAAAGGTTTACAATCCGTTAGCGTTCCAGGTAAAGATGGTGTTGACGGTCAAGACGGTGTATCCATCACTGGTAAAGATGGTGCGAATGGCCTTGACGGTAAAGTTTCTATCGGTAAAGACGGCAAAGATGCTGTATCTATCTCCGGTAAAGACGGTATCGGTCACATTGGTTTAACTGGCGCTGCTGGTAAAGATGGTGCAAATACGAAAGCAGATATTACTGTTAAAGAAGGCAAACCTGGCTTAAATGGTACTGATGGTATCACTCGTATCGTATACGCAGATAAAGATGGTAACGATCATGAAGTAGCAACTCATGATGATGGCTTGAAATTCACTGGTAACAATACTTCTGTTGAAAATAAACATAAGTTGAACACTCTTGTTAAAGTTCAAGGTGAAGGTGTAACAGAGGATGCTACAACTCATACATTGAAAGCTAATAATAAAGACTTTGCATCTGCAGCTGGTAACATTGCTGTTGTAGCTGATAGTCATGATACATTGACTGTTAAGATGAATAAAGATCTAGCAAATATCAATTCCATCAGAAACAACCCAACATCTGGTCCTGTTATGAACTTCAATGCTGGTGATATCGCTATCACCGGTGGTAACCTAAGCATGGGCGATGGTACACATAACAATAAAATTGTGAATGTTGCTCCTGGTACGGCTAAATCCGATGTTGCAACTGTTGGTCAATTAACTAAAGTTAAATCTTCTGATCATTCGGTTACTATTAAACCTGTAACTATAGATGCTGATGGTGCTCCAGTTTACGACTTGTCTGTAACTGGTGTTCCAGGTGCGGATCCACGTGTTGATCAACTTGGCGAAGAAGTAGGTCGTGTAGGTGCTCAAGGCGCAGCTCTCTCCGCATTGAAACCTATCCAATACGATCCATTGGAACCAACTCAAATCATGGCTGGTTATGGTAACTACCGTGGTAACTCCGCAGTGGCTCTTGGCGTAGCTCATTACAAAAATGAATCTACATTAATCCATGGTGGTGTATCCTGGGCTGGTGGCTCTAGCCACATGATGGCAAACGCTGGTGTAACTTGGAAAGTTGGCAACCGTGATAGCGAAGCTGCTGTAGCAGATCGTTACCGCAAAGGCCCTATCAGTTCCGCCTATGCAATGCAACAAGAAATGGCAGCTATGAAAGCTCAAAATGCCGGATTAAAAGGCGAAGTATCTGATTTGAAAGCAGAAAATGAACAAATGAAAGCTCAAATTGCTGCAATGATGGCAAAACTAGGTTTATAATTTGAAACGTTAAACTTTCACAGACGCTGGGATGAGGGTTCTCATCAATGAGAATCCTCGCATCCCTTTTGATTCGACTAAGAAAAGAGGAATAGATATGAAAAAATCTACAATGCTTGCTTTCACAGCAGCAATATTTATGAGCGCTGCATCCCTTACTGGTCACGCAGCTAGCGCACCAACATATGATGATGTATTAATTGTTAAAAACCCGGTAATGACGCCACAACTTGGTTCTGTTGTACTCGTTCCTGTAGCAAGTCCACAAACCGTGGCTGCTGTTCATGATTATGTGAAAGCTTGGCAAAATGCAGAGGTAAACATTGCAAAAGCTAAGGTTAAACGCGATAATCACGAACAATTAACTAAAGCGGACGTAAAATGGTTACATTCTTATGATAAACATAATTATGCTGACTATTTCCGTACACATTCCATCGGTCGTGTGCATGGTCAAGAAGTGTTCATGAACTGGAACGGTGAAAACCGCAACAAAAATGAATATGAATACTTTGATATGCCAAAATATAATGAACAAGATGGTTTCACTAATAGCTACGGATACAATGTACTTCGTGGTATGGTAGACCAAATTAATGCAGTAATCCAAGAGCAAAAGAAAATCGGCGGTCCTATGACTGACGAAGAAGCGACTGCTTTGGAAGATTCTATTTTGGATATCATGGCTCATGACCAAGAACATGTAAACAATGACGAACTTCGTCACTACATGAACGACACAATTTGGTTCGCCGCTAAACAAACGGTGAAAAATAAGGCAAGTGAAGAACCAGTTGCTGGTGAAGATCATGAAGTGGATCTTCGTGCAGCGATTGCAAAAGCACCTGTCGATCAACCTCAATCCCGTAAAGTAAATTTGCGTGACGCTATTAGTAAATAATACTAGTAGATACAATTATAATCACATATGGCCCTCATTATGACTCTCACAATTCCCCCCCTTTAATTGTATTGGGGGCCTATAAAAAGACGCTCACACGATGTGTGGGCGTTTTTTTGTGCATATATGAGCATCTTACGTTGTATGGGAGCTGCATTTGTCTTATTTGTACTTAAGTAGTGAGATGTTGAATATATTAATTAATCATTAATAATATAGGTCTATTATTTAATTAAATGAATTATTTGAATAACGTAAAACCCAGTACTTTATTGCTTCTTTGGCATATAACTGTTTATAAAATTTATGGATGATAGATTGGTGTTTATATCTGTAAGATGCTCTTATTTTCATTATTTAACAAAATTATAAACTAAAAAGAGTGGGAAGTTGTATGAAAAAAATATGAAGATGATAGCTAAAATATAGCTATAAACATTGATATAATGCACTTTCTTGTAAATGCGTTTGTTTTTACACATAGGTATAAATTTCAGTTTATTTTCATCTAAAATATAAAATTTCATTAAATAAATAGGTGAAAAAGTATTTACAATTAATTAATAAATTGATATTATTGAATTATCCTATATGAAGTGTGTGTGAATGAGAGGAAAGCCACTCTTCATGAAGTGAACTAAAGTGTAAAAGTTACATTTATATGTACTTATGAGAAAGGGGTTCAAAGGTTTTATGAACAAGGTCTTTAAAGTCGTTTGGAGCAAATCCAAAGAGTGCTACGTTGTAGTACCTGAGATTGCGAAAAATAATAGCGGCAAAAAGAAAGTCCTAGCTAGCGTATTGGCTGGTTTAGCGCTTGTTGGCGTTGGCGCACAAATGGGTACGCCTGTAGATGCGTTCACAAGTTTTGATGGCAGTGTAAATACTGAAGGTAGTCGTATTAATATTGCAGCTAACGCTAAACCAAATAATAGTGTTGGTGTTAATTCTATCGTTGTCGGTTACCAAAACACAACGGATGATCAAAATGGCACTACGGCTCTTGGTGCTAATAATACAGCTAAAGGTAATTCTGCATTAGCTGTAGGTAATGAAAACACAGCAACAAATGGAGCTGCTACAGCCATTGGTGCTGGCAATGAAGCGACTGGTGATACATCTGTTGCTATCGGTAATAAAAGTAATGCTAGTGGTGACCACTCTATTGCTATTGGTGCGTACAATAACCAAAATTGGACACATGGTTCCAATGTAACTACACCTAAACCAGCTGGTGCTTATTCATTAGCCATCGGTAACTTTAATGATGCATTAGGTAGTCGTGCTACTGCAGTAGGTGCTTTCAATACAGCTAAAGGCGAATGGGCTACAGCTATTGGTGCATCTACAGTGGCAAGCGGTGATGGTGACGTAGCTATCGGTGATACAACTAAAACAAATGCAACTGGTGTTGGTCATGCTGTAGCTGTGGGCTGGCATGCTGAAACAGGTGCTGCTAATGCCGTGGCTGTAGGCCCTAGCGCATTAGCTAGTGGTAAAAATTCCGTATCTGTTGGTACTAATAATAAATCTCGTGTGCAAGACACTGTTACCATGGGTCAAGACAATGATGCGAAAACAATGGGCGGTATCGCCATTGGTAAAAACAACATGGTGGACTCCACAAATGGTGGTACAAACTTTGGTGAAACTCGAAATGAGAATTCTCAAATTGCCATCGGTCGAGATAACACAGCGACTCATTTAGATACAATTGCTATTGGTCGTGATACTCATGCCACAGGATCTGGCGCAACTGTAATTGGTGCACGCGCTGATGCTTCGGGTGATAACTCTATTGCTATTGGTAATAGTGGTAAAAATTCTGACCGAGTTACTGCTTCAGGTGATAACTCTATTGCTATCGGTATGCGTTCCCAAGCAACTGGTGAAGCTGCTATCGCACAAGGTGGTAGCGCTCAAGCACAAGGAAAATATGGTATTGCTGTAGGTCGTTATGCAAAAGCTAGCGCCCAAGAAGCTGTTGCAGTGGGTAATGAAACTGAAGCTAACATCGCTAACGGCGTAGCTCTTGGTGATCACTCTGTTACAACAACAGATAAAGGTGTGTTAGGTTACAACCCATCTGATTCACATGATCGTAAATATAAAAACTTAAAAGGTAACGTACAAACTGCAACAACTGCTGCTGTATCTATCGGTAATGGCGACACATTGACTCGTCAATTGACAGGTCTTGCTGCTGGTACTGCTGATACTGATGCTGTTAACGTAGCTCAATTGAAAAACGTTGGTGTTGCATTGACTGGTAACACTGGTTCTAGCGATTTCTTGGCTGACGGCGGTAAATTGAACGTTCGTGGCGAAGGCCGTGTATCTGCAGCTGTTGCAGATGATGGTAAAAAGGATTCCAAATTGACTTTGACATTTGATGACAAAGGCATGGTGAAAGCTGGTAAAAACGTTACTGTTGATGAAAAAACAGTAAACGGCCGTACTACATACACAATCAACGCTGCAGACGCTGCTGCAAAATACGATTTCTTAACAAATGCTAAGGCTAACGGCGGTAAATTAGATGGTACTGCTACAGCAACTAAAGTTGAAAGCGGTCAAACTGTTAACTATGCAGCTGGTAAGAACTTAACAGTTAAACAAGACATTAACCAATCCATTGGTGAACAAACATATACATACTCTTTGAATAGCGATCTTGGTGGTATTACATCCATTACTAATAATGGTGGTCCTACATTACACTTTGGTGATAACAACATCAGCGTTACTGGTGGCAACCTAGATCTTGGTGATCACAACATCACTAACCTTAAATCTGGTGGCGATGTAGAAAATAACGCTGCTAATATTGGCGATGTTACTCGTATTTCCAAAGCTAACGATTTACACATAGCACCTACAGCAGGTACTAATAATAACGTAGCTGAATATACTGTAGACGGTAACAAAAAGGTTACATTAACATACCAAGATGGTAATGGTAAAACTGTAAATGGCCCTAAAGCTGTTATCGACTTGAGCGGTTTGCCAACAGGCGACATGAGCTCCTTCAACGTGAAATCCACGGCTACAGAAGGTACAGTGGCTCGTGGTTCTCAAGGCCAACAAGCTATTCGTGACGGCAAAACTGTAGAAATGCAAGCCGGCAAAAACATGACCATTAAACAAACTAATAACAATGGTAATGCGGCTGTTGAATTCTCCTTGAACAAAAATGTGGACCTTACTCCAGATGGTTCCTTGAAAATTGGCGATACTAACATCACTGACAATGGTTTGACTATTAACAATGGTCCTTCCATTACTAAAACTGGCATCAACGCTGGTGATTTGAACATTACTAATGTGAAAGCTGGCGTAAATGATAACGATGCTGTTAACGTAAGCCAATTGAAAAAAGTTCGTGCTGACGAACGCCACATCAAACCTGGTGAATATGCGGTAGATGCAAACGGCAAAGTAACGATGACATACCTTGACGGTAACAACCAAGACGTTGCTAACGAAAAGGCTGTTATCACAGGTATTGCTAAACAAGATCTTTCCAACATCAACAAGGGTGGCGAAACAGTTATCCAAAATCTTGCTAAAAAAGCCATCAATATGGAAAATGGTAAGAATACAAAGGTTAGCAACCGTGAAATCGATGGCGTTAAAACTTTCAAAGTAGACGTTGAAGGTGATTTAAACGACATTACATCCATCACAAACAACGCTGGCGACGGCAAAGTTGTATTCGGTGGTAACCAAACTGTTAACGTAGCAGGCGATCACAACATTAACTTGAATGCTAAAGTTGGTGACATCACTGGTTTAACTAACGTAACGTTGGATGCTCCTGACTTTGCTACAAAAGGTCGTGCAGCTACTGAAGAACAATTGAAAATCGTTAACAACGGTTTCAATAACACAGTTGGCTTGACTGGTAACACTGGTGCTACTGATCTTCAAAAATTGAACCAAGCTGGTGGCTTGAGCTTTGGCGTAGTTGGTGCTAACAATGGCCAATACATCAAGACAACTGCATCTGGTAGTAACGTAGCTGTTGACTTGTCCGATGATGCTAAAGGCAAATTGAACAATACGGTAGAGGTTCGCGGTAAAAATGCTGCGAAGGTTACATCTGTAACAGAAAATACTGTTGATGGTGGTAAGAAAACAATCTACACTGTAGACGTTGACAATGTAACACCTACAGCTGCTTCTACTGAAAAAGTGAAAGCGAAAGCTAATGTAACAGGTTCTACAGATACAAATATCGCTAAGGTTACTCCTCAAGCAGGTGACCAATACGGTGACGCTGGCGCAACTTACGAAGTAAACGTATCCCGTAACGACGTAAAAGACGCAGCTCGTGAAGCGGTAACTGTAAACACTACAAATACAACTAACAACCCTATCACTGTGACACCTGTACAAGATGAAACAAATCATAACACTACATACACAGTAACATTCGATGGTAACAAAGCGGCTACTCAAATTCCTTTGACATACAAAGCGAATGGCCAAAATGCTCAAACAGTTACATTGGATAAAGGTTTGAACTTCACAAACGGTAAAAACACAACAGCTTCTGTAGATGCTGAAGGTGTTGTTAAATACGATGTGAACAAAGACTTAGTAGACATTCATTCCATTTCTAACACTACAAATGGTCCAAAAATGGAATTTGGTCCTAACTCCATCAACATCACTAATGGCCCTATCAACATGGGTGACCAAAACATCACTAACCTTAAATCTGGTGGCGATGTAATCAATAATGCTGCTAATATCGGCGACGTAAAACGTATTTCCAAAGCAAACGACTTGCATATTGCTCCTACAACATCTAACCGTCAAGGTGAAACAACTACATCTTACGCTTACGATGCAGCAAGCAAATCTGTAACATTGAAATACAACGATGGTAACGGTGCTACACAATCCGGTACAGTTGCGAAAATCGACTTGTCTGGTTTGGCTGATCAAATCAAAGATGGTTATTCCTTCTCCACTGATGCTAAAGGCAATGTCGTTGGTAACCACGCTGTTACGGCTGTTGGCAATGGTAAAACTGTGTCCTACGCAGCAGGCGATAACTTGACTGTAAAACAAGATATCGATAATGCAACTGGTGAACACACTTACACATATGCATTGTCCAACAATGTTGATTTAACTCCAAATGGTTCCTTGAAAATTGGCGACACTATCCTCAACAATGGTGGCCTAACAATTACAGGTGGCCCATCCGTTACTAAGACTGGTATCAACGCTGGTAACTTGAACATTACTAATGTGAAAGCTGGCGTAAATGATACAGACGCAGTTAACGTTAAACAGTTGAAAGATGCTCGTACAGTTGTTACATCTAACGATAACTCCGTAACAATTAACAAAACTGAAAACGGTAACCAAGTGACTTACGACTTGCACGTGGCTCCTGGTGCTGCACAATCCGTATGGAATGTGAAATCCACAGGTAACACAACTGCTGATTCTGAAACAGCTGCAAAAACTATCTCTGATGGTAAAACAGTTGAAATGGCAGCAGGCAAGAACTTGACTGTAAAACAAACTAGCAACAACGACGGCGCTAAAGTTGAATTCGACTTGGCTAACGATATCAAGATTGGTAAAGATGGTAGAGACGGCGTTGACGGTAAAATCGGCGTAAACGGTAAAGATGGTTCCTCCGTTGTGATTAACGGTAAAGATGGTTCCATCGGCTTAAATGGTAAAGACGGCAAAGATGGTCTTACTATTAAAGGTGAAAAAGGCCAACCTGGCTTAAACGGCAAAGATGGCATCACTCGCATCGTTTATGAAGATAACAACCATGATAAACATGAAGTGGCTACGTTAGATGATGGTTTGAACTTCACTGGTAACAACACTGATACAGTGAACAAACAAAAATTGAACAGCTTAGTAAAAGTACAAGGTGAAGGCGTAGATAAAAATACATCTGCTACATTTAAGAGTGCAGCCGGTAATATCAACGTAAAAGCTGATGGTACAGATACTCTAGAAGTTCAATTGAACAAAGACTTGAAAAACATCAACACAATTAAGAACGGTGGCAATGCTACGTTCACAATTGGTGGCGACAACTTCGCATTCAATGGTGGTAATGTAAGTATTGGTGGCAACAACATTACGAACCTTAAATCTGGTATCGTAAATAATAACTCCACTGATGATACAAACGGTGCTAATATCGGCGACGTTAAGACAATTTCTAAAGCTAATGACTTGCACATTGCACCTACTACATCCGATCGTGCTGGTGAAACAACTACATCTTATTCCTACAATACAGCAGATAAATCCGTAACATTGAAATACAACGATGGCAACGGTGCTAACCAAGCTGGTACAATTGCAAAAATCGATTTGTCCGGTTTGGCTGATCAAATCAAAGATGGTTATTCCTTCTCCACTGATGCAAAAGGCAATGTAGTTGGTAATCACGCTGTAACAGCTGTAGGTAATGGCAAAACTGTGTCCTACGCAGCAGGCGATAACTTGACAATTGCTCAAAATATCGATAATGCAACTGGTGAACAAACATATACATATGCATTGTCCAATGACATCAAGGTTGGCAAAGACGGTAGAGATGGCGTTGACGGTAAAATCGGTGTAAACGGTAAAGATGGTTCCTCTGTTGTGATTAACGGTAAAGATGGTTCCATCGGCTTAAATGGTAAGGACGGCAAAGACGGTCTTACTATGAAAGCAAAAGACGGTCAACCTGGTGTGAACGGTAAAGATGGTATCACTCGTATCGTATACGAAGATCACAACAACGATAAACACGAAGTGGCTACATTGGATGACGGCATGAAATATGCTGGCGACGATGCACAAGGTGCTGATAAATCCAAAGTTATCGCTAAGAAATTGAACGAAACTATGGACGTTGTTGGTGGTGCAGATAAGTCCAAATTGACTGACAACAACATCGGCGTGAACAACGTAGATGGCAAGTTGAAAGTTCAATTGTCCAAAGAAGTTAACTTAACTCCATCCGGTTCCTTAACAATCGGCGATACTGTAGTTAACAACAATGGTTTGACTATCTCTGGTGGCCCATCCATCGTTAAGACTGGTATCAACGCTGGTAACTTGAACATTACTAATGTGAAAGCTGGCGTAAACGATACAGACGCAGTTAACGTAAAACAATTGAAAGATGCTCGTACAGTTGTTACATCTAACGATAATTCCGTAACAGTTAACAAAACTGAAAACGGTAACCAAGTAACTTACGACTTGCATGTGGCTCCTGGTGCTGCACAATCCGTATGGAATGTGAAATCCACAGGTAACACAACTGCTGATTCTGAAACAGCTGCAAAAACTATCTCTGATGGTAAAACAGTTGAAATGGCAGCAGGCAAGAACTTGACTGTAAAACAAACTAGCAACAACGACGGCGCTAAAGTTGAATTCGACTTGGCTAACGATATCAAGATTGGTAAAGATGGTAGAGACGGCGTTGACGGTAAAATTGGCGTAAACGGTAAAGATGGTTCCTCCGTTGTGATCAACGGTAAGGACGGCTCCATCGGCTTAAATGGTAAGGACGGCAAAGACGGTCTTACTATGAAAGGCGAAAAAGGCGCTGACGGCGTAACTCGCATTGTTTACGAAGATCATGACAACAACAAACACGAAGTAGCTACATTGGATGACGGTTTACGTTTCGACGCTAACTCCGGTGGCGAAAAGAAAAATAAACTTGGCTCCAAAGTAACTGTTAAAGGTACAGGCGCTAAAGCTGATTCCGAATATGATTCCTCTAACATCAAAACAAGCATCACCCAAGGTGCTGATGGCAACAGCGAAATCAACATCGGTTTGGCTAAAGACTTGAACAACATCAACACAATTAAAAACGGTGGCCCTGCTACTTTCACAATCGGTGGCAACGAATTCAAATTCGACGGCGGTAACGTGAACATGGGTGGTAACAACATTACGAACCTTAAATCTGGTATCGTAAACAACAACTCCACTGATGATACAAACGGTGCTAACATCGGCGACGTTAAGACAATTTCCAAAGCTAACGACTTGCACATTGCGCCTACTACATCTGATCGTACTGGTGAAACAACTGCAACATATGCATACAACACAGCAGATAAATCCGTAACATTGAAATACAACGATGGCAACGGTGCTAACCAAGCTGGTACAATTGCAAAAATCGATTTGTCCGGTTTGGCTGATCAAATCAAAGATGGTTATTCCTTCTCCACTGATGCAAAAGGCAATGTAGTTGGTAATCACGCTGTAACAGCTGTAGGTAATGGCAAAACTGTGTCCTACGCAGCAGGCGATAACTTGACAATTGCTCAAAATATCGATAATGCAACTGGTGAACAAACATATACATATGCATTGTCCAATGACATCAAGGTTGGCAAAGACGGTAGAGATGGCATCGATGGTAAAATCGGCGTAAACGGTAAAGACGGCTCCGCTGTTGTGATCAACGGTAAAGACGGCTCTATCGGCTTAAATGGTAAGGACGGCAAAGATGGTCTTACTATCCGCGGTGAAAAAGGTCAAGATGGCGTAGACGGTAAAAATGGTACGAACGGTATCACTCGTATCGTATACGAAGACCACAACAACGATAAACACGAAGTGGCTACATTGGATGACGGCATGAAATATGCTGGCGACGATGCACAAGGTGCTGATAAATCCAAAGTTATCGCTAAGAAATTGAACGAAACTATGGACGTTGTTGGTGGTGCAGATAAGTCCAAATTGACTGACAACAACATCGGCGTGAACAACGTAGATGGCAAGTTGAAAGTTCAATTGTCCAAAGAAGTTAACTTAACTCCATCCGGTTCCTTAACAATCGGCGATACTGTAGTTAACAACAATGGTTTGACTATCTCTGGTGGCCCATCCATCGTTAAGACTGGTATCAACGCTGGTAACTTGAACATTACTAATGTGAAAGCTGGCGTAAACGATACAGACGCAGTTAACGTAAAACAATTGAAAGATGCTCGTACAGTTGTTACATCTAACGATAATTCCGTAACAGTTAACAAAACTGAAAACGGTAACCAAGTAACTTACGACTTGCATGTGGCTCCTGGTGCTGCACAATCCGTATGGAATGTGAAATCCACAGGTAACACAACTGCTGATTCTGAAACAGCTGCAAAAACTATCTCTGATGGTAAAACAGTTGAAATGGCAGCAGGCAAGAACTTGACTGTAAAACAAACTAGCAACAACGACGGCGCTAAAGTTGAATTCGACTTGGCTAACGATATCAAGATTGGTAAAGATGGTAGAGACGGCGTTGACGGTAAAATCGGCGTAAACGGTAAAGATGGTTCTTCCGTTGTCATCAACGGTAAAGACGGCTCCATCGGTCTCAATGGTAAGGACGGCAAAGACGGTCTTACTATGAAAGGCGAAAAAGGCGCTGACGGCGTAACTCGCATTGTTTACGAAGATCATGACAACAACAAACACGAAGTAGCTACATTGGATGACGGTTTACGTTTCGACGCTAACTCCGGTGGCGAAAAGAAAAATAAACTTGGCTCCAAAGTAACTGTTAAAGGTACAGGCGCTAAAGCTGATTCCGAATATGATTCCTCTAACATCAAAACAAGCATCACCCAAGGTGCTGATGGCAACAGCGAAATCAACATCGGTTTGGCTAAAGACTTGAACAACATCAACACAATTAAAAACGGTGGCCCTGCTACTTTCACAATCGGTGGCAACGAATTCAAATTCGACGGCGGTAACGTGAACATGGGTGGTAACAACATTACGAACCTTAAATCTGGTATCGTAAACAACAACTCCACTGATGATACAAACGGTGCTAACATCGGCGACGTTAAGACAATTTCCAAAGCTAATGATATTCACGTTAGAGATACACGTTATACTGTAAACGCGGATAAAACTGTTACATTGGAATATGTTGACGGCAATGATAAGAAAATCAATAAAACAGCCGTTATCGATTTAAGCAACTTGCCTACAGGTGGTAATGCCATCACGTATAAAGCGAATAACCAAAATGCTCAAACTGTATCCTTGGATAAAGGTTTGAACTTCATTGATGGTAACTATACGAAAGCATCCGTTGATGCAGATGGTATTGTTAAATACGACGTAACAATCGGTAAGGTGAAAGACGGCGTTGACGGCAAACCAGGCGTAGATGGTAAAGATGGTATCGCAACAGTTAAAACTGTAGTTGATACAATCAACAATTCCGGTTGGAAAGGTGATGTTTCTGGTAACACAGTAAATAACCATACTGCAACAATCGTTAAACCTGGCACAACTGTAAACTTCGGTGCTGGTAAAAACTTAACTGTAGAACAAATCGTTGATAAAGTAACTGGCGATCATACTTACAACTATGCATTGTCTGATGACATCAAACTTGGTAAAGATGGCAAAGACGGTGTTGATGGTAGAATCGGCGTAAACGGTAAAGATGGTTCTTCCGTTGTTATCAATGGTAAAGATGGTTCTATCGGCCTCAATGGTAAGGACGGTAAAGACGGTCTTACTATGAAAGCTGAAAATGGCCAACCAGGTCTAAATGGCAAAGATGGTATCACTCGTATCGTTTATGAAGACAAAAACAACAACAAACACGAAGTGGCTACATTGGATGACGGTTTACGTTTCACTGGCAACAATGAAGTGGAAAATAAACAAAAACTTGGATCCCTTGTAAAAATCAAAGGCGAAGGCGTTTCTAAAGCTGAAGAAGCTACATTTGCATCTGCTGCAGGCAACATCGCTGTTACTGCTGATGGTACAGATACATTGACTGTTCGTTTGAACAAAAACATCAAAGGCATCGACTCTATCCAAACTAAGGAAATCCACTTAGGTACTCCTGATAACTACACAACCATCAAGAAAGATGGGGACCGCATTAAATACGGTGATAAAACAATTGCTAACACTGACGAACTCTGGACAATCCAAGCTAATGGCACAGATGTTCCAGCTAACGGCGGTAAAGTAAA
>NZ_CAUSQT010000009.1:0-44816 GCF_963534045.1 uncultured Veillonella sp. | reverse complement strand
CGATAGGAGCACCCATTTTCATTGCTAAACGTTGTACTTTAACGATTTTAGCAGCGTGCATTTCACCAAGAGAACCACCTTCTACAGTGAAGTCTTGTGCGAATGCATATACCAAACGACCATCGATAGTACCATAACCAGTTACTACACCTTCGCCTGGTAATTCTTTTTTGTCTTGACCAAAGTTAACACAACGATGTTTAACGAATTGATCAAGTTCAACAAAAGAGTTGTCATCGAATAATTTAGCCAAACGTTCACGAGCAGTCATTTTACCTTGAGAATGTTGTTTCTCAACGCGTTTTTCACCGCCACCAGCTTTAACTTTTGCTAGTTTTTCGTGCAACAACTCAATTTTTTCTTGCACTGTTTGCATGTCAGCACCTCCATAAAAACTTGTTACAATAATATTTTATTTCATTCGTTGGCAAAGTTCAAGTAATACGCCACCTGTAGCTTTAGGATGAACGAATGCAATAGAGGAACCGCCAGCACCATAACGAGGTTTTTCGTCAATCATACGAATACCTTTCGCCATAAGATCAGCAATAGCATTTTCAATATTATCTACACGCAAAGCAACGTGTTGGATACCATCACGACCGCCATTTTTTTCGATGAATTTACCGATAGGGCCGTCTGGAGTAGTAGTTTCCAAGAATTCTAATTCAGCATCGCCGCATGGGAAGAAGGATACTTTTACTTTTTGTTCTTCTACTACTTCATCTTCAGGAAGATGTTGAATTCCCAAAGCATTTTTGTAAAATTCTTTAGTTGCTGCTAAATCATTAACACCAATACCGATGTGATCCACTTGTAATACTTTAAAAGCCATTTCGATTATCTCCTTTATAAGGCTAAATCTCTAATGCTATGTAGTCGCCGTCTACTTTAGCACGTTTGTCATTACGCCGTTAACAACTGTGTATGGATCGCTTTCGCGTTCATTAACAGCTGCCACTTGGCTATTAAATTCGTCGCTTGTAATGATTTTATCAGCTACATAACGACCAATTTGTTCATTAATCATTGCGATGATTTCATCGCGAGTACGTTCTGCCCGACGAGATTCCAATTCACCGGAATCTTCAAGATACTCAAAATGTTCATCTAAGGCTTCGATAAGTTCATCTACGCCTTGGTCTTTACTAGCAATTGTGCGCTTAATTGGTGGGCGCCATTTTACTTCACGAGAATCTAGGTCAAGCATCATTTCAATTTCAACATTCAAACGATCGCAACCATCTCGGTCAGCTTTATTGATAGCAAATACATCGCCGATTTCAAGAATACCCGCTTTAATAGCTTGGATATCATCACCGAGACCAGGAACAAGAACAACCAATGTAGTATCTGCATTTTTTACGATATCTACTTCGGATTGACCTACGCCTACTGTTTCAATGATAATCAAATCCATGCCAAAGGCATCCATTAATTTTACAACGTCTGCAGTCTTTTTGGATAAACCACCTAGACTACCACGCGTCCCCATGCTTCGAATGAATACATTTTCATTTAATGTCAAATCATTCATTCTAATACGGTCCCCCAAGATAGCACCACCAGAGAATGGGCTTGTTGGGTCGATGGCAACGATGCCGATTTTTTTACCTTGATCTAGATAATGTTTAACAACCTTATCTGTCAAAGTACTTTTACCAGCACCAGGGGCACCAGTTATACCGAGAATACGTGCATTACCCGTTTTAGGGTAAATTGCCTTCATAATATCGATGGCATTTTCATACTCGTTTTCTACAGCAGTGATGGACCGTGCTAAGGCTAGTCTTGAGCCTTCAAAGAGGCCTTTAACTAAATCCATTCGCCTCACCACCTATCTTAGAATATGGGAATAGAGGGGAGCCAACCATTCTAGTTGAGCCCCTCTCTTGCCCAGTTAATTATTTTACGTTTTCCTTGATGAAGTCTACGATATCACCAGTTGGAGTACCAGGTGTGAATACAGCTGCTACGCCAGCTTTTTTCAAGCCAGGGATATCAGCATCAGGAATAACGCCACCGCCGATTACTAATACATCGCCCATGCCTTTTTCTTTCAAAAGTTCAACAATTTTAGGGAACAATGTGTTGTGAGCACCGGAAAGAAGGGATAATGCAACTACATTAACGTCTTCAGAAAGTGCTGCTTCTACGATTTGTTCTGGAGTTTGACGAAGACCTGTGTAGATTACTTCGAAACCAGCATCGCGAAGTGCGCGTGCTACAACTTTTGCACCACGGTCATGACCATCAAGACCTGGTTTTGCTACGATTACTCTAATACGTTTTTCTGCCATGATAATTACCTCCGAAATTAGCCGATATTATAATGTGGAATGAGCTTGGTATTCACCGAATACTTCGCGCAATACATTACAAATTTCACCCAAAGTAGCATATGTTTTAACTGCTGCAAGAATTAATGGCATCAAGTTAACGTTTTCGTCAGCTGCGCCAGCTTTCAAATCAGCTAAAGCTTTGTCAACTGCTGCTTGATCGCGGTTAGCGCGAACTGCTTGAGTTTTCTTAGATTGGTTTACACCTACGGAAGCGTCTACGCGAAGCAAGTCTTTTGGAGCTTCTTCTTCAACTTGGAATTTGTTTACGCCAACGATTGTGCGCAAGCCAGATTCAACTTCCATTTGCCATTTGTAAGCGGATTCTTGGATTTCTTTTTGGATGTAGCCTTTTTCGATTGCTACTACAGCGCCGCCCATTTCATCAATTTTCTTGATGTAAGCCATAGCTTCGTCATAGATAGCGTTAGTCATAGCTTCTACATAGTAGGAACCGCCCAATGGGTCAACTACGTCTGCTAAACCAGATTCGTAAGCCACGATTTGTTGTGTACGAAGAGCTACTTGTACAGATGCTTCTGTAGGAAGAGCCAATGCTTCGTCACGGGAGTTTGTATGTAAGGATTGAGTACCGCCCATTACAGCAGCTGCAGTTTGAAGAGCAACACGAACGATGTTGTTATCAACTTGTTGTGCAGTCAACATGGAACCAGCTGTTTGAGTATGTACACGAAGCATCATGGATTTTGGTTTTTTAGCACCAAAACGTTCTTTCATGATAGTTGCCCATAAACGACGGGATGCGCGGAATTTAGCAACTTCTTCAAGTACATTGTTATGAGCATTCCAGAAGAAGGAAAGACGACCAGCGAATGTATCAACATCAAGACCAGCTTTCAAAGCTGCTTCTACATATGCGATACCATCAGCAATTGTAAATGCGATTTCTTGTGCTGCTGTGGAACCTGCTTCACGGATATGGTAACCGGAAATGGAAATTGTATTCCATTTTGGAACGTATTGAGAGCAATATTCAAAGATATTAGTGATCAAACGCATGGATGGTTTTGGAGGGAAAATGTAAGTACCACGAGCTGCGTATTCTTTCAAAATATCATTTTGAATTGTACCTTTCAATTCTGTGGAAGGTACGCCTTGTTTTTCAGCTACTGCGATATACATTGCCAACAAAACGGATGCTGGAGCGTTGATTGTCATGGAAGTGGATACTTTGCCAAGGTCGATGCCGTTGAACAAGATTTCCATATCTGCCAAGGAGTCAATCGCTACACCTACTTTACCAACTTCGCCTTCAGCCATAACGTCATCAGAGTCATAACCGATTTGTGTAGGTAAGTCGAATGCACAGGAAAGACCAGTTGCACCGGATTCGATAAGGTAACGGTAACGTTTGTTAGATTCTTCAGCTGTCGCGAAACCAGCATACATACGCATAGTCCAGAAACGACCACGGTACATTGTAGGTTGTACGCCACGAGTATATGGATATTCACCAGGCATACCCAAATCACGTTCATAATCAAAGCCTTCAATATCAACTGGTGTATACACGCGGTTGTATTTCAAGTTTTGACGTTCTGGAGTTTTTACACACTTTTCGTCACAAAGTTTATTGTACTCAGCAATTTGGGCTTTAAGGTTTTCGTAAGCCATGTTTTCATCATCCTCCTAAAAAAACAGGTTATTTTTTCATGCTTCCAGTTTCTGTGAAGCGTTTATGCCAAGAAAGAGCTTCGTCGAGCAACATTGGTGTATGGGCATTCTTAGTTGCAGCGAGTGCTTTTTCGAGGTATTCAGTTAACATTGGTTTGTAGTCTGGGTGAGCACATTTTTCAATGATCAAACGAGCTCTTTCCACTGGGCTCAAACCACGGCAGTCAGCAACACCTTGTTCTGTACAGAAAATCATAGTGTCATGTTCTGGGTGATCCACATGAGATACATATGGAACGATAGAACTGATGTCGCCACCTTTTGCAACGGAATTAGTACAGAAAATAGTGAGATATGCACTACGTGCAAAGTCACCAGATCCGCCAATACCGTTCATCATTTTGCTACCCATAATATGAGTAGAGTTTACATTGCCAAAAATATCAAATTCGATAGCGGTATTCATGGCAATGACACCAATACGGCGAGCAATACCAGGGTTGTTAGAAATTTCTTGTGGACGAAGAATAATCTTTTTACGATATTCATCGATGTTATTATAGAAACGTTTCAACCCATCTGGAGAAGGACTTAATGCAGTACCGGAACATACAGTTACTTTACCTGCATCGATTAAGTCAAACATACCATCTTGGATTACTTCTGTATAAATGGACAAATCTTTGAATGGGCCTTGAGCCAATCCGCTGATTACTGCATTTGCTACAGAACCTACGCCAGATTGCAATGGAAGCAAGTTTTCAGGTAAACGACCTTCACCGATTTCTTGTTCAAAGAATTTGATAAGGTGTTGACTCATTGCTTTTGCATCATCATCGATAGGTGCCAAAGGTCTTGTAGTATCAGGAACATCACAAGGAACTACTGCAATTATTTTGTCTGGGTCACAAGGAATTGCATCAGTACCAATACGATCACCAGCATGTTCCAATGGAATTGGTTTGCGATATGGTGGATCAAGTGGTTCGTAGATATCATGCATACCAACCAAAGATAATGGTTGAGATACGTTTACTTCTACGATAACTTTTTTAGCTTGGCTAACAAATGTTGGAGAGTTACCAACAGATGTTGTAGGTACTAAAGAGCCATCTTCATTGATTTGACAAACTTCTACGATAGCTACATCTAAATCACCAAAGAAACCATAGCGTACATTTTGCGCCATTGTACTTAAGTGCATATCAATGTATTTGATGTCGCCGCTATTTAAAGCTTTGCGTGTATCCCCATTTGTTTGATAAGGGAAACGACGGTTAATACCATGTGCACGTGTTAATGCACCGTCGGCTTCATCACCTACGGAAGCACCTGTCCATAAATCAATTTTGAATGGTTCTTTTTCCATTCGTTCAGCCAAAGCCAATGGTACAGCTTTTGCATAACCAGATGGAGTAAAGCCGGAAATACCAACTTTATCATTGTGGTTAATCATTTGAGCTGCTTCATAAGCTGTGACAATTTTGCCTTGGAGGGCCGCATTTTTAACGCGATCTTTGATGTCTGTCATCGTACCATCTCCTTAAAATCACCTTGTTAAACGACAGTTGATCAATCTCTTGGTCTAATACCGTTCCTTAAACCAACTTCATCGTATGCTTTTACAATCGCATTGTCAACTTATATGCATAAAATGTATTTTTTGTCACATATTTATGGGGCATTATGACTAAAAGTCATGGATTTTCCATTTTTAGGATAAATTAAATTCACATCGTTATAACTCTCAGGAATTATAGATATATTTTTATAATTTCATATATATAGTTAAAAAAGAGTGAATCGAAGAATTTCTATACAATATATAGATTCTCTTCAATTCACTCTTATTCTAATTCTTATTATACATAAAACAACAATTTCGATTTTTTTCGATGCGTTTTAATTATGATTGATTTTAGTCTAATTTTGTTGAACTTTCACAAAAGCACCTACCCACCCTAGTAATAACCAGAATGTAATCGTTACTTGGTGACTATATAATTCAAAATCGGACAAACCGCTCACAAGAACACCAACTGCTAAAGCACCGACACCGATGGAGGCAGCCTTACGGAACACATCACCTTTTAGACGTATAGAGGTAACCACATGCCCTATTAATACAGTTATAAAGGAGATAAGTCCTGGTATGCCTATTTCAGCCAACATATTAAGGTATAAATTATGAGCGTGATACATCAATACATTAGGACCTTGAATATAATAATTATATTCTGGATATACTAAGTAAAATGTATTCCACCCAATCCCCCACACAGGATTTTCACGAACAATGTACATCGTGCTATCCCACAAGGCCCATCGTAAATCAGCCGATGTATCATGACCTTGGAATATAGACCAAAGACGAGTAGCAATTTCTCCATCATAAAAATATAGAATAATGGGGATGGCTAACAAGGATAATAATAAACGACGTTCTACAAAAATTCCCCAGTAAATAATCATGGCACCAAAACTGATCCATATGCCACGTGAATACGTTAATAGCATGGTAACAAAAAGTATTAATGCTATGGGAATCATCATGTAGATTTGTTTCTTATATTCTTCCGATAAGATTTTATCGGATAAGCCCTTCCAGTAAACCAATAAATAGCTAATACTAACGCTTAGAATCATCAACAAGTAAGCGCCCAACAGATTGGGATTTGTCAATGTTGACGACATGCGTCGCATTAATTTTGGAAATTGGATGGCATCAACCCATTCCTTTATATGATGATTAGGAATAAAAATATATTCATAAGCACCTATGCAACAAACGAGAATCGCCGTTCCCAATGTACATTGAAGAAAATAACGCCACTGTTTTGGCGTACTAATATAGGTACGTACTAAATAATAAATACCGCCACCGGCCACAATCTGATAAAACCAACTTGTCAAAGCCCATTGCGCATTATCGGAAAGGGCAGCTGATACGCCCGTCCAAAGGACGAAAAACATAACAGTCCAAGACAACCAGCCCGTAGGCAAGCTAAGACTACGACTTCGTATTAAATCGACAATGGCAAGCCCAACGGCCAACCACAAGAGCACATCTCCTACCATCGGTTGTAGTGGCATGGCAATAGCCACACCATAAATGAGTCGTTCAATATAAAACTTCAACTTTGTTTCCGTTGGAAATAATGAGTGTTCCATAACGATTACCTAGTGGCTCATACGGTTCTGTAACCAACCGCGAGCTTCGCCAAGAATATATAACGATCCACACACAACAATGATATCTCCATCTTGTGTCGATTGTAATGCTAAATCAAGAGCACTGCTCACAGAATCTTCTGTCTGTGCCACTACCCCTTTCACACATTGCCGAACGGTTTCTACCAATTTCTCTGGCACCTCTGTACGTGGTGTTGGTGCAGCCACTGCAATGACTATATCTTTTGGTTTTACAACTTCATGAATAATACCCATTTCATCCTTATCTGACAAAATAGCCATCACCATTGTTTTTGGCGTATCTCCAAATAATTCCTGGTAAGTCATACCGAAAGATTCTGCGCCGGCTGCATTGTGGGCACCATCAAATATAAATGTCCGATCCAACGTTTTTTTAATCTCAAAACGACCAGCCCAAGTGGCACGGGCAAAGCCTTCGCGCATTGTTTCTTCACTAATAGCATCATCATGTTCCATAACTAGGCGTACAGCTTGTAATGCACAAGCCAAATTGACAGATTGATGAATCCCAGCCATCGTTGTAAATAACATAGCAGGCGGTGCGCCAATAGCACTGACCGTAATCAATTGCCCACCAGGCACTACACTACGGCTATCGATACCAAACTTTTTGTTAAACACATATAATGGTGCATGTTTTTCTTCAGCTGTCTCTTCAATGACCTTTAATGGTCCTTCTTGAGCCGCCGTTACAACAGGAACACCTTCTTTTATAATGCCCGCCTTATGCTTGGCAATCTCTTCAACCGTATTGCCACAATACGCTTGATGATCAAGGGTAACATTAGTAATAACGGAAACCACTGGTGTCACAACATTCGTTGAATCCAGTAATCCACCCAAGCCAGCTTCTACAACAGCATAGTCTACACCTTGTTCTTTAAAGAATAGGAATGCTGCGGCCGTTAGAATTTCAAATTGCGTAGGTGGCTCTACCCCATCAACAATAATCTTATCTACGCCTTGTCGAACACAATCGATCAAATTGCCAAAAGCGTCTTTGCTAATTTGAACATCATTAATTTCTATACGCTCCGTATAAGATTCAAGGTGAGGCGATGTAAATCGCCCCACCCGTAATCCACTGGTAAATAGAGCATACGAAATATAGGTTGTTACAGAACCTTTACCATTTGTACCCGTAACATGAATGATTTTATAATCTCGTTCAGGATTCCCCAACGCTTGCAATAATGCACGAATACGATCTAATCCCGGTTTTATGCCAAAGGATGAGGTATCTTCTAAATACGTTAAGGCTTCTTCGTATGTCATATAAACCTCCTATAAGGTTTTTAAGAATTCTTCACGTTCTAACAACGCTTGTTGTTTTTGCTTATATTCTTCTAGTTTTTCTTTTTCTTTTGCTACAACTGCTTCTGGTGCTTTTGCAAGGAAACCTTGATTGCTCAATTTACCTTCTAAGCGTGCAATTTCTTTTTGCATTTGACCTTTTTCTTTTTCGATACGTTCTTTTTCTTTATCTGCATCGATAAGGTCCTTCAAAAGAAGATATACTTCCATACCATTTACAACAGTTACGGTTGCATTTTCAGGTTTTGGATCATCCCCACCTAAAATAGTTACCTTTTCAGCCCATGCAAGTGTTACGAAATAATCGCTATGATCTGCAACGGCTTCAGCAATAGACGCATCAGTCGGTGCTACGATAACTTCGGCTTTTTTGCCCAAAGGTACATTCATTTCGGCGCGCATGTTACGAATACCTTTAATAGCATCCATCATGACTTCCATTTGACGTGCGGCTTCTGTAAGATTTGTGAAAGCTAATGCTTCTGGCCATTTAGCAATCACAATGCTTTCACCTTCATGAGGCAAGTGTTGCCAAATATGTTCTGTAACGAATGGCATGAATGGATGCAACAATTCAAGCATATGACGCAAGATTGTTACAAGCAAATATTGTACAGTGCGACGATCGCGTTCATTAGCATCGCTATACAAACGAGGTTTTGCAAGTTCAATGTACCAGTCGCAATATGTATTCCAAATGAAATCATATACGGAGCTAGCCGCTTCACCAAGTTCAAATTTATCAAGATTTGCAGTAATACTTGCTACGGTTTCATTGTATTTTTCTACAATCCATTTGTCAGCTAATGTTAAATCAGCCTCAGTAGGAACGAAACTTTCATCATAATTCGTCAAATTCATGAGAACGAATTTAGAAGCATTCCAAATTTTATTGGCAAAGTTGCGGTTTGCTTCTACACGTTCCATGTAGAAACGCATATCATTGCCCGGTGTATTACCTGTTACAAGTGTAAAGCGCAATGCATCAGCACCATATTCGCCGATTACATCTAATGGATTAATACCATTACCTAAGGATTTACTCATCTTGCGGCCTTGGCTATCGCGTACAAGACCATGGATAAATACATGTTTAAATGGAATTTCATGTTCAAACTCAAGAGCCATGAAAATCATACGAGCAACCCAGAAGAAGATAATATCATAACCAGTTACGAGTACGCTCGTTGGATACCATTGTTTAAGTTCTGCTGTGTCTTTAGGCCAACCCATGGTAGCAAATGGCCATAAACCAGAACTAAACCATGTATCAAGCACGTCTGGATCTTGTGTTACATGACCATGACAATGAGGGCATTCTGTAATGTCTTCACGGCTAACAATAGTTTCACCACAGTCATCACAATACCATGCTGGAATACGGTGGCCCCACCATAATTGACGAGAAATCGTCCAGTCACGGATGTTTTCGAGCCAATTTACATAGGTTTTAGTGAAGCGTTCAGGAACGAATTGAACTTCACCATCTTTTACAACCTTCAATGCTGGCTCTGCAAGAGGTTTCATATCTACGAACCATTGTTTAGAAATCATTGGTTCAATAATCGTTTTACAACGGGAACAATGGCCAACCGCATGGTCATGATCTTCGATTTTTTCTAGCAAGCCTAATTCATCAAGCTCAGCTACCACTTGTTTACGCGCTTCTTCGCGTGTCATGCCGTTAAATTTACCAGCACCTTCATTCATTGTCGCATCGTTATTCATAACAACAATGGATTCTAAATTATGACGTTGACCCATTTCAAAGTCGTTAGGGTCATGAGCTGGTGTAATTTTTACACAACCTGTACCAAAGCTTGCATCTACATAGTCATCAGCGATAACAGGAATTTCACGATTAACAAATGGCAAGATTAATGTTTTACCAATTAAATCTTTATAACGGTCATCTTCAGGGTTAACTGCTACCGCAACGTCGCCGAACATAGTTTCTGGACGTGTTGTGGCAACGATAACAAAGCGACCTTCTTCACCTTTTACAGGGTATTTAATATGCCATAAATGACCGTGTTCATCTTCATGCTCTACCTCTACGTCAGACAACGCTGTTGCACAACGAGGGCACCAATTGATGATACGTTCACCGCGATAGATCAAACCTTTTTCATAAAGGCTTACAAATACTTCACGCACTGCATGATAGTAGCCTTCATCCAATGTAAAACGTTCACGGCTCCAGTCGCAGGATGCACCTAGGCTGCGAATTTGTTTAACAATAGTATCGCCGTATTCTTTCTTCCATTTCCAGACGCGTTCTACGAATTTTTCACGACCTAAATCATAGCGAGATTTGCCCTCTTCTTTGGCGAGCATTTCTTCTACCTTGATTTGTGTAGCAATACCAGCATGGTCTGTACCAGGCATCCATAACACATTGTAACCTTGCATACGTTTAAAACGAATCAAGATATCTTGTAATGTATTATCTAGTGCATGCCCCATATGCAACATACCTGTTACATTTGGAGGTGGCAATACAATGCTAAATGGTTCCTTGTCAGTGTCTACTTCTTCGTGAAAGTAACCTTGGTTTTCCCAATAGGAATACCATTTACTTTCGATTTCACCAGGATTGTAGGTGGTTAAATTTTCGTAGGTTTTCATCGTTCCTCCTGAAAGTAAGTACTTATCGTTTCATCACTTTAGCTAACACAAAGAGGCTAGTTTCATATAATAAGATCATCGGCAATGCAATCATGGTTTGTGAGAACATATCCGGTGTAGGTGAGATTACTGCACCTATAATAAAGGAAAGCAAAATGAATATTTTGCGTTTCTTCTTTAAAAATTGGGATGTAATTAGATTAAAATATCCCATAATGATAATGATCAATGGTAGTTCGAATATAAAGCCGAACGGCAATACAAAGGCCAATACAAAATCCATATATTGACCAATGGAAAACATCGGTTGCAATTCATCGGTGGCAAAGCCCATAAAGAACTTAACCGCAGCAGGCAACACTAGGATATAGGAAAACAAAATACCTGTTACAAACAACAAAAAGGCTACTGGTAAAATCCAGTTTGATAGATGTTTCTCGCGAACTGTCAATGCTGGTTTCACAAAGAGCCATATTTGGTGCAGTATGATAGGCGATGCCAAAATTATGCCGCCTACGATGGATACCTTCATATACGTAAAGAAGGCTTCTGTAGGACGCATGTAATATAACTTGCCTGCAGGGGCCAATAAAATATCTAATAATACGTCTACATAATAATAGGCAATGCCCGTTCCTATGATAATAGCAACAACCATAATTATAATACGTCTACGAAGTTCTGATAGATGGCCTACCAACGATAAATTGGCAGCTTCGTCCATCATCTTTTGTTCCATCTCCGTATATAACGGCTCTGGAGCATCCTCTTCTTGTTCAGTATTTACCACGGCATATTGCTCTTGTTCTGCTTTTTGTGCTTGTTCCCGACGCTTTTGTCGAACTACGCTATCAAATGAAGGTTTCTTTATGGGATATTCGAAATCTTTAGGTTCGAAGGCCTCCATATTATACCTTTCTATCTGCTAAGTTTTGAACAGCTAATACTAAAAACTCTTTGCCATCAAAATCACGTATAGATTGTAATGCAGATAATGCATCATCACAATATTGTTGTGCTACCCGTAATGTATTATCTATACCACCCTGAGCAATAACATAATCGATAATCTCTTGTTCATTACCGCCATGATTAAGGTTCTTAATATCTTGCAGCAACTGATTCTGATTGCTTTCATTAACAATACTAAGCAACGGATAGGTTAACAAGCCCTCTCGAAGGTCATTCCCTACAGGTTTGCCTGTCGTGTCTGAGGTTTCGCGATAATCCATAATATCATCGGTAATTTGGAACGCCATCCCCAACGCATGACCATATCGTTTTAGGTACATAATTTCATCACTAGACCAGCCACCTAGCAGGCCCCCTAGTTCCATGCAGCCTTCCATAAAGTCGGCTGTTTTCTTTTGCGTCTTTGTCATATATCGGTCTATACCTTGGTCAATGCGATACACATCTTCCATTTGCATAAATTCACCTTCCACAAGACAGGTGATGATATGAGAAAAGACCTTCAAATATTCCATATGTGGCATTTCGGATACGATACGGAACGCCTTAGCAAATAAATAGTCTCCACTTAAAATGGCAACCTTATTGCCTTTGTGCTTATGAATTGTCTCTTCACCGCGACGTATTTCCGCCTGATCTAGGACATCATCATGAATCAACGTCGCTAGATGTAACATTTCTACAGCTTCTGCAATTTTAATACGTTCCGCCTCTACCGATGTACCCGCATTGGCAATAAGCAAGCATAATTGTGCGCGCAAACGTTTACCGCCGGCCTCGGATAAAGGTCTAATCAGAGTATTAAAATCTTCAGACCCCGTATTAAAGGATGACGCAAGAGCACGTTCAACACCCTCTAAATCAAGAGCGATGCGTTCCATCATCTCTAACTGGTTTGAATTACTCATGCTTCCTCCCCTACTAGTACTTTATTAATTCGTTGCTGTAATAACTCACGGCCCGTATGTTTCAATGAGCTATACATAATCGGTGGAGAATCAGTTTGATACATCGCTTTAATTTTTGCTAAATTTACTGATTTTTCTTTAGCATTAAGCTTATCTACCTTCGTCACCACGATTTGAAGAGGCACACCGGCCTCAACGAGCCAATCAAATGCTACTTTGTCGATAGGCATCTCTGGATGACGCCCATCGATAAGCAAGCATAATAACATTAATCGTTCAGAATGCAATATATAATCTGATATAAATGATGACCACATATTGCGGTTATCTTTATTCGTTTTTGCAAAACCATATCCAGGCAAATCGACTAAGAACCAGTGGTACCGACGTTCTTCAGTTTCACTAATATCCTCTTTTGATTCAATATCAAAATAGTTTATCGTCTTTGTTTTCCCTGGCTGTCCACTCACAAGAGCAAGACCACGATAATTACACAAAGAATTAATCAACGAGGATTTGCCCACATTAGAGCGTCCTAAAAAGGCTACTTCTACCGTATCCCCTTCAGGATATTGATCTGCTTTTACACAGGATGTATTATATTTTGCTGCTATAATGCGAGGCCCCTTAATTTCTTTTCTTGTATATTGTGGTTTTGGCCCCATATGTTTTGTGGATTTTTTCTTCTTTTGCATTATACAAGTGCCTTTGCTAAAACTTCATCCATTGTCTTAACAGGTGTGATGATAAGCCCTTCTTTTACACTATCTGGTAATTCAGGAATATCTTTTTCATTTCCTTTTGGAATTAAAACCTCTTTCACACCATATAACAATGCTGCCAACAATTTCTCTTTAAGACCGCCAATTGGTAATACGCGGCCACGCAATGTGATTTCACCGGTCATAGCAAGATCAGCGCGCACCTTACGTCCCGTCAAGGCAGATACCATGGCTAATGTCATCGTAATCCCTGCAGAAGGACCATCCTTTGGTGTTGCCCCTTCTGGAAGATGAACGTGAATGTCTAACTTTTTATAGAATTCTTCATCGATTTTCAAGGATTTTGCATTATGGCGAATATAGCTCATAGCAGCATGACCGGATTCTTGCATTACTTTACCAAGGCTACCGGTTAGTGCTAATTTGCCAGTCCCCGCCATTGTTGTTGCTTCACAAGGTAATACTACACCACCTACAGAGGTCCAAGCAAGTCCGTTAACATAGCCCACTTGAGGTTTCTTTTCACGCTCTTGATCGATAAAGATAGGCGCGCCTAAGTATTCGTGTAAATTCTTGACGGAAACCTTCGGTGTTTCAATATCTTGTTCTACCACTTGGTAAGCCATTTTTCGGCATACTTTAGCGATAGTTTTTTCCAAGGTACGAACGCCAGCTTCACGAGTATATTCGGATACAATTTTCTTTAACACTGCATCAGATAATTTAATCTTATTATCTTTCAAACCGTTCTTTTCGATTTGTTTAGGTGCTAAATAGCGCTTAGCGATTTCTAATTTTTCATCTTCCATGTAGCTTGAAAGCTCAATGATTTCCATACGGTCTAATAATGGGCCTGGAATATTAGAAGCCACATTCGCCGTAGTAATCCAGAATACATCGGAGAAATCAAATGGAATTTCAATAAAATGATCGCTAAATGTACTATTTTGTTCTGGATCCAATACTTCTAATAATGCAGAAGATGGATCGCCTTTATAATCGGATGCCAATTTATCGATTTCATCAAGTAAGAATACAGGATTACGGGTCCCTGCATTTTTAATACCTTGAATCATACGACCTGGCAATGCGCCAATGTATGTACGACGATGGCCTCGAATTTCAGCTTCATCGCGAACGCCACCTAAGGATGCGCGTACGAATTTACGATTCATCGCTTTAGCAATGGATGAAGCTAATGATGTTTTACCAACACCAGGAGGTCCTACTAAGCAAAGGATAGAACCGCTATTCTTACCAGTCAATTTGCGAACTGCTAAGAATTCTAAGATACGTTTCTTAACCTTTTCTAACCCATAATGATCAGCCTCTAAAATATCTTTTGCTTCATTGATATCTAGACGATCATCGGTAACATCGTTCCATGGTAAGCTTAGCACCCAGTCAAGATAATTTCTAAGAATGGTCGCTTCTGGCATCATTTGTGGCATGCGGCTATAGCGAGAAATTTCTTTATCGATACGATTGTGAACCTCTTCGCTCAAATTAAGAGCTTTTAATTGCTCTCTTAATTCATCCGCTTCTTCCTCAGGATCGCCTTTATCGCCTAATTCATCATGAATAACGCGAATTTTTTCACGCAAGAAATACTCTTTTTGTGTTTTTTCCATAGCTTGACGAACTTGATTATTAATGGAATTTTCCAAATCAGAAATTTGTAATTCCATATTAAGAATGCCAACAATCATGTTCAATCGTCTTGCAACGGATAATTCTTCTAATAACTCTTGGCGTTTTGCATTATTAACAGGCAGCATAAATGCTACTTGATCGGCTAGTTCACAAGGGTCACGCAATTCCATAACGCGTGTAACGCCTTCTTCAGTAATCGTTTTAGCTTCATCAGCCCATTCATTGAATTTAGACTGTACTAAACGACGATACGCCTCAAGTTCTACATCATCTTCAAAAATGGATGCTACACGTTCATAGTCCCCTACATAATAAGGATCCATGCTCGTAATGTTCATAACACGAATACGAGTAATACCTTCAACGAGAACACGAACAATACCACCTGGTAAGCGCAACATTTGTTTAATTTTTACAAGTGTACCCATTTGGGCTAAATCATGAACGGTAGGTGCATCTACAGAGTCATCCTTTTGGGATACCACTGCCATAATGCGATCTTCGTTCATTGCGGCTTCTACCGCTTTGATGGATTTGTCTCGACCGATATCGAGGTGAATCACGATATTCGGATATACAACCATCCCTCTAAGGGGAACGGTAGGAATACCTACTTCGAGTAAATTCATATGTCCTCCAAGGATTTATATTATGAAAAGAAACTCATTCCTACACAGAAATGAGTTTCTTCGAATTACGATTTCAGCTGGATGTCTTTGTCTGCCTCATTTTTGAGTATAGGTTCACCTGTGCCCTTTACGGCTTCTCTGGTAACTATGCATTTTGCCACATCATCCATAGATGGAACTTCATACATAACATACTTCATTACCTTCTCAATAATGGCACGCAAACCACGAGCACCAGTTTTACGCTGTAATGCTTCATCAGCGATTTCTTCTAATGCATCATCTTCAAATGTCAATTCTACACCATCAAGGGATAGAATTTTCTCATATTGCTTAGTCAATGCATTTTTCGGTTTTGTAAGAATTTGGACCAATGCATCCCTGTCTAATAGGTCTAATGTTACCATAACAGGCAAACGACCAATAAATTCAGGAATCAAACCAAATTTCAATAAATCTTCAGGTACAACCTCTTTAAGAATCGCAGATACATCGCGTTCTTCAGCACGTTGTACATCAGCACCAAAACCTAATGTTTTCTTAGCGGTACGTTTTGTAATAACCTTATCCATGCCATCAAATGCGCCACCACAAATAAAGAGAATATTAGTAGTATCGATTTGTAACATTTCTTGATTAGGATGCTTACGACCACCTTGAGGTGGCACCGAAGCAACGGTACCTTCTAAGATTTTTAAAAGTGCTTGTTGCACACCTTCCCCTGACACGTCACGTGTAATGGAAGGATTTTCAGACTTACGGGCAATCTTATCGATTTCATCGATGTAAATAATACCGCGTTCAGCCCGTTCAATATCATAATCGGCGGCTTGAATGAGTTTTAATAGAATATTTTCTACATCTTCCCCTACATAGCCAGCCTCGGTTAAGCTTGTTGCATCTGCAATTGCAAATGGAACCTCTAACATTTTTGCTAATGTTTGAGCCAATAATGTTTTACCACTACCTGTAGGTCCAATAAATAGAACATTGGACTTTTGTAGTTCTACATCATCTACCACATTATCTGTTTGTAGACGTTTGTAGTGATTATATACTGCCACCGCAAGGGAAACTTTAGCATCATCTTGACCAATGACATATTGATCAAGATGAGCTTTAATTTCTTTTGGCGTTGGCAATTCTTTTAATTTAAAGTCTTCTGTACCGATGTCACCAAGTTCATCTTCAATAATGCGTTCACAAACTTCTACGCATTCATCACAGATGTACACATTAGGACCGGCCACTAGTTTTCTTACTTCATCACTTGTGCGTCCGCAAAAGCTACAACGCATAGTATCTTTATCTTTTGCCAATGAGCGCCTCCATTACTTGCTTTCTAGAGTATCGCGAGTTAACACCTCGTCAATCAAACCGTATTCAACGGCATCTTGGGCACTCATGAAGTTATCACGATCCGTATCACGTGCTACCACTTCAATATCTTGGCCACTGCGAGCTGCTAGGATACCATTTAACTCTTCACGCATACGAAGAATTTCACGGGCATGGATTTCGATTTCAGATGCTTGACCTTGTACACCACCCAATGGTTGGTGAATCATAACGCGCGCATGAGGCAATGCAAAGCGTTTTCCCTTTGCACCAGCTGTCAATAATACAGCCCCCATACTTGCAGCGGAGCCTACGCAAATGGTAGACACATCTGGTTTAATATATTGCATCGTGTCATAGATAGCCATACCAGCAGTTACAACACCACCTGGGCTATTAATATATAGATGAATATCTTTATCTGGATCCTCTGCTTCTAGGAAAAGCATTTGGGCAATCACCGCATTTGCAACATTATCATCAATAGGTCCACCTAAAAAGATAATGCGATCCTTTAATAAGCGAGAGTAAATATCATACGAACGTTCACCACGTTCGCCTTGTTCAACTACGATTGGTACATACATATAATCACCTTTTCATGTACCTAGTGAGCAAGCATTATTCTGCTGCTTCTGCACCTTTTGCATTATCGATGATGAATCGAGCTGCTTTTTTGCGAGCTACAGAGCCTGCCAACATAGCTACACGACCTTCTTTTGCAATAATATCCCAAACTTCTTTAGGATCTGCCCCAAAGTTTTGAGCCATAATGAAGATTTCGCGATTCATGTCATCTGGAGTTACTTCGATACCTTCAGCAGTGGCAATAGCGTCCAATACTAAATCAGCGCGTACATTTTCAGCTGCGGAATCTTTGTACTCAGTGCGTAAATCTTCGATAGTTTTATTGGAGAATTTCAAGTAGTCATCAAGTTTCAAGCCACGGCCTTCCATGTTCATAGCCAATTCTTGAATCATTTGTTCTACGCGATCGTTGATCATCACTTCTGGAATGTCTACAGTTGCATTTTTAACAGCTGCTTGAATCAAATCAGCATTGTAAGTGTCGATAGCACGACGGGATGCTTCTTCTTCCATTTTAGCACGAAGATCGTTTTTCAATTCTTCAATAGTTTCGTAAGAGCTTGCTTCTTTTGCGAATTCATCATTCAATTCAGGCAATTCTTTACGTTTAATATCATGGATATGAGTTTTGAATTCTGCTTCTTTACCAGCTAATTCAGCTACGAAGTAGTCTTCTGGGAATGTTACTTTTACAGTTACATCATCACCAGCTTTTGCGCCGATCAATTGATCTTCGAAACCTGGGATGAAGCTACCGGAACCAATTTGTAATGGGTAGGATTTACCTTCGCCACCATCAAATGGTTTACCGTCAACAGAACCAGCGAAGTCGATTACTGCGAAGTCGTCTTTTTGAATTGTAGCGCCTTCTTCAGCAACAACCATTTTAGCTTGTTGTTCACGGATGTTGTTCAATTGTTCTTCGATTTGTTCATCAGTTACAGTAGCGTCTTGTTTTTTAGCTTCTAAGCCTTTGTAATCGCCAAGTTTAACTTCTGGGCGTTTTGTTACAGTTACTTTGAAGATTAAATCTTTACCTTCTTCGAATTGTACGCGTTCTGTTTCTGGATCAGATACAGGAACGATATCGTTTTCACGAAGAGCAGCACTATAGTTTTGGCTAGCCAATACGTCAAATGCTTCTTCCAAGATAGCTTCTTTACCAAAGTTCATTTCCAATACACGACGAGGTGCATGGCCTTTACGGAAGCCAGGAATGTTTACTTGATTTGCAATGCGTTTTACCGCTTGTTTGATACCTTTGTCTACTTCTGCTGCAGGTACTTCGATAGTTAAAGTTACTACGTGTTGATCAACAGGATTTACAGTTGCTTTCATTAAAATATGTCCTCCTTGAAGGGCAAACGCCCAAATTTCTGTAGTATATTATGCACTCCTTATAATATCATAAATGAAAATTCAATGCAATTCTTAGCATTATAAGGAAACAGCCACTCATGTAGAGTGGCTGTTTAGTATTACATATATGTAAATAATTAGTTATCTTTTGCAATCAATTTGATGATATCACGACGAGATAAAATACCTACCAAACGGTACTCTTTATCTACAACAGGAATGTTTTTCAAATGTTGGTCAAGCATAACGGATACGATTTCTTCTACATCTTTATCCGGTGTTGTAGTAATAACTTCGCTTGTCATTAATTCATATACATGGGATGCCAACAATTTTTTGAATTGTGCATTGTATTCGCCAATACCATTGTAATAAATACTAGCACCCAAAACATTTACATAATGAGGTACATGAGGACGAACCTTTTTATATAGTAAGTCACCTTCTGAAATAATACCTAACAATTTATTTTCTTCGTCCACTACAGAAACAGCTGTTAAATTATATTTTACCAATAAGTCCGCTACATCAGAAATTGGAGCATCTTTACCAACTGTAACAGGATATTTATTCATTACGTCTTGGATTTTCATAGGGAATTCCTCCTTCATATAACTTTACTCTTTATTATACTATTCGACCTTAGAGTTGAAAACTCCTTTTTTCAAAATTTGTATATAAATAATATTTACTAAGTATATCACCAGTGGTATGGTTCATTGCGATTTATCTTGGCACTGCGGTAAATCTGTTCTACCAACAACAATCGAACCATTTGATGAGTAAAGGTCATAGGGCTAAAGGATAACTTAAATTTTACAGAACGGCGCAGTTCGTCGCTAACGCCAAAGGCACCGCCTATGATAAAGGCCATATCACTGATGCCGTCCACCTCTAATTTAGACACCATAGAGGCCAAGTTTTCAGAAGACATCGTTTTACCATATACATCTAGCAATACAGTGTATGCCGATTTAGGAACGGCCTTTAACAAGCGTTGCCCCTCTTCTACGACTACTTGTTTACGGTCCGCATCACTGGGCTTATCCCCTATTTTACTTTCATTCAATTCAGTAATTGTAACGCCTCCATAGGGGCGCATACGTTTTACAAATTCGGCCACACCTTCACGAAGGTAAGACTCTTTTAATTTACCAATACAGATTACATGAAACTTCATACAAGATGTACCTCTAATTTTTATGAATGGACTGCATGGATACTATTTCATTAGGTTGTCCATGCTGTAATTTCATTTCTGGGCCAATTTTTACACCCCCATCGACGAGCATTTGTCCAATCGTCTGCGTCACGAGGACAGGGTTATTATTATTTTCAGAGCGATGTGCTAAAATGACCTGCATAAAATTAGGTCGTTTCATCATGAGTAAGGCCTGTGCGGCCATTTCATTACTCAAATGACCTTCATCACTGGCCACGCGTTGCTTTAAAAATGGTTGATACGGTCCGAAGCGCAACATCTGAGGATCATAATTAGCCTCCAAAACAAGCAATGTGCTGTCATCTAATCGATGTAATATAGTATCTGTAATCACACCTGTATCGGTGACAACTGTCGCCTTATCTTTACCGGAAAACACATTGATGCCTATCGGATCTGCCGCATCATGACTAACACTGAATGGTTCCACCGTAAGATTGCCAAGCTCCAAACTGCCCTTGGTCAATTCCACCAGTTGATGTTTTGGAACGATTAACTTATCTTGGATTTCACGCCACGTGCCCTGCTTAGTATATACAGGAATATCAAAACGCTTTAATAGTTGTTGTAGCCCCGCAATATGGTCGGTATGCTCGTGGCTAATAAATATTCCCTCAACCTGGCTCATATCGATATGTAATTCTTTCAGTCCATTAACGATGCGCCGGCAACTAATGCCCACATCATGTAATATAACAGAATTTCCTTTTTTTATAACTGTACAATTACCCTTGCTGCCACTGGCAAGAACATGGACCTCTAAAGGTGAGGTTTCACTCATTAAACTACTCCATATAATTAATTATTTCTATTGGTGAAAGTCTTTCTATCACCGTGCGATTGCGTTAGTGAAAGTCCAACTTTCACAACTATTATTGTTTCAATTGTGATAGTTCTTCTAATCGATTAACAAAATATGCCATATTTGACTCAAGATCTGGCCCACGACGGAACATATCGCCCCCAACGAGGAACATCGTATCATTTCCGTACAACTCGACTAATTCTGTAAGGCGCGCATCAGTCACACCGCCACCAGGGGCAGGACAACCTGCTTTCACCAATCCTACAGGATGTTTAATATACGCAGAAATTTTCTTGCATTGCTCTTGGGTAAATGTAAAACGCCCTCCATAGGACACAAAAACCATCATATCAGCGCCAAATAATCGAGGCAAGAATCCCAATTGTAAATAATCGGCAATGCCGGATACACCAGGACTTACGAAGCCTCCAGAATACGCAGGATGGTGAATAATTGGCAAGCGCAATTTTTCATCGGTAGCCAATTTATGTAACCAACCAGAGCCCACTAAGCCTGTGGCTACCATAAGCGCCGTAGCACCCGCCTCTTTAGCAAAATAAGCACGTTCTAATACGTCTGTACCGTCACCAGACACATTAGCTGCATATAATGCGTGTTTTCCATGCGCTTCATTCATCTCACGCACCGCAGCAGCACATCGTCTTACGCGATCTTTAAACTGCGAAAAGGATTGGTTCGTAATGCCATGATCGTCCTTGATTACATCGACGCCACCGCGCGTATAGGCTGCACACATGCGAGCTAGTTCTTCATTAGGCGTTCCCATAGGTTTAATAACAGCCTGAATCATCGGTCTTGTAGGCGTTTCAACCAATCTACGAATACCGTGCAATCCAAATCGTGGACCTTTGAATACGTCAAATAATGTAGGACATAGTTCTATGTCTACCACCCAAATATGAGGTTGTAACGATGAGTTACCAAATACAACATTTAAAAATTGTGTTGCTTCTAATGCGGTAGTATCTACATGATATGAAATGCGAGCTAGATAATAGCGAGAAGCATCAATCACTACATTAGGCATCACTCCCACAGTTGCATATGCGGAATCTGGTGCCATCGGTTCGAGAGATTCCAATCGACCTGTAATGGTATTTTTAATATATGGATCAGTTACAAATTCATAAGGGAATTCAATCGTTTGTTCTACTTGAACAGCCCAAGCAATAGACTTTGCTTCTTCATATGTGTTGGCTTCAATTCGATAGGTAACTATAAATCGCTCGTCCTTCATAATGCGTCTCCTTTGCAATAACATTATTTAATTATATACCAAAGCAGTACACCTTTCCATAAATAGATACAAAAAAGACTATAGCGATGTCACATCCATCGCTATAGCCTTTATATAATATGAAGTTGTTATGCGTTAGCTAATGTTTTACCCAATTCTTGGCATTGTGCATTGCCGTCATCATCTGGTTCACCCAAGATTGCAACACCGTCAGCTACCAATTCGCCGCCAGCATCTTTAATGCGAGTGCCCCAGTCTTCTAACCAAGTGCCACCCCAACCATAGGAGCCAAAGATTGCTACTTTTTTACCACTCAATTTACCTTCTAATTCAGTGTAGAATGGTTCGAACTCGCCTTCTTCTAATTGTTCAGCACCCATGTCAGCGCAACCAAGAGCTAATTTATCATAAGCTGCTGCTTCATCAACAGATACTTCAGAAACAGATTTTACTTCTACTTCTTGACCTGCAGCTTTGATACCTTCAGCTACTTCATAAGCCATTTTTTCTGTATTGCCTGTACCGGACCAAAAAATTACACCAATCATCTTGTACCTCCTAGGCCGTTCTTGCGACCAATGAACTAAATGTTTTTCCCAACATCAATTGAGTTTGACAAAATTCACGACATGCTTTGTAACATAGGAAAGAGCGTTGTGCATCTACTACATCGTGGTAAACCTTCCATTCACCACACATAGAGTATCCATTACCGCGACGAGAAATAAAATACTTCACATCCATTAACGGATATCCAAGGAACACACCAATTTCATGAGGGAAATCAACGCTTGATTCCATACGATATCGCAAATGTTCAAGCATCTCCATAATGCTCATACTATCTTGATAACCGTAGGCTTTCAAAAATGTCATCACCGCAGGTTGCCGTACATAGTCTCGTAATTGTGTTTCACGGAACACCAATAGTAGTCTACGCGCTTTACAGCGACATAATTCAAAGAAGAATAAACCCTTTTCATTAAACTCTTTATTATATTCAGTCAAAACGAATTGGATTTGTTCATTCATGTCCCGTGGAATAGAAACCAAATTCGAGACCTTAATGCCTCGAATTGCCGGTGCACAATGAAATCCAATGATATTGTCAATTGAATTCATCATAGTCGTACCTGCCTGTTGCATATCTATATAGAATCCGTCTCATTTCTTGAGATTGATTACTATATACACATAGTACTCTTGATGAGAAATATTGTCAAGATAATTGATAATTTATTTCAATAATTATTTATTATTTACCAGTTAGCAAGTTGCTCACGCGAGGAAATACCTTAGCATCACTCTCTTCATCTATAGCGATAAACCGCACACTAGGGCCCTCGTATTTACTTTCAGAAACAGCAACATGAAGAATCTCATTATAAGAATTATTATTATCTTTACTTGTATATTTTAGTGCACCTACATATGCTTTATTATGCTTCGCCAAAGGTGTCACTACTTGGTATTGACCCAGTTCAGCAGCTTTACCTCCATTGATAGATGCCACTAAATTACCGACATCACTAGCATCAGTGCTCACATGCTTGGTGTTAACAAGATTATGTTTACCACCTACGACCACATTTGCAAAGACAGCATAATTCATCTCATTTTCTCGTTTTACGTTAAGCGTATATACCTCTGCACGGCTAGCACCAGCTTTCATTAAAGCTGTTCTTACATCCGTCTTACCACCACCAGCGAATAAAGCTTTGGGTGCATTTGCGTAAATAGTAACCCCTTCATTGAGTTTCATTCCATTATACGTTCCATATGCAGCGGCATATTTACTGGCATTAATATTAGCTGCATCAACAAGTACAGGTGTGCTCATCGCTACAACACCAGCGAGAGCTAAAGCTATCATCGATTTCATAGTTTTCTCCTAAACAAAACCGCCCCTAAAAGGGGCGGTATAATCACAACTATTTCTTTTGTTGTTTTGCCCATGTATCACGTAAACCTACGATGCGATTTACCACAATATGATCGGCAGTGCTATCTTTATCAGTTACGAAATAACCTTGGCGCAAGAATTGGAATCTATCACCAGGAACGGTATTGGCAAGGCTGGCCTCACCTTTACTATGCATAACTTGTAACGATTCATGATTAAAATCAGCTAAGAAGTCCTTGCCATCAGATTCTTCCTTAAGCAAGTAGTCATACAAACGAGTTTCAATATCTACAGCCGTAGAAGCCTCAACCCAATGCAATGTGCCCTTTACCTTACGGGTGCAACCACTGCCGCTCTTCGTTTCAGGGTCATAGGTACAATGGATTTCGGTAATAGTACCATTTTCATCCTTCACAACGGATTGACATGTAATGAAATAAGCACCTTTTAAGCGTACTTCTTTACCAGGAGCCAAGCGGAAGAATTTCTTAACCGGTTCTTCCATAAAATCGGCGCGCTCAATATAAATTTCGCGGCCAAACATAACTTCACGGCTACCGAGTTCTTCATTTTCTGGATTATTTTCTACTACGCAAGGTTCTGTTTGTCCTTCTGGATAATTATCGATAATAACCTTAACAGGATCGATGACAACCATTGGACGTGGTGCTTTTAATTTCAAATCTTCACGAATACAGAATTCGAGTAATGCAATATCTACAGTACTATCCGCCTTAGCAACCCCAATGCGGTCACAGAAATCACGGATGGCCTCTGGCGTATAGCCACGACGGCGCAAGCCAGAAATGGTAGGCATCCGAGGATCATCCCAACCGGATACAAGACCTGCCTCTACAAGAGCGCGCAATTTGCGTTTAGACATAACCATTTTCGTTACGTTTAAACGAGCGAACTCGATTTGGCGAGGTTTTTCAGTGTCTTCCCAGTCTTCTAGAACCCAATTATACAATGGACGATGCACTTCAAACTCCAATGTACATACGGAATGGGTAATGCGTTCAATAGCATCCTCGATAGGATGTGCAAAGTCGTACATTGGATAAATGCTCCATTCAGAGCCTGTACGATGATGAGCCGCATTTACAATACGATACAATACAGGATCGCGCATGACGATATTAGGGTCTGCCATATCAATTTTAGCGCGTAACACCTTTTCGCCATCCTTGTATTTACCCTCTTTCATTTCTTCAAAGAGTTTTAAATTTTCTTCCACAGAACGATCGCGATATGGGCTGTTTGTACCTGGCGTAGAGAAATCGCCACGCGTTTGACGGATTTCTTCTGCTGTTTGATCATCTACATAAGCCTTACCTAATGTAATAAGCTTTTTAGCATAGTCATACATTTTACCAAAGTAATCAGATGCATATCGTACGTCGCCATCCCAATGGAATCCAAGCCATTCCACATCTTCTTTAATGGAATTTACATATTCCACATCTTCCTTTTCAGGGTTTGTGTCATCAAAACGTAAATTTGTTAAGCCCTTATATTCTTCGCCTAAGCCAAAATTAAGGCAAATGGACTTAGCGTGACCAATGTGTAAATAACCATTTGGTTCTGGTGGGAATCGCGTATGTACACGGCCACCGTATACGCCTTCTTCATTATCTTTATTTATTTCAGCTTCGATAAAGTTAATGGATACAACTTCTTCAGGAGCTACAGTTTGTTCAGTATCTTTATGTTCCAACGTTACAACCTCCATACGATAAATATTCTTTTATTTTACCATATTTTATATAGGACCGCACATTTTTTAGATTCTTGTGAAAGTTTAATCAAAATCTGTTACATCAACACCGGCATTTTTAAGTTCTTCCAAAGCAGATTCTACATCTAATTCTGGCTTTTTATAATTTACTTCTTCATTAACGCAAGTCTTTAGAGGTTTCTTATGAACACCAGCAATAATATTATCTGCAGTCAAAATAGACATATCATAACGTGTGCGATCTGTATAAGAACCGATATGAGGAACAATTAAACAATTATCAATGCCCAACAACGGATGATCTGCCGGTAGTGGTTCTGGATCTGTAACATCTAGGGCCGCGTAATCGATTTCACCATTTTTTAGAGCATCGATGAGTGCATCTGTATCGACGATAGCACCACGACCTACATTGACGAACAATGCAGTCTTTTTCATTTTCTTAAAAAACTCGGCATCGCACATATGATACGTCTCATCTGTAAGTGGCGCCATAATACATACCACATCACTCGTAGCGAGTAGCTCATCTAATTCCATGTATGTCGTTCTATATAATTTGTCGTCATTGCGTTGATGTCGATTATGATATACAACGGTCATACCAAAGGCACGAGCGCGTCGAGAAATGGAAACGCCAATAGCACCCATACCAATAATGCCCAATGTACGACGACTCAAATCAAACCCCTTAATATTAGAAGGTCTTTGAGCCCAACGTCCCTCTTTTACAAAGGCTGCATTTTCAATAATGCGCCGACTAGCCGTAGCAATCAATGTAAAGGCCAATTCTGCCACCGTTTCATTGAGAACGCCTGGCGTATTTCCGTAGGGAATTCCAGTAGCTGTAAGTTCATCAATTTTCACATTATCATAGCCTACCGATGCCTGTGCAATGACCTTTAAATTAGGAGCGTCTTTCACAAGGTCCGCATCAACCGATATAGAGTTGATAGACCATAAGCCATCGGCATCGCGCAACCATTCTTTTAAAACCTCTCTAGGCATTTTAGTTTTTTCTTTCCACTGACGTACGTCAACATGTTCTTGTAAATAGGCAATAGCATCACGTCGCACTAAGCCAGGTACCACTACTAATGGTTTACGTTCCATAATCATTTCATCACTTCTCTATATATTCTTAAATGCTGTAACAACATATCATTTACAACGAAAACTATATGTATCTATATTGTATCCTATAATTGGAAATTTACCAAAACTCAGGGCTAAGTTACAACAAAAAAGAGTTCTAAAAGCATTATGCTTCTAGAACTCTTTTTTGTTGTGTTAATTATTTTAAATCAGATGTACAGTTAGGACATTTAACCGCATCAATATTGATTTCTGTTTTACAGAATGGACATTCTTTTGTAGTCGCTGGTGCTTCTTCAGCTTCTTTCTTAGCACTTTGCATTAGCTTCGTCAACGCGCGAATCATTAAGAATACAACGAATGCTAAGATTAAGAATTGAATAAGGTCAGTAATGAATGTACCGTAAGGCAATACAGCACCAGCAGAGCGAGCTGTTGCAATATCAGCACCATTTACAAATGCCTCTTTAGATGCTTCACTTAATGGCAAATATAGATTGCTAAAATCAATACCACCAGTGAACAAACTGATCAATGGCATGAATAAATTGCTAACTACAGAATTCACTAATGCTGTGAAAGCTGCACCAATAATCATACCTACAGCAAGGTCCATCATGTTCCCTTTGAATGCGAACTCTTTAAACTCTTTGATAAATTCCTTCATGTTTAACTCCTACTCACACTTAAAACCGTTCGGAAAAATTAACCTCATTAATCATAAAAGAAAACTGCATCTATGTCAATATTTTTCGATATAGTTTATTGAAAGTTTTTAATATACTTATCATCCTATTTTCATAATAGATGATTCTAGAGATAAGACTTTAGCCCGTTCAATAACCGCAATAAAGGCTGGCGGAATCATATGATCCGGTATATAATAGGCAATTCTGCGCCCTACAATCACACCTTTATTGCTATAAAACCAAGAAAAATAGTACGCCAATAATGTATCTATATCCTTTGCCTTGATATTTTTCAAACATCGTTGTACCACTTGATGATCATCAAGCCCTAACTTAGCAAAACCGCGGCGCGCCATATCCTTTGTTACCATACCACGCCCAGTATCAATAAGATCTTGAATAATGGCATCCAATATATCCCGATGATGATGTTGAATTAAATGGGACACTACATCCATTTCAAAACAGATTTCATTTGTGTAAAAGACATTAACATGAGACTTGCTATGCTTATCCATTACATCTCGGTCATAGAGTGCTACCGTCGGGATGGCAAAGCTTTTAAATAATTTATGAAGTTTACTAATAGAAGATTCCCCACGTGCATTGATAAGACATATACCAAAATAATCAAAATCTACATTTAATTTTTTTGCGATACCTGCAAAACTACCATACTCAGTTTCCCCTTCCACCAAGATGATACAACGTGCATAGAGGGCTTCCTTCGCTTCAGGGAAATGCATGATCAAATGCTTTTCTACTTCTCGAGCAAATTTAAATGTCACCCCGCATGCTGCGCGAACGAGCCCCATCTCATCACGATACATGCGTATAATATGACGATAATCATCTACCAATGCATCTGTACTATGAGTTACCACAAATAATTGCCCCAATAGGCCATCAATTTGAAATAACTGTTTAATTAATGCTAAAAATTCAGCATTTTCATTGGTCGCAATTTGACGATAATAGTTTAATACGGCTCGTTGCAAATAAGGACTCAAATGTAGTTCTGGTTCATCGACGCTGATAAATACCGGTAAATATCGACGGCCCTCATTATCATACACGAGCAATGATTCTAAATTAGTAGATGCACTCTGTACCTTCATATATATTTGTGCCAGAATCTTTAGTGCTACCGCCATGATGAGCCGTACATTATCTATAGAGTACTTACGAATTAAATTTGCCTCTGTAGAGGATGTTAACAATTCCACAAGGCGCTGTATATTAAGAACACATTCGGGATCAAGCCCCATTCTTACATTGACAAAACTATCTAATGCGATGGCATCAGCTGATGTTAATCCAGTCTTAGGTAAATAGGTAACAAGTTTTTTCCCCAGTTCCATATATACCGATGTAGGAATGGAATAGAGTTCCGCTTCCGATGTATCGCGATGACACATATAGATTGTATGGCGCAACATAGACAATGGTACAGGTGTCAATTGCTCCCCATCCACCTTATAGAGTCGTGGATATACCTCTTGTACCACTTGTTCAAGGCGTAGATATATGCCGTCTTCTGAACCAAGTATATCCTGAAATGAGGTAGTCAGTTCAGAAAAAGATAGTTTACACTCAATGCGTATCGGTTTATGTACATCAGCAAAATCACTTTCTTGAAAGCCTCGTACATTCATCATTTGCTCTAAGAGGTCAAGAAAATTGGATTTCCCTACTGCATTTTCGCCTACAAAGTAATTGATATCATTGTGAAAGTGTAGTTCAATATCTACGAGATTACGATAATTCTCAATTTTAATCCACTCCATAAACATAGTCATCACACTCCTACAATATACAAAAAGATGCAACCATCCAATAATATTCCTAATTGATGGTCGCATCTTAATTATGCACCAATACTACTTATATAGTATTCGACATTTATTTTGTTTTTTCCTCTATAATTTTGCCTGCCCGAATCGGTCCATCTTGCTCTTTTAATCGTGCCAACATGACGGATGCCACAAACATGGCAATACCAGCCCCCACAGTTTCAATGGATAGACTTTCACCAAAGAATAAAAATCCGTAGAAGGAGCTAATGAATACGCCTACATATTGCAAAAACTGCGCTACTACAGCATTCGTTGTAACAAAAGCGCCCGTTAAGAAGAACTGAGCCACTACGGTTATACCACCAATAGCAGTAATAATTAACCATTCTTGACCTTGAGGCATGACAAATCCATCTGTCGTCACAAGGCCCGCAATCATTCCTGTAATTAAGAAATAAGCCATGATTTCAAAATTACTATGTTGGCCATGCTTACTAATGGAGCGAATTGTTGTATACGCAGCGGCAGATAACGCTGCACCTAAGATGGCAACTAAGGCATACCAAGTAAATCCGCCATAACTAAATGGATTAACCATAACCATTACGGCTATGAAGATTAAGATAAGCCATTTACCAGCGCCCTTTGGAACGCGTTCCTTAAGGAAAAAGGCGCTAAAGATAAACACGAAAATTCCCGATGTTTGAAACAATATGGTAGCATCAGACATCTTCATATGTACCAAAGCAATAAAGTTACACACCATGCCAAAACCGCCATAGAGGCCTCGCATAACAAGCAATCCCCGGTCCTCCGTTGAAAACCGGATACCCTTCATATACATAACGACAAGGACCGCAACGGTGCCAAATAAGCCACGAAAGAAGGCAATCTCTCCAGATGGAATATTGGATCCTAGCATCTTAACAAACAAATTCATGGTACTCAGCAATAGTGCCGAAAGGAGTGCATAAATCAAACCTTTTTTTGCCATATATCCCCCTATCTCATCAATACAATATATCGATAACCAATACAATAAGAAACCGCCCCTCCAAGGAGAGGCGGCATAGTATTATTTAGAGAATGTATCGACAAAATCTAGAATTTCTTGTTTCATATTTTCTTTGTCGATGGCTTTTGTAAAGCGTAATGATTTAGCCTTTAACGCAGCCAATTGTTTAGGGAATGCTACACCGGTTACAGCAGAGATGTTATCTAAGCTTTCATAAGGCGTAGAACCAACCTTAATATCAAGGGCCTCACAAATAGGTGTTGGGAATTTAAATGGATGTGCAGTAGATGCGATGATTGTATGACGAGCACCATCTTCTGGATGCGCTTCTAATTCTTTCATATACGCGCCCATCGCAACAGCTGTATGAGGATCCATTAAATAGCCATAGGAATTATACACTTGCTCAATAATGGCCTTTGTTTCTTCGTCATTGACATAGGCACCGCTGAAATTAGCTTGTACACGTTTAAATTCTTCTTCATTAACAGATAATTTACCTGAGGATTTCAAATCTTTCATCCATTGAGCTGTTCTTTCACTATCCTCACCGGAGATATAGTACAAGAAACGTTCAAAGTTAGAGGACTCAAGGATATCCATGGATGGAGAAATCGTCGTATAGAATGGACGATTCATATCATATGTACCAGTGTTAAAGAAATCAGTAAGCACATTATTTTGATTAGATGCACAGATCAATTTACCGATAGGAATCCCCATCTTTTTAGCATAGTAAGCAGCCAAGATATTACCAAAATTACCTGTTGGAACCACTACATTAAACGCCTCATCTTCATGGATAGCACCTTGTGCAACAAGCTCAGCATAAGCATTCACATAGTATACTACTTGCGGTGCTAAACGACCGATATTAATGGAGTTCGCACTGGAGAACATAACGCCTTTTGCGGCTACTTCTTTTGCTGTATCTGCATCAACAAATAAACGCTTTAAGAATTGTTGCGCGTCATCAAAGTTACCATGAATAGCAGTTACATTAACATTAGCGCCTTCTTGTTTTTGCATTTGTTCTGCTTGCATAGGGCTAACGCCATCAGTTGGATAGAATACTTGAATATGCGTACCAGGTACATCTTTAAATCCTTCAAGAGCTGCCTTACCTGTATCACCAGATGTAGCCGTCAAGATAAGAACCTCTTTATCTTCACCTTCTGCTTCTTTCGCTGCTACCAATAAATATGGAAATAGTGAAAGCGCCATATCTTTAAATGCTTGTGTACGGCCGTGGAACAATTCCAATACGGATACTTTTTCAAGTAAGGAATGTAAAGGCGCAATATCGCGAGTGCTAAAATTGGCATCGCTGTAAGCGGAGTTAATCATTTCCTTGAGATGTGCTTCGGAGAAACAAGGGAATAATTTAGCTAATACAACAGCGGCTACCTCTTGGTAAGATTTATCTTTAATGTCGTTATATCTTAAGCAATTCGTTGGAAATAAAGCCGGTACGTATAAACCGCCATCTTCCGCCAAACCATGTAATAATGCATATGTTTCATTTACGGCAACAGTGCCACGTGTACTTGTATAATTCATGGGCAACCTCTACAAACTAAAATTCTACAGAATCAATAATATTCTTTAATTATAGCATAAAAGCGCCCCCAAAGGGGCGCTTTCTATAGATTTTATTGCATATTATTTTATCATTACATATATCGTAAAATTATAACGATTATAATTCGCCTTCTGCAATAGCATCCAATGTATCAAGGGATGGAATGAAGAATAGCATACCGGTAATAGGTTTAGAATAATCTAGCAATTTATCGTTTTGAGTAAACATGTTTGTAAGCATTGTTTTCGTTACATCCCAATAACGAGCATAGCCGATGAAATATGTGCCACGCACACCTTGACCAGGTTGTGCAAATGGTACATTCATACGAACGATTTTATGTTCTTCATCGTCACGATTATCTTGAGCTACTACATTGTGAGCTGCTGGATCTTTTTCATCGTCTTCCAATTCAATATCGCTGAATTTACGACGGCCAATGAATTTTTCTTGCATTTCTGTAGGAAGTGCACGCCACGCATCAAGATCGTGTTCATATTTTTGTGCAAAAGCATAAGAACCATTCGTGAATTCAGGGTCTTCATCACCGATAACGCCCCATTCTACCGCTTCTTGGCCTACAGGATTTTCCGTACCATCAACGAAATCGATGATAGCACGGCCTTGTTCATAATGGAATCCATGAGTTTCATCAACTACGGATGTAACAGGACGTAAGAATTCCATGATTTGGTCCACTACTGTATATGTAACAGATTCATCATTGGAACGTACATGCAAGAACAAGTCAGCCGCTACAGCTGGCACATCTTGTTTGTCCCCTTTAATACCTTGAAAGTCTTCTAACTCTTTTGGTACAGGTGCATTAGGGAATAAATAGTCCCATGCTTTACGGCTAAAGCCAAACGCAATACCCAAGCCTTCACCATTAGCACGAATACTAACAGAACGTTTAATGGCTTGAATACGATCTGCCATGTCTTGAATTACTTCTAATTCTGCATCGCGATCTTTACGATTTAATAATAATGTTGTGAAATTGACACTTTGGCCAGCATCTTTATATACATCTTGTGTTCTAGATACATCTACTGCCATTTGGGACCTCCTAATGAGAAATACTACTATATTCCAATCATAAGTGATTAATAACTTATTGTCTATAATATATGTGCCAAGATAAATTTATATATGAGTTATTTTCTCTAGTCTCTATATTAATCAGCCATTCTGTATATTGCATATTTCACCTTGTTGATTTACAATGATGTCGAGAAGGTGGCGGGGCTTTCGCCCACCGGCTTTTTAGTCTTTGCTAACAAGTTTTAAAATTGCTAGTGCTAGTACCAGTAGCGTCAACGAATTTGCTAAACTTGTTAGCTATTTTATTATGTCCACACTTACACTGCTTGACAATACCGTTACACGCTCTAATATGTTTAACAGCAAGATTCTTTTAATAAAAAACTATCGACTTAGGTAAATAGTATATATCTAGAGAAATGGATGCATATCATAATAGGAGGTGAAACTTATATGTTTTTCTTTTTTCTTGAAGAAGATACTAGTACAGGTTCGTATACATCGCCTTTTGATTCGATAAAACAACTTGATGACAAAGGTAATGAATATTGGTATGCTAGGGATTTACAAGGGATACTTGAATACTCCGAATGGCGAAATTTTTATAAAATTATTGAAAAGGCAAAAAACGCTTGTGAAGCCAGTGGTCATGCGGTTCAACCCGAATTTGTTGATGTCAACAAATTGGTAGATGTTGGGGCTAACTTACAACGCAGTATACAAGATATAGTACTCTCTAGATATGCTTGTTACTTAATCGCTATGAATGGCAATCCTCGCAAAGAGGTAATTGCATTAGCTCAAACCTATTTTGCGGTAAAAACTCACGAACAAGAGCAATTAGAATTACAAAAAGAAGATAGCTTGCGTCTACAAATCCGACAAGATATTAAAGAGCATAATATTTCTTTGGCTGAAGCGGCTAACCAAGCTGGCATTAAAGAGCCCAAAGATTATGCTATTTTTCAAAATGAAGGATACAAAGGTTTATATGGTGGTTTGGGAGTAAAACAAATTCATGCCAGAAAAGGTCTTAAAAAATCACAGAAAATCTTAGACCATATGGGCAGTACTGAACTTGCTGCTAATCTCTTCCGTGCTACACAGACTGATGAAAAATTACGCCGCGAAGGAATAAAAGGAAAACCACAAGCTAATAAGGTTCACCATGACGTTGGGGCAAAAGTGCGGCAAACCATCAAGGAATTAGGCGGTACTATGCCAGAAGATTTAGATACACCGACTAAAAGTATCCAACAAATAAAAAAAGAAAGACAAAAGAAGCTTTCAAAATAATACACAAGGGAGAGTGTTGTCTTTGGTCGTAAATATAATTTACTGCGACTTGCCACATGTCAATGCTGTATTAGAAAAATGTGAAGATATAGATACTTATAACCTCTACATAAACAAAAACCTCTCTCATGATCGCATGAGAGAGGAAATTAAACATGAATTAATACATATTATTAATGATGATTTTAATGTAGATTATCACGTTAACATAGTAGAACATAGAGTTAGAATGTCTCAAGTTGAAGATGAGGCGCTTAATGAAATTGACTTTTATCACTACATTATTTAAAACAGGGAGATAAAAATGAAAAAGGGATTAGTATTAGCAACAATATTTGCATTATGTTCAACAATGATGGTTAGTGCCAAGGAATTTAACGATGCACGTTGGCAATGGTTCTATTCAAACTCTGACTACACAGGGAAAGTCGATTTGAATACATTATCTTATGATCCATCAACAGACACTGCCAAAGCGTGGGCTGTATGGGTACAAACTAGAGGATTGCAAGAATTAAGAGAATACGATATTCACTTTGCCAATTCTTCTGTTACCATCAAACATTATTATATTTATAAAAATGGGTCTGATACTGCTATTAATGAAGGTAATGCAAATAATACGCGCACACCTGCACCAGGTAGCGGTGGCGAAGCCCTTATTGCTTCTGTAAAAGGATTAGTTGGCCGTGATACTAAACTAGCAGATTACAAAAAACAACAAGCAGACGAAGCACAGGTTCAGGAACAAAAGCGCATTGAAGAACAGCAAGCAGCCGAAAAGAAAGCTAAGCATGAACGCAATCGAGATATTTTAAGAGGGATATTCGGGATATAAAAGGGTTTAATACAGGGAGGTTAGTATTATGGGATTTTTTAGCAGTGAACCAAAAGTTATCGAAAGCCCTACAAAGGACTTTATGGGACAACATTTATACCACTTAGATGGTATTGGTGCTAATTTATTTGTGTATGATACATGTGTTGTTATCGATCGCACTCAAGGTGGTCTATTCAACTTGGGGAATCGTACCTATAAGATTATTCCAATAAAGAACATCTTAGCCATTCAAGTAAAATCAACAGGTGTTACTTCCGGATTTTTAGAATTTGCCACATATGGCCACGAAAACACATCGATGAAAGGTTTTGACAGAACCAACGATGAAAATAATATCAACTTTAACAGTGAAAATTCAGTTAATACTGCAAGGGAAATTGTTAAATACCTGGTCCCTAAGATTTGTTAGTAACTAAATAAGCCTCCTACCCTACTACTGGGTAAGAGGCTTTATAATAAAGGAGAGAATATGGATACACGTACAATAGATATCCCAGTAATACCTTCTACTAGAAGATATTGGTTAATCAGAACAGAACGAGGTAAATTTTATCGAGATTTTAAAGAAAACGGCTATGTAGCATTAGGGTGGGATCATTTCACTAATCTTGGCGATTTAAAAAGTGCTGCTTTAGCTTCTCAGGTAAAAGAAAAACTAACCGGCATATTCAAAAAAGTCTATCCTAACGAGAAAAGACCCGGCCTTGCTATAAATCAAATGATTAAATTTGTTACTGATATATCTATTGACGATGTTATTATCATCCCTAGCGCTAACAGTAATGAAATCTCTATAGGCGTTGTAACTTCTACGCCATATACTGAATCTCCAAATGTAAATAATACATCCTGCTTTGCTATTGAAAAGCCAGAATACGAAGAGTGCCATTTTATTAAGCGCATCCGAGTCAAATGGTTAACACAAATAAAAAAAGAAAATGTAGACCTACGCTTATCTAAGTTACTTAATGCAAGAAACACTATTACACACGCAGACGACTACTCGCATTTTATTGATAGATCCATATATGCCCTATACTACAAAAATGGTAATGTTCATCTTACGCTTCACGTTGAGAAAAAAGAAGACGTTACAGTTGATGAATTCGCAGAGCTTTTATCAAGTATTAAGGGGCTTGTTAACGCCTATGAGATTCCAGATGAGCACAAAACTTTAGCAATTAAATCACGCGTTGAATCTCCTGGGCCTGTCGAATTCATTGGAGATCCTGTTTCAATAACTTTGATTGCTGCGGGGGTCGTCGGGTATTTTGGATTTGGTGGAGAACTATCTTTTAAAGTTCCTTTTCTCCATATACACTTTTCTTTGAAAACTGACGGAGCACTAGGAATGAAATTAAAAAAGGTTAAGGAAGAGAATCGCCATCAGGAAGCAATGATAGCAGAATCCAATCGACATCAAGAAGAAATGGCTAAACTCGAGATTGAAAAATTAAAAAGGTCTTCAAAGCGACTTAAGATAAAGCCGCCTAAAGACCTAGACAAATAATATCACTTTTTAATAGTAACCGTTAAACAAGTAAATGAAATTATGGATGCAATTACTACGATTATATATTTTGTAATCTCAACACCACCTACGGTGTAATTCCAAACGGAGGGCATCCATATGAATGGTAAGGTAAATAAAGCCGTTAGCAGTGCAATAAACGCAGTGTGCCAAACAAGTTTACCAATTAATTGGTGTAACATTGGATTACCTCCTTCCCTACCTTCATTATAATTCTTCCCCGCTAATCCGTGCAATACCCTGCATAGTAAAAAAATAAGCCCTCACCGCAGTGAGGGCCATTAAAAACTACATACCTTAGAGGTACTTCATTTTTACTCCAATAACATTATACCATAAACCCTCTAAGGCTTATTAACTATGCCAAGGAGGTTATTTTAATGGCTAAAAAACGAACCGATGGACGTTACCAAGTATCCAAGATGATAAATGGTAAGCGTAAATACTTTTATGGTACCACCAAGAAAGCAGCTATTGCCGAACGTGATGCTTACGTTGAATCGTTGGCACAATGTGCTAACTATGATAATACCATTACCATAGAGAAATGGAGTGAGTATTGGATCCGACTTAAGAAAGATACAGTTTCACAGAATACCCTATCTTCTTACCAATATATTATTAAGACCTACATTGTACCTTTCATAGGCTCAATACGATTGGTTGAGCTATCAGCATTAAACGTAAGGGCTTTAATGGATAGCATAAGCCACTTATCCGCCAGGACTACTAGTTACACGTTAACCGTTCTAAGAGCTATTCTGAAGCAAGCAGTCATGGATGAGATTATTTCAAAGAACGTGGCCACATTAGTTAAGAAGCCTAAACAAGAACGTAAACGTGAAATGGTAACACTTTCCAAGGAGGAAGTAGAAACATTTCTTGAGCAAATCGATGATGTCGAATGGCATGCATTGTTTAAGCTAGCATTTACTACAGGTTTACGCCGTAGTGAGATACTCGGATTGACATGGGATGATGTCAATCTTAAACAAAAGACGTTAACGGTCAATCAGACAGTTTTACGTATTAATGAAGTCACGACTATCTCTAAAACAACTAAAAACAGCTCCTCTAGGCGTTCTATTTCTCTTGACGATAAAACTATCGCGGAGCTTCTAAAACTTCGCGTATGCGTCGATAAGCGAAGATTTAAGACATCTAATTGGAGAAATAATAACTTAGTATTCCCTGGTAAATATGGTAATCCACGTGATCCGGCCAAGGTATCACTAAAATGCAAAAAATTCGCCACCGCAATCGGTAGACCTGACTTTACGATGCACGATACTCGTCATACACATGCTACCCTATTATTAGAAGCCGGTGTAAATTTTAAAGTCGTACAAATGAGACTCGGCCATTCTTCATGTCAACAAACGATGGATACCTACTCCCACGTTACTCCAATCATGGAAGCTGACGTGGTAGAAAAGATTTCAAATATATTCTAATTGATGTCAAAATGATGTCAAAGGATACCCTGATAAATATGATGTCAAAAGAAAAACCCGCACAACCGTGCGGGTTTATTTTGGTGGACCACCAGGGGTTCGAACCCTGGACACCCTGATTAAGAGTCAGGTGCTCTGCCAGCTGAGCTAGTGGTCCATGACATGAATTATTATATGCTTATTTTATAGGAATGTAAAGAATATTTATTACATTCCTATAAAATATATCAATTTGATTTATACCATATCTATAGGTATAGGATATTAGAATTCTAACATCCAATTCTTTATCGTTTCACAAGCCTCGGTAGGAATGATATCCGTAGTCCCCACACATGCCTCGCCATGGTAAATTTGAATAACGCTATGGGTACGACTTACTTCTTTCACAATGATGTCTGTTACATCAGCCTTAGGCACGCTAAATTGTAATCCATAACGTCCTATATAGGTAAATATAAGCTTTTGTGTATCGTATTCCATGTGGACTTGCAGCATTTTGCCACCAGGCCAACAGGATTGGACAAACTCTTTATTTCTCGGTTTTAGAAAATCAAAGAATCCCATACTACCCTCCGATGCGCCACATAGGGCGTTCTGGTTGATCCATCGTAACACCATCATGACGTTCTTGCTTACGTTGCAGTGCCCATTCAATATGACTGGCGAGTTCAGTTTCACTTAGACTTCGACGTACAAGAGATACTAAATCGGCCTCATCATCACGTAGAAGGCAGAGTCGCATTTGACCATCCGAAGTAAGGCGAACGCGATTGCATGTATCACAATAACTATGAGACATGGAGAAGATAAAACCAATCTCCTTACCACTCGGTAAATTGTAATACGTAGCAGGTCCAAAACCATACACACCGTAATTTTCGGTGAGGATACCACCGCTGACGCGTTCTAATTGAGCCTTCCATTCATCGAAGGTCGGCCCATGAAACGCATCGCCCTGAAATGGCATATATTCAATAAAGCGCCAAATCACCGGCCAAGTTTCCACATATGTTAGTAAAGCACGAACTTCATCATCAGTCCAATGTCGGGATAATACAGTATTAATTTTAACAGAAGTAAAGCCCGCATCAATAGCACTTTGAATACCACTTAGAACGGAGTCGAGTTGGTTAGCTTTGCCTACACATAGAGCAAAGGCATCACTATCAAGAGAATCAAGACTAATATTGACTCTGTTCAAACCGAGTTCTTTCAATTTCTCGGCCCGCGGCGCCAATAGACTGCCATTGGTTGTCATAGAAATATCTTCAAACCATCCGGTCTGCTTGATACGTGCCAATAACGCTTCTATATGAGGATATAGTAACGGCTCACCACCGGTGAGGCGTACAGCTTTCACCCCTACTTGGTGAAACGCACCTAAAATAGTCATCCATTCATCCACAGATAGTAGTTGATGTTGGCTTTGTGGTGTAATCTCTGCTGGTCTGCAATACGGGCAGCAAAAATTGCACGCATCTGTCAACGACAAACGTACATATTCAATTGTTCGGCCCCATGCATCCTTCATAGCACACCTCTTTACATCCTTATTTAATAATGGATACGTCATCACCTACGTTAATTGTACCATTTTTTAGAACTTTACCAAAAATTCCTTGCGTAGGCATAATACAAGATCCAACTTGTTTCATAATTTCGCAACCATGATGGCATTCTTTACCAATTTGTGTGACCTCTAATAACACCTCAGAACCGAGTTGTAATTTCGTACCAACTGGTAAATCATACAAAACAATGCCTTCGACGGTGATATTTTCAGCAAAATCACCAGGTTTTACATCGGCCCCTTTTTCACGCATATGCTCAATGCTCTTAATGCCGAGTAAACTAATTTGGCGATGCCAATTACCTGCGTGTGCATCGCCTTCCATGCCGTGATCTACGATGAGATTGGCAGATTCAATATTATGTTTCTTTTGCCCTTTTTTCTCGCTAATCGAGATGGCAATAATCTTACCTTCAGCCATAAACTCCTTCCCTTCTTATGGGAACAAATTATCTAAATTTATCAATTTATTATACCATAGTATATAGGTGTAACCCCTGTGAGTTTAGTCACTATTTGGAGATTATTACTTTCAAAAAAAGAACCCTACCCACTACGAGTAGAGTTCTTAGTATTAATAATGGTGAAAGCCGATTAACGACGACCCATTTCTTTGAATTCATCGCCCTTGTTCACGCCATTGAGCAATAGGTTAAGGAGGATAGCCATGATACTACCGAATGTAATACCAGATTTTAATAAAATTTGAGCCCATGCTGGGAAATGTGCATAGAATGTTGGTGCAGCGATAGGAATCATGGAAACACCGATACTAATCGCCACAAGCATCAAGTTTTGATTGCCATCAAAATTAACTTTACCAAGAGAACGGATACCGCTAGCAATAATCATACCAAACATGGCAATACCAGCACCACCGAGCACTGCATTTGGAATGCTTGCTACAACAGCCGCCAATTTAGGGAATAAGCCTAATAGAATTAAGATTACACCAGATGCAGCTACTACAAAACGACTTTTAACGCGTGTTACAGCGATAAGACCAACGTTTTGAGCAAATGCTGTATATGGGAAACTGTTAAGAATACCGCCAATAACAGTGGAAAGACCATCGGCACGGATAATGGATGCCAATTCCTTACGATCGATTTTTTTATCTACGATTTCACCGATTGCAATACTATCACCAGTTGTTTCAACCATAACAACGAGCATAACAACTACCATGGAAAGTACAGATGCCCAATCAAATGTTGGTAATCCAAAGTATAATGGTTCAATAACAGCCAGCCAATGAGCTTTGCCAACTTCAGCAAAATTAGCTACGCCCATTGCAAAAGCAATAGCTGTACCACCAATAAGACCAATTAAAACGGAAAGATTACCAAGAAAACCTTTGGCAAATTTATAAGTAAAGATAACGATTAAGAATGTAAGGAATCCGAGACCGATGTTGGTAAGACTACCAAACTGCGGATTGCCTACACCGCCCCCCATCCAGTTTACAGCTACAGGCATGAGATTAATACCAATGATTGTAATAATGGTGCCTGTTACAACAGGTGGGAAGAGTCGAATTAAACGACTAAAAAATGGTGCTACTAAGAAAGTAAAAATACCGGCTATGATGATGGCACCGTAAATGGCGGTCATACCATGTTGGGCCCCAATCATGGCCATAGGTCCAACAGAGGCAAAGGTTACACCTTGAATCATCGGGATACGACCACCAATATTGCCAAACCCTAATGTTTGGATAAGTGTGGCAATACCGCAAGTAAACAAGTCCGCTGTAATAAGTCGAATTAAATCCTCTACAGGCAAATGCATAGCTTGCGCAATAATGATTGGTACCGCTACAGCACCGGCATACATTGCTAATACGTGTTGTAAACCATAGGCAAACAGCTTAGGTATTGGCAACATAGAGTCAACAGTATTGTTTTGTTCTGACATAATGGTCTCCTGTTTTCTAAACTACAAACATTACACTTATATTTTACGTTATTATTCGGATTTTAACAATAGAAAAAGAGAAACCTTAGAAATTTTATTTTCTAAGGCCCTCTATTTTTATATTTTCCGAACATTAGCCATGCAAAAGTATGTTATCGTCCATTTATTTGTACAAGGCTAAAATGGATGCTTCCTTTTCGTCTAGTTCAGATTCAATTTGATTCATTTGTGCTTTTAAATCAGCCACATAGGATTCATCTTTAATGCCAGATATATTGATACGCACGTTTAAAAACGCCGCCTTTACTGCTGCCCGCGCATTGATGGCCGCAATAATGCCATCAGTAATAAGATTTTGGTTTCCTTTCGTAGCCGCAACATAAGCAAGATCAAAGATTTCATAACTAATCATGCCGATTTCTAATGGTACATTAGCCGCATCTTTATAAGCCTGTTGAATCGCAGCAGTACGCGCCAATTTTTCTTCATCCGTATTTTTAGGCAATGCCAAAGCATCCATAAATAAATTAAATACATTAGCATCTGCTTGTGCTAGTGAAAGTGCTTTCTCACGAATCACCTCTGCTTTTTGTTGTAAAAGATGCATCTCGTCTTGCACATCTTCGTATCCTTTTTTATCAAATGTTAAATTCGCTACCATTTCAGCCAATGCTGCACCTGTAGCTGCCGTCAATGCCGCAATCGCCCCACCACCTGGAGTAGGCTCCTTTGATGCAGTTGCCGCTACAAAATCTTTTACAGAACTCGTCAATAAATCCATATATACTCCTCAATAACAAAGGGGGCTATTGCCCCCTCTGTATACTATGTCAATAAAAATACTATGTCGATTACAATACTATAGTATTAGAACAATCCTTTAATGGTACCGTCCGCATCAATGTCCATGTTAAGCGCAGCAGGACGTTTAGGCAAGCCTGGCATAACCATAACATCACCGGTACGGCATACTAGGAATCCTGCACCATTAGCAACGCGAATATCCGTTACATTGATTGTAAAGCCTGTTGGTGCACCTAATAACGCTGGGTTATCGGATAAAGAATATTGCGTCTTTGCCATACATACTGGCAAATTATCAAGGCCCCATTCTTTTAATTGAGCGATTTGTTTTTTTGCCTTTGCCCCAAATGTAACGCCATCACCACCGTAAATAGTGCGAACGATTTTACCAATTTTATCTTCAATACTATCTGTTAATTCATATACGAATTTAGGTGTTGGTTCGCTGCCTTCCACGAGTTCCACAACGCGTTTAGCCATATCGACACCGCCTTCGCCACCTTTTTCCCAACATTCATTGAGCTCTACAGGCACGCCATAGTCATTGCACAAACGAGTTAACTCCGCAATTTCCGCATCCGTATCGGTAACGAATTTATTGATGGCAACCATAACAGGTACACCGAAGAAGCGCATATTTTCAATAGCTTTACGCAAATTGCTGAAGCCCTTTGTTACAGCCTCTACGTTTTCTGTATTTAATTCTTGTTTTGACACGCCACCATGCATCTTAAGAGCGCGCAATGTAGCGACGATGACTACAGCATTTGGGAAGATATTGCCATAACGGCATTTAATGTCGAGGAACTTTTCTGCCCCTAGATCAGCGCCGAATCCAGCTTCTGTCACCACGATATCACCAAGTTTCATGCCGAGTTTTGTAGCCACCACGGAGTTACAACCATGTGCAATATTGGCAAATGGACCGCCATGAACAATGGCAGGTGTATGTTCCAATGTTTGTACAAGATTTGGTTTAATAGCATCCTTCATAAGAAGTGCCATCGCACCTTCACATCCGAGTTGATGTACATATACCGGTTCACCTTTAAGATTTGGGCCGATGACGATGCGACCAAAACGCGCTTTTAAATCTTCTAAATCCTTAGCTAAACATAAAATAGCCATGATTTCAGAGGCAACGGTAATCATAAAATGATCTTCCCGAGGGAAACCACATACCTTGCCCCCCATTGCGACAGTTACATTGCGCAATGCACGATCATTCATATCGAGAACACGTGTCCAAGAAATTTGACGCAAATCGATTTGGAGCTCATTACTTTGGTGGATGTGATTATCAATCATAGCGGACAACAAATTATTTGCCGCTGTAATGGCATGCATATCACCTGTGAAATGAAGGTTAATATCATCCATTGGTACAACTTGTGCATAACCGCCACCTGCAGCACCGCCCTTGATACCGAACACAGGTCCTAAGGATGGCTCGCGAAGTGCAGCGATAGCCTTCTTACCGATTTTATTTAATGCTTGTACCAAACCAATGGAGGTTGTAGATTTACCTTCCCCTGCTGGCGTTGGGGTAATAGCCGTAACAAGAACTAATTTTCCGTCTTTTTTATTTTCTAAACGCTTAATGGCATCAAAGGAAATTTTTGCCTTATAATGACCATATTGCTCTATATCATCAGGTGTAAGACCACATTTATCAGCAATAACCTGAATTTTTTCCATCTTATTTTGTTGAGCTATTTCAATATCGGTAAGCATAATTCCTCCTCATATCCACCTGTTTTGTCTACTGTGAATGTATATTTGTACACTCGTTACTTTTCTATTATATGTGAAAGTATGGATTATGTCTAATCATTTCTTACTTATATGTATATTCGTTTCTCTAATTAATACATAAATGTAAAAAAGTCAGTATATAGTATGTAGTGACCCCAAAAAGTTAGACTTTTATTTCCGAGTAACCTAAACTGGTTGCT